>CAYMFM010000001.1:0-37119 GCA_964389685.1 uncultured Rikenellaceae bacterium
CGTGAAAAAATCCAGGAAAATCTGTTTTAGAAAGCTTTTTCTTTGCGATTTGAGTAAAAGAAATTCAGGGGTGAGCTAATAAAATCCCATTAGATATGAAAATCTCGATTATCATTGTGGAAAAACCCTTTACTTTTTGGTTTATGAATAATCCGGGTTAGCGCTATTTCCCAAGAAAATAAAGGGTAAATATGCAATGGTTGGACGGTATGACGGAGTGAATAATTACATAATGTTTTCTGACAAGATCGATCTTTGGACAAATAACAGCTTATTGCAACAACCAATCTTTCCCTGGGAATTTATCCAAATTGGTAATAGCGGATCCCCCGTTGAAACAAAAGAAGGTTGGTTATTAATTACTCATGGTGTTGGCCCAATGCGGAGATACAGTTTGGGAGCTATTCTTCTTGACTTGGAAAATCCTGATAGAGTGATTGGCCATTTACAATATCCTTTAATGGTACCAAACGAAAAAGAAAGAGAAGGTTACGTACCTAATGTTGTTTATTCGTGTGGTTCCATAGTTCATAATAGCGAGCTCATAATTCCATATGGAATGTCAGATTATGCTTCATCTTTTATAACTGTTCCAATAGATGAGTTGCTGCACGAGCTGAAAGATACTCATCAAAAGTCAAATAGTATTAAAATCAAAACCTGAATGGTTAATACAGTGAAAATTTTTCATTGGAATAACTGAGTTGTCTTTATAATAGAAGGCCCTTAATGTAGAAAATTGTTAAATGTCAAACCGCCCTATTAATAAGTAAAACTACATATTATTTACCACTGAATTTATCAACAGAAACATTGATAAATCTCATGATTTTTTCTTACATCTTCTATTATAATTTTATTAGAATCAATAGAAATGCGAAGTAACTTTGTATAGAATATTTGTTTGAATATCATTATGCAAACAAAGTCCAGGAAGTCGGACCACAAGATTATTTTAAGATCAAAATGTTTTTTTAAAAGAATTATAAAAAAAGAAAGTTATGAAGACATATAAGCAGGTATATGATATAATCGAGTGCGTTCGATCATTTCATAAACAGATGGAGGATTTTTATGATCGGCTTCATGATAAAGATGAAAGCAAAAGGTAAAAATGCTTCTTGATTATCTAAGCCGTCATGAGAAACATCGTGAAGAGACACTTGCAAAATACGAAGAAGAAGCATCGAAAAAAGTAATGGAAACCTGGTTTAAATATATCCCTAAAAATATATCCCCAATTCTAGATTAACGACTTACAAAATAGTAGTATTTAGGGATTGAAATTGCCATATAATTTAATAACTAAGAGTTTTATAATACTTAAATATTCATAAAAATAATGGAGGTTTATCATGGCTTTAATGATTAATGATGAGTGTGTCATTTGTGGTGCCTGTTTGGACGAGTGTCCCAACGAAGCAATTTCAGAGAGTGATCCGATTTATGTAATCGATCCCAATAAATGTACAGAATGTGTTGGTTATTTTAATGAACCACAATGTGTAAATGTATGTCCGGTTGAAGCTATTGTTCCAAATCCTGACCATGTGGAAACAAAGGAACAATTACTTGCAAAGAAAAATCGGATACATACCGATTAACAGGCATTAGAAATGGACTTTAAAAAAATAAAAAAATCCGTTACTGAAATTCAAAATTCACTTCCGCCGGGAGTTTTACTGGTTGCTGCAGCAAAAACCAGATTACCGGAAGAAGTCTAGGCTGCTATACATGCCGGTATTAAAATAATCGGCTACAATTACGTACAGGAAGCTGACCGGATGTATCAAATTATCGGGGATACAGTGCAATGGCATATGATAGGACATCTGCAACGGAATAAAGTAAAAAAAGCGGTTAAGATATTTGATATGATCGAAACGATTGACTCTGTTGAACTTGCTGAAGCAGTGAATAACCGATGTGCTTTAGAAGGCAAAATAATGCCCGTGCTTATTGAAATCAATAGTGGAAAGGAGAATTTGTTGTTAAAAGACAATCAGATAAAATTATTAAAACCTATGATATTCAAAAAAATTCTTGATGGAAAGTAAACCACACAGATGAGAGAAAGTCAAAAACTAATAGAAGAGATAAAGCAATTAAAAGAAGAGAAAAATGCGGTTATTCTTGCCCATGTTTATCAAAGAGGAGAAGTGCAGGATATAGCAGACTACACAGGAGATTCTTTGGATTTGAGTAAAAAAGCAGTGGAAACACCGGCTGATATAATCGTTTTTTGTGGAGTTCAATTTATGGCAGAAACCGCAGCTATTCTTAATCCCAATAAAACAGTTCTTTTACCTGATAAACATGCGGGATGCGGTTTAGCAGATATGGCTACAGTTGAACAACTAAGTAAAATAAAGAAACAATTTCCGGATTCTATTATAGTTAGTTATGTCAATAGTTCAGCAGCTATAAAAGCAGAATCTGATATTTGTTGCACTTCAGCTAATGCTATTAGTGTAGTAAATTCTTTGCCAGATGACCCAATTCTATTTGTTCCAGATAGAAACTTGGGTTCATATGTAGCTGAACAAACTAAAAAAGACATCATTCTTTGGGATGGTTATTGTTATGTACATGAAAATATTAAAACCTATCATCTAAAATTTTTGAAAGAAAAACACACCAATGCAGAAATTATCGTTCATCCGGAATGTTCTACACCTGTAAGACACATGGCTAATTTTATAGGTGGGACAGCACAGATGTCTCGCTATGCAGCACAGTCTGATAAAAGAGAATTTATTGTTGGTACTGAGTCTAATTTTGTATATAGACTTAGAAAAGATAATCCAAATAAAAGATTCTATCCTGTTAATTCTCTATGTGATGGTATGAATATCATGTGTAAAAAACTCATTTAGATAGAAATAAAAATATTTTACCTTAAATAAATGGAGGAGTTTATTATGCTGACAGAAAAGCAAAAGAAACAAATTGAACTTGAGAATAAAAAAATCGCCGATAATATTCACCACATTAAACACCGCATTGTGGTCTTTAGTGGCAAAGGAGGTGTAGGCAAAACAACGGTGAGTGTGAATCTTGCTTATGGTTTGCATCTTCATGGCAATAAAACCGGGATTCTTGATGCTGACGTAACAGGGCCTGATGTTCCTAAAATGACTGGCATTCAAGGTGAATTACACACCGATGGAAATAAAATTATCCCGCAAGAAAGCCGTGAGGTCAAAGTTGTTTCTATGGCTAATCTACTGCCACCCGATCAGGCAGTTATTTGGCGGGGACCATTGCGTTCGAAAATGCTGAATCAATTCTTAGGCGATGTCGAATGGGGGAACCTGGATTATCTTATAGCAGATTTGCCCCCAGGTACCGGTGACGAAATTCTTACTATGGCGCAAAATATGGAGCCCGATATGGCTATCATTGTTACTACACCTCAGGAACTATCATTAATAGATTCAGCCAGGGCTATCAGTATGGCAAAGAAAATGAATATCCCTAAAATTACCCTTATCGAAAATATGTCCGGGTTAATTTGTCCGAAGTGCGGTCACCGGATTGAATTGTTTGGTATCGGTGGTGGTAAAAACCAAGCTGAAGAAATGAATATTGCTTTTTTAGGTGCAATACCGATTAATCTTGAAGCGCGAAAACTGGCAGACGAAGGGAAATCTATCGTTATTGAAAACGAGGAAGCTGATATATCCGTCACGATCTTTCACATTGTAAAGGAAATCGAAAATATGTTCAATGAAAACATAAAGGCTTCAATGTCTTAAGTAGTTTAAGTACAAAAGTTAAAAAATATTTGAATTTTGCGGGGAGATTTTGTGAATTATGATGGAAGCAATGTTATATGAACAATTACCCCAGGAAAATGTAAAATGCAATCTCTGTGCACATCGATGTGTAATTCAGAATTCTAAGAAAGGAATTTGCAGGGTAAGAGAAAATATTAGTGGGAAACTATACGTGATGAATTACGGTAAGTTAATCGCTCAGCATGTTGACCCGATTGAGAAAAAACCCTTATTTCATTTTTATCCCGGATCAACAGCATATTCGATCGCAACGGCAGGATGCAACTTTCAATGTGAATATTGTCAGAATTATGATATATCACAGATGCCCGTTCGGGAGAATCGAATCATTGGCCGGGATTCAGCTCCCGAAGAAACTTTAATAGAAGCAAAACAACTTGGCTGTAAAAGTATTGCATATACTTATACAGAACCAACCATCTTTTATGAATATGCTTTTGATGTTGCTCAGTTAGCTCATGAAGAAAATATTAAAAATATATTCATAACAAATGGATTTATCACATCTGAAGCTCTGCAAACTATAGCTCCAAATCTTGACGCTGCCAACGTTGATCTGAAATCCTTTTCAAACGATTTTTATAAAAAAATCTGTAAAGCAAAATTACCACCCGTCCTGGATACCATAAAAATGTTGTATCAACTGGGAATTTGGATAGAAGTAACCACCCTGGTTATTCCAACATTGAATGATACAGAGCAGGAATTTCATTCAATTGCCGGGTTCATAATGGATGTTAGCGAAGATATCCCATGGCACATCAGCGCATTTTATCCGGCCTACAAACTTAAATATCTTCCCTCAACCCCCTTTGCAGTTTTAATTAAAGCGCGGGAAATTGGTCTGAAAACAGGTCTTAATAATGTCTATCTGGGTAATGTGACAAATAATGTAACTGCGGATACCAGATGCCCCGGTTGTGGTCAAATATTGATTGAACGTACAAATTTGGGGATTATAAAAAATAAAATTCAGGACGGTCATTGCCCGAATTGTGGAAGGGAAATAGCAGGTGTAGGTATGTAACACAATTTCCATAAAAATAACAAAGGTATTAAAGAACAATAAAAAAACAGGTGCTGAAAATGAAAATTACAATTCTCTACGACAATACCGTATTCCTGTCAGGTCTTAAACCTGATTGGGGATTTTCCTGTCTTGTAGAAATTTATAACAGAAGTATCCTTTTCGATACCGGTTCAAACGGTTCTATACTTCTTGGAAATATGAAAAAACTTGATATAGATCCGTTGTCAATTGATGAAGTGTTTATTTCTCATCCCCATTTTGACCATGTGGGTGGTCTTTCAGCTTTTCTTAATGAGAATAATAATGTAAAAATCTATGTTCCGATTTCGCTAAGAGGTATTCGTAATGCAAAAGAAATAATCTATGTGGATGAACCTATGAAGCTTCATAAAAATATTTTTTCTACTGGCGAACTTGACCATATAGAACAATCGATGGTAGTAAAAACGGACAAAGGATTGGTTTTGATTGCAGGATGTTCACACCCTAAAATGGAAAGTATTCTTAAAGCTGCCTCACAATTTGGGAAGATTTACGCAATTATTGGCGGTTTACATAGATTCAATGAATTAGAATTGTTTAAAGACCTTGGAGTGATCTGCCCTACTCATTGTACCAGACACATAGCAGAGATTAAATCCCTATATCCGGAGAAATATATTGAAGGTGGAGCCGGGAAAATCATAGAAATATAAAACCTCATGATCCGTAAATTTGGCTATAGAGGAACGCCATACACGCTGAATGCTTATAAAAGCGATCCGGAACTACGCGAACTTGGACATGCGGCTGCACATCTGATACATGGTTCCTCCGAAGAGCGTTTTAGAATCACCTACGCACCAGGAAAACTTACGCGCGATGAAATTACGAGCGTTGGTTTTGATTATTTGGATTTGAAGACAGCAATAAAAACCCACAAACCATCTACGCTCAAAGATGGTCTGAATATCGTAAAAGGTGAGGAGATTTATTTTATAGCTTCACCAGGTCTTGGCTTGTGGACTGCCAAAGAGAAATTTATTCATTCTCTAAAAACCAATCTTAGGTTTGCAGAGCGTATGATTGCCAAAGAACCTAACGAACCACTCTGGCAACAACTCGAGGAGTTAGACACCGAAGATATCGCAAAGTATGAGGCTTGATGATCAAACTCAGAATTTTTATACCTTACACTAAAAGTCGATAACATTATCAACAGTATATCCGATTTGAACCTTAAAATAGGAAATGAATTATTATATGATTATTTGGAATATTTTAAAACACGCTTTGCTTATCACAGTCTTTGTCTTTGTAATGATGTTGTTAATAGATTATTTCAACGTCATCACCAATGGGAAAATGTCACAGTCTATCAAGGGAGGTCGGGGACGACAATACTTGATCGCCTCACTCCTCGGATCAACACCGGGCTGCCTGGGTGCTTTCCTAAACGTATCCTTTTACATACATGGTTTGATGAGTTTTGGTGCGTTAGTCGGCGGTATGATCGCCACCAGTGGCGATGAAGCATTTGTTTTGTTAGCTTTGGTTCCGGATAAAGCTTTATTGCTTTTTGGAATTCTTTTTGTCCTCGGCATTGTCCTGGCATGGGTTTCTGACAAAATTGCAGATATATTAAAAATCGTTCCTTGCAAAGAGTGCGAATTACATGAAGTTCATACAATTGAATCGTGTAAATGCTTTGACAAAGACCATTTGGCAAAATATTACCTTCGTATATCCTGGCAGCGCGCTGTTTTGCTCTTATTGCCATTATACTGACCATAGCTTTAGGGATAGTCGGTTCACCAACATGGGATTGGAAAAGAATAACATTGATGATTTTAACAACGGCTACAGTGATCATCGTTGGTAGTGTACCAGATCATTTTCTGCAAGATCATATTTGGAAACACATTATTAAAAAGCATATGTTAAGAGTGTTCTTATGGTCGTTTTTCGCCTTGCTTATTATCCAGGTGGGTTTTAATTTTTGGAATTTCGAGGCTTTTATCAAATCACACATGGTATGGGTCATGTTAATTGCTGTATTGATGGGAATAATCCCAGAATCAGGGCCACACATGATTTTCGTAATGATGTTCGCTGACGGCATTATTCCTTTTTCAGTTTTACTTGCCAGTTCAATCGTTCAGGATGGTCACGGAATGTTGCCTTTATTATCTTATACCTTGAGAGATACAATACTGGTCAAGATTTTTAATCTTGTTTTTGGACTGATTATTGGCTTAATTCTTTATTACATAGGGATTTAATACAATTGAAAGTTAACGATAAAAAACAATAGACATTTTATTGGATAATATAAAATGAAATTAATGAGGTAAATATTATGAAAATCAGTCACGTAAATGAAATGAGAAATTTGGATCGTCGGGCCATTGAAGAATATTGTATTGCCCAGGAAATTCTCATGGAAAATGCCGGTCAGGCTGCTTATTTCACTATTTTGAAAGAGTTTGGAGCTAAAAATAAAAATTTTGTGATTTTCTGTGGTGTCGGCAATAACGGCGGTGACGGATTAGTGGTGGCAAGGAAAATTTATTCCAATGGTGGAATGGTGACCGTTTTTGTTTTGGGTGATCGTTCTAAATTCCAGGGTGCTTCAAAGCAAAATTTGGATATCGTAAATAAATTGCAAATTAAAATGATTGATCTGCAAGATGTTTCATCAGCACTGGAAGCAGTAAAAGAATCTGATGCCATTATCGATGCAATTTTCGGCACAGGTTTGGATCGTGAAGTCAAAGGGGAATATAAAGATGTTATTAACATGATCAACGCAAGCCATAAGACCGTATTCAGCATCGATATTCCTTCGGGCATCCATGGAGATACCGGACAGGTAATGGGTACAGCGGTGAAGGCACATTATACAACCACCTTTGGTTTACCAAAGACAGGCAACCTGCTTTACCCTGGATTTGACTATGTAGGCAAATTGTATGTTACGCATATTTCCTTTCCGCCCGTTATGCAACATTCTGATCATTTAAAAACTGCCACCAACGATCCTAAACCCATTCCTGCAAGAGATAAAGATACCCACAAGGGTAACTATGGGAAAGTACTATTCATTGCCGGATCATCCAACTATCTGGGTGCACCCTATTTTGCTGCATTATCATTTCTTAAAGCAGGCGGTGGCCTTTCTTATTTAGCTACACCCGGGAATGTTGCAGCCTTCATTGGAAATAAAGGGAGCGAAATTGTCTTTGTACCACAAAAAAGCACCACCTCTGGCAGCATCAGTCTTGAAAACAGGCAGCAACTTTTTCAATTTTCCGAAAATGCAGATATGGTTGTCATTGGCCCAGGATTATCTTTAAATGAAGAAACACAAACTTTAGTAAGAGAGTTAAGTGCTGAAATTAAAAAGCCTCTGCTCATTGATGGAGATGGAATAACTGCTGTTGCAAATGATTGGGAATGCATTAAGAAACGGGAAACACCCACCATTTTAACGCCTCATTTGGGCGAAATGGCGAGAATTACTAAACAAAAAATGGATGATATTTTAAAAAATAAAATCGTTGTCCTGCAAAACACAGCCCAGAAACTCAATGCCACGATAGTCTTAAAAGGAGCACATTCGTTAATCGGTTATCCTGATAAGAGAGTGTTTATCAACCTCAGTGGCAATCCCGGCATGGCTACTGCTGGCAGCGGCGATGTTTTAACCGGAGCAATCGCTGCTATGTTCGGACTCGGATTTTCGATTAACGAAGCTGTGCGCATGGGAGTTTTTGTACATGGTTTTGCAGGTGATCTTGCAGCAAAGAACAAAGGAGAAGATGGTCTCATCGCCAGTGATATTATGAATCAGCTACCTGCGTCCATGAAAGCCTATCGTGAAGAATTTAATTCAACCATAGAAGATTACTATCATAGTATTAATATTATTTAAATGCAAATTAGAAGTATGAGAACTTTAAAAACCGGGATAAATTGGGTTGATGATGTAATTCCTGAAGGATTACCATTGAAGTCCACAACGGTCATTACCGGGCCGGGTGGTTCGGTTAAACCTCTGATTGGGGGTTTATATTAAAAGATTTTTGTATGAATTTGAAGTAGTTAATAAATTTGGACAGACTGATAATGCGGGAATATTTTTGAAATTAAAGAATTATAATTTTTTTATTAATAACTAACGGAGGGAAATATTATTAGAAACTTAATGAATTTGTATGATGATTTAGCTTGGGAAGATGCAGTCGATTATTTCAATGGAACAAAAGGAAAAGTATTAAGAGAAGAAAATGGTGCTAAAGCAGTTCTGTTAAAATTGCCAAAAGACTTTCATATGCAACTACATTCTCATGTTGTTGCTGAATAACATTTTGTTATTGAAGGAGAATATACTATCAATGGGAAAAAAATTCTCAAAAGGTTCTTATCAATTTTTTTCACCACATTACGAACACAGACATTTTGAGTCGAAGGAGGGAACTTTAATCTTAGTTATCTGGGATGCAATAAAATTATAAAAATAAAGCGATGATTGAAAAATATTTGAACTAATAAAATGGTGAAACCTTTTAAATCCTGTTATGTTGATTACAGGTAACAGAATTGGAGTAAATGCTCCAACTTTTTTTGAAAGTGAAGGCATGAAAATTTATATTGGAGCAAATTAAATAAACATAAAATAGGCTTTTGAAGTATACAAGACAAAATAGATGCGAATGGAAACAGAAGCATGGAAAGGGTAAGAATCTTTGATTGATGATTGTTGATTGTCGATTGAATATTAAAATAGTAAATAATAAATCTCTATGTTAAGGATAATAATTTGGACAATAATTATTATTGGCGGTAGTGTTTTTGGATATTATATTGATTATTTGATATTTAAAAATATCCATCAAAATATAATTTTTCATGTTGTTAGCTTATTTTTTGGTGTCTTTCTATTATTTCTAGTGATGCTAATCAGTAAAAACACGGGAAGAACACTTGCTAAATATGGACGAAAAGGGGAATTGAAAAGAATGCAAACTAATATACTTACCAAACAAGGAGTATATAAATATATGAGACATCCAATGCATTTGGGTTTATTGTTTTTTCCGCTTGCTGTTGCTTTTATGATAGGGTCGCCTTCATTCATTCTAATTATTGCACCTGTTGAAATAATTTTCATGCTAATAATGATCAAGTTTGTTGAGGAACCTGATACAATTAGAAAATTTGGCGATGAATATTTAGAGTATAAAAAACAAGTTCCGTGGTTTTGTTTTAAAATGAAATGTTTGAAAAAATTATTAGAAAATGTCCCAAAGAATTATGCTAATACTTTCAAATAAAATTCAAACACGGAATTTAATTATAAGTCATAAATTTTTCAATTATGTTACAATTAAAAAATAACTTCATTTTCGCACCTATAAAAACTGGATACAGCGACAAATCAGGAATAATTTCAGAAAAACTTATTAAATTTTATGAAGAAAGGAGTAAATATATAGGAGCGATTACTCCCGAGCCTGTGTATATTGATAAAAGTTTAAGGGAAATACCTACTCAAATTGGGATTGATAATGATGACAAAATTGAAGGACTGAAAAAGTTAACGAATACAATTCATCAGTACAATACAAAAGTAAATGACAGAAACGATGAATATGGAGGAAGTTTTAAGAACAGAATAAAATTGCCCTTACAAATATTAGATGCCGTAAAATCTGTTTCCAACTTACGAATTATAGTCAGAATCAGGGGCGATGAAATGATACCTGACGGTTTTCATCTTGATGAAATGATACCCTTTGCACAGCTCCTGGAGGAACATGGAATGGATGCTTTGCACATAACTGCCGGGACAGTCTGTTCGACACCCCCCTGGTTTTTTCAACACATGTTTATTCCAAAAGGGAAAACATGGGAGTTTGCAAAAAAAATAAAACAAGAAGCAAATATTCCAACAATTTATGTGGGACAAATAAACAAAAAAGACGATATAAAAAAGTTTATAGACGATTTCAAAGCCGATTATATTGCAATAGGAAGAGCACTTGTTGCTGACCCTGATTTTATCGGGAAATATAATAAACAAATAAGCGGAAACATTCGTCCTTGCCTTGCTTGTGCCGAAGGTTGTTTGGGCGGAGTGAAATCCGGGCAAGGGCTTCAATGCCTGGTAAACCCAAAAGTAGGAAAAGAAATTGATGTTTTTGGAAGGTCAAAAAAATCTAAAAACTTTGCTGTTATCGGAGGCGGACTTTCCGGTATGGAAGCTGCTTTGACTTTAAATAAAAGAGGACATAAAGTAACACTTTTTGAAAAAGATGAACTTGGCGGGCAATTCAAATTTGCTCCTCTTACGCAAAATAAAAGATCTATGGGAAGTTTAATTCTTTATTTTGCTAATGAAATTAAAGATAACAATATTAAGGTTATTTATAAAGAAGCTGAAAAATCCGATCTTATAAATAAATATGATGAGGTAATTATTGTTAAAAGAACAACTGACTTTGGAGAAGATATGGAAATGATTGCAAAACTACTTTCTTTAAAAATGATGAAAGAAAAAGGAACTGTTTTCAGCGATCACACTCATATAAAGAAAGTTGCAGGAAAAACAATTTATGCAGAAAAAGACAAAAAAACATTCAATTTGGTGATATTGATATAATTGTTGTTTCAACAGGTATGAAAAGCTATAATCCATTGGAAAATGAATTGAAAAATAATATTTCAGTTCATGTTATTGGTGATGCTAAAAAAACAGGGAACGCACAAGATGCGATAAAAGATGCTTATGAAACAGCAAAAGAATTATAATATAATAATAATTTTAATTTTCACTAAAAAAATATGTAAAGAGAGAATATCATGATAAATGTAAAAAAATGGAAAAATGATCTTGAAATGGCACGTAAGTCAAAAGATGAATTTTTTGGCAGTAATCATCCTCAATCACCGATACCACAGATGAAACTCCGGAATTTCAAAGGTCTTGCTTACTATTCATTAGATTTTGCATCTCGTTTTGAACTTAACATTTACGAACATAAAGAAAAAAAATGGCTAAAATTACAAGATACAAAAGGTGGGGAGCGAGAACTCATTCGATGGGGAGAATTTAGTTTCAAAATAGAAAATAAGGATTGTACACTTCAAGCATACAAAAGTGATCCAATGGAAGAACAATTATTTATACCATTTCGGGACCTTACGAGTGGTAAAGAAACATACGGGGCAGGCAGGTATTTGGATATTGAACCCGAGAGACATCAAACTACTGATGGAAAATGGATTATTGATTTTAATTTAGCATACAATCCATGGTGTGCGTATAGTGATGCATTTGTCTGTCCATTTGTACCTACTGAGAACTGGCTTAAAGTACCAATTTATGCAGGAGAAAAAAACTATACTTTAGATAAACTATAAATAATATTGAAATTAAATTATAAAATATGAAAACAGCATTTGCAACTGAAAATGGGAAATCGGTTATAGACAGACATTTTGGCGATTAGAATTATTATCATATTTATGAAATGTCATCATCAGGAGTTGAATTCATAAAAAAAATTGAGAATACAACCGAAGAAGATAACAAAGAAATTCATGCTGATCCTATAAAAGCTAAAGGGGTTACGCAAATGTTAAAAACTTAGGATATCAAGGTTGTTATAGCCAAAGTTTTTGGACTAAATATTAAAAGAATCAGGAAAAATTTTGTTTGTATTTTAATGAATGACAATGATATTTCTGACAACATAAAAAAAGTACATCAAAAATTTGATAATAATTTAAATGAATGGAATAAAGGTGAATCCAGAAGCCATATCGATTTAAAAATTGCCGGTAAATAAATAGTTATATAAAAGATAATTGATTTTAAGATTATGTATAAGTATCTTTTTGGGCCTGTTCCTTCACGCAGATTGGGTATGTCATTGGGAATTGATTTGATACCTAAAAAAGTTTGTTCATTAAACTGTGTTTACTGCGAAGTAGGTAAAACTACTAAACTTACTCTCGATAGAATGGAGTATGTTAAATATGATAAAGTTATTGCTGAATTAAAACAGTTTATGAGCAACAATCCCAAAATAGATTACATTACATTTTCAGGTTCTGGAGAACCGACCCTTAACAGCCGGATAGGAGATGTATTGAATTTCATCAAGAAAAATTATCCTGATGTAAAAACCGCGGTTTTAACAAACGGGACTTTATTATTTGATCAGAAATTAAGGATTGAACTATTACAAGCCGATGTTATTTTACCTTCTCTCGATGCTGCTAGCCAGTACGTCTTTGAAAAAATTAACCGACCAAATTCAAACCTTAAAATAGAAACTTATATTCAGGGTTTGATTGATTTGAGGAAAGGATATAAAGGAAATATTTGGTTAGAAATATTCTTATTGAAAGATTATAACGATTCAAAAGAAGAATTGGATTTGCTTAAGAAGGCCATCCTGAAAATCAACCCCGATATTATTCAATTAAACACCCTGGATCGTCCCGGAACAGTAGCGGGCCTAATTCCTTTATCAAAAAATGAATTGCAAAAAATTATTGATTATTGGAACTTGCTTAATGTCGAGATCATTGCTTCGGTTTCCGAACGAGCAGCTATTGAATCATTTAACGGCGACATTGAAACAGCTATTTTAGAAACAATTGCCAGGCGGCCATGCACGCTCGATGATTTGCATCGTTTTTTAGGCATTCATATTAGTGAAATAAATAAATATTTGGGAGCTCTGGAGGCTAATAATAAAATTAGAACTGTTAACCTTGAGAGAGGTGTGTTTTATGAAATAAAACATAAGTAATTTCACTTTTAATTAGTAAAATGAAGAAAATAGGTTTAATAGTAAATCCCATAGCAGGAATGGGAGGCAGTGTCGGTTTAAAAGGGACTGATGGAGAAATATATAAAAAAGCCATAGAACTAGGTGCAAAACCGACAACACCTCAAAGAATTGAAGAAACACTTTCTTTGATTAAAAGGAAAGATGTCTATTTTATGGTTGCTCCCCGGAAAATGGGGGAGGACTACATTAAAAAATTTAATTTTAAATATGAAGTAGTATCTAAAACAGGTGAAGAAACAAATGCAAGAGATACCAAAAGGATTGTTCAGGATATGCTTGAGAAAGGTGTTGAACTCCTGATTTTTGTTGGTGGAGATGGTACTGCAAGGGACATATACGATGTGCTAGATTTGAAAATTCCTGTTGTGGGTATTCCATCAGGAGTTAAAATGTTCAGTCCTGTTTTTGCACTTTCACCTTCTGCAGCTGCTGAAATAATTAATACTGCAGGAAATCAATTTATCGAAAAAGAGGTTCTTGATATTGATGAAGAAGCCTTTAGAGAAAACAAAATAGCAGCAAAATTATATGGATACCTGAAAGTCCCAAAAAACATAACACTTCTCCAGGCGAAAAAGGAACCTTCAAATGTAAGTAAATCCGAAGAAGATATAAAAGAGGAAATTGCGGATTACCTTATGGAAAATCTGGAAAAGGAAACACTTTATATTTTGGGCCCCGGAACCACCTTAAAAACAATTGCTGATAAAATGGGAGTGAGGAAAACCTTATTGGGTATAGATGCTGTTTTCAATGGAAAATTGGTTGGAAAAGATTTGAATGAGAAAGGATTATTAGCGCTAATAAAGAAGAATCATAAGTCAACAATTATCGTTACTCCAATTGGTGGAAACGGATTTATATTCGGAAGGGCAAGCAAACAATTTACGCCTGAAGTTTTAAGATTGATAGGAAAAGAAAACATAGTTGTTGTGGCAACCGAAGATAAAATCAATAAGCTGGAGTGTTTAAGGGTTGATACAGGTAATATTGAAGTAGATAAAAGTTTGAATGGATTTACAAAAGTAATTACAGGATATAAAAAAGAAACAATTACCGAAGTAAAATGATAATCAATCTGCACATGAACGAAAATCCGTATTTACCTGCTGAAAGCATTAGAAAAGCAGCGGTAAAGGGGATTGAAAATGTAAACCGGTATTCCGAATTAAAATATTTGAATGAATTAAAAAAGCTTATTGGTAAATACAACAATTTGCCTTTAGATCGGGTAATTTTAAGTCCTGGTTCCGATTTTCTTTTACGGGAGATAATCAATATTTTCTCAAAAGACAGGAAAATTATTATGGTGAATCCCTCATTTTTCCCGGTTTCACAATATGCCATGAAACTTGCACGTAAGCTAACAAAAATTCAACTTTTTTCACCAGGTTTCAAACTAGATCCTGAACTTATTTTAAATGAACTGGATGAACCAACGCTCTTAATAATTGACAACCCTAATAATCCAACAGGAGCAATCCTTTTGGATAATAAATTGGTTGAAGATATCCTTAAAAATAAAAATATATTGCTTTTGGTAGATGAGGCATATTATGAATTTTCGGGGCAAACTTTTGCAGGCCTGATTAAAAAGTATCCAAACCTGGCAATTACAAGAACAATGGATAAAGCATTTTCTTTAGCCGGGCTTCGATTGGGATATCTTTTAATGGGAAATTATTTTAAAGATCAATTTTCCGATTTTCCCGCCTATTTATCTACACCAACACTGTTTGCTGCCATTGAAGCATTAAAAAATCCGGAATATCTGACAAAAAATGTCAATAAAATAAAAGAAGAAAGAGAACGGATTTCAAAATTTTTAAAAAAGATTGGTTTTGAAGTATTCCCAAGTGAAACGAATTTTATTTTGATAAAGACAAAAATACCAGACTTTGCTGAAAAATTAAAAAATGCAGAAATAATAATTAAAAATTTATCCGATGAGTGGCTAAATTATTATTATAGAATTTCAATTGGTCTTCCGAAGGAAAACGATACTTTGTTATCAATCATAAAAAAAACATACAACGATGCCTAAAACAGAACCTTTTGATAATTATTCAGATGATTATGATGATGTAGCTTTTTTATCGTGGGCAAAACCTACTACCGGGACTCCCAAACATATCAATGATGCAGTTATTGAAGCTATAAATAAAGGATTCGATAGAATGGAAAAATATTATAGAAAGAATAAATGAAAACTTATCTTGATTGTTTGTCTTGTTTTATGAGACAGGCCTTATGGGCAGGACGCATTGTTACCCCTGATGAAAAAAAAATAAGGTTTTTCCAATGCTATTAAATATCTCATTTCATTATGATTTTTACCCACTTCTTGTGGTAGCAGCTATTGCATGGACAACTCCCATATTATTGTCGTTTTTAAAGCTAAAAAAAATCCCGATTGTTATCGTTGAGATCATTTTGGGTTTTCTGGCAGGGAAATTCCTGTTCGGGAATCTCAGTGAAGATAGTTTCCTTATTCTTGATTTTTTCGCACTTTTCGGTTTTCTTTTCCTTATGTTTTTAAGTGGCCTTGAAATAGATGTTGACCATATTATTGCCTCATTACCCCGTCGAAGATTAACCTGGTCGCGTTTTCTGAAAAATCCTTTATTAGTGGGGATTACACAATTTATTCTTGCTATTTTTCTTTCGTACTTGGCCTCTTTATTCCTTGCACAGATCATTGATATACCAAGCATCTGGTATTTTTCACTTATCATGGTTACCACCTCGGTTTCCATAGTATTGCCCGTCCTGAAAAATCGGGGTGAAATCGGTAGCCGGTTTGGTCAGATGATCATCATTGCAGCGGCAATTGCCGACATCCTGAGTATTATACTGTTCACTTTTACAGCTTTTATAATAAAAAATGGCTTCCATTATAAACTACTTTATATCCTTGCACTTTTTATTCTTTTCTTCATTTTTTACAAACTTGTCAACAGGTTGAAAAACATTCCTTTGTTTAAAGGATTAGGCTATCAGTTATCTCAGGCTGCTTCTCAAATCCGTATCAGGGGAGCCATATTGATAATCATGATTTTTGTAGTTATCTCTCAATACATTGGAAAGGAAGTTGTATTGTTAGGTGCTTTTTTAAGTGGATTAGTACTGTCTTCAATGCTACACCGCGAACGATCGCTCATGTTAGTCAAATTAGACGGTATGGGTTATGGTTTTTTTATCCCATTCTTTTTTATTATGGTGGGTGCAGGGTTCGACCCTAGTGCTCTCACCGAATTTGATGAATTACTGATTGGGTTCCTGTTATTGCTGCTTGTATCACTATTCGCAATAAAAGTCATTCCTTCATTCTTGTGGAGCCGTTTGTTCGGCACTAAAAAAGCTCTTTCCGGCGGCTTTCTTCTTTCGGCCAGGTTAAGCCTGATTATTGCAGCTTCAGCAATAGGACTTGAGCTAGGCGTTATTACTTCGGGGATAAATGCCAGTATTATTATCATGGCAGTGATTACCTGTTTTGTTTCACCGGTCATTTACAACTGGATGACTCCCGGCAGTATTACAGAAGGTAATAAAACCATTATTATTGGGGGCGGCAGCACGGCGGTGTTATTAGCACGCCGATTACATGTACATGGTAAAAAAGTAGTTATTATTGAACTGGATAAAATGCGCTTTCGGGAAATCAGGGATAAAGGAATTAATGTAATCTTTGGTAACGGACTTGACACAAAGACATACCGGCAATTAAAGCTCACACCCGACAACTATATTGTAATTGAAACCGGAGATGATGAACAAAATCTAAAAATCAGTCAAATGCTCAGAAATGAATTTCAACATAAAAAGATTATATCGAGGATTAACCGGTTTTCACTGAAACAAAGATTTAAACAACTGGGCATCGAAACGATTGATGTTACACAGATACTGGCTACAGCTATCGAAAACCTGATTATCCGACCCACTACATATCATGCACTTGTTGAATCGTTTGAGAATTTTAGTGTCGAAGAAATTTTAATTACAAATAAAAATATTGACGGATCACAGATTAAAGAAATTCCTTTCCATAAAGATGCCATACTGATGATGGTCAGGCGTGGTAACAATTTTAATATTCCGCATGGCGAAAATTATTTAAGAACAGGTGATATCCTTTTAGTATTTGGCACTCAAACCGCTTTTGAGGATACCCGGCATAAAGTAGAATAAAACTATAAAGCTACTTTAAATTATATGAAAATTAGTCACGTAAATGAAATGAGGAATTTGGATCAGTTAGCCATTGAAGAATATGGTATTGCCCAGGAAATTCTTCAGGAAAATGCAGGTCAGGCTTCTTATTTCACTATTTTGAAAAAGTTTGGAATCAAAAATAAAAATTTTCGGAACTGGTCTTGATCGGGATGTTAAAGGGAAATATGAAGATGTTATTTACATGATTAACGAAAGCCAGAAAATAGTATTCAGCATTGATATTCCTTCAGGGATAAATGGAGATACAGGACAATTAAAGCGCCAATTAAAATTGAAATAATAACAATGAATGAAGTTAGAATAAGCATAAATAAAAAAAACGTACAGTATTTGAGAGATTGGTTTTCAAATTATGTTAAAACATTTAAACATGGTGATAAAAACTTTCAAGAAAATATAATTTTGAAAGAAAAGCATACCATGCAGGTGTGCAAAGAAATTTTGAATATCGGTGAACAGATTGAATTAAATAATGATGAACTACATCTATCTGAGGTCATCGCGCTTTTCCACGATATTGGTCGCTTTGAGCAATATGCCCATTATAAAACCTTTGTCGATAGGAAATCGGAAAACCATGCTGAATTAGGTGTAAAAATATTAGAAGAACATAGAGTTTTAAATAGGTTCGATGAATCAATGCAAAGTTTAATTCTGCGAACAATTTCGTATCATAATCGTGCATCACTTCCTGAAGATGAGACTGATGCATGCCTGTTTTTTACAAAGATGCTGCGCGATGCGGATAAACTGGATATTTGGAGGGTAGTTACAGATTATTATCACCAAAAAAATGGCAGACGAAATGTAGCGCTTGAACTCGATCTTCCGGATACACCAGGGTTTTCAGAGAAGGTTTATCAGGACTTGATAAATATGAGAATAGTTGATATTAAACATGTAAAGAATCTGAATGATTTTAAACTGCTCCAGATGGGATGGATTTTTGATATCAATTTTGACCCAACTTTCCGTTGTATAAAATCAAGGCATTATATGGAAATGATTGGCGATGTTTTGCCAAAATCATACGATATTCAAAAAATTATCAATGTTATTCAATTGTATCTTTACAAACAATACAAAGAAAAGGTTGTATGAAGAACGATAAAAAGTTAAAAGAAATCGATAATCTAAATAATCATTTAAGAGTTTGTAATGAATGCCGACTGTCTTCAACCAGGGAAAATGTACTTTTAGGTGAAGGCAATGTGGACACTCGTCTGATGATTATTGAAAGCCAAAAAATTGGATATCAATAAAGAAAATAGTGTAAGAATTGCCATCCCAACGAATGATGGAATAAACATCTTTCCGGGGATGTTGGGAATGGCAAAAGAGATGTTTATTTATGAAATTGAAAATGGAATGCAATTCAGGCTCATTGAGAAAAGAATTAATCCCTATGAAACCACAATGCAACATTTAAAGACATTAGATCTATATGAAATACTTCATGATTGCGGGATAATTATATCTGCTAAAATCGGTAAAAAGGGAATAAAAAGACTCCGGGATAGAGGAATGAAACTTTTTTTCAAAAAGGGAAATATAGAAGAAGCCTTAATCAATGTCATCAAGGAAGAAGGAATAGATGGATTATAAGTGATTAAATTGGTTATTAAAAGAAAATTTTAAAATGAGCGCTAATATAAAAAATTACATAGAAAACAAATGTGAAGAGATTTTGATAAAAGTCGGCATCAAAAAAGGCCAGGTTATTTTAGATTTCGGATGTGGAGTGGGTAATTATACTATCCCGGCTGCAAAAATAATTGGGAATAACGGAAAGATATTTGCTTTAGATGAAAGTGAATCCAAATTAATGGAATTATCCCGGAGAGTGAAGTCAGCCGGATTGAATAACATAAAAATAATAAACACTTCAGGAAAGTTAAGCTTTGAGTTAGAAGATATGTCAGTAGATGTCATTTTACTATACGATATTTTCTGGTACTTTCCATTAGGAAATCCCAATTTATCAAAATTACTAAAGGAGATTTACAGAGTTTCAAAAGCAAATGCTCTCATTTCAGTTTACCCCGAACACATTGAAATAGAAAAACTTAAGCAAGAGATAGAAAGGTCCGGTTTCTATTTTCAAAATAGGTTTTCGGGAGATATTATTCACGAAAGTGAACCTGAAAAAAGTCAAATTTTAAATTTTAGAAAATAATTTCCTGTTAAATAGAAAGATAATGAAACACTTAAAGACAAATCAAGAATGGCTGGATCAAATAATTCCTGAAGGAATTATAGTTCCCTCAAGTACAATTATTAGTGGTCCCGGTGGATCAGGCAAACCGATCATTGGCAGCTTGCTGGCATCCTCATGGCTCAAACAGTAAAAGAAGATCAGATTCAAGCCAATTTATTAAAACCTGAAGTTTGGGACAATACACTTCAGCAAGCAGAGAAGTATTTAGGAAAATCTGAAACAGGAACACTGATTTTGGGATCAGCATTAAATCTGCTGTTTTTTTCAAAGACTTTTAAAAATGAAATTTTAAATAAGATTAAAAAGATTCTCAAAAATAACCCAAATTGTGTTTTCTCTGTAAGCAATAATGTGTTTCAGGAAGATATAAAACAATTGGAAAATGCAGCTGATAATTTAATATTTGCACGTACCGAAAGACCAATGCGGTTGCACATACGGATAGAGAGAATGAAAGATGTAATTTTCAGTAAGCAGGAAATAGAAGTTCCTTTATCGGAACATGAATTAAGAAATTTACGAACTGAGGCTGAACAGGCTCGAAAACATTTAATACCTGTTATTTCAAAAATTTGATAGAGTAGTGGAGTTTTGTGGTTTTATTACTTTGGACTTTAATAAACCATTTGAAATGAGTATTTTAAAAACAAACGAAATAAATAATACTTTAAAATAAATAAATAATTGGAGGAACCTAAAATGAAAAAAATTATAAACTTATACGATGATGTAAACTGGCAGGATGCAAACAATTATGCAGATGGCACAAAACAAAAAGTTTTACGTGATGAAAATAGTGCAAAAACGATATTGCTTAAACTACCAAAAGGATTTTATATGGCTCCACATTCTCATGTTACGACAGAACAACATTTTGTACTTAAAGGTGAATACATAAGTGAGGGAAAAATTTACGGTACAGGGTCATATCAGATATTCAAAGCCAGTGAAGAACATGGCCCATTCAAATCAAAGGATGGTGCTTTAATCCTTGTTATCTGGGATCCTTTTAAGCCTGTAGAATAAATGTTGCACCTTTATTTATAAAGAAACAGTTTATCGATTACCTGAGTGCCAATATTGCATTTAAAAAGTACTTGCAAGCTAAAGAACTGAACGAAAAAGATTTACTTGTACACTTTTTATTAGAAAATTAACGGAAATTATTCAAAATGGTAAAAAATAAAAATATGAATTACAGTTATTTTATATTATTATTAATGATTGGGTGCAATAACATAAATCTGAATGGGCAAAACACAATGAAAGAAATTAATTATAAACCAATTGGTATTTTTCATACTAATTATACAACCAAAACAGGTGCTCCTCGCCAGGGAATTTTAATGCCTGAAGGAAAAGGCACCATTGAAATTTACCCGGAATATCATAAAGCACTTACAACCCTTGATTTATTTGAATATATAATAGTGCTCTACCACTTTGATAAAGTTAATAGCTGGGAATCGATTATTAATCCGCCATCAGCAAGTCACGAACATAATTTCGGATTATTTTCAACACGAAGTCCTAAAAGACCCAATCCAATTGGCTTTTCAATTTTAAAACTGGAAAAAATTAAAAATGGAGTACTTTATGTAACAGGTGTTGATGCTTTTAACGAAACTCCTGTACTTGACATAAAACCTTATCTGCCTTCCGTTGATTGTGTAAAAAGCATACAAAATGAATTAATTGAAAAAATACTAGGGCATCATGATGAGATTTTTATTTATGATTCCACATTTTATAAATAATATGATTATCATAATATATAACTTTTAATACCCGACTTTGTAACTGATTAAAAAAGTACCTTATTTGCATCCCGTTTAAAATATTTATTATCAATGGTACCGGTTATTACTGAAAAAGAGATTAAGAACAGATACAGGGGACTTCTCAGATCTTTCCACATTTCTCCTTCCCTGAAAGAGTTAAAACAGGTTAGAAAGGTATACCAGCTTGTTGCTAAGGAATGTGATGACCGGATAACCTCTGCAGGTAAGGTAAACGGGGGAAATGTACCTATCAGGCATGTTTTATGAAATGGAGATAGGGTTGCTGTCCTTACATCAAAAAACCAGAAACCCAAATCAGACTGGCTGAATTTTGTTATAACCTCAAAGGCAAAAACAAAGATTAAACAAACTCTTAATGAAGAAAAACTAAAAGCTGCTGAAGCCGGGAAAGAAAAACTGATACGCCGTTTAAAGAACTGGAAAATTGGTTTTTCCGACAAGGTTGTTAAAAAACTTCTTATTCACTATAAATTAAAGCTTGCACAGGATCTGTATTGGCTGATTCAAACTGAAAAAATTGATTATCTAACATTCGTGCCAGATGGGGAACCAACTCTGGATATTAATCTTGGCCGGGAAATTGAAATGCTATTGTGAAACCGGATAAAGCTTATTTATCTATACCCACAAGGCCATCAGCAGAAAAAGAAATAGAGTCTCCAGATGAAGAAGTGATCAATCAAAGTTATCATATCTTTAACGAATTTCTTGATAATGTTGAATACTTGATCGGTTATGAAGGTAATGCATATACTTTTACAGGAAATGTTGAGGAGGATATATTGAGCATAACTGCCGTGCATCCGATGCGGGAAGATGCAGTGAATAAATTATTAACTCAATCGAATGCAGATTGGAACCTTATAAAGAAGTTAATAGCAGAAGAAAAATTGATTGAAATTGAATATATGGGAAAACTTTTTTATTTGAGAAGATTTATCAAGAAATAAAAATAATAAAATTAATGCTTGATTTCATTAAAGATTTAAATCCGATTATCCAGGCACTAGTTGCCACATGTTTTACATGGTTAATAACAGCATTGGGGGCTGGTTTAGTCTTTTTTTTAAAGAAATAAACCGGAAAGTACTTGACGGTATGCTTGGATTTGCAGCAGGAATAATGATCGCGGCAAGTTTTTGGTCCTTATTAGCCCCGGCTATTGAAATTACGGAGAATTCCGGAAAGACTGCATGGGTTCCGGCTGTAACAGGTTTCCTTTTGGGCGGAGCTTTTCTATGGGGAGCTGACAAAATCTTGCCTCACCTACACCTTGGTTTTAAAACTGAAGAAGCTGAAGGAATAAAAACTAACTGGCAACGAAGCGTGCTTTTGGTACTGGCAATCACATTACATAATATTCCGGAAGGATTGGCTGTTGGTGTTGCTTTCGGTGCACTTGGAGCAAATTTCCCTGCTGCTTCTTTTGCGGGTGCTGTTGCTTTAACAATAGGTATTGGTATCCAGAATTTCCCTGAAGGAACTGCAGTTTCTGTTCCTTTAAGAAGAGAAGGATTATCCCGGTTTAAGAGTTTTTGGTATGGGCAATTGTCAGGAATTGTGGAACCCCTGGCAGGTGTTATTGGTGCAGCTGCGGTAATCATAGTAACTCCCATTTTACCTTATGCTATGTCATTTGCGGCAGGTGCAATGATATTTGTAGTTATTGAAGAACTTATTCCCGAATCACAATTAAGTAAAAATACGGATATAGCAACTATAGGAGAAATGCTCGGTTTTACAGTCATGATGTTTTTAGATGTTGCTTTGGGTTGAATTTTAACGATTTAGATTTGAAAATATCTGGTATTACTTTATTAATACCTATGGAAAATTACTAAGATGAAAATCGGAATTATTGGATTTGGAGCTGCAGCTATTGGATTTATTGAAAAAATCAAGTATACGAATAACCAGATTCATATTTTTGAAAAAAACAAGGATATTTATGCTACCAGTTTATCGGGAATCAGAGCAGATGGTAAATTATTCGTTTCAAAAGAAATGGGTGGTGATTTAAATGTTAGTACGGATCTCCAGAAGGAATTGGTAGACTATTATGTCAACCATATAAAAAGCAAAACCATTGAGTCCGGAAGATCATTCAGTAATATAGAAATTTATAAAAGATTCTATGAGAAAGGATTTCAACCTGTCATTTCCAATTTTTACCATATAGGCACCGATCAATTGAAGGAGTTACTTTTAAGGGTATATGAAAATTTATATTCATATAAGAATATTCATTTTCATTTCAATTCCGAAATAACGAACATTGAAATCGAAAGGAACAAAATTAAATTAGATGGTTTTGGATTCTTTGATCATGTAGTAGTGGCTGTTGGTAGAAGTGGTCATAAACTGATTAACAAAATCATAAATAAAAATCCTGAACTGGTAGTTGATAATACCAAGGTTGATCTGGGTATACGATATGAGCTTCCAAATCATATTGTTGAAGAATTAAATCGGGAAATGTATGAATTTAAGGTTCGTTATAAAAGTAAAACTGGTTATATCGTCCGAACTTTTTGCAATAACCCTTCAGGCTATGTAATAACAGAGAATTACGGAGATTTTAATACAGTTAATGGTCATTCCAAATTAAAAGAAAAAAGTGATTATACTAATTTTGCAATTCTGGCCACTATCAGACTAACCCAACCATTTAGTGATCCAATTGGATATGGATCGTATATAGCTAAATTGACGAATCTTCTGGCAGGAAAAGATAAGCTAATACTTCAAACCTTTAATAATTTTAAACAATCCAAAAGGACAAAGAATCTTTATCGTGTTATTCCTACACTTCCCGATGATAAATATATCATGGGGGATATCAACCTTGCATATCCCCGTAGAATCATTGAAAGTATCATTGATTTTATTGAGAATTTAGATCATGTAATTCCTGGTGTAGCCAATCCCGATAATTTAGTCTATGCTCCTGAGATTAAATTTTATACTATAAAAATTGATAATCAAAAAATTTCGAATTTTAATTTTATTGGAGATTGTTCAGGCGCTACACGATCCATAATCTATGCAACTGCACATGGTTATTTGATGGGCGAAAAATTCCTTTTGAGTAATTAATTCTTTTAGCTTTTAAAATAATCTGTTTGTCAAATATTCGGAACATAACCAGGACTAAAAATTCATTTATATGATTGGATCTTTTAAAAATCATCCACATATAAACTTTTTAAGTTTAAGATTATTTTTATTATGGTTTGGTTTTGGTTATTATTTAACTATCCACTCCTGCTTATTTTGCTTAGTAGCTCGAGATTTATAATTTCAATCATTTTCCCATTGATTTTAATTATTTTATCATCATTAAACTCAGATAATATCCGTACTGCGCTTTCGATAGACATACCAGCAAATTCAGCAATATCTTTTCTTGACAGATAGGATAAAACATTTAATGATTTAAATTCTTCCCTGTTTAAATAAATTAATGAGTCCGCTAACCTGCCGTGTAATTGTTTCATACCTAGACTTTGGCATTTCTCGAACATGTGATTATAGTTTGCACAATACCATTTTATAATTTCCGATGCAAAAACCCCATTTTTGGAAATTAGATCACCAAAACTTTCCTTATTAATAGAACATACAATAGAATCGCTCAATGCCTTGGCTGAGAAATTGTAAATACTTTCTCCAAACAAGGAGGACAAGCCAATATAATCACCGGGAATAAGTATCTTAATAATAATGTTCCTATTATCGGGACCTTCTAAATACACTCTTACTAATCCTTCTAAAACATATAAAATTGAGGTTGCAAAGGCTCCCTTTTTAACTAAAGTTTCTCCTTTCGAGTAATGAATTTGAACTTTGTGCTCATTAATAAACTCCAGTTCGGATTCAACCAAATGTTTAAAACATACTGAACTCCTTTTGCAGGTGGTACAATTTATTTCTTCGAAATTCTGATCCATATCCTTCGATTCTTAGGATTTCGAGGGTGAAAATAAAAACCGTCTTTTATATGCGAATTTATGGTATTTATCAATGAAAACATTGACAAATCTCATTATGACACTTCGCATATTACTGTCCACATTCTTAGCTTCTTAAGGCAATCCACAATAATTTTGTATTGAAAAGATTCGAGCACCAGCGGTTTGTTCTGCCATGTATTTTTTTGTTCTTATTCTCAGTTTATCCATCTTAACGTTTAACAATAATAAAAATAGAAATAAAAACTATAAATCTCTAACCATGATAAAAATAGCAGTTCCAGTATCAATAGGTGAAATAAGTGAGCAGTTTGAGAATTATCAATATTTCTTATTCTATGAAATTTCTAACTCAACTGTTATCAGAAGATACATTGAAGATACACAAATTCCCGATATGAGTTTAATCTCAGAGTGGTTACGTAAAGAAAACGTAAACATACTTCTAGTAAAAAGGATTCAAAAAGAGATTGTAAGGAAGTTAAATCAATGGAAGATGCATGTATACGTTGGTTGCTCGAAAAGAATGCCTGATGAAGCGGTTCAGGATTTTATTAAAGGAGAACTTATTACTAATCCCAGTCTTTGTTATTAGCTAAGGAATATAGTATAAGATAAAATTCAGTTGAATACAATTAATATTTTATAAAGATGGAAACGAAAAAATCACCAAAAGCAGATTTAGAAAAGCAAAAGGGACTATTTTTTGAGTTAGGATTATTCGTTACGCTTTCGATTGTATTAATTGCCTTTGAATGGACAACTAGCAAATCCTTCATGGCTGAGGAATACGTAATAGAAGACCATGCTATTGAAGAAGAGATTATCCCGATTACACGTCAAAAACAAAATCCTCCGGATAAACCACCTGAACCCCCACAAGTGACGGAAATCTTAAAGATAATTGATGATGATATTGAAATTGAAAATGAATTGATCCTGGAAGATTATGAAATTGATCAGGATACTGAAATTGAACTTATTGAATTTGAAATTAAGGAGGAAGAGGAGGAGCAAGAATCTAATTTACCCCACTATTGCTCTTGAAAATGGTATTAGTGGAATTGTCTTTGTTGAGTTTGTTATTCAACCGGATGGTTCAGTATCTAATGTAAAAATTGTTAGGGGAGCGGATCCGGCACTGGATAGAGAAGCCCTTAGGGTTGTAACATCCTCTCCCAAGTGGACTCCAGGCAAGCAAAGAGGCAAGCCCGTTCCAGTTGGATTTACATTTCCGATAAAATTTATGATGAAAACCCACGGATCTCCAAATTAATTAATGAAACAAGCTAGCTCAATAATGTATTCAACCTAGAATAACCAAATCCATGTAAGAAGAATAATTTTTAAACACTTAACTAATAAAAAAATGAAAAATACAGATGTATTGATAATTGGAGGTAGTGTCGCAGGTCATACAACAGCGGTAACTGGTAAAGCGACTTATCCTGAAAAAGATTTTCTCCTTATAAGAAAAGAAGAAAAAGTAATGGTTCCCTGCGGAATACCGTATATTTTTGGCTCCCTGGAAAGTAGTAACCAGAATATTCTTCCTGGTGATGCTATGTATGAGAAATTAGGTATCAGGTATGAAATAGGAGAAGTAACAGATCTATATCAGCACAAAAAAACCTGCATAACCAGTGATGGTCAGGAAATCCATTATAAAAAACTTGTCCTGGCAACAGGATCATTGCCAAAAGTACCCAAATTCCTGAATCGAGTTAAATATAAAAATGTACATGTAATTCCAAAAGACAAGGAATATCTGGATGATTTGGTTGACCAGTTAAACGGCGGAAAGAGGATAGCCGTTGTAGGCGGTGGATTTATTGGAGTTGAAATTGCTGATGAATTGAACAAAAAAGGTAATGATGTTACAATTATAGAGATTCTTCCCCACATATTATCCCTATCATTTGACGAAGAGTTCACGATGGAGGCGGAACAGATTATTACTGACCGCGGTGTAGGGATCATGAAAAAAACACAGGTTAAGGAAATCCTTGGACATGGTGATAAAGCTGATGGATTATTGTTAAATAATGGCTCAGAGCTTAAAGCAGATAATATTATTCTATCAATGGGATATCATCCCAATACCTCACTAGCAAAATCAGTTGGATTAAAAATTAATGAGAATGGATTTATTGAAGTTGATGAATATATGAGAACCAGTGACTCCGATATTTTTGCAGTAGGTGATAGTGCTGAAAAGCGAGATTTTGTTACCAGAAAGCCAACTGGAGTTATGCTTGCTTCCACAGCTTGTGCAGAAGGAAGAACAGCAGGATTAAACCTATTTAAGCTTTGTGCTCTTAAAACCATTAATGGAACAATTGCCATATACTCAACGGCTATTGGTGAACATGGTTTCGGAACAGCCGGTTTAACCGAAGCAAAAGCAAATAAAGAGGGATTTGATATTATTGCAGGTACATTTTCGGGCATGGATAAACATCCCGAAAAACTGCCAGGAACGAATCATCAAACTGTAAAACTTATCGTAAGTCGGGATTCCGGTGTTATTGTTGGTGGAGAAGTACTGGGAGGACCTAGTGTGGGTGAACTTATAAACCTGATTGGTTTCATTATCCAAACCAAGACCAATGTTCATTCTTTACTCACAGCACAAATCGGAACACAACCGATGTTAACTGCATCACCAAATGCTTATCCATTGATAAAAGCTGCCGAGATAATTTCAGAACAACTATAAAGGTTGAGCCCACTCCGAAAAGGGGCATTTTACAAATTTATTAAGTTAAAAGGCTTGCAGCTTTTCACCAGGTTTATCCTGAAGATCAATTTATGGCGGCTCGGAATAAAAAAAAATTTAGTTATTCAATTAAAAAATGGAAATCATGAAAAATGAAGGAATTAAAGATCAAATCGACATCTATAACAACATGCTCAAATCTAATCCAAATGATATTGATACCTTGAATAAACGTGGTGTTTATAAATTCTATTTAAAAGACTATGATGGAGTATTGAATGATTATCAAACTGTCGTTCATAAAAATCCCCATTCAGTGAAAGGATATTTTAACATCGGGAGACTGTATCATGATCAGAAAGAATATACAAAGGCCTTAGATTATTACAAGAAGGCTATTGAAATAAATCCAATGTGTGCTGAAGCATATTGCAATATTGGGATCGTGTATGCAGAAAAAGATAATCCCAGATCAGCAACCGAATACTTCAGCAGGGCCATTTCAGCCAATCCTAAAATGACCATAGCCTATAATAACAGAGGTAGGGTTCGGAGTGATCATAAACAATATTCGGACGCACTCAAAGATCTTAATACGGCGATTAAACTGGACAAAACGGTTGGGTATTATTGGGCAAACAGGGGCTTGATAAAGAAAGCAACACGAGATTATCTCGGATCCATCATTGATTTTTCAAAGGCGATTGAACTTGACCCAAATACTGCAATAAACTATTTCAATAGGGGTGTTGTCCTATACCTGACAGAAAGCTATAATAAAGCACTTGAAGATTTTAATATATGCCTGAACCTAAATCCGGAGTCTTCAGACGCCTATTATTATCGTGGCTTGGTGAGATTTCGCTTGATGGATTATCAGGGATCTACCGGGGATATGGTAACAGCCTATGAAAAAAATATGATTAGAAGAGAATATGCAAAGATTGAAAGCCAAACTATTAACGAGGGAAACTTATTTTCAAATAAAAAACAACCAAGAATAGCAAATTAAGGGTTGCAGGATGAAACGCAGTCAAATTCCCAGTTCTCATAAAAAAACATTTGACCTTGTCTTGGTTCTTTTAATCGCCTATTTTATCCTAAAGATAGCCTATATAGCAGCCGATCATAGGAGCGGCTATTTTACCGGGTTAGATCCCGACAACGTTTTTGTCTGGAATTATATCCACCATATTGTTCAGAGGGTTTCTTAAAACAGTGGGTGCTTTTTTTATCGGCCGGATAATTATTTACTCTTCCGTTTATAATAATAATACTCATCCATATCATCGATCTCGCCGGTTTCAACATCACCATATTTTCTGAGGGTCATCAGGTAGTACATCACTACGTCGGAAGAGAGATTGATCTCTTCGGAAATTTGAGGAATAGTTTTGGGTTCCGATTCAAGGGATTTCAGGATCAGTTTTTTAATATCGGCAAACTCTTTTCTTTTTGCTTTTAGCTCTTCAGAAACCGTTCTGGTTTCTTTGATGATGTCTATTGTTTTTGTAGCCATTTCTATTCTTCCCTTTGTTTGGTTTGTTATGCATTACCTGGATTCATTCCACGATGGCCTCAATCATGCTTTCCATTTCAACATCTGTGAATCCGGTCAGTTGAATGGCATTGACCGGGCAGACGGGAAGGCACATACCACAGCCCTTACATTTTGCTTCATCAACAGCAGCCACGGCTTTCCCTTTCTGCTCGGATTTGGAAATTGCGTCGTATGGGCAGACCGTTTCACATTTGTCACACCACTTACAGATTCCTACATCAATGATAGCAAGGATCGGTTCCAGTTCAATTTTATCTTTGCTGATTAGTGAGTTTGCTTTTGATGCTGCGGACAGAGCCGATTGCATGGATTCTGTAATATTTTTTGGTCCTTGGCATGTTCCTGCGATAAAAATTCCATCAATGACCGTTTCAACAGGGCGAAGTTTCGGGTGGACTTCGTTAAAAAAACGATCCCTTCCTCTTGGAACTTTCAGGATTTCAGCGATCGAATCACCCATTCTTGGTACCATACCGGTAACCAGCACAACCAGGTCGGCTTCAATTTCCAGTTCCATTCCTCCGGTTAAAATATCATTGATTTTTACCAGAACAGTTTCTCCATTTTGAGTGATTTCGGGAGGCGAATCTTCTGAAAACCGAAGGATCATATCTCCCTGATTCAATGCCTGGTGTTGAATTATTTCCTGTTTTCCGTAGGTTCTCAGGTCACGTGTCAAATGGTAATTGTTGATCTCCTGGAATTTTTTTCGTGCCTCCAACGCTGTATGCATTGCAGCAGTGCAGCAGTACCGTGAACAGTATTTATTTTCGCCATCGGTCTGACAGCTTCCCACACAATAGATGTACACCATATTCCTGATCTGTTTCTTTTTGTACATGAGTTCTTTCCCATTCAGTGAGATCAGTCGTTTCAGTTGCTGGAGCGTGATCACCTGATTCAGTTCTTTGTATCCGAATTCACCTTCTTTTGGTTCATACGGATCAAATCCTGTCGTTAGAAGTATAGCTCCGGCCTTCAGGGTAATGGTTTCGGGTTTCTGTTCCAGGTCGATCTCCGGTAAAAAATCAAGGCATTTACCGCATTTATCACACGTTTCCGGATCAATTGCAGGGATTTCAGGGTATTGTCCGGGATGGTGTTTGTAGATTGCTTTCCGTTTGGTCAGGTTGAAATTAAAATCGTCATCCACTTCCAATGGACAGGCATCCACTGCTTTATCCACTTTGGAAGGATCAATGCTGTTCACCGCTGTAACATACCGTGGATGGATCTTAACCGTTACCTCATAGTCCCCTACGCTGCCGGCATTTACAACAATTTCTGCTCCGGTGAAAAGGGTAATATTCCCTGTTTTTTTTATTCGGTCGTACAATGTTTTAATGATCTCAGGTCCGGTTTCATCTGTTGTATAGAGTTTTTCCCACTGGGCAGTTCTTCCTCCGACAAAATGGGATCTTTCCAGTAAATATACCTCAGTTCCCATATCGGCGAGTTCAATGGCTGCCCTCATTCCGGCTACTCCTGCACCAACAATTACGATAGCATTTTCAGATGGAATGTCCCGCAGTATTAACGCTTGGGAATGTTTCACACGGGCGATGCCTGCCAAAACAAGATTGATGGATTTCTCGGTTGCTTTGGCGGGGTTGTCCGAGTGTGCCCAGGATCCCTGTTCGCGGATATTCACCTGAACGTAATTGTATGGATTCAATCCGGCACGGATGGCAACATTTCTGAAAGTAAACAGATGTAGTTTGGGTGAGCAGGAGGCAATGACCATTGAATCCAGTTCTTGTTGCTGTATATCCTCAATGATCTCTTTCTGCGCTGAATCAGCACATGCAAACATGGTTGTTTTAGCCAGGACCACTCCGGATTCTTGTTCCACGGCTTCACGCACTTTTTCAACATCCACATAGTCGGAAATATTTGAACCGCATTGACAAATATAGACCCCGATTCTATTTTTCATGTTGATTCCTCCTGATATAACTGGTTGTTTCAGCTGATGCACTTCCTGCTGACAGAATCGAATCCGGAATATCCATGGGTCCGGTTGCCGTACCAGCCGCAAAGATTCCTTCAATGCTCGTTTTGGCTGGATTCAACAGGATATCGGTCTGTTTAATAAAATGATAATCATCCTGCTCGACCGCGTTGTCTTTAAACATGTGTATGAAGTCAGTATTTGCTAACATACCCACAGATAATACCACCAGGTCGTGTTCTGCCTCTACAAGTTTTTCATTTTCAATATCCTCATAACGCAATATCAGATTACCATTCTCTTTTTCAGTTATTTTTGCAATTTTCCCTTTAATGAATTCCACGCCCATGTCTATAGACTGCTGGTAGAATTCCTGAAATCCTTTTCCGAAAGCCCGGATATCGATATAGTAGATCGTAACATCTGCCATGGGTAGAGCTCCCATTAATAACTGAGCTTGCTTAATGGAATACATACAACAGACCTGTGAACAGATGGGGTTGCCGACGCTTTCATCGCGTGAACCACAGCAGAGAACATAGGCAATGTTATCCGGCATTTTACCATCCTTTGGTCGCAATACTGTATTGAATGGCCGGGTGGGTACCAATTGCCTTTCCATCTGCATGGATGTTACCACATTTTTGAATTTTCCATACCCGTACCGTTCTATCAGGGTAGGATCAAACAGGTTATATCCGGTAGCAATAACAACAGACTGAACGGTAATGATTGATTCTTCCTCTGTTTGGGAGAAATCAATCGCGTCAGCAGGGCAGACTTTTTCACACAAACCACACAATATACAATTGTCGATATCAATGGCTGCGATTCGTGGATTGGCAATACTGAAAGGGATATACGCAGCTTTTCTGCCCACCATATCCCATTGGTATTCATCCTGTACAACAACCGGACATTTTTCTTCGCAGATTTGACAACCCGTACAATCAGCGGTTACATACCTGGGTTTTTCGATAAGAGTTGCCGTGAAATTGGATTCCCCAAGTTTCTCAATGTTCCTGATCTCGCTGTTTGTAAAGATGGTTATGTTGGGATGTCTTGCTGTTTCAGAAACCTTCGGAGTGGTTATACAGGCAGCACAATCAAGTGTTGGAAAAACCTTACTGAGGTGGATCATTTTTCCGCCGATGGAAAGGTCTTTCTCAACCAGAATGACCCTAAAATCCTGGTTGGCCAGATTCAACGCTGCTTCCTGTCCGGCAATACCTCCCCCGACAACCAATACATCAAATTCTTTATTATCCGGCATATCTAAATTCATTTTAATGATTCTGAAAGGTGTTTTGCAAAACTGTTCATGTGTTTCACAAATGCTTCGGCACAAACAGAACAGATCGCTGCCATTTTGAGTTTTGCTGGATCAATGCCCTTTTCTTTCATCATTTCGTGCGTTGTTGAAATAATGCTGGCTGTATTTTCAGAACAGCTTTCCCCGTAAGGACAATCGGTACCATCCGCGGCAATGAATACACCATCAAAACCTTTCTCAAAGGCAGTCATGATCCATCGTGGTTTCACGGCACTTGAGCAGGGTACATTAAGGGTATATACTCCGGGATAGTAATGCATTTTCAGCAGCCCCGCGAGATCGATTGCAGGATCTGAGATCTTTTCTGTCGAGAATACCAATATTTTGGGAGACTTTTCAGGTTGTTTCCCGTTCATCGGTTCTAACCCTTTTTCAGGTATATTTTGAAAAATCCTGATTCTTCAACGGTACCGAGGTATTCATGGCCCTTTTTGGTTGCCCATTTCGGAACGTCTTGTTTGGTCCCTTCATCCGACGAAAGAATCTCCATGATTTCTCCTGAAGAAATCTCTCCGATTGCTTTTTTTGCAGCCAGTAAAGGACCGGGGCATGCTGTTCCTCTTGCATCGACCGTTTTGTTTACGGTTACACTGGTTAATTCATCTGGTGTCATCTTTTTACCTCCTTATTTTTAAGTTTATATTAGATGAATAAATGCACGTCTGCTTCCTGGGCGGATGTAATGTATTCTCCAATACCGCAAATATCATCGGCAAGATTAACGAAATCTTCCAATTTTTCACCACCCCATATCTTACCGGCCAACCCGCAAATGTGAATTTTTACATTCGTCAGTTCTTTCGCTTCTTTGAAAAATTCCATCCAGGTATTTACCTTAAGTGTTTCCAGTGATTTTAAAAATTCCTCCTTCAGGTGTGGATTTTCTGCCATGGCAAGTTGATCCGGATCATCACCAATCTCTTTTTTAAATGCCCGTGCACCCTGCAATAAGACATAAATGTCCACATCCATATCATCTGCAGCGGCACCACTTAGTATAATACCTGCAGCAATCAGTTTATCAAGACTGCCGGAAAAAAGAGCCAATGTCATTTTTTTGTTTTCCATAATGTTTTAGTTTATTGTTAAAAATGGGATGTTCAAAAGAAGCTTGTAATTCCTATCAAAACAACCAAATATACGTGATATTCTGTAAATTATTATGTGATTTAGCTCACATTTAATACATTTGTATGCTACGTGATTGAAAGGCTAAAATTATGAATAATTGTTTGGATTGTAAAATAAAATCTGCAGCGGTTAAGACATTAACTTCCGATGAATTGCAAAACCTGGGAAACAATTGTGCCCAGGTGTATTTCAAAAAAGGCGATATCATTTTCAAGGAGGGAGCGTTTTCGTCCAATATTATCTTTTTGAGGAGTGGGTTGGTAAAAATCCACATTGCGGGACCGGCAAAGAATCAAATTACAAAGATTACAAAAGCCCCCTCATTTTTAGGTATTCCGACCACCTTCAACGAAAAAATAAACCACTATTCCGCAACCGCCATTGAACCCACCAGTGTCTGCTTTATTGATAAAGATATATTCAAGGATTTCATTTTTAAGAACGGGAAATTTGCCTATGAAGTGATTGTTGAGATATGCAGTAGCGAATTGAGTTCATTTGAAAAGTGTGTAAACAGAACACAGAGGAACATTCACGGTCGATTGGCGAATGCACTGTTAACTTTTGCAGAGGACATTTATGGCAAGGATGAATTTGAAATGCCGTTGTCACGAGTTGAGCTGGGCAATTTTGTTGATACATCGCGCGAAAGTGTTTGCCGGATACTCACGGAGTTCAACAATGACAAACTCATCCGACTGAATGGTAAGAGTATAACGATATTGAACAGGGAATCATTGGAGGCAATCCGTTTATACGGATAACATTGGGTTTCTGTCAGGAAGAAAAAGAAGAGTGCTATGGAAAGAGGCGGTTAACCTTTTTTTTCAATACTGTTCATCAGGCATTCCTTTATCCGTCTCACCAGATCTTCTACTTTTTCCTTGTCGATATTAATGATTTCAGCATGGGGCAATTTCCAGTGACGAATGACCTGCCTGACCAGTGTTTTTCTCACCGACAGGATAAGAATTCCTGAATAGTTATTCCGTAATTTGTGAAGTCCGTTAGCCCAGAGCTCCCCCTGCAAATCAAAGGGGCCTATCTCATCCAGCACAATGATTGTTTTTTTCTGTATTTCATCTCCGGTAAGCAGGGCATTTCCGTAGGAGATGGATCTGGGGTTAAAGAAGAATTTTCCCAGGGGGATCCAGTTTTTTCTTCTTATCACAGAAGCCAGAGGCATCCCTTGCCCGGTTGAAAGATCCACCAGCTGGAATCCCGAACGCCTGTCGTTTCCCCATTCTCCATAAGCCAGTATGCCACCAACGGCAATATTATTCTCTTTCAGCAGTTTAACAAGGGTAGAGAGAAAGGATGTTTTTCCTGCACCCTGCTCACCGGTTATGATATAGACTCTGGATAGATTCAATTAAATCACTTTATCGAGTGCCTGTCGGAGATCCTCCATCAGATCTTCTTTATCTTCAATGCCAACCGAGTATCTTACCAGGCCATCTGTAATTCCTGCTTTCAATCGTTCTTCCTTTGGTACACCTGAGTGGGTCATGGATGCCGGATGCTGGATCAGGGATTCCACCCCACCCAGTGAGACTGCCAGTAGAGCAATGGTTACGTTGTTCATCAGTTTCTCTCCGGCTGAGATTCCCCCTTTTAACTCAAAACTGATCATTGAGCCAAATCCGCGCATCTGTTTTTTTGCCAGTTCGTATTGAGGGTGTGATGGTAATCCGGGATATTTCACCCATTCCACCTTTGGATGCTTTTCAAGCCATTCGGCAATCTCCTTTGCTGTTTTTTCAGCTCGTTCTATTCTCAAGGCAAGGGTTTTCACACCGCGATACACCATAAATGCCTGGTGAGGGTCCATGTTACATCCGAGATTGATCATCACATGCCGCAACCGGTCATAATGCTCTTTCGTTTTGGAAACAATGATACCTCCAACAATATCGGCATGCCCGTTTATAAATTTTGTTACGGAATGGAGAACCACATCGGCTCCCAGTTCCAGGGGATTTTGCAGGTAAGGGCTGGAGAAGGTATTGTCCACGGCAAGAAGGATCCCATGTTTATGAGCCAGAGAAGCACATGCTTTAATATCCGTTAATTGCATGGTGGGGTTTGAGGGTGTCTCAACATAGAGAAGCTTTGTCTCCGGCCTGATTGCGTGTTCAATGGCTTTCAGATCGGAGGTATCAACAAAACTTGATTCAACACCAAACCGGGACCAGTGTTTCTCCATAACCCCTCTTGAAGGACCATATACAGAGGCTGTACTGATCATGTGGGACCCCTTTTCCAGAAAGGTCATGTAGATGGTATTGGTGGCGCCCATACCGGAGCTGGTTGCAATTCCTCCATACCCATTTTCGAGTTCGGCAATGTTATCCTCCAGCGCCGTGATGGTTGGATTTCCGATCCGGGTGTAAATGTATCCCTTCTCTTTTCCTGAGAAGAGATCTGCCCCGTGCTGGGCATTCCGAAATGAAAATGTGGACGTTTGGTAGATAGGGACCGTTGCACTCCCAAAATTATCTTCAAAAGCACCGGCATGAAC
>CAYMFM010000001.1:37219-209135 GCA_964389685.1 uncultured Rikenellaceae bacterium
GGTAGATAGGGACCGTTGCACTCCCAAAATTATCTTCAAAAGCACCGGCATGAACAAGTTTGGTATTAAATCCTTTTCCTTTGATTTTCATCGGTTTATTTTTTTAGAACATACTACATCTTCAGTGACTGTAAAATTAATTGAATATATCCCGGTATAAAAATGAACGGTTATGTTATTAAAAATCCGGGTTAACAGATTGGGTTGAGTAATGAATCAGGAGGGAAGGATTCAATGGATATTCCTGACCTGTTTCGCCAGGTTATTGGCAAAAACAAATTCATTCAGTTTTTCATTATCCGAATGCAGAACATCCTGGTTGGTTCCCTCCCAGCATTTTTCACCCTCATAGATGAATACCACTTTTTCTCCTATCTCCATCACGGAGTTCATGTCGTGCGTATTTACAATGGTCGTGGTATTGAATTCTTCGGTTATTTCTTTGATCAGGTCATCGATAACGATGGCTGTTTTCGGATCGAGTCCTGAATTTGGCTCATCACAGAAGAGGTATTTCGGATTCAGTGCTATAGCTCGGGCAATTCCCACCCTTTTTTTCATTCCACCACTGATCTCGGAGGGATAGAGGTGGTTTGCGTTATGAATATTTACCCGGTTCAGACAAAAGTTGGCCCGCTCCCTTTTTTCTTCAGGGTCCATTTTTGTAAACATGTCGAGCGGATAGATCACATTTTCTTCAACCGTTGCTGAATCAAACAGAGCACTCCCCTGAAAAAGCATTCCCATCTGTTTGCGGATCTCTTTTTTCTCATGGAAATTGAGTTTGTTGAATACAATGTCTCCGTAAAGGATCTCTCCTTCATCGATATCGTGGAGCCCGACAATGGCTTTCAGTAATACAGTTTTTCCCGAGCCGCTCTGTCCGATAATCAGGTTTGTTATTCCCTGTTCAAAGGTTACCGAGATATCTATCAGTACGGGTAAATTGTTAAATGATTTTGATATGTTTTTGACCGCGATCATGAAAGAAGCAATTGGGTTAAAATAACATTGAACAGAAGGATAACCACACTACTGTAAACCACGGCTCTCGTACTCGATCTGCCAACTTCAAGTGCCCCCCCTTCAACATAGTATCCATGGTAGGCTGAAACAGATGTTATGATAAAGGCAAAAAAGACGGTTTTAATCAAGGAATAGGTAATATAATAAGGAATGAATGCATACTGAATTCCATAGATAAAATCTTCTGATGTAACTACACCCGTTACGGTTCCGGCAACCCATCCTCCGAAGACGCCAACAATAATGCTGATGATTGTAAGCAGGGGATTGAACAGAACAGCGGCAATGATCTTGGGGAGGACCAGGTAACTGGCTGAATTTACACCCATGATCTCCAGGGCATCAATTTGTTCAGTAACCCGCATGGTCCCTAATTCTGAAGCGATATTGGATCCCACTTTTCCGGCAAGTATTAATGCAACCATGGTGGAGGAAAATTCAAGGATGATCGAATCGCGGCACCCCAGGCCGATAAGGTAAGATGGGAATAATGGATTTTCCGTGTTGTAAGCGGTTTGTAAGGTGATCACGGCTCCCATGAATGTCGAAATGATCACAACAATTGCAACAGAGTTTACTCCCAGGCTGATAATCTCACGGATGATCTGCCTGTAATAGATATTACCCTTTTCGGGTTTCGCAAACACTTTCGATAAAAGGATAAAATAATTCCCGATATGATAGATAATATTCATTAAAACCTGAATTGGAACATAAATTTAAGAATATTTTATGGAAAACGGTTTTTCCCCTCTTTTATTTATTTTGGTCAGATAATCCTTGCGGGGAGTACTACAATTTTTATACCTTTGGGCATCCTGTAACAGAGATCATCAACCATGAAAAAGGATCACTATTGCATTATTATGGCAGGGGGGGTGGGAAGTCGTTTCTGGCCGCTCAGCCGAAAAGACAAACCAAAGCAATTCCTTGATATTCTGGGTGTTGGCAAAACACTTCTCCAGCTTACCTATGACCGGTTTATCGATATCTTTCCTGAAAAAAATATTTTTGTAGTGACCAGTTCAGAGTATGGTAGACTGGTAAAGCGGCAATTGCCCAAATTATCCAAAAAACAGATCCTGCTTGAACCGTTCCGGAAAAATACTGCACCCTGTATTGCTTATGCAAATTATCGGATCCAGCAACTGGATCCCGATGCCATAATTGTTGCTGCCCCATCCGATCATTTTATCCTGAGGGAGGAGGAATTCAGGCGGGTTATTCTGGAAGGAATGGACTTTGTCAGGGATAGAGATGCCCTGCTTACCCTGGGTATTAAACCGGACCGGCCCGAGACAGGCTATGGTTACATACAGATCAATAACGGGCAGGGTTTTGCAGGGAACAAAAACCTCAGGAAGGTAAAGACGTTTACTGAAAAACCGGACCTGGAATTGGCAAAAGTGTTTTTTGAAAGCGGGGAGTTTTATTGGAATTCGGGTCTCTTTATCTGGTCGTTGAAATCGGTGATAAAAGCATTTGAACGTCACCTTCCGGAAATGCACAGCTTGTTCAAAGAGGGAGAGGGCATTTATAATACCGACAAGGAAAAAGAATTCATCCTTGAGACTTACTCCAATGCGAAAAGCATTTCCATCGATTATGGAATAATGGAAAAAGCAGATAATGTCTATGTGCTCTGTTCAGATTTCGGGTGGTCTGATCTGGGAACCTGGGGTTCATTATATGAACAGTCGGAAAAGAATGATCAGATGAACGTAACATCCGGGGAAAATATTTTTTTCTACGGTGTGAAAAATTCTATCATAAAAGTGCCCGGGAACAAGCTTGTTGTATTACAGGGATTGGAGGAGTTTATCGTCGTTGAATCGGATAATATCCTGCTGGTTTGTAAGCGGCAGGATGAGCAGATGATAAAGCAGATCGTTCAGGATGTTCAGATGAAAAAGGGCGATGATTACATATAAAAAAAACCCTCAGGTGTTTGCCTGAGGGTTTTTTATCGGTTAGCGTGGGCTTAATACTCCCACATATCGTGTTCCGTATTGATCAACCACTCTTTCACCCGTTCGGCTTCAAGCAGAGCCATTCTTCCTGTTTCATAATCAGCGATCCTCCGGTTATCATATACGTTGGATTGACCAAGGATCGTACCGCTAAAACGTCTTTGCATAAAGAGATCATCAAACGAGATCCGGTTTGCATCATTGTTGGGATTAAACACCTCATTGCGTGCCAGGGCATTCCTCAGTTCAGGGAAATAGACCCAGAAAGTCGCTGATCTGGTCGGAAAACCGGTTTCCGGGTGTTGAAATAACCGGACAGGAGCAATGCCAACAATCCGAACCTTCATCGTGGAAAGCTTTTTATCGAAATACCACTCTTCTTTGATAAAATATTGTTTGATTTCAGCGAGATTTGCTTTGTGTTCCAAAATGCTCAGTTCCTCCGTTCCGGTAACCGGATCAATGACAACCATGGTGTCCACATATCCACCCAGTTTGTCTTCAGCCTCAGCGGGTAGCATCGGCACCGTCATCTCATCATCTGCGAGGTTAAAATTGTAAATGGAAGTCACTTCTCCGCTTCGGATTGCTTCCAGGATCACACCCATAAGATTCTTCCGATCGGGCATTTGTACCGTTGGGTAGTATAAGGAGTGATTCATCTTCTCCCGCAGATCGATTAACCGGACCAGTTGCTTCGACCACATCACATCTGCTTCTCTCAAATGTGGATAGGGAACCGCTTTCTTTTCAAGAATGCCTTTTTCATAGATCCCCTCCAACTCCTGGCTTAACAGGGGTGAAATTCCTGAAAGCAGGAGTGTACTGATGAACAATAAAACAAATCTCTTCATGACATCAACTTAGTTTATTTTTAATACAATAGCGGGAAGTTCCAGCGTTTCACCGGTTGGACCCACAGCCCTGATTTCTGTGAATTGAACCATATTACCTCTTCGAAGTTGCGCGAGGAGGCCTTTTTGAGCGTCAGTCAACCGGTAACTGCTGGATGCCTCTTCACTCAGGAGACCTCTTGAGATAACACCAACTTTAAATGAGGTAACCTGATACTTGATATCAAACTCAAAGTCTTCCACCTCTGCAGCCAACCCTATCTGTGAAGTAAGTTCCGGAAGCGAAATGTTCCCCGATTTTTTTCCGGCAATTTTAGCAATGGGTGGGGGTGGTTTTCTCACCCTGAAGGTTATGGTTCCATGACGTTGCATGGTACCATCCTCTTTTACCGAGGTAACTGTAATCTGAGTCTGGTTACTTCCGATTCTGGGTTTTGCTACCCATGAACCGGGATAGGTTCTGTTACCGTATCTTACCCTTCCCTTAGAGAGGGATCCGTTTGAAATACTTGCTCTGATATTGTCAGGAGTCACTCCGGGTACGGAGATGTCAATCGGATTATCCAGTCCGATATAAAGGATATTCATAGCTGTGGGTGACACCACCACAGTGGGTGGGGCTACCTGGTATTCTGCCTGGAACGGATAGCTAACCATTGAACCATCCATAGGCGAAATCAGCTGGATCAAACCACCCCACTCCTTATCTCCCAGGCTGGAGGGAGAAACCGTATAGATTCCCCGCCCCCTGCTATCAATCGGTATCTTCTCAGGATTAGCGCTTTTCATCGTGTACTGCCATACTCCGTCTACCAGGGTGGAATCAATTTCACCCACTAAAATATTCGGTTTCTGGGTTGTATCGGTTGCCGCAATAAACACCTCGGCACTATACTCGCTTCCCTGCTGAACGTAGTTTGTTTTAGAAATTACTGTCGGGACGAGTTTGTTGAATTTGAAGGAGCCTACATCGATCATGCTGAACAGGAAGTTGATGGTTTCGGCTTCGGCATTCTTCACATCATTCTGCATTTTTGAAAGCACAGCCACGACTGCCACCAGTGGCAGGGTATGGAAATTGTGGTATTCCCATGTGCTAACTTTTCCGTCTTTTTCTTTGAAATCTTCGGTATTAAGACTGCTCTCGATCGACTCAGCTGCCGTGGGACCTTTCCCGTCGAGGGTCTCGATAAGAAACGCCCGGTACTCTTCGATGGCTGCTTTCAGCGCATATGCTTTTCCGTTGTTATCCGAACCGATCAATATTTCAGAAGGCGTGTTGTTATCATCAATCTTTTCAATTTCACGGGTATGAATGATGTTTCCCTCGATCACTTCTTCTGCATGCCCTTTTTCAGCTTCCCTAACGATTTCAAGTTTCAGTTCCTGAATTAGATCAAATACTTCTTTGGAACGCTCTTTCACGTCATAGGCTTGATTTCTCCATGGCCCGGCTTTCACAGGATTTTCTGCAGCTGCACGATCAAACTCTTCATATGTCAGGTTATTCTTGACATTGAAGTTTGCAATGGTTTTGTTGAGACTTTCATCGATCAACTTGAAAGCTTCCACCGCTTCTTTCGATACATTCAGTGCCAGCAGGGCTGTCAGCACCAGATACATCATACCGATCATTTTTTGTCTCGGGGTTTCTTTTCCGTGAGCCATAACTGAATAGAGGGTTTAATTAAAGTTATATAATCAATTCTATGTTATTTAACCATAACATTCATGGCAGCTAGCATGTTGCCATAAATCGTGTTCAGAGCAGAGAGGTTATCACTGAGTTTAGCCACTTCATCCCGGTATCGCTTAGAATCTTCTGCTGAATCTTTCAGGTCTTCCATCATCTGGTCAAGACCGGAATAGAGGGCTTCGGTTGCTTTCAAGTGTTCGTTTGAATTCTGCAGCTGCAGTTCATATACTGCATTCAGCGCCGTGAGGTTCTTGTTGAGTACTTCCAGCTGATTGCTGTAGGATTTGCTGCCATCCTGAATGCTGGAGAAGGATTCCGAAAGTTGAGCATAATTTCTTCCGGATTCTTCAATCAGGTTGGATGTTTTATCATAGGACTCAGACAACCTGCCAACCGATTCTTTCAGTTCCTTTGTGGAGTCCACATAGGATTCTGTATATGAATTGACGGAAGTAGCGGCGTTCCTGACACTGGATACATATTCGTTTGTAGCCACGGATGCATCCGAAATATCGGACAATTTAGCCGTTGTTTCATTCAGGTTGTTTAATCCTTGTCCTAGTTTTCGGAAAAGTTCAGGAGTGATCTCAGCGTTTTCAATCAACGAATCGAATTTTTCAAGGGCTGATGAACCTCCACGGGATGGTCCTTTGTATTGGGTAATTTCTTCCTCATCACCCATGCCTGCCAGTTCCGGATAAACCAGAGTCCAGTCGACCTCTTCATGGAGAGGTTCAAATGCAGAGAAAAAGAAAATGGTTGCCTCTGTCAGCAAACCCAGGGTCAGAAATGTACCCGCCAGTGGCCAGTGCTGAATTTTAAAAAGTGCACCAACAATAACAACAGAAGCACCCAGACCATACAGTTTGGACATGAAGTTTTTCCATCCGCTACTTTGAACTAATTCAGTTACATTCATAGTTGTGAATTTTTGATGATTATTTTTTGAAGTATTTGATATTAATTGTAGCCCATATAGGATCTTACGTTCCTGAACCCGATAAATGATTTGGCTGAATCCTGATATTCATAAGTCCGGGTGGAGTTCTGCAGGAAGTAAGCTACATCTTTCCAGGAGCCACCACGGATTACTTTTCTCTTCATTACCACCGGATCATCGGGTAATGCATTGTATTTATAGTCGGGATTCATGTCGTGTGTGAAGACATATGCTGATTCATCATACGCACTGATAGTCCATTCCGCCACATTACCTGCCATATCATACAGCCCGAACTCATTGGGACCAAATGAACCAACTTTTGCTGTTACCAGAGCACCGTCATCGATATAATTACCACGAAGGGGTTTAAAGTTTGCCAGAAAACATCCCTCGTCATTTCTGGTGTAGAGTCCGCCCCAGGGGTACATTCCCAGGTCAAGTCCTCCACGGGCGGCATACTCCCATTCGGTTTCAAGCGGCAACCTGTATTCCTGGACAAAGAAACTACCCCGAGTGGCGAGATAATCATTCAGAAATTTTGTACGCCAGATGCTGAAAGCAGAAGCTTGTTTCCAGGTCACACCAACCACCGGATAGTCGTCGTACGATGGGTGCCAGAAATACATGTTTGCCCACGGTTCATTATAGGAATAGGTAAAGTCCCTGATCCAGACCAGTGTATCGGGATAGCAGGGTACTTCATCATGCATGATGAACGAGGAGCGGTCAACGATAGGTCCTCGTTCTCCCCTGTTGTTATAAAAGTCACCTTCATAAGACTGGGTTTCGTAGTTATACCGGCTGGATTCTTTCGCAGCCTGTTTGAGATCTACCCAGAAATAGCTATAGATAAGCTTGCGTGTGTCCACCTCTTTTCTTCTATAAAATCTCTCATTCTCTGGGTAATACATCTCTTCAGCAATATCCCGGATCTCTTCATTTTCGTAGTCAATCTCTGTTTCCCAGTTCAGGAACGGGGGGTCATATTCATCCCCGTTCTCGTCTACAGCGAAAAATTCTTCAATCTGAGCATTTCCCAACTTGTATCGTAAAATGGAATCACGGACATAATATACAAATTGTCTGTATTCATTATTGGTTATTTCTGTCTGATCCATCCAAAACGCATCAACGGTTACTGTCTTGGATAATGAATTCATCGCGAAAGCAACATCTTCGTCACTTGGTCCCACGTTGAAGCTACCCTGAGGTACAAAAACCATACCGTAGGGATCGGGTTCATACCATTTTTTTCTGCCTTGTACCCCAACCAGTTCCCCATTATAGGATCCTTTACCACAGCCGCTCAGGACAACTGTCAGAACAATGCTGTAAAAAAGTAACTTTTTCATAAGACAATTAATTTTATATATGCAAGTAAACTATTTTTTTTCATAAATCATAAAAATCTAACACTTTTATAATGTTGCGGACTCCTGTCAAGACTGAGATTAAAACAATAGCCAATCATGAATTCATGGGTTCCGTTACTGTTTTTTCTGATATCAGAAGTTGTAAAATCATACGCATAACCAATACGAAGTCCGTTGAACAATTCAATACCGATCATACCGGTAATTGCGTCACCGGCTCTGTAAGAAACGCCTCCCCAAAATTTTTTATTGTATAAAACCATCGTATTTATACTGATTTGTGATGTTTTTCCATCAGAATAGAGGAAAATGGAGGGTGTTACCTCAAACAACGGCTTCCCGAAAGGCAATGTATAACCGGCGATCAGGTAGTATTGACGTTTCAGGTAAGGTGTTCCTTTGGTGTATTTTAATTTTGCTTCATTCAGGTGAGTGGTCGAAAGGCCGACATAAAGATCATCCGTTTTATAATAGAGTCCGAACCCAAGGTCAAAAGAGACAACGCTCTCGTCATTTTCGGGAATTAACGGATCTCCGGTAGCAGGCGTATGGTTTTCACTTTCCGGGATTTCCCATTTTGGCTTCAGCGATTTGTTGAACATGCCTGCACTCAATCCAATACCCAGTTTTCCGGTACCTATGTCCAACCGGTAAGCGTAGGAAAGGGCAATGCTCAGGTTATCTTCAAACCCAATCTGATCACTCATGAGGGTGAGACCCGCACCACTGGAGATACCAAAAACCTTGAAGGGCATGTTGGCAGTTAGCATGGTTGTGGAAGGAGCTCCTTCGAATCCAACCCATTGCTGTCTTGTCAGGAGAGAAAAACAGACCATGTCACTGCCTCCTGCATACCCCGGATTAAATGCCATCTGATTAAACATGGGCTGGCTATACGTCGGATCTTGTTGAGAAAGAGCGATCGTGACGAAAACAAAGCCGAAAATGATAGAAAAAGCAGTGCGCATATGGATCGATTAAAGTTTATCTTTCCCTCGGGATATCAATGGTTCCGAAGAAATGGAAACAGTAAAATAAACAAAAATATCATTCTGAAACAAATTTTGTTAACAGATAAATATTGATAACCCACCCGGAATTAATCCTTTATACTCAAATTACCAGAAAAAGTTTCCTTGAAAAGGTGAATTTTTTCTCCCCCAGGTGGATTTACTTCAAGCGGATAGGAGAATAAATCATTGGATTAATAATCAACGGGTTCAGTTGAATTTTTGATAAGCCTTCCACCACCTGTCCGGAATTTCCTGATTACTTGCCTTTTGATAATCTTCATAAGAACAGGAAATGAATTCAGGAAAGCCGGATTGTTGTTTCAGTGAAGGGGTTTTTATCCACCACCGGTTGGTCTGTATACTTTTATAAAAAACAAGATCCTGGTCAATCTCATTCAGGTGAACGATATACTCTCTGAACTCCCTGGCGTTATCGCGTGGTTGTTCTGTTTTTTTATTGGCAAATCCGTCGATAAAATACCAAAGGGACTGGGCTGACAGGTGGGATGTTTGATCGTTGATATCATAATCGGGATTCACTTCGAAAATACCAAGTACTGAGAGGCGATCACTCAATCCGGCATACATGGATAATTTACACATTTCTTCTCCATAAAAACCATTGGGTGTAGCACTAAAGTGACCCGGAGCATCCGATTGCCTGATAGAACAGATATCCAGGCTGATCATGGTAGCATCACGTAAGATCGGTTCCATTTCTGACATGGCAGAACGCGCAACCCCAAGCCGGATGGCATTAAAGAACGATTTTTTAAGGAAATCAAGATCATCCTGATCGCTGAAATAGATCTGATGACCAATGTTGGTGTAATCGTGAAGGTAACTTCCCGTTAGGATTTTATGCAGGTAGGTTTGTGAAGTAAACTCATCCTCACGGCCCGACAAATCAATCCGTGAATCAATCGTTACCAGGTTCATCGGTTTTTTCATTTTCTCACTGGCCAGGTATGCACCATAGGTAAGGTCCTGACTTCCCCCCAGAAGGATGGGGAAGATGTTTTTGTTTGTCAGTTCAAAAAGAAGGTCGGATATTCCAAAATAGGTATCCTGGGGAGAGGTGCCGGGAATAAGATTCCCCAGATCGATCAGTTTCACTTTCGGAGGGAACCGGTATAGCTGGTAGAGTTTTTCCCTGATCCTGTCCGGTGCCTTAGCTGAACCCTTATTGTGAGAATTCCGCTCTTCGGGAATACCAAGAATGGCAATGTTGTATGGGGTAATATCCCCGATGGGATTATTGGGTGTATGAATGGTGATGTTTCGGCCCACCGTGTTCTCTTGATTTAGAAAGGAATGGTCTGGCTTTTCAATACTGACCGGCCGGAAATAGTCATTTAGATCCATTGTTGTCATGATCAATTTTTAGATTTTCCCGATTTATCATGCCGTTCAATGATCTCTTTGCAATCGCTATACCCCAATTTTTCAGGATCCATTTTCCGCGGGATTTTATAATTTTTCTTCTGGAAAGAGATATAGGGTCCATACCGCCCGCGGAGAACCAGTAGATCTGGATCTTCAGCAAAGGTTTTTATGATCCTCTTCTGATCCGCTTCTCTCTTTTCACCGATCAGTTCTATGGCACGATCTGCCTCAATGGTAAGTGGATCATCAATCCCTTTTTTCAGGGAATAAAATTTGCCTTCATGCCGGACATATGGTCCGAATTTACCCAGGCCAATCACCAGTTCCTTTCCTTCAAAGGTGCCGATGATTCTGGGTAATTTAAACAGTTCCAGTGCTTCTTCCAGCGTGATATTTTCGATCAGTTGCCCCTTGATGAGGCTCGCAAATTTTGGCTTCTCTTCATCCTGGCTGTCACCCAGCTGGGCAATGGGCCCATATCTTCCCATTTTAACGAATACCTTTTTCCCTGTAACGGGATCTTCACCAAGGTACCGCTCCCCTTTTTTCTTTTCGGAACTTTCCAGGGTAGTCTCCACCTTTTTGTGAAAGGAGCTATAGAAGGCATCAATCATTTCTGTCCAGCCCAGTTTGCCAACAGCAATCTCATCAAACTCTTTTTCAATCCTTGCAGTAAAATGATAATTGATGATGTCTTCAAAATGTTCAACCAGGAAATCATTAACAATGATACCGATGTTATTTGGAAACAATTTCCCTTTCTCCCGACCCGCATATTCCGTTTTTTTCTCCTCCTGGATTTTCTCATCCTTCAATGTAATTAGATGAACCTCTCTGTTTATTCCCGGTCTGTCTTCCTTTACCACATATCCCCTGTTCTGTATGGTTGAGATTGTTGGAGCATAGGTAGAGGGTCTGCCGATCCCAAGTTCTTCCAGTTTTTTAACCAGGGTAGCTTCCGTATAACGTAAAGGGGGTGGAGTAAATTTTTCAGTTGAGGTGATCGAATCACAGGTAAGCTCCTGCTGAAGCTGAACCGGGGGGAGCATGGCTCTACCGTTTTCTTCTCCTTCCTCATCGCGTGATTCAAAGTAAACTTTCAGGAATCCGTCGAAGGTAATTACTTCACCGGTGGCAATGAAATTTTCATCAGCGGTTGAAATATCAATGGTTATGGTTGTTTTCTCAATTTGCGCATCACTCATTTGTGATGCAACGGTCCGTTTCCAGATGAGATCATACAACCTTTTTTCCTGTACATTACCCGGGATATCTTTATTGGCGATAAACGTTGGCCGAATGGCTTCATGTGCTTCCTGGGCACCCTTTGATTTTGTTTTGAACTTTCTGATTTTTACATATTTGTCACCATACTCTTGCTCAATTACTTTTTTTGCCGTACCCAGAGCGAGGTTTGAAAGATTCACAGAGTCGGTTCGCATATAGGTGATTTTTCCTGACTCATAGAGTCGCTGGGCAACCGACATGGTTTGTGAAACGGAAAATCCCAATTTCCTGCTCGCCTCCTGTTGCAGGGTGGATGTCGTAAATGGGGGAGCGGGTGATTTGGTGGATGGCCTGGTCGAAATATCGACAATTTTGTAGTTTGCACGGATGCATTTACCCAGAAAATCAAGGGTCTCTTCTCTGGTTGGGAATCGTTCTGACAGTTCAGCTTTGAGTGACTTCTTTTCTCCCGCCTCATCCGTGAACAGGAAGAGTGCAACAACACGGTAGGAAGAGCTGGCTTTAAAGGATATTATTTCCCTTTCCCGTTCGACCAACAACCGGACAGCAACCGATTGAACCCGTCCTGCAGACAATGCAGGCTGTACTTTTTTCCACAAAATCGGAGAAAGCTCAAAACCAACCAGGCGGTCAAGCACACGACGGGCCTGCTGGGCATTGACCAGATTCTTGTTTATTCCCCTGGGTTCACGGATGGCCTGCTGAATAGCATTTTCGGTTATTTCATGAAACACAATCCGTCTGGTGTTTTCTGGTTTGAGCTTCAGTACTTCACAAAGATGCCAGGCGATGGCTTCCCCCTCACGATCTTCATCGGAAGCCAGCCAAACAATATGGGAATCAGTGGCATACTTTTTCAGCTCCGAAACGACCTTTTTTTTATCATCTGATACAATATATTGTGGCTGGTAATTGTTTTTAATTTCAATACCAAGGTTTTTTTTCGCCAGATCCCTGATGTGACCAAAGCATGATTGCACGGTGTAATCTTTTCCAAGGAATTTTTCAATGGTCTTTGCTTTGGCAGGAGATTCAACAATTACTAGGTTTTCGATCATCACAATGGGGAAATGGAACGGGTGAAAACTTTCACAAAGTAAAACAAATCGGAAGCATACTGCCAAATTTTACATCACATATTCTCTATTTATTACTATTTTTGAGAGTGAATTCATATGAAAAATATGGGTAACATCAATCCAAAATATAAAATTTATATACGCTGGTTCTGGGGTATTTATATTTTTCCTTTTCTATGTATTACTATCCTGTTCATCCTGATTTCAAAGGAGAAACTTGGCCCGATGCCCACTTTTGAACAACTTGAAAACCCTGAAAATAACCTGGCTGCAGAAGTCTATTCGGAAGATGGGGTGCTCCTCGGTAAATTTTACATTCAAAATCGCACCTGGACCGAGTATAATGATATATCACCCTATGTTCTGGATGCCTTGATTACCAACGAAGACATCCGTTTCTACAAACATTCCGGAATCGATCCGAAAGGACTGGCAAGGGTTCTGGTAAGAACCATACTTCTGAGACAGAAAGAGGCCGGAGGAGGAAGCACCATTTCACAGCAGCTGGCAAAAAACCTGTTTCCGAGAGATACGATCTATTATCGCTTTGGTTTGGTTAGGAAAGCAAAGCTTATGGTGACGAAATTCAAAGAGTGGCAAACAGCCGTAAAACTTGAAAGGAGCTATACCAAAGAAGAGATTGTAACCATGTACCTGAATGTGTTCGATTTTCTCTACCAGGCGGTTGGTATACGCTCAGCCGCCTATGTCTATTTTAACACCACACCGGACTCCCTTAACCTTGAGCAGTCAGCCATGCTGGTGGGAATGCTTAAAAATTCTGCCTATTACAATCCCAGGCGACGATATGATGAAACCCTGCAACGAAGAAACGTTGTGCTCTCTCAGATGGTGAAATACGGCTATTTGGAGAAGGAGGTGTATGACTCCGTGAAATTGCTACCCATTGAACTCGATTTCAAAGAGGAAGGGCATACCCAGGGACTGGCAACTTATTTCAGGGAGTACCTAAGAACCACCATGATCAAGCCGGAACCAAAAAGGAGGTTCTTCTTTACAAAGGAGCAGTATGATGATGCATTGTACGAATGGGAGAATAATCCGCTCTATGGATGGTGCAGGAAAAACAGAAAACCCGATGGGTCGAATTATAACATTTACAGCGATGGACTGAAAATCTATACCACCGTTAATTCTGTTCTTCAAAAGTACGCTGAAGAAGCGGTGGTGGAACACCTGAGCAAGGATCTTCAGGATACTTTCATGATCAGCTTGGGTCGACTCAAAAATCCTCCCTTTTCAAATGACCTGGATAATGAAGACGTTGAAGCGATTATTCAATCTTCCATCCGGCGAACCGATCGCTACAGAAGCCTGAATAGTACCGGTGTATCAGAGGACTCAATCGCCATTGCGTTTAATACTCCGGTACCAATGAAGGTGTTTTCCTGGAGCGGTGAAGTGGATACCCTGATGTCGCCACTTGATTCCATCATCTATTATAAGCATTTCATCAGGGCGGGAATGATGGTCATGGACCCGAGGACCGGTTTTGTACGTGCATATGTGGGTGGTCCGGATTTCCGGTATTTCAAGTTTGATGCAGTAAATTCCCAAAAACGGCAAATCGGCAGCACCATTAAACCCTTTCTATATACCCTGGCAATGCAGGATGGCTACTCCCCCTGCGATAAAGTTCCCAATATCCCGCAAACATTCAAGGATAATGATTCAACCTGGACACCCAAAAGTACGGGTCCCAGAGACTACTGGGGAAAAAATGTCACCTTGAAGTGGGGACTTGCACAGTCGGAAAACTACGTATCTGCATGGTTAATGAAACAGTTTAATCCACAATCTGTTATAAAGGTTATGGAAAAGATGGGTTTCCGGAGTTACATCGATCCGGTCAACTCCATCTTTCTTGGCGTTTCCATCGTTTCTTTACCGGAAATGGTGGGGGGATATGCTACTTTTGCCAATAAGGGAGTCTATACCAAACCGCTTTATGTTACCCGGATTGAAGATAAGAACGGGAATGTTATTTCGCGGTTTCAACCAAAAATTGAGGAAGCGATCAGCGAGGGAAATGCATACCTGATGCTGAACCTGCTGGAAGGTGTGGTTAAAGGAGGAACGGCAAATCGGCTGCGCTGGAAATATCAACTGATGAATCAGATTGGTGGGAAAACCGGAACAACACAAAACCAATCCGACGGATGGTTCATGGGAATAACGCCAAGCCTTGTCATTGGAGTATGGACAGGATGGGAAGAACGAAGCATACATTTTGAAGCACTCAGCCTCGGTTCCGGTTCAAATATGGCGCTGCCAATCTGCGGTATCTTTTTGAAAAAGGTGTATGAAGATGAAACCTTCGGTATCCTGCAGACGGAAAAATTTGAGCCACCGCTCCAGTTTAACATTGAACTGGATTGCGAAAAATATGAGCAGGAAAATCCGGAGTACGATTTCGATGCAGTTGATGAAGAGATCTTTTAACCAGGGAATGCGCTGCAGTGGTTTAATCCTCCTTCGCGTTCCGCTTCGGAGGACGAGAAGGTCTGGTCTAACCTGCCAGCCGGCAGGCTGTTTCCCCGGGGCTTGCCCCGGGAAAAAGGGTCCAGGGCTTGCCCTTGGGTTTAATATCATTTATTGAGGACGAAAGAAGCACTCTGTATCCGTTACGTGCAAAGGGGAAAGCACATTCTCAGACCGAACCAAACACCCGTTGAAGAATATCCGTTACCCTGGCAACCGGATCCTCACGAATCTGTTTCTCCTCCTGCGCAACCCTTATAAACAGGCCATCGATCGCTTTTTCGGTAACATACCGGGCAAGGTCCGTTTCGACCTTGGTTGTAAACGGGATACTATTATATGTGGACATAACATCACTCCAGTATTTTGTTACCTGCACCTGATCCAGGGTTTTCTGAACTTCAGGCTTGAAAGCGTCGGTCAGATGCCGGGAGGTTTTGCCCCTGAAATATTCCGTGGCGGCGGTGTTCGAACCGCTTAAAATATTTCGCGCGTCTGCGAAGGTTATATCCCGGATGGCATCCATGAATATCGGACCGGCTTTGGTAACCGCTTTTTCAGCACCACGGTTCAGGTTGAGAATGAAATCATCCACCAGTTTATTGAGCCCGACTGACCGTAATTTCTCCTCCACCACCTTTACCTCTTCAGGGAAGGGTATTTTTAGTAATGCATTGCCATAAAAGCCATTTTCTTTACTCAATGTGTTGATGGCATTGGTGGTTCCTACCTGAAGTGCTTCTTTTAGCCCATGTACGATCTCATCGGTAGTCAGAGGGGTACTTCCCGAAGTGGTCGACACTTCAAGCTCCTGTAAAATATCACAGGCAGAAAGTAACACGAATGTGGATACGATAAAACAAATTGTTTTTTTCATTTTTATGGTTTTTCAGTTTTCAACATACCTTAACTGCATTCGGGTTGGTATGTGTTTGGAGTTCAGGAGAAGACCCTCCTGACAAGTTGCTCAATTTTATCAACCTGAACCAGTTCTATTTTTTTTATTTTGGAACGGTCAAGACCTTTTTCATTGTATTTCGAAATATAGATCTGTGAAAATCCACGGTTTTCTGCTTCTGCAATCCTCTGCTCAATCCGGCTGACGGGTCTGATTTCTCCCGACAGTCCAACTTCGGCTGAAAAACAGATCTTTTTCCCTACGGGTTGATCAAGATTTGATGAAAGTATGGCAGTAACTACAGCCAGGTCAAGCGCAGGATCAGCTATTTTAATACCACCGGCAAGGTTTAAAAAAACATCCTTTGCTGCGAGTCTGAAGCCCGCCCGTTTTTCCAGGACAGCCAGCAACATACTCAACCTGCGTAAATCAAAACCGGTAGATGATCGCTGGGGCGTTCCATAGACGGCTGAGCTGACCAGTGCCTGTGTTTCAATTAAAAAAGGACGAATTCCGTCAATCGTTGCTGAAATAGCAATTCCGCTTAATTCCTCATGATGTTGTGAGATCAACAATTCGGAAGGATTGATCACCTCTTTCAAACCGGTTGAATGCATCTCAAAAAGGGCCAGTTCAGAGGTTGCTCCAAAGCGGTTTTTCACCGTGCGCAGGATACGGTACATGTGGTTCTGATCCCCTTCGAACTGAAGGACGGTGTCCACAATGTGCTCCAATGCTTTTGGCCCGGCAAGACTCCCCTCTTTCGTAATATGTCCGATGATGAGCACAGGAACAAAGGATTCTTTTGCAAACTTCAATAGTTGCCCGGCACATTCCCTCACCTGCGATACACTTCCGGGGGTGGATTCGAGGAGATCAGTGTGCAATGTCTGAATTGAATCGATGATCACCAGGTCGGGTTCCACATTGGAAATTTGAGTAAAGACATGCTCCAGGCTGGTTTCATTTAATATATAGCACTCTTTGCTTTTACTACCAATGCGGTCTGCCCGCAGTTTTATCTGGTGACTGCTCTCTTCTCCGGAGATATAAAGCGTTTTCAAATGCTCCTGCCCCAGAGCTATCTGCAATGCAAGGGTTGATTTTCCAATTCCTGGCTCGCCACCAAGCAAGACCAGTGAACCCGATACCAGCCCTCCTCCAAGAATCCGGTTAAGTTCACTGTTTTTTAAATCAATCCTGTTCTCCCTGGAAGTCGATAGGTTGAATAAATTTTCAGGGGATGATGTTACGGATGATCGGTACCCGGAGGTGCTTCCGGAATCCTTTTTTCGTACAATCTCCTCCACGTAGGTGTTCCACTCGTTACAGTAAGGACACTTGCCGATCCATTTTGCAGATTCCGCTCCGCAATTCTGACAGTAAAATATGGTTTTGGTCTTAGCCAAAAGCGTACCAATTTAGGGTTTATGGCTTTGCAACGTAAACCAATAGCGCCTGTTCAGCTGGTAAAGATTTTTTTGATCTTATCAATCAAACCGGATGTTGAATAACCGGACAGATAATCAATGATTTTTACTTTGCCTCCTTTTTCTGTAACGACTTCATTTCCCACGATCTCTTCCTCTTTGTAATCACCTCCTTTGACCAGTACATCGGGTTGAACCGATCTGATCAAATCAACCGGGGTTTCTTCGTCGAACAGGAGGATGTGGTCAACGAACAGGAGTGAAGCAAGAATCAGCGCTCTGGATTTCTCATCCTGAAGGGGCCTGTCTGCTCCTTTCAGCTTTTTTACAGATTTATCCGAATTCAACCCCACGATCAGCACATCCCCGCAGGCAGCAGCCTGGAGAAGATATTCAATGTGTCCACGATGTAGCAGGTCGAAACAACCGTTGGTAAAAACGATTTTCTTCTCCTTGAACCGATAATAGGAAAGGATATATTGCAGATCCTCTTTATTTGTGATCTTCGATTTAACAAAATCAACGGTAGCCATAGTGAGTGTAAATATAATCAAGATTGTTCAACATTCTCTTTTTTTCTTCTACGTCTGATTGCTAACATGAGCAGAGAAATACTTCCGAGAAGGATAATGAACAGAGCCTGGGATTCGTGGGAAAGTGTGGCAAATGCAAGACCATCTTCTTTCGGTATATCATATAATGTAAGACCCAGGGATACGATCCAGTGAAATGCTCCAATACCTCCTTGCACTGGGACTGCGATACCAATGCTCCCGATGACCAGGATAAACAGCCCATCAATGGGTTGTAGATGGGAAGTGGACGGAAGTGCATAAAAAACAACCCAGGTCATTAGAAAATAGATGGTCCAGAGGAGAATGGTATAGAGAAGAAAAAGCCCCCTTCGCTTCATGGTAAAGCCTGTTTTTAATCCGCCACCCACGCCTTTTAAAATGGCGACACCTTTTTGGATGAAAGTGAAACGGGCAAGTCGCTTTTTGAACAGGATGAATCCAGCGATGATAAGGCAAATGCCACCAATGATGATGATCCAGGTGACCAGCGGCATTGTAAAATATCCGGATACCCCCTCGATAGCAGGGTTGAATATTTGATTTGTAAGGAAATTCCCGAAAAATTGAATCTTTGAGAAAAAGATAACGATGATCAGAATGATCATGGTGATGACATCGATTGATCGTTCAACGATTACGGTACCGATCAGGGAATCAAGTGGAATTTTTTCGGTTCTGTTCAGGGTGCCGCACTTGGTAATCTCCCCGATTCGGGGGAAGGCAAAATTTGCCAGGTAACCGATCGTTACGGCATAAAATGTATTCAGCCGACCCGGGATATACCCCAGGGGCTCTATGAGCAATCGCCAGCGGAGAGCCCTTACAATAAATCCGCTCAGAGAGATCACAAGCGAAAGAAGAACCCAGCCATAGCTTGCCTGTTTAAACTCGTTTACCAGTACCTGGAAATCAATCCCACGAAAAGCAAAGTATAGCAATAAAATTCCTATAGACAGGAAAAGAAAAAAATTAAAAACCTTCAGGATATTTCTTTTCAAGGAATTACTGTATGAGTTTATTGGTAGCGGTATCAGGAAAGACCACGTGGGGTTGGAATGTTTTTGCTTCCTCGATCTCCATTAATGCATAGGATATGATAATGATTACATCACCGACAGCAGCTTTTCTTGCAGCGGGTCCGTTCATACAGATATTGCCGGATCCTGGTTCACCTTTGATGACATACGTTTCCAAACGTTCTCCATTATTAATATTGACAACCTGAACCTTTTCATTTTCAATGATGTTGGCAGCATTCATCAACTCTTCATCAACCGTTATGCTGCCAATATATTGCAGGTTGGCATCCGTTACGGTTACTTTATGGATCTTTGATTTTACTACTTCAATAAACATGACAAAACAAATTTATAGAAAGCAATATCAACGAAGGTACAAAAATCACCCGTTTATTTGAATTTTCGCGGTGCAAAGTTATGGATTTTTCTCATTCCTGAAATGTAATGTTGTCGATCAGGCGAATTTTCCCTGCACAAACTGCGATACATCCAATTTTTTTACCCTTTTCCGACCAGCTTTTCACTGGTTTTAATTGCGATCCATCGACAATTTCAAAATATTCAACCTGCAGTAATTTGCAATCATTCAGGGTATCAATGACCCATCTTTTCACCTCATCAACCCCCAGGTGTTTTGCTTTATGGATTGCCTGAGACAGTGTTTGGCAGATCACAGCAGCCTCTTTTCTTTCACGGGTACTCAACCGTTGATTCCTTGAACTCATGGCAAGGCCATCCGCTTCACGGACAATCGGACAGGGTACAATTTCTACCGGGTAGTTCTGTTGTTTAACCAGGAGGTTTATAATAGCCAGTTGTTGATAATCCTTTTCTCCGAAATAGGCTTTGTCCGGGGTTACGATGTCAAACAGTTTACTTACAACCTGAGCTACACCATTAAAGTGGCCTTTTCTGAGTATACCCTCCATGATTTTATCCAGGTGACCGAAGTCAAATACCCGGGTATCCTCTTCCGGGTAAATTTCCGGCACATCCGGTGTAAAAACCAGGTCATCCTTTCCCAGTAACCGCTGAAGGATATCCAAATCTTCTTTGATATTCTTTGGATACTTTTCCAGGTCCTTTTTGTCATGGAATTGTGTAGGGTTTACAAAGATGCTTACAACTGTAACACCGGTTTCTGCGATGGATTGCCTGATCAACGAGAGGTGTCCTTCATGGAGTGCTCCCATGGTTGGGACCAGGCCAATGCTATTCCCTCTGTTTTTCAATGACCGGATTGCTGATTTCAGGGGGGCGATATGTTCAGTTATCTGCATGGTAAAAACAAGCTGCAAAGATAACGATAAAATAACTTTTCTACAGGAGGGTAACGCATGAACTTTTTTGTTAACCACCCGTCTTGGATGCCTTAAAGGATTGATAAATTGAAAAATATCAATATTTTTTACTAATTTTGCACATTATTTCTAAGTAGCGGGCAGGTTAGATGGAAAACACAAAAGTATTGTATATTTCACAGGAGATAACCCCTTACCTCAAGGAGACAGAGATGTCGGTCATTGGAAGATATCTGCCACAGGGGATCCAGGAGCGGGGAAAAGAGATCAGAACGTTCATGCCGAAATTTGGATGCATTAATGAGCGGCGAAACCAACTGCATGAGGTTATCCGTCTTTCCGGAATGAATCTTATTATCAATGATACCGATCACCCCCTCATTATTAAGGTTGCTTCGATCCAGTCTGCCCGGATGCAGGTATATTTTATTGATAACGAGGATTATTTTAACAGGAAGTATGTTGAAAAAGATGAACATGGCGAAGAGTTTTCGGACAATGATGAGCGGTTGATTTTTTTTGCCAGGGGGGTATTGGAAACAGTGAAAAAACTGCGGTGGGCACCCGATATCGTTCACTGTCTTGGCTGGATGACCGGGCTGGTTCCGCTCTATTTGAAGAAAGCATACAATGATGATCCGCTCTTTGCCAATTCAAAAGTAATATACTCTGTCTATAATAAAGAGTTCAAAAAACCGTTTGAATCATCGTTCAGGAAGAAATTGTGGATGGAAGGGATTTCCAACGAAGATGTTGAATTGCTTAAACCCCCATCATCCCTCAATATCAGTAAGCTGGCCGTCACCATGTCGGATGCTGTGATCATGGGGAGCAAAACCATAAACCGGGAATTAGGTCAGTTCATTAAATCATCGAAAAAACCCCTGCTTGATTTCCAGACAGAAGAAGAATACATGGATGCCTATTCACAATTTTATGATACCATTTTAAGCGAGACTGTACATGACCTCAAATAGAGCCATCCTGACCCACTCAAACAGGATCTTTTTTTTACCTTATATTTTTCTGCTGATACTGCTCTTTCAGGTGCTTTTCATCTCGTGTAACAGTGATTCTACATTAATCGGAGAATCCCTTCAGCCCCCTTCGGAACGGATACACGCACATTATTTGGACACCCTTACGATTCAGGCGTTTACCCTGAGCAAGGATTCAATATTAAGCAGTGGTGCTTTACTGGCAACGGTAGGGCACTTAGAGGATGATTACTTCGGATCCAGCACTGCCTCTTGTCTCTTCCGGGTAAGGCTTGATAACGATGATTTTGCCCCAGGGCCCGATGCCATAGCAGACTCACTTGTTCTTACCCTGTTGCCTGACAATTTTTATGGCGATTCGGTTACTAAAATGGTCCTGAAAGTTTACCGGTTGGATGAAGACATCTTTTTGGAATCGGACTATTATTCCAACCTCAATCCGATACTGGATCTGGCAACAGAGCACTCAGATACCATCGCTGTAACGGATACCCTCATCCGGTTTGTACTGGATACAACCTTTTTTGTGGATGTCCTGCAGGATATCGATACCATCGATAGCAATGCTGAGCTTCGCGAGTATTTCAAGGGAATTTATATCGCTGCTGATCCTGTTCCCCTGGAGGGAGAAGGAGCCATCTTGCTGTTAAATCTCCTCTCGAGCGATTCGAAAATGACCCTCTATTACCGGACACCCACAGATACCGCGGATTATGATTTTTTAATCAGCACTACCAGTGCCCGGGTCAACATGTTTTCACACGATCATTCCTTAAAGATGGATACAACTGGAACTGTAGAAGACACACTGATCTTTGTTCAGGGGATGGCGGGTACTTATGCGAGGATCGATTTCCCTTTTCTTGATGACCTGAAGGAGATGGGAGATCTGGCAATCAATAAGGCTGAGATCACGTTCAAAATTTTTGAATACCAGGACTCCGCTACATACCCGCCACCGGAAAAGCTGACTCTTTTAACCATGAATGATGAAGGTGAATTTATTTACCTGTTTGACAGCCAATTGGGAGAAGAATATTTTGGCGGCACCCTCGATGAAGAGGAAGGAGTGTATTCCTTTATGATAACCAATCATGTGAAGGACTATCTTGCCGGAGATACCCCTCATTCCACTATTTACCTGTTTGTTGGAAATCAGGTAACGTCACCCGAACGGACCATCCTGATCAATAGCAGCTCCCCGAATAACATCCGGTTCAAGATCATTTATACCCTGTTATAACGGATTGAAAAGGAATTGTCAGAAACATTCAGCAAATCATTATTCCGCATGGTTGTTCTGAATTTATCGCTTTGCACCAGCCAGGAAAGTAATCTCTTCGGGTGTTAGGACCCGGTTGAAAATCAGCACGTCATCAATGATTCCATTGTAATAATAGTGTTCTCCCAGATCACCCAGGGCCCAATGTCCGATTCCCAGCTGGTCATTATTTGTCAGGTCAGGATTTGCAGCATATAATTCATCCTCTCCAACTAAATTACCATCTACCCAGAGTTTAAAGCTGTTTGAATCGATTATCCCTATCAGATTATGCCACTGGTTATCATTGAATTTCAGTGAAGTTTCTGCACGAGCGAACTCACCCCCTGTATTCCTTCCATACAATCCAAGGTTTCCACCATTATTAAATGATATAAACCAACCTCTATCATTATTACCATCGTATTTGCACACAATATGTCCATCATCTGTTGATGTTTTAACCCATACGCTTATTGAAACAGTATTTGTGATATTCCTGTTACCATCCCCGCAAGTTATGTTATCGTCTACTCCATCGAAGGTATAAGCGGAAGATGCATTTCCAAACCTGTCAACAGTAATTACTGATGATTCTGACAGAAGTTGAGGTGAGAACTTCCAAAGTATCACCGGAAATTACCGGCAAGTACCCGGGAGTTAGAAAAGAGATGACCGATCCATAGGCTGTTCCTTTTTCATTGGTAGCATACGCTCTGACATAATAATTGGTACTGTCTTCAAGGCCGGGAAGGGGACTGACATACTCTCCCAAAGAAGTAGTTGAACCCAACTCAGTTTTATCGTCCGCAGTTGTTGGAGTGTGTCCTGTTGACCAGCAGTGCCCGTGCTGTGAAACGATATCGATTCCATTCCCCAGATCCATGATGTTCCCGCTTACGGATGCGGAGGTCGGAGTTAACTGATCAACCGCTCCTGTATGGACTACTGGTGTTGTAAAATCCTGGGTATAAAAAGATTTGGCAGTGCCGTAAAAGGTGGTTGACCCGTCCGATGCATACGCCCTTACATAGTACTTCTGATTTGGGCTCAGATCCGACAGGCTCCCGGTAAATCCACCGGATTCTTTTTTCGATCCGAGGTCTACCTTAGATCCATTAATATCAGGCTTATCCTCAGTCCCCCAACAGAATCCATGATGTTTAATACCCTCTCCCAGATCAGAAATTGTTCCGCAAGCCTTGGCGGAAACAGCGGTTATATCCGTTACATTATTCGTAGAAAGTAGCACAAGCCGTTGGAATTCATCTTCGCATTGGTTTATTAAGAAACAGATCAGTAAAAAACCAATAGCTCTGGTTAATGATCTTCCGTTTGGATACATTATCGATAGGTTTTAATATTACTTTCTAGATAAACAAATCAGTTCAGAAATGAAATCTTTACTGAAATCGCCATATACTGTATGATCCCTTTTGACTACTTTAAAGGTTTGGAACATTGTTATCATTCGATCTGTGGTTGTTGGCTCAAAAACACCGATACTTTTTTGATTCGTTGCTTTTGGTTTACCACTACGGCTATTTCTCAATAGTACAAATTTTGTGGTTAGTGGTTTCACACAAGAGATATAATTCTCAACTACATCGGGCTCCATTTCCTGAAAGGAGATGAAATTTACAAACAGGTCAAATTCTCCTGTTATTTTCGGGAGCTGCCAAGGGCAAAAAACAGCACACCTGTGTGTTTCTTTAATTCTCTTGATATCAATTTCCTTCCAGTCTTTGCTCTGGTCATAAGTCAACACTTGATCCTTCCCAAATAGCTGAGTAAGATAATAGCTCGAAACTGCTGCAACCGGAGGAATATCGATGTTTACATAAAATGATGTTGAATCCGATGTTAATAATATTTCCCCAAGGGCTCCGTATCCTCCACCAATTTCAAGAACATTCTCAATACCATTCGTGTCGACTGAATTTTTCAGGAATGTTAATCCGCGCAAATAGTTCAAAAAGCACCTGCTGAATCGCTTTTCTTCAAATACAAAAAATTCATTGGGTTCACCAACCGGGCTTTCCTGAGATTTTGATAAATCAGGATATGTATCACGATCGGTAGCAAGAAAAATTCTATAATCGGTTTTTGCTTTGTTATATCCACTAAGCATACCAAAGAAACCTTCCACTGCAGGAATGGGTTGATTATGGTTGATCTTAATTCGAAAGAGTTGATTAATGCATTTTCTGTATTTCTTATAAACGCGGTGTTCATAGGCAGGGACATAAAAGGATCTGGCTGAAATATGAGACTTAAAGCGTTTAAAATCATCATCTGATGTCAGATCACTCAGAATACGCTTTATGCCTGCATTCCAAAAATTTGTAGGCTGGTATAACTTATCGGCGGAAACCATATCCGAAAGCATGAGATCCAATAAATCTCTCATAATAACAAAGCTGTAAATCAGAATCTTAAAAGATAGTACAATTAAAAATTTGCCCCAACAGACTAATCACGAAAATACTTACCTTGAATTTTCACATGGATAATCTACTTCATTTAAATCGTTGGGTACATGTATTACTTTTCTTATAACACGTTGCACCAAATCAGTTATTCTGATGAAATAAACATCAAAATTCAATAAATCTTGTATGCCTCCACCTTGAAAACGCCTGATTGCCAATAAAAATCTCTGGAGTTTGATCCTTCTCAAATATCTTCAACGATTCGAGCGATACATTTTTTGATAGAAAATCACCAATCGCAGCAGAGGATGTTTTCCCTTTTGTATCTTTTAAATGTTTCAATAAATAGTAAGTAAAAAGCCCATGGGATCCTTCAGGATAGGGAAAAGCTGTTTGTCCGGGAGCTGTAGCTGCGTATAAAACCATATTCTCACCCAACTGCTGGTTGACTTTTTTATGATAAACCATTTTGTCCTCAATGCTATATTCTTCTGGAGTTATCATGGTAGCATCCAGAAAGAAATGGATCTTGTCTGACCCTGTCTGGTTAAACAATTGAAACAGGTCGAACAGATTCTGGTTTGGTGTTTTTTGTTCACCCCGGGTGTCAACCGGTAATAGATAGGGTGTGTACGATCCCGGATCAAAAAAAGCGAGACCGGAGAAATAGATAAAGAGTTCTGCATTACCTACCCTTGATGCTATTCTTGACATCAGTTGTGCATGGTGTATCAGGTTATCTGAAGTTGTGTTGGTCAGAAGATAGATATTATCTTCTTTCAGTCCCAGGACGCAGATGAGGTATTCCTTAAATACAAGAGCATCCAGAACCTGATGGGTATTTTGTTCCCCGAGAGGGGGTATGAATTGATAATCCTGATTCCCGATTACCAGAGCCAGCCGGTTGGAATATTTTATAAGATGCTTTGGAATATTCACATCAACATCCGGAAGTTTTTTATCCGTGGTTTCAACCACTGCCTCATCTGTCACCTCCTGTGGGGTAAGATTAACTTCTTTTCGTGGCAGGGACTTTAACAGATCCATTGCAATGGTTTTGTTTTCGGAATAGAGGTTATATTTTTCGGACAGTTTTACTGCGATATTGAATTGATTTAATCCATAATCCCTGGTAATGATGAATGGGAATTTAACTTCAATGGACTCCCCACTACTAAGTTGACCAATATGATAGATGTTGTTTGATCTCAACGGTGATGAAGGCAATACAAATTCTGCCTGCACCTGGGATGCTGTACCCTTCCCAATGTTTTGAACCAGCGTTTTAAAGTAAATGGTTTCACCAAGTTCAGGTTTTCCTGAGACGGCTATTGAAACCTGTTTTCCATTCATACTGTAAATTTCACCGAGATCAATTTCTTTATCATACACAAGCCCGGTAACATCAGGATGCTTCAATGAAACGGCAAGTGTTACATCCTGCGCTTTGCCATTACCAACATTTAACAGGTTAAAACGGATAACAGACCGTTCTTCTGCTTCAATAACCTGATCATTGTTTTCATCCAGGAAGAGAAAATCGACCATTTGGAAAATGGGAAGGGCTTTGATATAATTCTCAGATGAATTTTTTTGAAATGAGATGTGTTTGATGACACTCTTATCACTGGTTGTGAATTTCTCCTGAGCCAGCACTGTCAACGGGATAATGCAGAATAGAATGAATGATGTGATTTTTTTCATGGGTGACCAGTTGCATCAGTTTAAAATGTTATCCGCAGAGAAAATCCGGGTGCTGAATATTCCGGATAAACAGCAGGTTTCAAAGTAATATCCGGTCCGCTATCACTCCTTTGTCGAACTTTATCCTCAGCGAACAGAACAGTCAGGTAATCGGAAATCCAGATCAGCCCTGCTCCGGCAAGCAACAGATTGGACGTTAATAACTGGGATTCCACCTTTTGATAGTACTCATCCCGTTTATCCAGATCTGTTTCAAATTTATAGTTGTCATACGAACCGGAAGCCTTCACCCTCATCATTATCGAAGAGCCGATCAGACCATACCCGGCAATACCCTTTACCAGGTGAATTTTGTTCCGGGTAATACGATACCCTCCATATCCCGGATAGAGGGTCGAATAGACCAATCCCATTGGCCTGCTAATGGGTTCAATGACCCTTGCTTTTTTGAGCTCTGCCTCTACTAACACGTATATGTTATCATCTAACCGCTCAAGATCCTTGTGAATATTCCAGGTAATTCTTTTCTTACCATCCCGGGAGATGTTTTCTCCGATATCTCCGGCTATTTTCTTTTCCGGTACTGTTCTTCGTAGTATTTTTCGTATTCGCCGGAAACAACGTGGTTTAGCCATTCCTGATTTGTCAGATACCAGTCGACGGTTTGTGACAATCCCCCGGTAAATTCAACTTCCGGTTCCCAACCCAACTCATTCTTTATTTTTGAAGCATCGATGGCATAGCGCAAATCATGCCCGGCACGGTCTTTAACGAAACGGATAAGCCTGGCGGAAGAGCCGGGTTTGTGTCCGAGCTTCTGATCCATGATATCACATAACAGCCTGATCAGGTCAATGTTTTTCCATTCATTCCCTCCCCCGATGTTATAGGTTTCACCCGGTTTCCCGCGGTGAAAGATCAGGTCGATTGCAGCAGCATGGTCTTTCACATACAGCCAATCCCTGATGTTTGCACCCTGGCCGTAAACAGGAATTTCACGATCATGTATGATGTTATTGATGGCAAGGGGAATGAGCTTTTCAGGAAATTGGTTCGGCCCGTAATTGTTTGAACAATTTGAAAGGACTACGGGCAGTTGATAGGTATGGTAGTAGGCTCTGACCAGATGGTCTGAACTGGCCTTCGATGCTGAATAGGGACTCCTGGGATCATAGGGGGTGGTTTCCCGGAAGAATCCTTGTTTACCCAATGATCCGAACACTTCGTCTGTTGAGATGTGGTAAAACCGTTTTGTCTCCCGGTCTTCTCCCCAGAGACCCCGTGCTGCATCCAGCAGGTTCACCGTTCCATTGATGTTGGTGGTGATGAATCCTTTTGGGGCAGAAATAGACCGGTCTACATGGGATTCAGCAGCAAGGTGGATGATCCCGTCAAAGGAAAATTCCCTGAACAGCTCCTCCACGAATGACGAGTCAACAATATCCCCTTTCACAAAATGATAATTTTTACGGCCTTCGATATCCAACAGGTTCTCCAGATTCCCGGCATAGGTTAGTTTATCCAGGTTGACGATCCGGTAATCGGGGTATTTTTTCACAAAAAGGCGGACAACATGGGATCCGATAAATCCTGCACCACCGGTAATTAATAGGGTATATTTCATCGACTGCGAATTTGTTTATATTGGAGTTAATGACTTTTCCTGTACCTCTTTTCCCAGTTCCAGGCTGACAGCAGGGCATCATCAATCGAATATTCTGCTTTCCATCCCAATGTTCTATTTGCCTTTCGTGTATCTGCCCATACCTGCTCAATATCGCCGGGACGTCTGTCGGTAATTTTATACGGAAGCTTCAATCCGGTGACCTTTTCAAACGAGGTGATCATTTCAAGCACGGAAACTCCTTCGCCTGTGCCCAGGTTAAAGATTTCATGATTTGCCCTGCTTTTCAGGTTCAGTAACCTGGAGATAGCAACCACATGTGCTCTGGCAAGATCGACAACATGCAGGTAATCGCGGATACATGATCCGTCCGGGGTGTTGTAATCGTTGCCAAATACCCGAAGATAATCCCTGATACCGATTGCTGTCTGGGTAATGAACGGTACCAGGTTATCGGGAATACCCAGTGGTAGTTCTCCAATTTCGGCAGAGGGGTGGGCTCCAATGGGATTGAAATAGCGCAATGAAATGGCTTGCACTGCGGGATTAGCCTCCACTGCGTTCGAAATGATTTCTTCGGAAATTTGCTTGGTGTTTCCATAGGGCGACCGTGCCGCTTTTACCGGTGATTCTTCTGTTACCGGCAAATGATCGGGCTGCCCGTACACCGTGCAGGAGGAGGAGAAAACCAAATTGGGGATACGGTGCTTCGACATCCCTTCCAGCAGGTTTATTAACGAAAGCAGGTTGTTTTTGTAGTATTTCAGTGGCTGCTTAACCGATTCTTCCACCGACTTGAAAGCAGCAAAATGAATAATTGATTGTATCCTCGGATAGTTGGTCAGGAACTCTTCCAGCAGGGCAGCATCACAAAGATTAAAATTCTCAAAGGAGGGTCTGATGCCGGTTATGTTCTCAATCCCGTCCAGAACCTCAATTCTTGAGTTGCTTAAATTATCAACAATAACCACATCATGCCCCGCATCGATCAGTTCAACCGTTGTATGTGAACCGATGTACCCGGCACCACCTGTGACCAGCACGAGTGATTTCATAATTATAAACTCCAGTAATTCAATTTCTTTATCTTCCCACGGTATATCCCTTTAACGTCGATCAGCACCGCTTTATGATTGGTAATGGATGAAAAGAATGATTCATCGAACGATGAAAACTCAGCGTGGTTTACCGCGACAATTACAGCATCGTAATCTTTTCCTATCTCACTTATCAAATTCAATCCATACTCCCTTTTCACCTCCTGTTTGCTGGCACGTGGATCGAACAGTTCAACGTCTACTCCATACGAATGCAGTTCCCGGGCGATGTCAATCACTTTTGAGTTTCGAATATCACGGATATTTTCTTTAAAGGTTACCCCAAGGATCAGGACTTTAGCATGTTTAAGATTTTTATCTATGGCGATGATCTTTTTTACCGTCTGTTTGGCAATATATGCGCCCATCGAATCATTCACAAAACGGCCGGAGTTAATAACCTGAGCATGGTATCCCAGCTCCCTGGCTTTATAGGTCAGGTAATAGGGATCAACACCAATGCAATGGCCGCCAACCAGTCCGGGATAGAAGGCAAGAAAATTCCATTTTGTGCTCGCCGCCTCCAGCACTTCATAGGTATTGATATTCATCCGGTTAAAGATCAGTGAAAGCTCGTTCATGAATGCAATGTTTATGTCCCGCTGGGTGTTCTCAATGATCTTAGCTGCTTCAGCAACCTTGATGGAGCTCACCCGGTGAATACCTGCTTCGACGATTAACTGGTAGGTATTGGCAATGTTCTCCAGGCTAACCTTATCGCAACCGGAAACAACCTTCACGATCGATTTGAGCGTGTGTATTTTATCACCGGGATTGATCCTCTCGGGTGAAAATCCAACCTTAAAATCTTTGCCACATTTAAGCCCGGAGAATTTTTCCAGCACCGGAATGCATTCTTCTTCAGTACAGCCCGGATAGACGGTCGATTCAAATACCACATAATCGCCCTGTTTAAGTACTTCCCCGATGGTTTCACAAGCCTGGATCAGGGGAGAGATATCCGGCAGGTTATGTTCATCAATCGGAGTGGGGACAGCAATGATATGAAACGATGCTCCTGCGAGATCTTCCGGATTTGATGTAAACAGAATATCCGTGCCCTGGAATTCTTCCGGTGATACCTCCCGGTTTGGATCGACCCCTTTTTTCAACTTTTCAATGCGATCTTCCCTGATATCATACCCGACAACCTGTACCTTACGGGCAAATTCCAATGCGATTGGCAACCCAACGTATCCGAGACCCGTCACCGAAATTTGTGCTTCCCTATTGAGTAGTTTTTTATACATGGTTCAACTTCAAAAACAGTGTTGGTAAAACTATGTGGTTTTGCAGAAAGGATGATAATCACCTTTGCATCCTATTGGAGTGCTGTTTCTAATCTTGTAGACGGTGTCGATGGAGTTTCGTGCTTCCTCCAGGCCAAATCCTTTACCACTCAGGATTGCTCTATAACTGATTGTATGCAGATTGGTAAACCCCTGGCTGAAATCAATCTCTTCCCCTTCAAGGGTAATGGATCGGTAGGTACGCTGACCATTGGCTTCATGTTCCCCGGGAAGATCCCTGGCATCAACACTGAGAAACCACCGCACCCTCGCTTGCTCAAGCTGTAGAAATCCCCCGGCTTTGTTATGCTCCGAAACATGGACTATGTTCTCTTTCACAGGACCAAAGATCCAGGTCAGCATGTCAAAAAAATGCACTCCAATGTTGGTCGCAATACCGCCCGACTTTTGAAGATCTCCTTTCCACGAGATGAAATACCAGTTTCCCCTGCTGGTAATGTAGGTCAGATTGAGATCGTAAACCTTATTTTTCGGACCAGTCTCAATTTTCTGCTTTAATGCCTGGATGGATGGGTGAAGCCTTAACTGTAAAACATTGTATACCCTTCTTCCCGTCTCCCTTTCGATTTCAAGAAGCGCATCGATATTCCAGGGGTTGAGGACAAGCGGTTTTTCACAAATTGCATCTGCCTGATGCCGTAATGCAAAACGGATATGGGAATCATGGAGGTAATTGGGAGAGCAGATGCTCACATAATTAACCTTTGTACCATGGCGTTTCAGCTTGTCAATATGCCGGTCGAACCGTTCAAACTCAACAAAAAAATCAGCTTCCGGGAAATAGTTGTCCATAATTCCTACGCTGTCCGATTTGTCCAGGGTGGCAACCAGGTTATTCCCGGTATCTTTTATCGCTTTGAGATGGCGAACGGCAATGAATCCGGCAACTCCTATCAATGCAAAATTAAACGGATCTTGAATCGGTTTTTTCATGGATCGAACCTTCTAATTCTGACGGTAAAGTTATTCAAATCTGATCAATCTTTTTCATTACGCTTCCATCTTTAAGCTGGTAGGTGATTCCACTTTCCGGACAGACGGCTATTCCCTGCTCATTGAAATGAAGCCGGTGCCCAAACTCACTCATCCAGCCAATATGGCGCCCGGGATTACCAACAACCAGGGAGTAGGGCTTAACCGATTTATGAACCACTGAACCGGCACCGATGAAGGCATATTCTCCAATGGTGTTGCCACAGATGATGGTGGCATTTGCCCCTATGGAAGCACCTTCCTTTACCAGTGTTTTACTGTACTGACCCCTGCGAACAACAGCACTTCTCGGATTAATAACATTGGTAAATACCATGGAGGGCCCAAGAAATACATTGTCTTCACAAACAACACCCGTATAGATGGATACGTTGTTCTGCACCTTGACATTCTTCCCCAGTTTTACTTCCGGAGAGACCACCACGTTTTGGCCAAGATTGCAATTTTCTCCAATCTCACAGTTCGACATGATGTGTGAGAAATGCCAGATCTTTGTTCCTTTCCCTATGGTACAATGGTCATCAATTACAACCGTCTCGTGAGCAAAATAATCCTTTTCCATAAGCTACTAACAGGTTAACGTGATGGATTAGTTAAGCATTCAATGATGGATTCGGTGATATATTCCTGCTGATCTTTCTCCAGCTCCGTATGCATGGGGAGCGAGATGACATGATCGCAAAGGTACTCCGCATGGTAAAAATCCCCGCGTGCATATCCCAGGTAGCGATAGGCTTCCTGAAGGTGCAGGGGAACCGGATAATAAACCATGGTTGGGATCCCTTTTGAAGATAAATACCCGGCAAACTTCTTCCGGTCAATCTCTTCCAGGATTACCGTGTACTGATGAAAGACATGTGATGAAAAGGATGAACGGACAGGGATTTTTATCCCGTTTGTGTCCTTCAGGAATTCATCATACCGTCTTGCAGCATCCTGTCTGGCGAGAATATACCCTTCAATGTGCTTCAACTTAACACGCAAAATGGCCGCCTGCAAACTGTCGAGGCGTGAATTGACACCAACCCTTTCGTGATAGTATTTGATCTTTGCACCATGGGTTACAATGGTAAAAAGTTTCTCTGCCAGATCATCATTGTCGGTCATCAGGGCTCCTCCGTCACCATAACAGCCGAGATTTTTGGATGGGAAAAAAGAGGTACACCCGATATCTCCAATAGTCCCTGCTCTTTTCAACCTGCCATCGTTAAACGAGTGGATACTACCCATGGATTGTGCCGCATCTTCAATCACAAAAAGATTGTGCCGCTTTGCCAGAGCCATAATGGGTTCCATATCGGAACACTGGCCAAACAGGTGGACCGGGATAATCGCCCTGGTCTTTGAAGTGATCGCTTTTTCAATCCGTTCAGGGGATATGTTGAAGGTCTCCGGGTCAACATCAACAAGTACCGGGGTTAATCCCAATAAGGCAATGACTTCCAGCGAAGCAATGAAGGAAAACCCTGGGGTGATGATTTCATCACCGGGGCAGAGGTCCAGAGCCATCAATGCCACCTGAAGCGCATCGGTTCCGTTTGCACAGGGAATAGTGTGCTTACAATCCATGTATTTCCCGAGTTCCTTAGAAAATAGCTGAACTTCCGGACCATTGATGAAAGCGGATGAGAGGATCACATTCTCAATGGATTTATTTATCTCTTCACGTATCTTCTGATACTGACCAACCAGATCAACCATGCGTATCTCTTTCATAACCTTAACCTTCACAGTGATGAACGGATGTTGCGAATTTAATCAAATAAATTTCCCGAATCAAACTTACAAATATTTCAGCTGCTCTTTGTTTTTTTATTCAGCAGAACAAAATGTTCGGACAATTTTTTTTGATTACATTTGTGCTAAGAAAAGAGTGACAATGGATCTGTACCGGTACATAAAAGAGCTGTTATTCATTCATGATTGTGTGATTATTCCAGGGTTTGGCGGTTTTGTCACGGATTATCGGCCTGCCAGGATTAACCACGAAAGCAATACCATCGTTCCTCCGGGCAAGGACATCCGTTTTAACAGGAGCCTGACTCATAATGACGGATTGCTTATTAGCTTTATTTCAGAACAGAAAGGGATTGGCTATGTGGATTCAAAAAGGATGGTAACCGGTTTTGTAAATGAAGTGAACAGAAAACTTGAGAAAGGAAAAAGAGTAGTGTTTGAGGAGGTGGGGACGTTCTATTATGACCGTTATGGGAATCTTCAATTTGAACCCGATGCAACCTCCAATTTTTTGCCGGATTCCTATGGGTTGTATGAATTTGCACTAACACCACTTGAGGAGTATGATGTAGAAAAGAGAATCCGGAAAAAATTTGCAGACAAAGAGCCGTCAAGAACCAATGTTCGGAGAAAGGTGCTGTGGCGGGTTGCCATTGCCGTTCCGCTGCTGGTTGCTCTTGTGGTTATTCCGTTAAAGACTGATCTGCTGAAATTCAGAACCAATGTCTCCTCATTAAATCCCATTTCAAACACAGATGTGGTTGATTCCAATACAGAACAACCGGAGGAAGCCATTCAACCAGAAGTTATTGAAGAAGAGATAGCCGGGGAAAACCAGCTGGAAGCAGATAATGAAATAAGGCAGGCTGCTCTACCTGAAGAATCTGATGGTGTGGAAGAAGGAACAGCAGCTGAAACCATTCCATCGGTTGAGTATTATATCATTGCCGGCAGCTTCCGCATTTTGGGAAATGCTGAGCGGTATAAGGAACGACTTGCCGGGCAGGGTTATTCCTCAACCGTCATGAAGCAGGTGAATGGACTGCACCGGGTAACATTGAACGGTTACCCCACGAAAGAGGAAGCAGTATCGGCGCTTGCCGAGTTGAGAAAAGACCCTTCCAATAAAGAGCTGTGGATTCTGCGTACGAATTAATTGATTTCTGATCCGTTATCAATGGTATTGGTTGGGCAGACAAAGGTGAGTTTCCCCTCGTTATCGTGAGCCATCAGGATCATGCCCTGGGATTCAATCCCTCTTATGTTGCGGGGTTCAAGATTTAATACCACCGATACCTGCTGTCCGATGATCCTTTCCGGCTCGAAAAATTCGGCTATCCCGGCAACTACGGTGCGTTTATCAAGGCCGGTGTCGATGAGCAGTTTGATCAGTTTATTTGTTTTAGGCACTTTCTCAGCTTCCAGGATGGTGCCGGACCGGATATCCAGTTTAGAGAAATCGTCAAATGTGATCCTCTCTTTTTGGGGAGAATGACTTTTCTCCTGCGAATCGGAAGGAGTTTTTGTTTTCATCAGTTTGTCAATTTGTTTCTGGATTATATCATCCTCAATTTTCTCAAAAAGCAATTCAGGTTTGTTTATTTTTTGACCCACCGGCAGAAGGTTTTCCTGTCCGATATCCTCCCATTTATCGGCAGAAAAATTGAGGAATGCACAGATTTTCCTGACGGTACATGGCAGAAAGGGAGCAAGCAACAGGCCTAGGTTAGCCGTAATCTGCAACGAAATATAGAGGATGGTTCCAACCCTGGTTTTATCTTCCTTTATCACTTTCCACGGTTCCGTATCAGCCAGGTATTTGTTCCCCAGCCGTGCAAGATTCATGGCCTCCCTCAATGCTTCCCTGAACCGGTATTGTTCAAGACTCGTTTCAACGTTCTTCTTCAGTGCGGTTATTTCCGAAAGCACTTCCCGGTCGAAAGGGGTAAATTTGTCAGGAGGTGGGACTTTCCCTTCAAAATAGTTGTGCGCCAGGATCATCGTTCTGTTTACAAAATTTCCCAGTATGGCAACCAATTCATTGTTGTTCCGGGTTTGAAAATCTTTCCAGGTGAAGTCATTGTCTTTTGTTTCCGGTGCATTGGAACAAAGGGTATAACGCAACACATCTTCTTTTCCCTCGAACTCATCCAGGTATTCATGCAACCAGACAGCCCAGTTTCGGGATGTGGAAATTTTGTCTCCTTCGAGATTTAAAAATTCATTAGCCGGCACATTGTCGGGCAAAATATAGGTCCCTTCATCCCTTAACATGGCAGGGAAAATAATGCAATGAAAAACAATATTATCCTTGCCAATAAAATGAACCATTTTTGTTTCGGGATCTTTCCAGTATTTTTCCCATTCATCGGTCAGTTCTTTTGTCGCTGATATATAACCAATGGGGGCATCGAACCAGACGTACATTACCTTACCGGTAGCACCTTCAATGGGGACAGGCACACCCCAGTCCAGATCACGGCTTACCGCCCTGGGTTGCAGACCCTGGTCTAACCAGGATTTGCATTGCCCGTATACATTGATCTTCCAGTTTTTGTGTTCTTCAAGGATCCATTTTTTCAGGAAGGGCTCATGCCGGTCCAGGGGAAGAAACCAGTGTCTTGTCTCTTTCAGGACCGGTTTGCTGCCACTGATGGTGGATCTGGGATTGATAAGATCCGTTGGACTCAACGATGTCCCGCAATGTTCACATTGATCACCGTATGCATTATCGTTTCCACAATGAGGGCAGGTTCCAATGATGTACCGGTCAGCTAAAAACTGACCTGCTTCGTTATCGTAATACTGCTCCGTAGTCTTTTCAATGAATTTCCCTTCCTCATACAGTTTCTTGAAAAATTCGGTTGCCGTTTCATAGTGAACCGGGGAAGATGTCCGGGAATAGATATCAAAATCGATCCCGAATCGTTCAAAAGAAGATTTGTTTAATGTATGGTATCTATCGACGATATCCTGGGGATGAACATTCTCCTGCCTTGCCTTCAGTGTTATCGGTACCCCATGTTCATCCGATCCGCAAATGGAAATAACATCTTCACCCTTTAACCGCAGATACCTTGTGTAAATATCCGATGGGACGTAAACGCCCGCCAGATGCCCGATGTGAATTGGCCCATTGGCATAGGGTAATGCGGAAGTAATGAGGTATCGTTTATACGTTTTCATACAGAATGGATTTCGAAGCTGGTTAGATGGGCATCAGCAATTTTGACAAAGATAATTTAAGAATTCGGAATATAAAATCGATTGGAAATTCACCATAAGAGAATAAAATCCCCTATTTTTATCTGTTGTTTTTCAAGTAAAAACGATGAAAAAAGATGAACTGGGCAAACGGGGGGAAGAGTTAGCCGTTGCATTTCTCCTTAAAAAAGGATACCGGATACTGGAACGTAACTGGCGTCACAATGCGAAGGAGATCGATATCATTGCCAGGGATAAAGATAAACTGGTTATAGTGGAAGTCAAATCCAGGGATCACAACTATTATGAACATCCGGTATATGCTGTTACGGTAAAGAAACAACAGTTCCTGATCAATGCAGCAGACGCATATATCCGGGCAAACGACCTGGATATGGAAACACGCTTTGACGTCATAAGCGTGGTGTTTTACCCCAAATCATTCGAAATTGATCACATTGACGGGGCATACTATCCAACGTTACGATAATTACCAGTTATTATTCCGGTAACAAAGCAATACAAGGCTATCGAATAAACAAACATGCAGTCAAAAGACAACACCTAAACTATACTATCATGAAAAAAATCGGAGGATTCTTTGTTCAGGGATTGATTTATATTGCACCACTTGGAATAACCGCATATATCGTTTATCTGATCTTTACCTTCATTGACCGGTTACTGGACAAATACATCGATCCCATTTTACCGGTCAATATTCCCGGGATTAACCTGCTGGCAGTTATACTGGTGATTATGCTCATTGGAATTATTGGACAATCCATTATCGCCAGACCGGTTAAAAAACTTGCTGCAAAACTACTTGAAAAAGCCCCGTTGGTAAAAGTGATCTATTCAGCCATCCGGGATCTGTTATCCGCATTTGTGGGGAAAGAGAAAAAGTTCAATAACCCCGTCATTGTAAAGGTAAATCACCTTTCCAATCTGGAAAAACTGGGTTTTCTCACACAGAGCGATCTGGTGAACCTGGGAGTTAAAGACAATAAAGTGGCTGTATACTTTCCCCATTCCTATAATTTTTCAGGAGAGCTGTTTATCGTGCCCAGCGAATACGTGCGGCCCCTTGAGGCATCATCTGCAGAGATCATGAAGTTCATTGTGTCCGGAGGAGCCAGTGGATTTTAACGGAGGAATTTATCAGGTAGTTCGTGTAGCTGGTTTAATGAGCAGTAAACCGATCTTACAGTAGCAGGTTACAGCCGCGGATATCACTATGGTCAAACCTGCCAAGTACTTCGAATCCATCATCTTCATGCAATTTGCCAAGATCCTGGGTTTCGACGAATGATACCGAGTGGATGTTAGCCAGGTCAATAATATTGATTCCACCGGTTCGGCCTGCCGGTAAATAATCAAAAGGATCGTAGGGATCGCGAATGAGGACCTTCATCCAGGGTGGTGTATGAAAGATCCCTCTTCCCCTGGAATAAGCCTGGGAGAGGATCTCGGTCATTCCATACTCGGAATGAATTTCGCTTACACCAAATTTTTCACACAGGCGATGGTGTAATTCATTCCGGGTAATCTCCTTTCTTCTTCCTTTCATTCCGCCGGTTTCCATTACAATGGTGTTTGTTATCGGCGAATTAAAGAATTCTGCAAAATCAAGAAGGGCAAAACTTACCCCAAACAGCAGGATTTGCTGCCCCTGCTTTTCCAGCTGAATCAACATTTCCTTGAGATCATGGAAATTGTCAAGGTAGAATCCGCTGTTGGGATGCCCCGTTTGCCGGATCAATGCATCAACCATGTAGATCAGGGAGGACTCTTTCCGTTCAAGATAACCTGGCAATAGTGCCAGGATACAGAGATTTTTTAGGTCTCCGTAGTGGCTTTCAAATGTACGGCTAAAACTCTCCTCGTAAATGGAGAGGTCATAAATGCAATGCCGGCTTCTTTTTACCCCAGTTGTACCACTGCTCGTAAATTCTGCTTTAATGGTACCCTTGCCGGTAAGTAGTGGGAAGGATGCAAAACACTCCACCGGGAGAAACGGGATATCAATGATCTTCCTGATTTTTTCCGGATCAACTCCCAGATTTCTGATGTAAGCCCGGTACACCGGGTTATGTTCTGCCTGGTACCGGAAAAATTCCAGGGAGGTCGTTTCCAGTTGCTGAAAAGTCCGTACTTCAAATATTTTTTCCCTGAATGGATTGTTCATCAATCGTTATCTTAAGATGGGCGGAAACGATGGATGCTCAGTCAAACAGAGTGGAACCATTGGGTTGATAAGCCCATTTAAAGGTGATTTCAGCATAGGGTTTTGTTCCGTTAAGGTAGGTTATAACATCTTTGATAACAATTTTACCATATTTTCCACCCAGTGTTTTAACGACCCAGATCTGGTATTCAAGTGCAGGTTTGGCCCAGTATGTATAGGTAAGGGAATCCGCTATTTGTTTGTAATTGTCAAAAAAATCGACTGCACTGTTCCAATCTGCAAATTCTCCGGCCAGGGCAATCAACGGTTTTTCCTGGACGTTATTCAAGATTTCCAGATAAGCGACCATCTCCTCTCCAGAGTTGTCTGGCATAACGATTAGATCCGGAGGATGTTTGCAGGATTGCGGATTGCAATAAACAACTTTTCCCAACTCAAAGGAAAACCCATTGAATGTATAGGTATCCCCTTCCAGGATGAGTTCCGAAGTGATGGTTACTTCGCCCGTTGTTGGTGTAGAACCATCCTCATCGCACCCGGTCACAAGGATGAAACATCCTATCCAGAGCCATACGATTTTTTTCATTCTATTCCTTGTTATTCAAACTGTTGTTTTTGAGCTGTTCAAGATATTTCCGGTAAAATTTCTGATACAGTTGATCTCGTTGTTTTTTCGCTTCTTCCATTCTTTCAGTATATTCCTGCCTGGATTCTGACCGGGACTTTTCCTGAAAAACAGGATTTTCTTCCATCTCAGCCTCGATCTCCTCCTTAAAATAATAATTGACGAACAGTTCCGGAGCAAGCCGCCACCATTTTGCCGTTTGATCGTATGATCCACTGATAAATGATTCTCCGTCAGGGCAAAATGCGACGCAACAGACAGCCCCTTCATGTCCGGTAAAGGTATGAATACAATTTCCTGTGGACCGTTCCCAAAGTTTAATCGTCTGGTCCACTGAACCGGAAAGGAGATGATTGCCTGCAGGGCTGAATGCTACACTAAAAACAGCAGCAGTGTGTCCTTCAAAGGTTCGGATCAGTTCTTTCTCATCCACATCCCAAAGTTTGATCGTATGATCACGTGAAGCACTGATCAGGTATTTGCCATCCGGGCTAAAATCAAGTGAGTAGATGTTCCCGGAATGGCCCTTGAAGGTGTGAATTATACGGTGGCTTGTCATATCCCATAACCGGATCGTTTCATCCAAAGACCCACTGGCAATCACGTTCCTCACGGGATGAAAAGCAACCGCAAGCACACTTTTTGAGTGGCCTTCAAACTCTGATAATTCCTTCAGGTTGATGAAGTCCCATAGCCTGAATGTGCGATCAAAAGAGCCTGTTACAATGCGGTCTCCGGCAGGATTAAAATCGATTGACCATACTGCTGTAGCATGACCACTCAATGAGTTAATGTATTCTCCTTCCACGGTCCAAACCCGGATGATATTACGGTCTGAACCGACCAGGTATTTGCCATCCGGTGAAAAGGCAACGCATTGGATTTCTCCGGTGTTATCATCTAACGTTAATAGATCTTTTTTCTCCCGGAGATCCCAGAGAATTACCTTTTGATCTTTGGAGCCTGTAACCAGCAACTCTTTTTCAGGATGAATATCGATCGAGTTGATAAAATCCGAATGTTTTTTAAAAGTATAGATGAGAAAATTATTCTCCTGTGCTTCCAGGGAGGTTCCAACGCCAAGCAGAAAAAGAGGAACCAACCAGGAGAGTATTTTTTTTTCTGTTAACGCAAAATAATTTTCACGATCACGCTTTAATCTATTCATATCCCTTATTTGTTATCAATAAGTATGCCGGAATGGTTATTGTTTCGTGTTTGCCAGCTGGGTGAAAAAACACTAACCCGTAATCGCTTTGATCCCCGGAAGTTCTTTCCCCTCCATGTATTCAAGCATTGCACCACCCCCTGTAGAGACATAACTAACCTTGTCAGAAAGATGAAACTGGTTGACTGCAGCTACAGAGTCCCCACCACCGATGAGACTGAAAGCACCCGTTTGGGTGGCATTGGCAATGGCTTCTGCAATTCGTTGTGTTCCCTTTTTAAAATTTTCCATTTCAAATACACCCATCGGACCGTTCCAGAGGATGGTTTTAGATTGGGAGATGACCTTTTCGTATGTTTGAATGGTTTCATCCCCGATATCCAGCCCCATCCAACCATCCGGTACTTCACCTACTTTTGAAAAATCCCTCCGGGCATTATTATCAAATGCGTCAGCAATTACATTGTCAACGGGGAGATAAAGGGACACATTGTGGGCTTTGGCTTTGTCAATGATCTCAAGAGCCAGGTCAAGTTTATCCTCTTCGACCAGTGAAGAACCGATTTTACCACCCTGGGCTTTGATGAACGTATACGTCATCCCACCTCCGATGATCAGGTTCTCAATCTTGCTTAAAAGCTTTTCAATGATGAGGATCTTATCCGAAACCTTCGCTCCCCCCATGATGGCTGTGAAAGGTTTAACCGGATTGTGTAACACCCTGTCCATGCTGTTCAGTTCATTTCCAATGAGGTATCCGAACAGTTTGTCCTCTTCGAAAAAATTTGCAACAATAGTGGTTGAAGCATGGGCACGATGTGCTGTTCCGAAGGCATCGTTCACATAAACATTGGCCAGACGGGAAAGCTCTTTGGCAAACCCTTCATCGCCCGTTGTCTCTTCCGGATGAAACCGAAGGTTTTCCAGTAAAAGCACCTCTCCCGGTTTAAGGTTTGTGGCCAGTTGAAATGTATCATCCCCAATGCAATCGGGAGCAAATTCAACCGGCAGTCCCAGCAATTCAGAAAGATGCGGAACAACATGTTTTAAGGAGAACTTCTCTTCATATTGACCCTTTGGCCTGCCAAGATGAGACATCAGAATAACTGCACCCTCGGACTGCAGGATTTTATTAATGGTTGGTAACGCTGCTCGTATCCTGGTATCATCAGTAATTTCGAATTGATCGTTTAACGGGACATTGAAGTCAACCCGGACAATTGCCCGCTTTCCCTCGAAATTGTATTTGTCAATTGTTTTCATTTCCAATCGTATTTAGTGAAAATTGATTACATCTCTACCTCATTCGAAAACAAAATTATTAAGTTTAACGCGTTTCGCAATGCGAAATGAAATAATAATTGAGATACCAATCCGTGGTGAAGGGTAACCGGGATTACACGGGAACAACTTTTTCCCGTGAGATTGCTTTAAGTTTTGCGTACCTTTGCCAGATAGTAACAGCCTTGCATCAATCATGCTTTTTAAACACATTGTCGGACAGGAAACGGTGAAACAACGATTAATCCACTCTGTGGTTCAGGGCAGAATAAGTCATGCACAACTCTTTCTGGGCCCTGAAGGGTGTGGTAAATTGGCCATGGCAGTTGCCTATGCTCAGTATTTAGCCTGCGAGAATCGGGGAAAATCGGATGCCTGTGGCGCCTGTCCCTCCTGCCTGAAATACGAAAAACTGATCCATCCTGATCTCCATTTTGTCTATCCCGTTTCAACCACAAAAACCATTACCAAAGATCCCATCAGTAACAATTTTATCCAGGAGTGGAGGAGCGCTGTACTTGACAATCCATACCTCTCCTTATCTCAATGGTATGAACGAATCGGAATAGAAAATAAACAGGGCATCATCAGCCGGAAGGAAAGTCACGAGATGATTCGCATCCTTAACCTGAAATCTTTTGAATCGGAATATAAAGTGATGATTATTTGGATGCCGGAAAAAATGAACCAGGTTGCCGCAAATAAAGTATTAAAAATTCTGGAAGAACCACCACCAAAAACCCTGTTTATACTGGTTTCCGAAAATACACATACATTCTTACCTACCATTTTATCCAGAACTCAAATCGTTAAGATACCCAGGGTTGATGATCAAAGCATGACAGACTCCCTGAAAGAAAACGATATGCTCACTCCGGAAGCGTTGCAGAATATCGTTAAGCTGGCAAATGGGAATTATTTGATGGCCCGGAATCTACTCTATGAAAGAGCAGAAAATGAATTTTACCTAACCCAGTTCACTGTTATGATGAGGCTAACCTATGGGGGTAAAATACCGGATATCCTGCAATGGATTGATGATCTGGTTGCCCTGGGAAGGGAGAAACAGAAGCATTTTCTTCTGTACGCAACACGCATGATCCGTGAAAATTTTATGCTGAATCTAATGGCCGGTAAAGACCGTGAAGTGATTTACCTCACTGAGAAGGAGGCAGAATTTTCAGAGAACTTTTCTCCATTTATTAGGGAGAAAAACGTAGCACATATCGTCGATGAGTTGAATGAAGCCTTCGCAAATATCTCGGCAAATGCAAACAGCAGGATTGTTTTGTTTGACCTTTGCATGAAAATCATGAGATTGATTAAAATGGATTTTTAATTAACTTTACCTCCCGCTTACAGGTAGGCAAATTACCAAATTTCCCTCGAAGGGATTAAACAATTGAGTTTAACTATCAGAAAAGCAATGAGTGAACGTGGCAGTAATGTAAGACTCGATGGTACATCCTTACAGGTAAAATCCCCAAAATATTCCGGAGGTTGTTTTAAACTAAACGTTTATGATTGGCTGAATGATGTTCCGGAAACAGAGATCTCAGGTGACCTGGTGGAAGTGCGGTTTAAAAACACAAGAAAAGGTTTTTACCGAAATACAAATAGGCTGCGGGTAATGATCGGCGATATAGTTGCTGTGGAAGCTTCTCCGGGGCATGATATCGGAATCGTTTCATTAACGGGAGAACTTGTCCTTCACCAAATGAAGAAATCCAATACCCCTGTTGAATCGGATGATCTTAAAAAGATATACAGAAAAGCAAAACCGGCAGATATCGAAAAATGGCAGGAGGCCATTAGCCTGGAAGATTCAACCATGCTGAAAGCCAGAAAAATAGCGGAAGACCTGAACCTGGATATGAAAATCGGAGATGTTGAATACCAGGGAGACAACACCAAAGCCATTTTCTATTATATCGCTGATGAGCGTGTTGATTTCAGGGAACTGATAAAAGTCCTGGCAGATGAATTTAAAATCAGAATCGAAATGAGACAGATCGGAGCCAGGCAGGAAGCGGGACGGATAGGAGGGATTGGCTCATGCGGCAGGGAATTGTGCTGTGCATCATGGATAACGAATTTTGTCTCTGTAACTACCAGTTCGGCAAGATACCAGGAGTTGTCACTTAATCCGCAAAAATTAGCCGGCCAGTGTGGTAAACTGAAATGCTGCCTGAATTATGAACTGGATTGCTATCTAGATGCTCAAAAGGATTTTCCGGACAGATCCATTCCCCTGGAAACCGAACAGGGGACGGCCTATCATCAAAAAACAGATATCTTCAGAAGGCTGATGTGGTATTCATACGAGAAAGATTCCTCAGTAAACCTTACACCCATTGCAATAGAACGGGTGCTGCAAATCCATCAACTGAATAAGAAAGGGGGAAAAGTACCATCACTCATTGCTCAAGAGAATATTCCTGACCGTAAAATCCTCGATTACGAGAATGGTGTTAATGAAGACAGTTTAACCCGGTTTGATAAAGAATCTGGCAAATCTGGCAAAAGCAAAAGGAAAAAAGGAAAAGGTAAATACCGGACCAATAACAGGAAACCTGAATGACAGGTAAAGACTTCCAAACCATTTTCCGAAAAACCGGATCGTTAATGAATGTTCCTAATTCAAAGGAAAAACCCGTGAAATATGATTCAATAATCAACCCGATTCTTTGGCTGGTGTTGATTGCACTGATCTGCTCCTGCGATCGAAACCGGGTCTTTGAAGAAAACATAACGCTACCGAATCATCGATGGGACAAAACAAATGTTCTCGGTTTTGATGTGGAAATAACAGATACAATCAACCCCCATAACATCTGCGTGAATGTTAGAAATGGAGGACAGTATCAGTACAGTAACCTTTTTCTTTTTATTCGAACCGTATCACCATCCGGACAATGGATTCGTGATACGATTGAATGCACATTGGCTGACCAAAAAGGACGTTGGCTGGGTAGCGGACTGGGAGATATCGCTACACTTCAGGTCCCTTACAAGGTGAATGTACGCTTCCCTTACCCGGGATTGTATAGCTTTGAAATTGAACAAGCCATGCGAACCGACCAGTTAAAGCATGTGTTCGATATAGGTCTGCGGGTTGAACGAATGAAATGAATACAAACGGATATCCTGTGGGGAAGAGAAAAGGTAAAAAATGGGCTGAAATGGAGACCTTCCAACACGTTTTTCAGCCTCCATTTCAGGAAATTTATAATAAGGACTTTCACCTGAAAGGAAAGTGGAAAGATTTTTTTTTTAAGAACGATAATCCCATTACACTGGAACTGGGCTGCGGAAAAGGTGAATATACCATCGGACTTTCTACCAACTCTTCCCAACGGAATGTTATTGGAATCGATATCAAGGGAGCCCGCATATGGAAAGGGGCAACAATAGCATTGAATGAACAGTTGAAAAACGTTGCTTTCATCCGGACGCGTATCGAACAGATAACTTCCTTTTTTGCGAAGGATGAGATCGCTGAAATCTGGCTTACCTTCCCCGATCCTCAAATAAAAAAAAGAAGAAATAAAAAACGACTTACCGCAGCCCGATTTCTTAATGCATACCGGGAATTCCTGTCACCCGGGGGATGCATTCACCTGAAAACGGATAGTAAAGTCCTCTACGACTATACAATGCAAATGATTGCATACAATGACCTTCCACTGATCTTTGCATTAGAAAATCTTAATGAAGAACCAAATATCGACCCCGTTTTGTCCATCACTACCCAGTATGAGAAACAGTTCCTTGAACAGCATGTGACGATTAAATACCTTTGTTTTCAACTGCCTGCAGATACAGTAATCCATGAACCGGAATAAGTTGGTGGAACGCTCTTTTTTTGAACGGGTGTATGATGTCACCCGACAAATTCCCTATGGGAGGATTACCACCTATGGATCCATCGCCAGGTATCTCAGTTCGGGAAGAGCCGCCCGGATGGTCGGTTGGGCTCTTAACAATTCGCATCATCTTCCCGATTTCATACCTGCACACCGGGTGGTAAACAGAAATGGTGTCCTCACAGGAAAGCATCATTTTGGAAATACCAATACCATGAGCCAGCTTCTCGAGAATGAAGGTATAAGGGTTGAAGATGACCGGGTCATCGACTTCGAAAAGCACTTCTGGGATCCGCGAAAGGAACTGAGCGATCCATCCATTATATAAATAAAAACTGTATATTTGTATTTTAATTTAAATCAAATTAACATAATAAAATAGATTTTACCATGAGTTTTACCCGGCAACAGGTTTTAGATGCATTAAGCAACGTAGTTCATCCGGAAAAGAAAAAGGACATTGTTTCATTGGGGATGGTTGATGATCTTACGATCAAGGGCAAAGAGATTCGTTTTTCACTCCTGTTTCCCAGATCAAATGATCCGTTTATTTCTTCAATTAAGAAAGCATGCGTAAAGGCAGTTCTGGAAGACGTTGACTCAGAAGCTCAAATTCAGGAGAACATTACGGTAAAAGTTCCGCCGGCTGAACCAAAGAAGGAACTGTTACCCGGTGTGAAAAATATTGTTGCGATAGCCTCGGGGAAAGGGGGCGTGGGAAAATCCACCATTGCTGTTAACCTCGCTGTATCGTTAGCGAAGAAAGGATTACGTGTGGGGTTGATTGATGCAGATATCTATGGACCTTCCATTCCGAAAATGTTTGGTGTGGTAAAAGCCAAACCATTTGTTAATCAGGTTGAAGGGGTTGATATGATTGTTCCGATAGAACGTCACGGAGTGAAATTGTTATCCATCGGATTTTTTATTGATCCGGATAGTGCACTGGTTTGGCGTGGACCCATGGCTACCAATGCCCTGAAGCAAATGCTCGGGCAGGGAGATTGGGGAGAACTCGATTATTTACTGGTTGACCTTCCACCCGGAACCAGCGACATCCACCTTACACTGGTTCAGGAGGTTCCTGTGACGGGTGCACTTATCATCAGCACGCCGCAGGAAGTAGCACTGGCAGATGCCATTAAAGGAATTAACATGTTTACAGGCGATAGAATCAATGTACCGATTCTTGGACTGGTGGAAAACATGGCCTGGTTTACCCCGGCTGAACTGCCTGGAAACCGGTATTATATTTTTGGTAAAAATGGTTGTGAAAAGCTGGCAAAAAAGTATAACGTCTCCCTGTTGGGGCAGATCCCGGTAGTTGAGAGCATTTGTGAAGATGGAGATATGGGAAATCCTTCTGCTTTGGATGAAAAATCATCCACAGGCAAAGCATTTGTAAAGCTGGCTGAAAATGTGATAAAGCAGGTTGAGATTCGTAACAGAGAACAGGAACCCACAAAACGAGTTGAAATTACCCGTAAATAATCATTGTAAGATATAAAAAAAATGAACATGGAAGCAGAAAAGAAAACCCAACTTTTAAGCAGGATAGATCGTGCCCTGGATAAAATACGTCCTTTTCTTCAGGCGGATGGGGGAGATATTTCCCTGATTGATGTGACCGATGACATGGTGGTCAAAGTAAAACTGGAGGGAGCATGCTTTGGCTGTCCGTTCAGCCAGCAAACCCTGAAATCAGGTGTTGAACAGGCACTTTTAAAAGAGATCCCTGAACTAAAGGAGGTTCAGCCTGTTAACGATTAACATCCGGATTTCACCGCTTCTGAAGGGCTTAGTAAGCCCTTTTTTTTTGCCGGGGATAAACCGGGTTATAAAATATTCCATGGATCATAAAATATGTTTGTAAATTACCAGTTTATTCTCTAAGACAACCCGGTAGATTGATTACAAAAAAGATTACATATTGCTTGCTGGGTTCACTCACATTGATCCTGGTTGCCGGTTGTTCAGCTGAAAAGAATACCAGCTTGAGCCGGAATTTCCATGGACTCACCTCTCATTATAATATCTATTTTAACGGTTATGAAAATTTTCTTCGGGGTGTGGAAAAATGTGAGGATGCATTTGTTGATGATTATTCCAAAATACTCTCCCTGTTTACCTATGTCGATGAAAATATAGCTAAACAGATCGCTCCTGAAATGGACCTTGCCATACAAAAAGCCTACAAAATTATCACATTGCATTCAATCACGGCCAAACCGGAAATGGAAACGGACGAAATGACCGATGATGAAAGGGCGTTTTATAATCAACCTGAATATAACCGGTGGGTGGATGACAGCTATCTGTTGATGGCAAAGGCTCAGTTTTATAAACATGACTATCATATTGCCCTGAATACGCTGAAGCTCCTAATCAGTGAAGCCCTTGATGAAGAAACAAGGATGGAAGCCTATATCTGGCTTGCCAGAACAAACATCGAACTGGAAGAATATAAGGAAGCAGAGCGGATATTAACATTCATTGCTGATGAAGAGCCGGTAAAGGAGAAAATGGCTGTGGAGTATCATGCCACCTATGCCCATTATTTCCTGAAACAGGAAGAGTATGAACGGGCTATCCCTCACCTGACCCCTGTCGTGGATAAAGTCCGCCGGAAAAAAGATAAACAGAGATATACTTTTGTCCTTGCGCAGCTTCATGAAGAGACAGGTGACTTTGGGGTAGCATCTGATCTGTACAAAGATGTGATCAGAATGAATCCACCCTATGAAATGACATTCAATGCAAGAATCAATAAAGCCGGATCATTCGATGTAACCCGAGAGGATAGCGAAGAGATCAAAAAGGACCTGAAAAAACTGCTCAGGGACAAAAAGAATATCGATTACCAGGATCAGATCTATTATGCATATGGTAAAATAGCATACAAGGAAAACAGGATTGAGGAGGCGATCGGTTATTATAAAAAATCGGCTGCAAGCAGCATATCAAGCAGCTTTCAGAAGGGACTATCCTACCTGGAAGTTGCCGATATCTATTTCAGCCAGCTTGATTATCAACCCGCCCAGGCTTATTATGATAGTGCCGTTGCATTCCTGGCCCAAGATTATCCCAACCTGGATCAGATCCGTACCAAATCGCAAAACCTGACTGAACTGGTCAAATATATAAACATTGTTGAACTGGAAGATAGCCTGCAAATGGTTGCCGGATTATCTGACCAGGACAAATTTGCACTGATTGAAGGGATCATCAGAGAACTGAATGAAAATGAGCGATTAGAGCGGGAAGAACAAATTGAACGGCAGTTCAATACCATGAATTACTATGAGAACGAACGACGGTTCAGGAATGATATTCAACGGGAAGGGAAATGGTACTTTTATAATCCTTCGGCGTTGAGCTTTGGACGGAATGAATTCCGGTTAAAATGGGGGGAGAGAAGGCTGGAAGATAATTGGCGGCGTGCTAACAAATCAACCGTAAGCTTCGTTGCGTTCACCAGTGAATCCAACCAGACAAATCCAGATGCGACAGGAAATAACCTGGGTACCATTGATGTAAAATCACGTGAATATTACCTGAAAGATCTTCCTGTAAATGACTCCCTGCTGAAGATATCCGACATAAAAATTGCAGGTGCCCTGTACAATATCGGCAGAATTTATAAAGACGATTTTAACGATTTCAAACGGTCAATTACAACATATGAGGACCTTAATCATCGGTATCCGGCGAATGAATACCAGCTATCATCCTATTATTATCTCTATGATTTAAATAAAAATCTGCCCGACCGGCAAAGAGAAAACCATTATAAAAACCTGATTTTATCCCAATACCCGGAAAGCGAATACGCTAAAATAATCTCTGATCCCGATTATTTTGATACCCTGAAAGCCGAGGAGAGAAAGGTGGTGACATTATATGAAGAAACCTACAAGATCTATTTGAACAAGGAGTATCAACAGGTGATCGAGCGGTGTAATTATGCCGATTCTGCATATGCTGGCGATGAATTGCTACCCAAATTCGGGCTGCTGAAAGCGCTCTCTATTGGAAGAACCCAGGATGTTAGAGCGTTTAAAAATGCTTTAACCGAACTGAGTGAAGCATTTCCTGATAGCAGGGAAAAGGAAAAGGCAAATGAAATCGTAGCCTTCCTCGACAGAACACTCCCGGTCTTAAAAGAGGAGGAGGAAGTGATCGAAGCACAGGAAATTTATGCTTACAACGATAGTGCTGTTCATTATTATTTGCTGGTGGTTAACCGGTTTCAGGTAAATGTAAACCAGCTCATATTTAACATTATCAATTACAACCTTGATCATTATGGTCAGGTGGATTTTGAAACAGGGGGAGAAATGCTGAACGACACATTGCATATCATTACAGTAAAACCTTTTCTTACCCTGTCCGATGCACAGGACTATTCAGAAAAAATTATCCTTGAAGAGAGTGTTATCAACGAACTTCCACAGGGCGATTACTATTCTTTCATTATCTCAGATGAGAATTTCACCACCTTAAAAAACGATAAATCGGTTTCCAAGTACGATAAGTTTTTTAAAATGAAGTATCTTCGGTGAGGATTTCTGCCATTCAAAAATCCGCTACTTTTGGTATATTAAGCAGAAACCATTTATTTGGATGGTAAGGTACATGCACTATGAGAAAAATTAAAATTTTATGGACGGATGACGAGATTGATGTATTGAAATCTCATATTTTTTTCCTGGAGGAAAAAGGATTTATCATTGAAACCGCTACCAATGGTGATGATGCCATTGAATTGGTAAAACAATCAGATTTCGATCTGATATTTCTCGATGAGCACATGCCCGGAATGAGTGGACTGGAAACACTGAAGATGATAAAGAGTATCGCTCCCGATATTCCCGTTGTTATGATAACAAAAAGCGAAGAGGAGAATATCATGGAAGAAGCGATAGGATCAAACATTGATGATTACCTGATCAAACCGGTTAATCCGAACCAGATCCTGCATTCCATTAAGAAAAATATTGACCAGAAACGGCTTGTAACAGAAAAAACCACTTCAGATTACCGGGAAGAATTTGGGAAAATATCCGGAAAGATTAATGCTGCTGTGGGTTTTTCGGACTGGGTAAGCATCTATAAAGAATTGATTTACTGGCAATTGGAGCTTGATAAATCGGGGGAGACCGGTATGGCTGATGTGCTGGGTATGCAGGAAACCGAAGCCAACCATGCATTCGGGAAATTCATAAAAGCGAATTACCTCAACTGGTTTGATTCATCAAACACCGTTGACAAACCACTTCTTTCACCGGATCTTTTTTCCCAGCAGATCTTTCCAATGCTGGATATGGGAGAGAAGGTTGTTTTTATCCTTGTTGATAACCTCAGATGGGACCAATGGAAGGTTATTTATCCTTCCATCACTGATTATTTCAGGATTGAACAGGAAGAGATCTATTGTAGCATATTACCGACAGCTACCCAGTATTCAAGAAACGCCATATTTTCCGGACTCATGCCCTTGAAAATTGAGCAACTTTATCCCGAATTCTGGGTGTTTGATGATGAAGATATGGGGAAAAACCTCTGGGAGAAAGAACTCTTGGAAAAGCAGCTACAACGTGCAGGGAAAGACTACTCATTCACCTACGAGAAGATAAACAATTTAGCTGCCGGGAAGAAACTGGTTGACAATATTGCCGATTATATCCAACGACCCTTACTGGTTATTGTGTACAATTTTTTAGATATGCTTTCTCACGCCAGGACAGAAATTGAGATGATCCGGGAACTGGCAGATGATGAACCGGCCTATCGGTCATTAACCTTCTCCTGGTTTCAGCATTCCCCTCTGCTGGAGTTGATTAAATCGCTGGCAGACCATGATGTAAAGCTGGTCATTACAACCGACCATGGATCGATTCGCGTTCAGGACCCCGTCAAGGTCGTGGGGGACAGGAGTACTTCAACTAACCTGAGGTATAAACAAGGGAAAAACCTGAATTATGATCCCCAGAAGGTTTTTGATATCAAAAAACCGGAATTGGCTTTTCTGCCCAGATCGAATGTTAGCTCACGTTATATATTCTCTGTTAATGACCAGTTCTTTGCCTATCCCCAGAATTATAACCATTACGTAAAATACTATCGAAACACCATCCAGCATGGAGGGATATCGATGCAGGAAATGCTGATTCCTTTTGTCAGACTTGCAACCGTTGGATAAACTGGAATTTTCACGGATGAAAAGAATCCAGATTGATAGTAAAGACCAGCTTGGTAAAGTCGTTCAGGTCATTCTGGGAGCGTATCAGAATTATCGGATCTTTGCCTTCTATGGAGAACTGGGATCGGGTAAAACCACCACGATCCAGGAAATTTGCAGGAGACTTAACGTGAATGACGTGGTCCACAGCCCATCCTTTTCTATCGTGAATGAATACCGGTCCGCAAAAGGGTTTGTGGTGTATCATTTTGATCTCTACCGGATTGAAAAAATAGAAGAAGTTTTTGATCTTGGCTACGAAGACTATTTTTACAGTGGGAACTATTGCTTTATCGAATGGCCTGAATTGATTGAGGAGCTATTGCCTGCCGGCACAATACCCGTTAAAATTGAAGTAGGGTCTGCCGGGAAACGTTTTTTTCAGTTCGATAAACCACTCTGATTCAATATCGGCAAATCTTCCCGCAACATGAAAAAGTTTGAATTTCATTTGAAATTGTCGTAATTTTAAATGCACTGGAATCGAAAGCAGGAAAGTTAATTTAAACCAGTCTGTTATGAAAGATCAGAAGGGATCAGAGTCGCTCATGTTCGGTAAGAGCAATTTACTTCCGCAGGAGGAAGTGCTGGAAGTTGGAAAAAGACAGAAGAAATTGATTATTGGGATCCCCAGAGAATCCAAGAAAGATGAAAACCGCGTGGCATTGACACCGGAAGCAGTAGGATTGCTGGTGGATCAGGGACATGAAGTGAATGTTGAGAGCAAGGCAGGTAGCGATGCAAGCTATACTGATACAGATTATAGTGAGTACGGGGGGTTCATTGTGGATAGCCGAAAAGAGATCTTTAGTGCTGATATTATCCTGAAAATTGCTCCCCTTACACTCGGTGAGATTGAACAGTTGAAAGGGAACCAGTTGATCATTTCCTCCTTGCATGCCATTAATCAAACAGAAGCCTATTTTCGCCAGTTAATGCAGAAAAAGGTGACATCCATTGCCTTTGAAAATCTGAAAGATAAGTTTGACTGTTATCCCGTGGTTCGATCCATGAGTGAAATTGCGGGCATCACCTCCATACTCATCGCTTCGGAATACCTCAGTAATGTGCACAAAGGGAAAGGGGTTATGCTTGGAGGAATTACGGGTATTACACCGGCAGAGGTGGTGATTCTTGGAGCTGGAACTGCCGCTGAATATGCTGCCAGAGCAGCCATTGGTTTGGGAGCAGTGGTCAAGATCTTTGATAATTCAATCTATAAACTCAGGCGGTTGCAGAATTTTGTGGGACAACGGTTACATACTTCGATTTTCCATCCAAAAGTTCTCGAAAAAACACTGAAATCCGCCGATGTTGTGATCGGTGCTGTTCATCTGATCGGTAAAGGTCCCCGCTTTTATATTACAGAGGAAATGGTGAAAGGGATGAAGAAAGGATCGGTGATTGTTGACATTAGCATCGACCAGGGAGGTGTCGTTGAAACATCAGAAACAAAAAGCCATAACGATCCGGTATTTACAAAACACGGTGTCGTCCATTATTGTGTTAGTAATATCCCGTCAAGAGTAGCCCGAACTGCCTCCATTGCGCTGAGCAATGTTTTTGCGCCTATTCTTATCAATATCGGTAATTCAGGTGGTATCAAAACCCTGCTAAAAGAGGATAAGGGTTTGAGGAAAGGGGTATATATATATAATGGAATCCTGACCAACAGTTACATTGGCAACCACTTCGGAATCCTCTCAAAAGATATTGATCTGCTCCTCGCCGCCTTTTAGTAAAGCCCTAATCTGTTTTTGAATGAGAATCATATATAACCTTGCTATCAGAATCTTCTCCTTCTTCATCTTCGTAGCTTCTGGTTTTAATATAAAAGCACGACTATTCAGATCGGGTCGCAGAGGTCTGTTTAAACAAATCCGGGAAAAGGTTAATCCCGATGAGGGGGTTATATGGTTTCATTGTGCTTCACTGGGAGAATTTGAACAGGGAAGACCGGTTATCGAATCGATAAAAACAGAGAGACCCGACCAAAAAATCCTCCTTACGTTCTTTTCTCCCTCAGGATATGAAGTGAGAAAAAATTACGAGTTGGCCGATTACATCTTCTATCTCCCTTACGATACGAAAAAAAATGCAGAGCAATTCATTCGCCTTGTAAATCCGGAGATGGTTATTTTTGTCAAGTATGAATTCTGGTATCATTACATTCACACACTCAGCTTGAAGAACGTACCGGTTTATCTCATTTCATCAAATTTTCGTCCAAACCAGGTTTTCTTCAGGTGGTATGGTGGTTTTTTCCGGCAAATCCTTCACCTCTTTACCCACCTGTTTGTTCAGAACCACCGTTCCAAAGAACTGGTATCATTCCTTCCTTCAGACCGGGTTACCGTATCCGGGGATACCCGGTTCGACCGCGTGCATGCCATTGCAAATCAGCGCAGGAACCTGCCGGTAATTGAAACCTTCAAACGGGATCGGCTCACACTGGTAGCCGGAAGTACCTGGAAAGAGGATGAAGATATCCTGATCCGGTATATCAATGAGTTGGGGGGAGAACAAAAATGGATCCTGGTTCCGCATGAGATCCATGAGCATCACATCAACCGGATGATGCGATTGATGAACAGACCCACCATGCGTTATTCTGAGACCGGGGAAAAGGATTGTTCGCAGGCTGATGTCCTGATCATAGACAACATCGGAATGCTCTCATCACTTTATTACTATGGTAACCTCGCATTCGTTGGCGGGGGATTTGGAAAAGGGATCCACAATATCCTGGAGGCTGCAACCTATGGCATACCGGTGCTTTTCGGACCCAAATACAAAGCCTTCCAGGAAGCCATTGACCTGGTTAACCTGGGAGGGGCATTTTCCGTCAGAAGTTATGAAGAATTAATGAACATCCTTCAGCAACTTACGGGTGATCGGGAATACCTGAAAAACAGTGGATGCATTGCCAGGGATTATGTAAAAACAAACCTCGGAGCCACAAAATCCATTGTTGAAAAATTATTGAAGGATTAATTCCAACACCCTCTTTTATTCTCTATTTTTAATCCTTTTTTATGCTTTTTAACCCTGAAAATCTTAATGCCTATGAAATCTTTTTTGAGAACCTTTTTCAGTCTCACCTTCTGTTTTGCCCTGGTAGCAGCATACGGGCAGGGAACTGTTGAGGGTGTTGTAAAAGATCCTGCTGCAAATGAATCCCTCATCGGAGCCTCGATCCTTGTGCAGGGAGAATCAAGGGGTACGGTATCCAATCTGGATGGGAGTTTTTCCCTGCAGTTGGAACCCGGCACTTATGTTCTTGAAATTTCCTTTGTGGGATATATAACTAAAACGGTGGACGTGACGGTAAGGGATGGACAGACAACCGACCTGGAAGAAATTGCATTGGATGTCAATGCAGTGGGTTTACAGGAGGTGCGGGTGGTCTCCTCGATGGCAATTGCCCGTCAGACACCGGTGGCCGTTTCATCCGTAAAACCCAGGCAGATCATGGAAAAACTGGGAAACCAGGAGTATCCGGAAATTCTGAAATCCACCCCCGGTATATACGCCACCAAGCAGGGAGGTGCATTCGGAGATTCCAGGGTGAACCTGCGTGGATTTGATCAGCGTAACATTGCGGTGATGATAAACGGTGTACCGGTCAATGATATGGAAAATGGATGGGTCTACTGGTCAAACTGGGCAGGACTTCCCGATGTAACCCAGTATATGCAGGTTCAACGAGGACTGGGTGCCGCTAAAATCGCTGTTCCATCTGTGGGCGGAACCATCAATATCATGACACGCACAACAGATGCTGTCCGGGGTGGTAACTTCATTTATGGACTGGGAAATGATAAATACCAGAAAATCGCCTTTACATTCTCAACCGGACTTTATGACAACGGCTGGGCATCAACCATATCACTCGCCAGTACAAACGGCGACGGATATGTGGATGGAACCCAGTTTGAATCCTACTCCTATTTTTTGAACATTTCAAAACGGGTTAATGATAAACACTCCCTGGCATTTTCACTGTTTGGCGCCCCTCAATGGCACGGACAGAGAGCAACGGATCTATCCATCGAGACCTTTGAAAAGTATGGAATTAGATATAATGTGGACTGGGGTTATAAGGATGGAGCAATTGAATACGCCAGGAAGAACTATTACCACAAACCACAGGCAATCCTGAACCATTTCTGGACAGTAAATGAACGGACAAGCCTGTTAACCGCTTTGTATGCATCCATCGGTACCGGTGGAGGAACCGGCAGTTACGGTAATACAGATAAATTTTATGGTGACTACCTGAGGAATGGCCAGGTTGATTTTGACCGGATCGTTGATGAAAATGTAGCCCGCGGAAGCCTGGGATCGGAAAGCATACTCCGGTCATCCGTCAATAACCACAATTGGTATGGTGTCCTTTCAACCCTGAACCATAAATGGGGAAACCTGAGTGTAAACGGGGGGTTTGATGGAAGATATTACAAGGGTGAACATTACCGCATTGTGACTGACCTCCTGGGAGGAGAGTACTTTTTGGATATGAACCGAAATTACAACAAACCAATCAACGTTGCCGACGTTGGAGATAAAATTGATTACTATGACGATGGAGAAGTACTGTGGGCCGGCATTTTTGCACAGGCCGAATATACACTGGGTAACCTTTCGGCATTTGTTGCAGGGTCTTTTTCAGATAAAATGTACAGGCGAACAGACTACTTTAATTATTTTGATGATGACCTGAAAAAAAAGCTGAGAATTGATGCTCTTCTCTATGGGGGTTCCCATTTGCAACAAGAATACTTGGATCTGCTGGGAGAATCTACCTATAACAATGCCATGAATACCGACCAGGTTACTGACTGGACCACCTACCTGGGCTTCAGTTTCAAAGGGGGAGCAAATTATAACCTGAACGATAACCATAACGTATTCATCAATACCGGTTTCTTTGCCCGCCAGCCTGATTTTAATGCAACATACCTGAATTACCTGAATGTCCTGAATGAAGATGCCAGGAACGAAAAGGTATTCAGCTTTGAACTGGGTTACGGATTAAACACCAGTGTACTCATTGCAAACCTGAATGTGTATTATACTAAATGGCTGGATAAAACCTTCATTAGAACTTCCTCGCAAACCAATCCGGATGGTTCTGTCGACTACTTCACAGCCAATATCCTTGGAGTGGATGCACTGCATAAGGGAATTGAACTGGATCTGATTTACAGACCCATTAGCAAACTCAGTATTTTAGGTATGATCTCCCTGGCTGACTGGCGATGGTTGAACGACCTGGAAGATGTTAACCTGTTTGATGACAACCAGGAAATAGTGGGAACGTATAACCTTTATCTAGCCGATGTTCATGTTGGAGATGCTGCCCAGACAACCTTTGCGCTTGGGATCGATTATGAACTATTGCAAGGAGTAAAAATTGGCGTTGATTATAACTATTACGACAGGCTTTTTGCGGAATTTGACCCCCTCAGCAGAACTTCAGCCCCGGAAGATGACAAGAAAAATCCCGAAGCCTGGGAGTTACCAACCTTCGGTCTGGTGGATGTAAACCTGCGATATGATTTTACCCTGGCAGGATTGAACGTATCATTTTTTGCAAACATGAACAACCTGTTTGATGAAAAGTATATATCCGATGCTTATGATGGAGATTTTCATGACTGGAAAAGCGCTGAGGTATATTATGGATGGGGAAGATCATGGAGCGTCAGTTTGAGAGTCAACTTTTAGAATCCCTTATTTGAACCAGAAAAAAAACGATCATGAAAACAATAATCTATTATTTGATATGCATCACACTGGTTTTTTCAGCCTGTGATCCCATGGATGATATCCTGGATGAACTCAATGAACTGAATAAAGAATATGTGGGTGAAGCTACCTATACTCTCATCAGTGATGATTATGAAACCATAGCCGATCTGGCCCTCTATGCAGATTCCAATGATGTTGTCAATGCCAGCTTTATAGAAACAAACGAATATTTCTGCGACACGGTATCCGCTTCAAAATACATACCTGCACTCCTGTCAAACTTGTTTCCGGCATTTGGTAAGAACTCGGTTGCAACCATCACCTATAACTTCTATGATGGGTATCCTGGCTATTTAATGGGTTATGTCCAGGCTCCGTTTTATGAAGTGGCTTCTGAAGACTATCAAAGCGTTGGTGGTTCAGTGGAAGAGTATGAGTTTTTCCTTCCCGGCGATGAACCGGAGGATCATCTTCCGGGCATATTGATTAGTCAATTTCCAGACGCAGTTGATGGGGATATGGTGCTCGTTGAATGTAAGTATTCACCGGTTATACCAACCGGACCTGCCGAAAACATCCTTTTTGAGGATGACTTTGAAGATGATGACCAGCTACTCAAGTGGACGGCATACAGTGTAGTGGGGGACCAGGTTTGGTCCCATTCAAGTTACAGTGGGAACAGTTTCGTAAAAATATCCGGTTATTATGATGGCGGGAACCACCTGAATGAGGATTGGTTGATCACTCCTGCGATTAACCTGGATGATACAGAAAATGAAATATTCACGTTTTCTACTATGTGTAATTATGCAGGCCCGGTTCTCGAAGTCAAATACTCATCCGATTATACAGGACCAGGGGATCCCTCAACGGCAACATGGACAGACTTTACCGGATATTCATTATCAGAAGGAGGATTTGAACTGGTTGAATCCGGTGAAATCTTCCTGGATGCCCTGACAGGATCAATTAACATTGCTTTCGTATATACATCCACTGATGCTGAAAGTAAAACATGGGAAGTGGATGATGTAAAGGTCAAAACGGAATCCGATATTAGCTACAACACGGTATATGATATCTACCAATTCAACGGGACCACCTGGTCCCCGGAAGAAGATCTGTTTGTTCTGGACTCGGATGAATACGATGCAATGGGAGATCCAGGGAAATACGATAACTTCTCGTCCAGTGAACCACCGGAAAACTATTTACCCCAGTATTTAAATGCACATTTACCCTATGCACAGGAAGAAGATAAAGTTGCGGTAATGTACCGGTATTATGCGGGAACAACCATCTGGAAAGCCGATGAATATTCTGTTTCAGGAGGGCAATGGACAATGTACAAGCCCATAATCGAGCAATCCAGCCAGTTTATCCAGAATGGCGAGAAATGGGTGTTTGACCCAACCGTGATGTTTAGCCTGGTTTCTTCCGATTATCAGATAATCGTGGATTATGTTAATAACAATGTCGATCCGGAATACGTGGATAGCTATGGTACCAGTGAATCATACTTTGGCGCAAGCGCCTATTATGGGAATTTTGATATCCGCCCGGGTTACCATGAATTCGACCCTGAATCCTGGGAGGAAGCTCTCAAGGAAGCCATTGGAACAGCCCTGTTACCAGTCAAGTTCCCAAATGCTGTCACACAGGTGGAGGGTGTCGATGTTTATTATGTTGCCACCTTTGCTACCTATAGTGGTTCTGATGGTACTTATTCCATTACATTCCAATGCACTAAATCGGGGCCGGATCCCGAATTTACGTACATAGAAGGACCGACTCCAAAGTAGTCTTGTAATTAACAAATGTTACAGTTAAAGCTGCCTTGATCAGGGCAGCTTTTTTTCCCTCTTTGCATAATGAATGACACTGCATGATAAATGGTTTATTAACGGTGATGAACGGGGGCATTAAATATAAGAAAATAAGACCTGAATACCTTTATATAATCATTGGATTAATGGATTTATATTTGTAAGATACTGATAAATAAAGAATTAAACAAGCAAGTTGAAAACTCTTCTGAAATGTTGATAATTAGGAATCAATCGATGTTGCCAAACCTTTTGTCAATGCATAAATTGCAATACTCAATTTATTGGGGGGGGCCAATCCTACTTTTCATCATAACAATTACTTAACAATAATTATTTTCATCAATGGGAGAATTGCTTGCTCAAAAAAAGGATGTTGAAGCAAAAGAAGGCACCGCTGCACAAAAATTGCCTCTCGAAGAGATAACCCAAACCAGGGTAAAGGAAGAGAGGAAAATTTATACGCACGATGAAGCCTTTGCAGCCTCCCTTGACTATTTCAACGAAGATGAACTTGCAGCCAGGGTCTGGGTCAACAAATACGCGTTAAAGGACTCCTTTGGAAACCTCTATGAACGAACTCCGGATGATATGCACCACAGGATGGCTCGTGAGATCCACAGGATTGAGTTGAAATATCCCAATCCATTAAGTGAAGAGATCATTTACAATGTCTTGAGGAATTTCACCTATATCGTACCGCAGGGTGGTCCGATGACCGGAATTGGTAATGGTTTCCAGATCGCCTCTTTGTCCAATTGTTTTGTCATCGGGAACAGAGGGAATTCGGATTCCTACGGTGGGATTCTTAAGATTGATCAGGAGCAGGTACAATTGATGAAACGCAGGGGCGGTGTAGGACATGATCTGACACACATCAGGCCATCCGGTAGTCCGGTTCTCAACAGCGCATTGACATCCACCGGTGTTGTGCCATTCATGGAACGGTACTCGAACTCGACGCGTGAAGTAGCGCAGGATGGACGCAGGGGAGCCCTTATGCTGACCATATCTATCAAACATCCCGATGCTGAAAAATTTATCGATGCAAAGCTCCAGGCAGGAAAGGTCACCGGCGCAAATGTTTCCGTAAAGATCGATGATGAATTCATGAAAGCCGTAACCGATGGTGGATCCTACATACAACAGTACCCTGTTCATTCAAAAGAACCCACGGTCAGAAAGGAGATCGATGCCCGAAAATTGTGGGCAAAAATTGTTTACAACGCCTGGCTTTCGGCCGAACCAGGAATACTTTTCTGGGATACAGTGACCCGTGAATCCGTACCGGATTGTTATGCAGATCTGGGTTACCGGACCGTTTCTACCAATCCGTGTGGCGAAATACCCCTCTGTCCCTATGACAGCTGCCGGCTACTGGCAATCAATTTATACAGTTATGTAAACGATCCCTTTACCGAAAAAGCAAAATTCGATTTTGAACGCTTTAAGGAGCATGCTGGTCTGGCACAACGGATCATGGATGATATCATTGACTTGGAACTGGAGAAAATAGATTCCATCCTGAAGAAGATCGGTGCGGACCCGGAAGGCGATGAGATAAAAGGAGTGGAGAAAAATCTCTGGACGAACATCCGTCACAAAACCGGAGAGGGAAGAAGAACGGGCATTGGGATAACCGCTGAAGGGGATATGATCGCTTCCCTGGGACTGCGATACGGCAGTGAAGATGCCATCGATTTTTCCACAGAAGTACACAAAACGCTTGCCCTTGAGGCGTACAGATCTTCTGTGTACCTCGCAAAAGAGAGGGGCCCCTTTGCCCTCTATGATGCTGAACGGGAAAAAAATAATCCGTTCATTCGACGAATCAGGGAGGCCGATGAGGGTTTGTATAACTATATGCTTAAACATGGACGGAGAAACATTGCCCTGCTAACCATTGCACCTACGGGTACCACCAGCCTGATGACTCAAACCACTTCGGGCATTGAACCGGTATTTCGCCCGGTGTACAAACGGAGAAGAAAGGTGAATCCGAATGATCAGGATGTTCAAATCAATTTTGTGGATGAGATGGGGGATGCCTGGGAAGAATACAATGTGTTTCACCACAAATTTGTCGACTGGCTTAAATCACAGGATTACGATCCTGAAGAGGTGAAAACATATGGTGAAGAGGAGATAGAGGAGATTGTGAGGAAATCACCCTATTATAAGGCAACCTCGAATGACGTTGACTGGGTTAGCAAAGTCAAGATGCAGGGAGCCATTCAAAAATGGGTTGATCACTCCATCAGTGTAACCATTAATCTTCCCAGGGATGTTGACAGCGATCTTGTTGCAACCCTCTACGTTACGGCATGGGAATCGGGGTGTAAAGGAGCTACCATCTATCGTGACGGCTCAAGAGACGGTGTCCTAATAACCAACCAGAGAGAAGATGTTGTTTTCCATAAGCGGCCCAAAGTACTGGATGCGGAGATCATTCGTTTCAACAACAACAACGAAAAATGGATTGCTTTCGTCGGAATAAAAGATGGTAAACCGTATGAAATCTTTACCGGACTGGCAGATGAGGAGATGTTTCCCATTCCAAAATCCATCCACAGAGGACAGATTGTGAAGAATAAGGATGATAATGGCCGGAACAGGTATGACTTCCAATACACCGATAAATATGGTTATATAAACACCGCCGGCGGACTCTCCCATATGTTCAAGCCGGAATTCTGGAATTATGCCAAGCTCATTTCCGGCGTCTTGAGACATGGCATGCCAATTCCCCATGTCGTGAATTTGGTCTCATCACTACAGCTCGACAGTGAAACGATCAATACCTGGAAGAATGGAGTGGAAAGGGCATTGAAAAAGTATATTCCGGATGGTACAAAAGCAAAAGGAGGAACCTGTTCCGACTGCAAATCCAATAACCTGGTGTATCAGGAAGGATGCCTGGTTTGCATGGATTGCGGCTCATCAAAATGCGGATAGAATATAATGCAGGAGAAATAAAAAACCCGGAATAACCTCCGGGTTTTTTGATGTAAGATTTACAATCCATATTTTTCGATAATCTCCTGTTTCGTCAATCCCAGAATACCATATTTTTCCCCAATTTTCACAAAGGCTTCCAGGGCTTTGTCCAGGTGATGGATCTCATGCCCGGCAGAGATCTGTGTGCGGATCCTTGCCTGACCATTGGGAACAACGGGAAAGAAAAAGCCAATGGCATAGATTCCTTCGTTGTACAGATCCTTTGAGAAGTCCTGTGAAAGTTTCGCATTGAACAGCATGACCGGGACGATGGGTGTATCTCCTTCTTTCAATACAAAACCTGCCTCCGTCAGACCTTTTCTCCAGTGCTTCGTGTTGTTTTCCAATTTATCCCGGAGTTCGGTGCTTTTTGAAAGAATTTCCAGCACTTTCAGCACTCCGGAAACCACAACCGGAGCAATGGTATTGGAGAAGAGGTAGGGACGGGCTTTTTGCCTGCACATCTCCACCAGCTCTTTTCTGCCTGACACGCATCCCCCGGAAGCTCCTCCAAGAGCTTTCCCAAAGGTGGTGGTGATGATATCAACATTCCCCAGAACGCCACATTTCTCATGTGTTCCCCTTCCGGTTTTACCGATGAAACCGGTGGCGTGTGAATCATCGACAAACAGCATGGCACCATATTTATCACAAAGTCCGGCCATCTCATCAAGCTTTGCCGTATCCCCATCCATCGAAAAGACACCGTCGGTAATGACCATTTTAAACCGTTTGTCGGCATGGAGCTGCAATTTGCTTTCCAGGTGCTCCATGTTCGAGTGTTTAAACGTGTCATGCATGGCACTGCACAATCGGATCCCATCGATGATGGAAGCATGTACCAATCGGTCAGAGATCATAACATCCTGGTCCGATAAAACGGCTTCGAAAACTCCTGCATTGGCATCCATACAGGAAGGGAAAAGAATGGTATCTTCTGTTCCCAGAAATTGGGTCATGCGGTTTTCAAGTTCCCGGTGGATATCCTGTGTCCCGCAGATAAACCGTACAGATGACATGCCATAACCCCTGGTATCTAGCCCTTCGTGGGCAGCTTTCACCACATCAGGATGGCTCGATAGACCAAGGTAATTATTGGCGCACATGTTGATTACTTTCTTCAGGGAAGACCCTGTGGGGAATTCAACCTCAATATCCGCTGCCTGGCTGGAATGGATAAACCGTTCTTCCTTGAAGATCCCGGCATTTTTTATCTGATCAATCTGATCCAGATAAATTTTTCTAATTGTTTCACTATAACTCATGGATAGATTATGGTTTGATTAAAACAGACTGGGTAGAACAATCCTGCCATAGGACACTGGAACCTGGTTCTCTGTCAGGATTTTAATTTGTGATTATCCGGTAAATTCCCGGATCAGGGTAACAATCTTATTGACTGAATCAAAAGCTTCAGGTGTTGCTCTATCGTCCGGGATGCTAATTGAGTATTTGTTCTCCAGGAAACGTTTCAGGGAAACCATTGAAAACGAATCCACAATACCTCCGGAGATGAGAGGTGTATCGTATGCTATCTCCTCGTCGTCTTCCTCAAGGTATTCCTCAATTACATAGCTCAGGACAACATCTTTTATCTCTTCCATTTTTACGCTGTTTAAGTTAATAAATCATTTGTGTCTGTCTGTTATTCATCCTCTTCAAGGGTGGAGGTATCGCCAATCTCTTCCCCCCACTCTTTTGCATGAAGGATACGCCTCATAATTTTCCCGCTCCTTGTTTTCGGTAGTGTGTCCATGTATTCAATCTCCTGGGGCATGGCAAGGGGAGATAATTTCTTCCGGATGAAATTCATGATCTTCAGTTCAAGTTCATTGTTTGGTTCAAATCCGGGTTTCAGCGTAACGAATGCTTTAACGACCTCCATATTTACATCATCCGGTTTTGCCACTACAGCCGACTCGCTGACTGCTTCATGTTCCAGCAGAGCCGATTCCACTTCGAATGGACTTACCAGGTGTCCGCCGGTATTGATAACATCATCGTCCCTGCCGATGAACCAGAAATAACCATCGCTGTCGAGGCTTGCCCTATCGCCGGGCAAATACCACCCCTTTTTGAATTTCTTCCTGAACATCTCATCGTTGTTCCAATAGGTTCTCATCATGGCAGGCCATCCCGGTTTGAAAGCAATTAATCCCACTTTCCCGGGTTCGGTAAAGGGTTCAAATGTTTTCGGATCCACAACCGTACCGGTAATTCCAGGGAATACCTTACCCATGGATCCCGGTTTTACTTTCATTCCCGGGAAATTGGTGATCATAATCGATCCGGTCTCGGTCTGCCAGTAAGAATCCAGAAATGGTTTGTTAAACACCTTTTCCGACCACAGAACAGCTTCTGCATTGAGGGGTTCTCCAACGCTGGCAAGATGACGAAGAGTACTCAGATCGAACCGTTTAACCAGTTCATTTCCTGCTTTCATCAACGAGCGGATTGCTGTGGGTGCGGAGTACCAAACCGATATGTTGTATTTTTCAATGAATCGATACCAGGCTTCAGCAGAAAACCCGGTATTGAGCACAGCCTGTGTGATCCCCATGCTCCATGGACCGATGATCCCATACGATGTCCCTGTAACCCATCCCGGATCAGCAGTACACCAATAGATATCATCTTCCTGGAGATCCAGGACCCATTTGGTTGTAAGGTATTGAGAGATCAGTGAATAATGGACGTGTTTTACTCCCTTGGGCTGCCCGGTTGTCCCTGATGTATAATGCAGTACAGAAGGGGATTCTGACTTTGTTGGAAAAATCTCAAATTGATCCATCGGTTCAGCATCTTCAAGTGAAAAAGCAACTTCATTTTTCTGAAGTGGTTTCCGGTCATCATAGTCAACAATAATGATATGTTCCAGCGATGGCAGAAGATCCACGATTTTTTTAACTTTTGACAGATGCTTACGCTGTGTTATGATAGCCCGTGTCTGAGCGTTCTCAAGCCTGACATGGAGTGATTCATCACCGAAAGCAGAAAAGAGAGGTTGTACGATGGCTCCAATTTTCAGCACACCAAGAAATGACAGATAAAGTTCAGGTATGCGTTCCATAAAGAGGCATACCCGGTCCTCCTCTTTTATTCCCAGATTTCGCAAAAAAGCACCGATGGTATTGCTGGCCACCCGGATATCATTGAATGTAAACTGTTTTTCATTCCCGCCAAAACCTTCCCAGAAGAGAGCCACCCTGTCTCTTTTGCCCTGCAGGCATATCCTGTCGGAACAGTACCAGCCAATGTTAATGATATTTCCATCGGAATAGTCTAATTCCTTCTCTGCAATGGACCAGTCAAATGCTCTGATCCTCTCATTATAAGCGCCAATATTTGCCATAAAGCTTCAAGAAAATGGTGATTTTGAAAGGAACACAAGGTAGCACTAATTTGGTAAAAGTCGGGTATCTGACCTCCAGTTTTTCATCTTTTCTACAACACATAAGGGTCTGCAACGTTACCGGCATTTCCCATTTTTAATCCAATCTTTCCTGATTTTTGCAAAAGTATCTATGGCATACCGGATATGTTCGGTGGTATGTGCTGCACTGATCTGGACCCGGATTCTGGACTTCCCCTTGGGAACAACCGGATAGTAAAAACCGATAACATAGATACCATTGTCCAGCAGTTCGGATGCAAGTTCCTGTGATAATTGGGCATCGTTGGGAAGGTGTCCCAGCATGATGGGAACAATGGGATGGGTTCCGGGTACAATGGTATAGCCGGCATCGGTCACTCCTTTTCTGAATAACATGGTATTCTCCATGAGCTTGTCCCTCAGGTCGTTGGTGGCAGAGAGCATGTTCAGTACTTCAAGGGTTGCTCCCACAATGGGAGGGGCAAGGGAATTGGAAAAAAGGTATGGTCTGGAGCGCTGCCGCAGCATATCGATGATCTCCTTCCTGCCGGATACACAACCACCGGAGGCTCCTCCAAGCGCTTTACCGAAGGTGGTCGTGATCAGGTCAATCCGTCCAAGGGCATTACAATATTCAGCACTTCCTCGTCCGTTCTTGCCAATAAAACCGGTAGCATGAGAATCATCAACACATACCAGGGCGTTATATTTCTCAGCCAGATCACAGATCTTATCGACCCGGGCAATGATCCCGTCCATCGAGAAGACACCATCGGTTACGATTAATTTGAATCTTGCCTGTTCACATTCGGGCTGTTTTAACTGTTCTTCCAAATCAGCCATATCGTTGTTTATGTAACGAAACCGATTGGCTTTGCAGAGGCGTACACCATCGATGATGGAAGCATGATTCAATTCATCCGAAATGATGGCAGATTCGGATCCGAGCAACGGTTCAAACACTCCGCCGTTCGCATCAAATGCCGAGGAGTAGAGGATCGTGTCTTCAGTAACAAGGAATTCCGACATCTTCTGTTCTAATTCTTTATGAATATCCTGTGTTCCGCAAATGAAGCGAACAGAAGACATGCCAAATCCATGATTGTCGAGTGTCCTTTTTGCTGCCTCAATGACACGCGGATGAGACGATAACCCGAGGTAATTATTGGCGCAAAAATTCAGCACCTTTAATCCCTTTTTCGTTTCAATCTCAATTCCCTGGGGAGTGGTGATGATCCTTTCCTCTTTATAGAGACCTGCTTCTCTTATTGCAAGCAGCTCCTTTTTTAAATGATCTTTAAATTTACTATACATAGATTTTAATGGTTTTCCGATGGAGCAAGTACAAATAAGATTCTTCTTTTGTCACGTAACCCCCAGCAGCACATCGCATTACTCCCACCGTAGAATAACCTTACCACTATCTCCACGTTCCATGGCATCAAATCCTTTCTGGAATTCGTTGACATCAAGCCGGTGAGTAATGACGGGTGAAATATCCAACCCGGAAATAAGCATCTGTTCCATTTTATACCAGGTTTCAAACATTTCCCTGCCATAAATGCCCTTCAGATGCAATGCTTTAAAAATGATTTTATCCCACTGGACAGTGGTATGATTTGGTAGAATGCCAAGCAGTGCAATTTTCGATCCGTTGTACATGTTTTCAATCATCTCTTCAAAAGCACTTGGCGAACCGGACATTTCCAGTCCAACATCAAATCCCACCATTCCCAACGCTGTAATGGTATCCTTAATTTTTTCTCCTTTTGACGGGTTAACGGTCATGGTAGCACCAAGCTGTTTAGCGATCTCTAACCTGGCATCGCTCAGGTCGCTTACAACGATATACCGTGCACCCGCAAAGCGGCAGATAGCCACTGCCATGCTGCCAATCAAACCGGCACCGGTGATCAGAACATCTTCCCCGATCACGGGAAAAGAGAGGGCAGTATGGGTTGCGTTTCCGAAAGGATCCATGATGGAGGCCAGCTCGTCACTGATCCTGTCATCCACTTTAATCACGTTCTCTGAAGGAAGGACCAGGTATTCTGCAAATGCACCGTCGCGGTGGACACCGATGCCGATGGAATTCTGGCATACATGTTTTTTCCCTCTACGGCAATTCCTGCAGTGCCCGCAGGCAATATGTCCTTCTCCCGTGACCCGGTCACCGATATGAATGTTTTTAACCCCCGATCCGATTTTATATACAGTTCCCATGTATTCATGCCCAATGGTCATGGGTGTTTTTATGGTTCGCCGGGCCCAATCATTCCAGAGATAAATGTGAAGATCCGTTCCACAGATTGCGGTCTTCCGGATTTTGACCATGACGTCGTTAATCCCTACTTCGGGAATGGGGACATCCTCCATCCAAATACCCTTTCCGGGTTTGGATTTTACCAGAGCTTTCATTTTTCCCATAGTACATGCAAGATGTGATGTGTTATTGCTGATCGAATTTCCAGATGATAATCTCCCGGGAATCCAACCCGAAATTAACATAATTCTTCTGTAAAAAAAATGAAATTTGATCAGAACCTGTCAGGCAAATCGACCTTCTCAAAAAGGGCCCAAATGAAACAAAATAGTTGGAGGGGGTTTCATAGATCTGACTATATTTGTATAAATATCCATAAAAGATGAAGGTTTCAAACAGACCCATTCGTGTTCGATTTGCACCCAGTCCGACCGGACCACTTCACATGGGTGGAATGAGAACCGCCCTGTTTAATTTTCTCTTTGCAAGAAAACATAACGGGATATTTATCCTGAGAATTGAAGATACAGATCAGTCCCGGTTGGCAGAAGGTGCTGAACAATATATCGTCGATTCATTGGAGTGGTGTAATCTGCAGGTTGATGAGGGAGTGACAGCCGGCGGTGATTTCGGACCCTATCGCCAGTCAGAAAGAAAATTGATCTATAAGGAATATTCCGATAAGCTGGTAGCCGAAGGGAAGGCCTATATAGCCTTTGACACACCGGAAGAATTGGAATTGGTTCGGCAGGAATATGACAGTCAGCAGAAAACTTTTACCTACGGGGTACATAATCGAAACAGACTCCATAACTCACTTACCCTTTCCGGGAAGGAGGTGGAGCATAAGATTCATTCGGGAATCCCATACGCTATCCGATTTAAAATCCCGGAGAATGTTGATTTGAAATTCCGTGATATTATCCGGGGAGAAATAGTAGTAAACACTTCGACACTGGATGATAAGGTCCTGTTTAAATCGGATGGGATGCCAACCTATCACCTGGCAAATGTTGTCGATGATCACCTGATGAAAATTTCTCATGTCATACGTGGCGAAGAATGGCTGCCCTCACTGCCTTTGCACATTCTTCTCTATCAGGCGTTCGGTTGGGAATCCACCATGCCCCGGTTTGCCCACATGCCCCTTACCCTGAAACCGGACGGAAAGGGAAAGCTTAGCAAACGGGATGGAGATCGGTTGGGATTCCCCGTTTTTCCGTTGGAATGGACCAACCCGGAGACAGGAGAAAAATCTTCAGGGTATCGGGAGTCTGGTTATTTCCCCGAAGCGTTTGTGAATATGCTTGCCTTCCTGGGATGGAATCCAGGAACTGCAAAGGAGATCTTCTCCATGGAGGAATTGATAGAAGCATTCACACTGGAAAGAGTGGTGAAAGCCGGTTCCCGCTTTGATCCGGGAAAAGCAAAATGGTTCAACCATCACTATCTTCAGATGAAGAGCAACAGCGAGCTGGCAGAACGGTATCTCGAAATATTGACTGAGAAAGGGATCAAAGCAGAGAAGAAATTTGTGCAACAGGTTGTTGAACTGGTTAAAGAGCGAGCCGACTTTATATCCGATTTATGGGACCACTCCTTCTTCTTCTTTCAGCCGCCTGAAACATATGACCGGAATGTGGTGAACAAACGGTGGAAGAAAGAGACCCCATTGATCATGAAAGAACTCATGACCCTGCTTTCTGATGTGAACGATTTTACAGCATCCAATACTGAATCCGTGGTAAAAGAATGGATTGCCAGAAAGGAACTGGGAATGGGTGAGGTGATGAATGTCTTTCGCCTGTTTATTGTAGGAGTTCTGATGGGTCCACATCTCTTTGATATCATTGAAATCCTCGGAAAAGAAGAAACCCTGAACCGGATCAGAAGGGGATTAAAACAAATTGAGGGAACAACTTAAGTTGGAATTTTCTAAAACACGACTTAAGTTGGATGATCACCTGAAATAAAACCCTTTATTTGCAGAGAATGCAAAAATTTCATACCATATAAAATACCTTAATGTTAGCCAGCGGAGGAAAATTTGAAGATCTCAATTAACCAACTGAACAAAATCTATAAGAACGGGACCCAGGCACTGAAGGATGTGAACCTGGAGATCGAAAACGGCATGTTTGGTCTATTAGGTCCTAACGGAGCGGGAAAATCTACGTTGATGCGTATCCTGGTTACGCTGATGAAACCCTCTTCTGGAACGATCAAGGTAAATGACTGGGATCTTCAGAAAAACAGACGGCATATTCGTTCCTTGCTGGGATATCTCCCCCAGGATTTCCGATTCTTTTCAAAGCTGAAAACCTGGGAATTCCTCGATTATTCAGCCGGATTGGCTGGATTAAAAAGGGGGAAACTCAGAAACCAGCAGGTTGATGAGATGTTGGATCAGGTCGGATTATATGAGGTAAGGGACCGCATGGCAAATAAACTGTCGGGTGGCATGAAAAGAAGATTGGGCATCGCACAGGCGCTGATCGGAGATCCCAGGATAATCGTGGTGGATGAACCCACAACCGGACTGGATCCGGAGGAACGGATCAAATTCAGAAACCTCCTGTCGGACATGAGCCAGAAGGATATCATCATCGTGCTGTCAACCCATATTGTGGCTGATATCTCCAGCACCTGTAAAAACATGGCCCTGCTGAATGAAGGAGAAGTGGTTTTTAATGGGCCACCTGAGCAACTGATCGATGTGGCAAAAGGCCATGTCTTTCTGATTCAGGCTACAATGGGTGATTTTGAAACCATCAAGGAGCGGTTTCCTGTAATATCCACCATCCCTTCTGAAACGGGATGGGAAGTGCAGGTTGTGGCGGACACGATCGATGGTTTTCATGCTGAAAAGATCCATCCGAGCCTGGAACATGCCTACGTTTATTTTATGGAATATCAACAGGATCGTACGGTGTATTAAACGATAATGTCTCTATGCGCATTTTATGATCGGTGCCATGTAATATAAACCAGAGAAAACGGAATGTTATCCATTAGAAAAATATCCATTATTGCACGCTTTGAGATAAAAACCCTCCTAAGAAGCTGGTTTTTTCGGATTTTCGCGGGACTCTCCCTGGTTATCCTGATCTTTTTTGATATTGCCGGCATCACGGAAGTTGGTGAGGGAATCTGGTTAATCAGGGGAATTCCAGCCAATATTCCATTGGGTAATCTGTTTATGCTGAATATTGCTCAGGCAATTATTGCTGCTTTCCTTGCAACCGAGTTCCTGAAACGGGATCATAAACTGGATACCACCGAAGTCGTTTACATGCGATCCCTGAGCAATAGTGATTACGTGCTTGGCAAGACCCTTGGAATATTAATTGTGTTTTTCCTGTTAAACTTCCTGGTATTAGCCATTGCAGCGGTCATGAACCTGACAAACCCGAATATTGCTTTCGATTTGCAGGCGTACCTTATCTATCCTGTCATCATTTCACTTCCCACGCTGATTTACATTTTGGGGCTCTCCTTCCTGTTGATGATCCTTATCAGAAACCAGGCCGTAACCATCGTTGTGTTGCTTGGTTATATTGCATCCCTGCTTTTCTATCTGGGTAAGAAATTCTACTTCCTCTTTGATTACATGGCATTCTCCTATCCCCTCATGAAATCTGATTTTGTTGGTTTTGGCAATACCCTTGAGATGGTTGCACAACGGGGCATCTATTTTTGCCTGGGATGCAGTTTCATCTTTTTAACCATCATCCTGTTTAAACGGCTGCCCCAGTCCAGAATCATGACCCGGGTATCATGGGTTGCCATGATCCTCCTTTTTGTGGCTGCCGGTTTGCTCGTTAAGCTTTACATGGATCCCATTTCTCAAGGCAAAAGATTGAGAGAAAACATGGTAGCCCTGAATAATGAATACGTGGATGATCCAACGGTTACAGTAACACATTGTGACCTGAACCTGATACACAAAAAAGAGAAGATTGAGGTAACGGCCAGACTTAAATTTGTGAATAACACAGGAGTGGCTATCCGGGAGTATCTTTTCACCTTAAACCCGGGGTTGGAGGTCCTGGAAGTTTCTCGTAACGACGATTCATTATCGTTTGAACGGGATCTGCACCTGGTGCGGATTCAACCAGAAAGCAACCTCTCACCAGGGGCAGAGGATTCACTGATCCTGCGGTATCAAGGGGTAATTAATAACCACGCATGCTATCTGGATATTGATGAATCCATCCGGTCCGGTGAATTACGGCTGGATATGCTAACCGTGCATCGCAGGTATTCGTTCGTAACCCCTGAATACCTTCTTCTGACAGGTGAACTTTTGTGGTACCCTGAAGCCGGGGTAAATTATTGCTCCACCATCCCGGGCTATCACAGAACAACCTTTGTGAAGTATACGTTAACGGTATCTTCTGATAAACACCTTGAAGCATTTTCTCAGGGTCAGATGAACCGTATGAGTGATGGAGTCTTTCATTTTGTCCCGGAAAATCCTTTATCCCGGTTATCTCTGGTGATCGGAAAGTATATCCGGCGAACCATATCGTGTGATTCGGTTGAATATAACCTGATGACACTGCAGGGTCATGATTACTTTGAACCCTATATGAATGAGCTTGGTGATACACTCATTCCGGTGATCCGGGAGCTCAAACAGGATTATGAACGGGAAATAGATTTGCCCTATCTATTCCCAAGATTCTCCCTGGTGGAAGTGCCCATCCAGTTTACATCGTATCCCAGGTTTTGGACCATGAGCCAGGAAACGGTTCAGCCGGAAATGGTCTTTCTTCCTGAAATGGGACTACCCATATGGCAGGCAGATTTTAAAGCAGGATTAGACCGGCAGAAAAGAAATGCCGAGAGAAATAACCAGGTTATATCTGATAAAGAGCTCCAGGCAAAGCTGCTGGGTCAGTTCATTCGTGCCATTATCACAACAGGGAACCAGGAAACATGGTTCTATGGGGGAAACATCGGATATGGAAGAAGCGCCTATTCCATATACCCCAATTATTGTAATTATGTGTACTATATTAAATCAGAGAGCTGCCCCATTGTCAATATGGCACTGGAATCTTACCTTGATAAAGGGGCTGCAGAATCTAATGATTTCTGGAGCAGAAACTGGCGTGGATTAAGTGATGAAGAGACAGCCAACCTTGCCCTGCAGGAAAATAGCTTCGACCAGATCCTTCTTGATCCGGAAGAAAACGAGGTGATTTACCATGTAATCCGGCTCAAAGGATTTTACCTCTTTACCCTGCTGGAAAGTAAAATTGGAGCGGAACAATTTAAAAAATCATTGTTGTCTCTGCTTGGAGAGCACTCATTTGAATCCCTGGAACTGGAGAAACTTGGCCAGGCCTTCCAGAAGGAGTATTCACTGGATGTCCAAACCCAGGTAGATGACTGGTTCAAAAGCGATCAATTACCCGGATTCCTGATTGGTGGTTTGGAAAGCTACGAATTCATTGACGGTGACCGAACCCGCTACCAGGTCCGGTTTAAGGCATCCAATCCGGAACCGGTTGAGGGATTGTTCATGTTGAGCTTCAGGACAGGAGATAGTGAAGGTGACCCTAAGTATTACAGCGGGAGCGGGTATTACAGCGGGCCACAGGGAAGCGATGAAACTGCAAGCAAGATAATTTATCTTGAACCGGGACAAACCAAGGAGATCGGAGCAGTCCTGGATGCCCAACCCCGATCATTGACCATCAATTCTGTGATTTCACAGAATATTCCATCCATCATTGATTTTAACTTTGGTGAAAATGAAGTAAATCGCAGGGCATCAGCATTTGATGGAGAACGAGTACTCCGGTCAGATTTCTCTTTTGAGAATCCGGATGAAATTATTGTTGACAATGAAGACCCTACCTTTGAACTGGTTGAAGCCTATACGGACAGTTATTTGAGGAAACTGGTTAAGGAGCATTCCAAAACAGAGGAACAAAAATATACCGGAGTTCGCTGGTGGAGACCTCCAGTGAATTGGCAGACCATTACACAATCGGGGTTCTATGGTAAATACATCCGCTCCGCAGTGTATACCAAATCAGGATCCGGGGAGAATAAAGCAATCTGGAAAACACCAATAGAGGAGGAGGGATTTTATGATGTATATTGTCACATTGGTGATGCAACGGGCGTCTTATACACGGACCGAAACCAGCAGAATGCGAAATACCATTTCAAGGTTTTTCATGATGAAGGAATAGAAGAAACCATTATGGAACTTCAAAACAGCGAGAATGGATGGAATTTCCTGGGGACCTATTTCCTCTCATCCGATACGGCAAAAGTGGAGATGTCAAACGACTCCGAAGGAAGAATGGTCGTTGCCGATGCCATAAAATGGGTGAAACAATAAGATCGAGGAACAGGCGATGCAAACATTGAACAGTAAAAAATGAAATAATAAAATGATGAAGATCAATCAAACCCTTTCGCAGACGAAAAAACTTCTGATTCCCCTGTTGTTTTTTTCGTGGACTCAACCTTCGGGTTTGTCACAAACACTGGTTACGCTGGAAAAGGCACTTGAAATAGCGGAGATAAATAGTCCGGATATCCGGCATTCCAGGTTGAATCTCCAGCGCTATGAGGAGACATTGAATGCTCAGTATGCCTCCTATAAATCGAAGCTGGCTCTTTCAGTTACGCCCCTCTATTACAGCCATGGACGGGAATTCTACGAATTCTATTCCACCTGGAATACCAGCGAAACATTTCGGTCATCCGGTGCTTTTACCATCTCACAACCCATTAAGATCACCGATGGTATCCTGACAATTTCAGACCGGTTCTCTTTCCAGAACTCCTACAGTGAATTCAGTGATGAAACCAACCAGGCATTCAGCAACAACCTCTATATCCAGTTCGATCAGCCACTCTTTACCTACAACCGGTCAAAAATGCAGCTTAAAGAACTGGAGCTGGATTATGAGAATGCTGCCCTGAGTTATGCCATTCAAAAACTGGCGATTGAAAAAAACGTTACCCAGAGTTTCTATAATGTCTTTGATTATCAAATGGGCCTTCAGATTGCTGAGGAGGAATACAAGAACCAGCAAATCAGTTATGAAATTATTAAAAACAAGGTGGAAGGCGGGTTGTCAGCCATGGAAGAGCTGTATCAGGCTGAACTAAACCTGATGACCAGTAAATCAAACCTTCAGAACCAGCAGGTTGCTCTGGAGAACGCAAAGGATGCATTCAAACAGCTCATCGGTCTCTCTCTTTACGAAGAAATAGCCGTACTGGCGGACGTATCCATTCCTGAAGTGACCGTTGAAATGGGAAAAGCAATAGATCATGCACTGAAAAACAGGATGGAACTCCGGCAACGGGAGATCAGTATTGAAAATTCACAGTTTGAAATGATCCGAACAGCCGCGATGAATGAGTTCAAAGGGAATGTATCCGTTGCTGTTGGTCTCTTCGGAGATGATGAAAAGGTGCAGAACATCTATTCCTCACCCACCGATAACCAGCAGGTGAGTGTGTCGTTCGAGATTCCCATCTGGGACTGGGGTGAGAAAAAAGCCCGGCTCAAAGCAGCGGAAGCAGCCATGCAATCTCAGGAACTCTACCTGGAAGACGAAAACAACAACATCATCATCAACATAAGAACCATTTACCGTAATTTGCAAAACCTTCTGACACAAATTGCAATAGCGGATCAAAACCAGAAAAATGCTGAACTCACGTACGAGATTAACCTGGAACGGTACCGAAACGGAGACCTTACCAGCATGGATCTCAGCCTGTTTCAAAATCAGCTCTCAGAAAAGAAAATTGCCTATTCAAGAGCATTGATCAATTATAAAATTGAACTGCTGAACCTGAAGATCCAATCATTATGGGATTTTATCGAAAACAAATCCATCGTCCCGGAAGAGTTCACCCGGTCAGGTTGAGCAGTTGAAAATCAAATATGAGGAACCATCCAAAACCGAAACATAATACACTGAAGATAATGAGTACAAATCCATTCAATTTGAAAAATTCGATTCTTGTCGTCGTAGTAATTACCACCCTGCTATCCTCCTGCCACAACCGGGAAGATGAGCTGGATACGGAGATTGCCGTTCCCGTTACAGTGGAGGAAGTCAAAGCCAGATCGATTGAGCAATACGTTTCTTCAACGGGTAATGTTCTTCCAACCAAGGAAGTGTTACTTAAATCCCAGATTCCGGGCTATTACCGGGTAATGATTAATCCCGTTACCGGCCGGAAATTTGCACTGGGGGATATCGTAAAACAGGACCAGATCATCATTCAGTTGGAAGATCCAGCCTTTGAGAATGAGATAAAAATTGAATCGCAAAAGCTCAACCTGGATATTTCTGAACGGGAATTCAATAAACAGCAATCGTTGTATGATAAAGGGGGAGTAACACTGCGGGAGTTGAAGAATGCAGAGATCAGCTTTATCAATGCGAAATATGCCTATGAGAATGCCCTCCTGCAGCTGGAAAAAATGAACATCAAAGCACCGTTCAAAGGAGTCATTGTCGACCTGCCGTATTATACGGAAGGGACACGGATTGAAGCGTCACTTCCCATGGTGAAACTCATGGATTACAGCCAGCTTTACCTGGAGATCCAAATGCCGGAAAAGGAACTGGGGAAAGTGAAGGTTAATCAACCGGTCCGGATTATGAATTATTCCCTGCCGGAGGATACCCTGTCGGGAAGCATTACCCAGTTGTCTCCGGCTATTAATTCTGAAACAAGAACATTTAAGGGATCGGTCATGATCGCAAATCCAAACCTCCTGCTTCGACCGGGTATGTTCGTTCGGGCTGAAATCGTGGTAGCCAGTGAAGATAGTACCATCGTAATCCCGAAAGATATTATCCTCGTTAAACAGCGCGGCAAAACCGTCTTCGTTGTCGATAAGGGAGCAGCAGAAGAACGAATCCTGGTGACCGGCCTTGAAAATCCGACTCACATTGAAGTGATTGGAGGACTGGAACTGAATGAGAGGCTGGTGGTCAGTGGATTTGAAACCCTCAGAAACCAGTCAAAGGTGAGAATTATCCGGTGATGCCTGAGGAAAAATGATAGGTTACGTTAAAAGATCAACTGGTGAAAAAAATAACTGAATTTTCCGTCAATTATCCCATAACCATTTTTATGATCGTTCTGGCAGTTATTCTGCTTGGCATCATATCGTTTGGCAAACTGGGAATAGACCTGTTTCCTGATCTGAATAACCCGAGAATATTCGTTGAAATAAAAGCCGGTGAAAAACCACCGGAGGAGATCGAAAAACAATATGTGGAAAATATTGAATCGCTCTCTATCCGACAGAAAGGAGCCATTCAGGTCTCTTCAATATGCAGGGTTGGATCAGCTCAGATTACCGTTGAATATTCCTGGGATACAGACATGGATGAAGCATTTCTTGACCTTCAGAAAACCTTAACAGGCTTTGCCCAGAATGCTGAAATAGAAGAGTTTAATATTACTCAGCACGATCCGAATGCCGTACCGGTGATGATTGTTGGGATTACTCACAGCTCCATCAGAGACATGAATGAACTTCGGAAATCGGCAGAGAATTATCTGAGGAATGAGCTGATCCGGTTGGAAGGAATAGCGGAAGTGAAATTATCGGGCCAGGAGGAGAGTGAAGTATTGATTGAAACGAACAATTACCTTCTCAAGGCGCATAACCTGACCACCAGTGAAATCACCACCAGGATACAGAGCTTTAACCGAAATGTGTCGGGTGGATCCATTGTCGAAATGGGACGGCAATATATCATTAAAGGCGTTAGCTTGCTTGAGGATCTGGACGACATTGGAAACATCATCGTTGGGTACAAATCACCCGAAACTCCAGGAATCGATCAATCAAACCTGACAAATCAGCAAGAGACGGAGGTGAATACCAATAACGTACCGATTTTTCTGAAAGATGTGGCTACCATCAAATACCAGAATAAAGACCCGGTGAATATTGTACGGATAAACCAGGAGCGGTGCATCGGATTGTCAATCTATAAAGAGACAAAATTCAATACCGTGAAAGCCGTAAAAGACCTCAAAGAGGCTTTTAAGGATATTCAAAAAGCGCTTCCGGGATATGAATTTGTTGTCATCCGTGACCAGGGGAACTTTATCACGTCCGCCATTAATGAAGTCGAACAAACCGGATTGATCGGGATTCTGCTGGCCATCATCATCCTGTATCTCTTTCTTCGCCGTATCGGAACAACATTTATCATCAGTGTTGCCATTCCGGTTTCCATTATTGCCACGTTTAACCTGATGTATTTCAATGGCCTTACCATAAATATCATGACACTGGGTGGACTGGCACTGGGTGCCGGAATGCTGGTAGACAATGCCATCGTGGTTATGGAAAACATCTTTAGGAACCTTGAATCCGGAATGTCTGTCAAGGATGCAGCAATCAAAGGAACAGCAGAAGTCGGAGGTGCTATTACTGCCTCAACCATAACCACCATTGTTGTCTTTTTACCCATCGTATACCTGCATGGAGCTTCCGGTGAGCTGTTTAAAGACCAGGCATGGACCGTTGCCTTCTCCCTGATCTCTTCCCTGTTTGTTGCCATTCTGGTAATTCCTGTTCTGGTTCACCGGTTTTTTAAAAAACCTCCTGCATTTACCGGTAAGGGATCGGTGCAGTTCAAATGGTATCCTGCCGTGTTGAGCAAAATCATCGATCGCCGATGGATCATTATATCGGTAGCTACCCTGCTCGTTGCTGCCTCAATCCTGCTCATCCCTCTGGTAGGCAGTGAATTCATGCCCAGCACGGATATAAGGGAATTTTCTCTGGAACTGGAATTGCCGGAAGGAACCCAATTGGATCGAACAGCCACCACCGTTAAGACCGTCGAGCAGATAATCATGGATGTCCTGGGAGATGACCTGGATGTAATCTATAGTCAAATAGGCCCCTCACCTGAAACAGGATCAGGTGAACAGGCCATTTTTGAGGACGAAAATACAGCTTCAATAAAAATTATCCTGAACAAAGAGGGAGAGTTTTCCAGCAATACCATCATATCCTCATTGGGGATGGTCCTGAATGATATCCCCGACCTGGAAGTTCGATTCCTCAAGGATGAGACAGCCCTGCAGGAAATCCTGGGAACCAGTGATGCCCCCATTGAAATAGAAATACAGGGCAAGGATTTCCAGCAGATCGAACAACTCACAGAAGAGGTGGTGGAAGTGGTTGAGAATATGGACCAGTTGTATAATGTAAAAACCTCTATCGAAGAAGGATTCCCGGAAATTGAAGTTGTTATCGATAGACTCAGGGCAGGAATGTACAATGTGGATGTAAATAGCATCAGCAATCAATTGACGGACCAATTGATGGGGAAAAAAGCCGGAGAACTTGAGGATGAGGGGGAAATGAAGGATATAACCATCAAACTGCCCGATATCAGCCTTTCCCAATTACACAATACGTTGATCAAGAGCGGTACACAAACCTTTCATCTCTCAGATCTGGCAACGATCAAAACTACGGTTGCTCCCAAAGAGATACATCGGCGGAACCAGACACGCATTGGTAAAATCATGGCTCAGTATAGGGAAGATATTGCCTTCGATCATCTGATACAGCAGCTGGAAGAAAATATATCGCAAATCGAACTGCCTCCCGATTACAGGATCCAACTGGTTGGTGAAGAGCTGAAACGGAAGGAATCGATGAGTAACCTGACATTCGCACTGCTGCTTTCCATCATCCTTGTCTATATGGTCCTTGCTTCCCAGTTTGAATCACTGGTCCATCCCTTCACCATCCTGCTTACCATTCCCCTGGCAGGTGTCGGTGCAGTCCTGATCTTTTTTATCCTTGGACTATCCTTTAACATCATGGCCTATATCGGGATCATCATGCTGGCGGGCATTGCAGTGAATGATTCCATTATCCTGGTAGATGTTGTCAATCAACGGATCCGGGAGGGGATGTCCCGGAAAGAGGCAATCATTGAAGGAGGACGGGTCCGTATCCGGCCCATTGTAATGACAAGCATAACTACCATTCTTGCTCTGTTGCCCCTTACCTTCGGATTCGGCGAGAGTGCATCACTGCGGTCTCCCATGGCCCTCGCCGTGATCGGGGGACTGGTAACATCTACCCTGTTGACACTGGTCGTTATTCCTTGTGTCTATTATGTTTTGGATCAATTGAAAGAAAAATTATCACGCCAAGCCGCAAAGTCACAAAGATAATTAACAGATGACTGAGAACGGATGAAATTTATTGTACATAGGAAAACGCTGATCAGCATGTTGTTCATTGGATTAACCTTGCTGGGTTATATATCCTATAAACACCTCCCGGTTGAGTTGATCCCCAATGCAGAACTCCCTGTGTTGATTGTGAACGTGGCAAGCCCGCTTGAGGTTGATCCGAAGTACATGGAAAATGCAGCAGTGATCCCCCTGGAAGGGGTGATCGGTTCCCTGGAAGGAATAGAAGAGATTGAATCTACCGCCAGTTCGAGAAGGGGAGTCATCTACATCTCATTTTCCCAAAAAACAAACATCAAATACGCATACCTGAAATTGCAGGAACGGGTTGAAGTCATAAAGCCAACCCTCCCGGAAGGATTTTATGTCCAGGTGGTAAAGATTGATATAGAACAGCTATCCAATCAATTCATGGGATTACAGGTGCGGGGCAGTGGAGGTACAGACCGGGTTCGGAACGTGGTGGACCAGGAAATCAAACCCGAACTGGAGAATGTGGATGGAATTGCCAGTGTAGAGGTGTTTGGCGGGAGAGAAAAATCGATCGAGATTATCCTGGATGAAGAGGCATGCAGAGCCCATGGAATCTCTCCGTCACAGGTTAGAAATCTGCTTTCTCAAAGCACAAAAAGCAAAACCTTTGTAGGGGATGTGGTCGAGAATAACCGCCGGTATTTCGTGAATGTAACAGCAGAGTATCTTGAGATAGATGATATTCAAAACCTGGTAGTGGATGGCAGGGGCCCCATCTTGCTAAAAGACGTTGCTGAGATCTTCTTTGGTGTTAAAGAAGAATCATCCTATAGCCGGGTCAACGGAAAAGAAGCCGTTACCATCCAACTCGTCAGGGACCTGCAGGTGAACATGATCGATCTCTCCCACAGAACCAACGAGGTGATTGAAAAACTCAACCATGATCTGCGCTCAAAAGATATTGAAATTGTTATCCAGAATAATATGGCAGAGACTATGGAGGAGAATATCAACCTCATCATCCGGCTTGCTCTCATTGGAGGATTGCTGGCCATCTGTTTACTCTGGATCTTCCTTAAAAACCTCCGGTTGGTGGTTACCGTTGCCCTTGCTATTCCCATATCGGTATTTACGGCATTTAACTTCTTTTATGCTTTTAACATTTCATTAAACAGTTTAACCCTGGTGGGAATGGCCCTTGCCATTGGTATGCTATTGGATAACAGTGTTGTTGTGCTGGAAAGTATATATCGTATCGCAACCAGGAAAAAAGATGTTGACAAAATAGTGCTACAGGGGACAAAGGAAGTATGGCGTTCGATTTTTGCTGGAACCCTTACCACGATGGCGGTTTTTCTACCCTTCCTTTTTGCATCGAACTTTCTCATCAGCCTGCTGGGGAAACACGTGGGTGTCTCGATCATCTCAACGCTGGGTGTCTCCCTTCTGGTAGCCCTTCTGCTCATCCCAATGACATCCCACTTCTTCCTTAAAAAAGGATTGCAGAAAGGGAAGTTGAGGTTCCAGACCTTATCGTCAGATAACCGGCTGGTAAGGATCTATATTGTTTTGCTTAAAGCCTGTATGCGTTTTCCTGCAAGAACGATCATCGGAGCTGTTTTCCTCTTTTTCATTGCGGTTTTTATTAGCCTGGCAATAAGCATCAGTTCCGTGCAGGAAGTGGATACACCGGAATTTAACCTCTATGTAACCATGCCGGGTGGTGCTACCCTGGAAACAACCAACCATATCGTGGAGCAGATTGAAGAAAACATCGAGACCCTGGAAGAGAAAGGTGATGTAATCAGTAAGGTGTATGAGGAGGAGGCCATTGTGACAATCAATTTGCAGGAAGATTATGAGAAAATCGGTGAACGGACTTTGGCTCAGATAAAACGGGAGATAAAGGACCGGGTTAGTGATATCCGGGCTGCTGAAATATCATTAGACAGACCCTCTTCAGGGTATGGCGGTGGGGGTATGACGGGTGGAGATCCGGGTGGCGGATTCGAACGGTTGCTTGGCATCGGCACAGAGGAGGAAAAGGTGTTGATCAAGGGACAGGATTTTGAGCGCATGCGGAATGTTGCCGAAGATGTCAGGTACTTCCTGGAAAGTCTCTCTTCAATAAACTCCGCATCCATGAGCATTGCCGATAACCGGCCGGAGATCCATATCACCTTCGACCAGCATATCCTGAGTCAGTATGGTATATCCCTGGCTTCAATCGCAAATGAACTGAATTCTTTCCAGAGCGAATTTTCATCCGGTATTACATTCAAACAGGGGGGTGAGGAATACGATATCATCATTAAAAACAGGGCTGAGGAGGAGACACAACCCATGACCATGGATGACCTGAAGCAACTTTCAATACAGGGGGCAAGCGGCAGCAGCTATGAACTGGAAAACCTGGGGGATATAATCTATGCAACAGGTAACAGTGAAATCAACCGGGTGAACCAGGAAAAACAGATTGAGGTCCGTTACCAGTTTATTCCGGAAATGCTGGACTCAAAGTCGCTGCTTACTGCTGCAAGACTCGAAATCGACCAGATGGTTGCTGCTCTGCCAATTCCTGCAGGAGTGGCTATTGAGGTGTTTCATGAGGAGAATGAGTTGAAGGACTTCTATTTCCTGATTCTCGCAGCAATCATATTGATTTACATGATACTGGCAGCCGTATTTGAATCCTTATCAACTCCTGTGGTCTTAATGTTCTCTATTCCCCTTGCTGCCATCGGATCCCTCATTGCCCTGATCCTGACAGGAAACTCCCTCTTTAATGCAAATACACTCACGGGATTTCTGATCCTGCTGGGGGTGGTGGTGAATAACGGTATTATACTGATCGATTATTCCAGGATCCTCCGACAGCAGGGATTTAACCGGTCCAGAGCCCTCATGATGGCAGGGCTGGCACGCATCAGACCCATCTTGATCACTGCAGTCACCACCATTGTAGCTATGCTTCCCCTTGCCATGGGGAAGGCAGAATACGTAACATCCATCGGAGCTCCGTTTGCCATAACGGTGATCGGAGGATTATCGCTGAGTACCCTGCTTACACTGTTGTTTATTCCAACGTTTAATACCGGACTCTCCAATGCCCTAACCTGGCTGAATAACCTGGATTGGAAAGAGAAAACAATACAACTTGTTGTATTTGCACTGTTTGTCGCGCTCATTTTTCTTCGGATTGACCGGGTTGTTATGAAACTTCTTTGCCTGTTTTTGATCATCATATTGATCCCGGGGCTGACCTATTTTGTAAAAACAAGCCTCCGGCAGGCAAAATCAAAACTCATAGAAGAGAGAGATCCCATAATGATAAAAATCCGAAGCCTGGTTAAAGTGTATGACAGGGATAGCCGATTTATCAGGGAATGGAAGGCTGCACTGCGAAAAAGAAAAGCCACAGATGGAGAAGAAGCGATGACCCGAAGGCGGTTATTTGAAGATCTGATCTGGCAGATGCCCCTGTTAGGCTTCCTCCTCTATTTCACCTATTTTTACCTGGAGAGCAAGTTCTGGTTTTTTGTAATGCCTCATATTATCTTCCTTTTCTTCTTCCCGGTTTGGAAACCGGTCAGTATCTTTTTAAAGGAACGCTCAAAGGAGAAGAAAAAAGCATTCATTAAGCGGATTCAGAATGTTTTTTTAAAGATGATTTACTGGGGCTTCCCGATGCTGAACCTGATTCTTTTCCAATTGCGGTGGGATAACCTCATCCTGGTTGTTTTTATCGCAATCTTCTGGTACCTGTTGCTGGGCATTTATGCTATTTCCGATAAGATACACCGGGAAGAAATCAATATTTACAGATTGACCGGTAAATTCAAACGGCTCAGAACCAGTCTATACAGGCTGGTGGTTGCCATACCACTGATTGGGCGAAGGAGGAAGCCTTTTCGTGCTCTTGATGGAGTAACCCTTGAAATTGGAAAGGGAATGTTCGGATTGCTTGGACCGAATGGTGCCGGGAAAACAACCCTCATGAGAATCATTTGTGGGATCCTGGAACAAAGCTATGGCAAAGTGACAATCAATGGATTTGATACCCTGGAAAAGAGAGAAGAGCTGCAGGGACTGATTGGATACCTGCCACAGGAATTCGGCATGTATGAAAACATGACGGCATACGAATTTTTGAACTACCAGGCAATGCTTAAAAACCTCATTGACAAAGAGAAAAGAGAAGAAATGGTGAATCATGTTCTCTCGTCAGTCCATATGGAAGGGCACAAGCATGAAAAGATCTCCTCTTATTCCGGCGGTATGAAACAGCGAATCGGCATCGCACAGATCCTGTTGCACCTGCCACGAATACTGGTGGTGGATGAACCGACTGCCGGATTGGATCCGAGGGAGAGGATCCGGTTCCGAAACCTGCTGGTGGAACTTAGCCGGGAAAGGGTAGTCGTTTTTTCAACCCATATCATTGAAGATATTGCCAGTTCATGCAATATGGTCGCCGTTCTGGACCACGGGAAGCTGAAATACCTTGGTGAACCATCAAAAATGGCAAAGATTGCAGAAGGACACGTCTGGCAATTCCAGGTTTCAGCAGAAGCATTTCACCAATTGCAACAAGAACTGCTGATCGTTCATCACATGCAGGATGGTGATCAGATCAGGGTCAGATGTGTGGCCGAGAAAGCACCGGTACCGGATGCGAAACCGGTGAAAGCCCTGCTGGAGGATTCATACCTTTACCTGTTGAAAGGAAACACTGAAGCCTAAATACGATATCGATGAATTGGAGTAAAAAAGTAGCGAATGGTGTCATCCTGCTGGTAAAAATGATCCGGTATAACCTGAAGATCGTTTTTGCCAATAAATTCCTCTATTTTCTACTCGCCGCATTCGCATTTTTTGTTCTGGTTACAGTTATTGATCTCTTTTCCGGAACCGGTGCTACCATTGAGGGGGTCTATTATTTATTGCTGTTCCCGGGAATATTGCTGATCTTCTATCCCACAGCCTTCGGTATACAGAATGATGAAGATTCCAGAATGCTTGAAATTATTTTTGGCATTCCCAATTACCGGTACAAAGTATGGCTGGTGCGCCTGGCACTGATCTATCTCATCGTTTTTTTGCTGTTGCTTGCACTGGGATTACTCAGCTCATTTGCACTGGTCAGGATCCCGGTTTTCGAAATGTCATTCCAGCTGATGTTTCCGATATTCTTTATTGGAAGCCTTGCCTTTATGCTTTCAACATTGATAAAAAATGGAAATGGTACTGCGGTAGTCATGGTCGTGATCGGAGTTGGATTTCTCATTGCTGCCGAACCCCTGGCAGATAGTGCATGGAATATCTTTCTCAATCCCTTCGATCTGCCCGGGGATATGAATCAGGTCATATGGGCTGAAGTATCCATGAAAAACCGCCTTTACCTTCTGACAGGAATGATCCTTGCCAACCTGTATGGCCTCTATAACCTGCAAGCCAGGGAGAAGTTTGTGTAATAAATGCCTCAATTGCCTTAAATTTGTAAATGCCTCAAATTTACCAATTCCTTTGTTAATTATCCTGTTGATTACTTTTCATTTAGGCCGAAAATACGCATGATGAATTTTCATAATTTTACGATGGGATGTTTGGGAATTCCCGGACGGGAAGGAAAAAGATAACATGGAGGAGAAAAAACAGCTGTTAAACGGATTGTTAGGGATCATTTTTTTTACCTGCTTCACTTTCTCTTTAGGAGCTCAGGATAGTTATACTGTGGTGAAAGCCCAAAAGGGAGAAGGGATTTATTCCCTATTAGCCCGGAATAATCTTGCGCCTGCAAAATACTTTGATCAGTTTGTTGAGCTCAACGCCGCATCACTGGACAAAAACAATACCCTGATTGAAGGGAAGAATTATAAGATCCCGGTGGTGAGTGAAGTTGGCCGGTATCCTATCTTCGGGAAAGAGTATGAACTGGTAGAGCGGAAAGATAACCAGCTGGCAGGTGCGGTTTTTTATCTTGTTAGCGGACACGGAGGGCCGGATTGGGGAGCCAATGTGAAGATTGGGAGCAGAACGGTTTGTGAAGATGAATATGCGTATGATATTACGCTACGGCTCGCCAGGAGATTAATTGAACACGGAGCACTTGTGTACATGATCACCCGGGATAACGATGACGGTATACGAAATGAAGAATACCTGAAACCGGATCGGGATGAGACCTGTTACCCGAATCATAAAATTCCGGCAAAACAGACGACAAGATTGAGGCAGAGAGCATCCGCCATAAACCAGCTATATCGCAAAAACAGATCCAGATCATACCAGCGTGCAATCGTTATTCATCTCGATTCGCAAAGCAAAAGCAGTAATATCGATGTCTATTTTTACCACCATCCCAATAGCAAAGCCGGAAAACAACTCTCTGAAACGCTTCAAAAAACACTGAAAAAGAAATACCAGATCCATCAGCCATCCAGGGGATATACCGGAACCGTCGGAACAAGGAGCTTATACATGTTAAAAAAGACGACACCCGTTACTACGTTCATTGAGCTGGGAAACATAAGAAATTACCGGGACCAGGTGAGGTTTTTAAAAGAAAACAACCGGCAGGCACTGGCAAACTGGCTTACCGAAGGATTGATACAGGATTATCGGTTACACCGAAACTGACGTCTTAAAAACAATTTCTGAAATCCTCGATTTTCTAAGGATTAAAATCCAATGGCATTCCCACCATCTACCGGCAATTGAACACCGGTTATAAATGCCGAAGCATCAGAAGCAAGAAATACAACCGCATAACCGATCTCTTCCGGTGTGCCAAACCGTCTCAGGGGTGTACGCTCCAGGATCTTTTTTTCTTTTTCCGGAAATCGTTTGATCGCCTCTTCATGCATGGGCGTGACGATGAAACCGGGTGCAATGGCGTTAACCCTGACGCCCGAAGGGGAAAGATCAGTTGCCAGGGAACGGGTCAAGCCAAGAAGTCCTGATTTTGATGCAGCATAGGGCGCCACGTCCTGTAATCCATAAATGGCAGCCAGGGAGGTGATCATGATGATTGACCCCCTGTTTCGCTGAACCATGAACGTTGCAACCTCACGGGTTAACGAAAAAACACCGGACAGATTTGTGTTCATAATAGACTGGAAATCAGTGTCTGATACCTCAAAAGGGGATTTTACATCGTTGATGCCTGCGTTGTTCACCAGAATATCGATCGATCCGTGTCTTGATTCTATGAAGCGGACGAAATCGGGGATAGCATCTAATTCCGTGATGTCATGAATGACATAGCTGGACCGTTCACCCAGCTCTATAGTTGCATTTTTAAGCACCTCTTCTCTTCTGCCGGTAATGACCACCGATGCCCCGGCATTAACCAGGCATTTCGAGATACCAAATCCAATTCCGGTTCCTCCACCGGTAACCAAGGCCAGCTTTCCTGTTAGTTCGAATGGGTTTCCTGACATGATAATGATTTGTTAACAAAAATATTGATCTGGTTAAAAAAATATCCAATAACCAATCGCAGTGTTTAAATGTACACTATATCTTCATGAATTCATATCAAAGAAGGGTGAACTCATCTACAAATTCAATGAATTCGTCAATGATATTGCAATTTCAAGAAAATAGTAACGATTTTTTCATAGTAAGGAGCAACCTTTTTGGTGAATTATACATCATTGAACTGAGGGGTTAGTGTTGAAATGAGCAAAATTTGCAAGCCGGAATGTGAGCATTTCTCCGGCTTGCAAATTTGATCGCAATTTTTTATTAGAAAAGGAGGATATTTTTATGGAAGAAAAGAAACAAATAAGACTGGATGAGATCAATAATCCTACCAAGCAGGAAATTATTAAAATACTGCAGGAAAATGATCTTTGTTCATTGGGTCAGATCATTAAGAGGCTATCCATATCTTACTCTGCAGGATTGAAGTACATTCTGGAGTTGAAAAAAGATGGGATTATCGATAATAACCTGATGCCTCCCTATTTTAATCTGGCCAGCAAGGTGCTCTGATCCTTCTGTTTAGAAGGTCTATATAAAAAGAGCCCTGGAGTTTATATAACTTCAGGGTTATTTTTTTTAAATAGGATTAATAGTCTAAAGAATAAGTAGAGTATTATTGTTTTGAGATATCAGATTCTTGTGTATCTTAGTTCTTAGGAATAAAAATTTCAGAAAATATGTTTGATTACAAGTTCATTACCATCAAGGCAACTTCATTTAAACACAAACCAAAAGAAGACTACCACAAGTTGATAGAAGAGCATGCCAGGAGCGGATGGCGTTTTGTACAAATCTTTGCACCCGGCACTTTTGGTTATGGTAATCCGGGATATTACGAGTTAATATTCGAGAAGCACCAACCGGTTTAAACAGTTTACTTGTTTGGGTAGATCGGTTCGACCCACTCTTCTGCGGGAGCATATTTGCTCTGGCTGGCCCAGGTGATCCCGCGCTTCATGATCTCCAGGGCTTCCGGTACAGAAAAATCGCTGGAGACATGCCCGAGTGATGAATAGAAGACACGGCCCTTGCCGTACATCTTTTTCCATACAACCGGCATCACGCATCCCTCGATCCAGAAAGCATGTTTATCACTGAAAGTAGTGGTTGCCAGGACTTTCACGTTAGGATCTACGTGCATATAGTACTGCTCGGAGTGCATATCAAAATCGGGAAGACCCTTGGTTACCGGATCTTCATGATTGGTAATATTTACCCTGTAATCAATTACCCCTCCCGGATGTGCAACCCATTGACCACCGACCATAAACTGGTACTCGGTGTTCTGGCGAAAGGAATCCCCCAATCCACCATGCCATCCTGCCAGGCCAACCCCTCCTTTTACAGCATTCAGCAATGCCCTTTCCTGTTCACCGGTAATGGTGCCCATGGTATAGACCTGAATGATCAGATCCACTCCATCCATTAACTCCTTATCCAGGTAAGCATCCAGTGTATTGGATACGGTCACTTCAGCCCCCATCTCCTCAAGCCAGGGTTGGAAAATATCCACACACTGTTTTGGTTCGTGGCCGTCCCATCCACCCCACACCATCAACACTTTTTTCCCCTGCAGGGTCTCTTCCACGGGTACTGACATACAGGAAAAAGTTGTTTCTGTGGCGAACAGGATCACCAGACTTAAGAATATCAACTTATACATAAAACCTGCTCCTTTAATCGTTTGCTGATTCATGGTATCTATTGCTTATGGTTTGAAAGCTAACTCAGCATCAATCCGATTTTCTTCTCAAGGGTTATTTTGAATTCATCGCAGCATGCGGTGACGTGGATAAAATAGGTGTCGGGGGGTGTAAATTTCAATTCAAACTCTCCCGGTTTATCATGTACCGGACATTTAATTTCGGATATACTGGAAGAGATGATGGAGGCATAGGTATTCGCCAGTGCTGGTTTGGGTTTCCCATCCGGGTTCTTGAAAACGATCTTATGCATGGCAGAGGAGATATATACATGCAAGTTAAATTAAAATATCGATAAAACCTATGAAGGCAGAAATCATTTGCTGTAAACCATATTCAAACAGAAACCCATTAATTTTTTTGAATCAACAGGTTGAGGCGAAGGCTAATAATAAGTACCCTCGTGCTATGACTGTGTGAAAGCTATGCGGGTGGCAGTTCATAGTACGAGTATTGGTAGTTCAGGGTCCTGGGTGCTCGGTCCCCTGACGTTCGCTATGCTTAGCCAGGGTCTTCGACCATGACGCTCCTCATCCAATTGTCCTTATTATCGCATCTGATTTAATCGTCAGGAAAGCAGCATAAAGTGGGAGATTGATGAAATCATTCTTCTCAATGAAATTTCTGGGTGATATACGAATGACAAATGTTGGCTGGTATTTCTGTGCATAACTTCTGAGACTTTTCAGGTTTCTGCTCAAACCGCTTTTGACTTCAACCGGAAAGATTTCATTATCCGATTGGATGATGAAATCAACCTCAGCATCACTTTTCGATTTCCAGTAAAACAAATCCTTATTGCCTGATGCAATCAGTTCGGTTGCCACAAAATTTTCGATAAAAGCACCCTTATATTCTTTAAATAGGTCAGTTGGTTTAAGAATTATATCCGGGGTAAGATTTAACATGGCTCCCAATAATCCTGTGTCGAGTACATATACTTTAAACTTTGAATAATCAGCAAAGCCGGGGAGTGGCATTTTGGGAGTGTTTACCTGATAAGCTATGTGAATCAATCCGGCTTTTTTGAGCCATTCAAAGGTCTGCTCATAATTAGCTGCCCGTGCTTTTTTACGCACGTCACTGTACTTGAATTTTTTATTTTCTTTTGCCAGCTGGTAAGGAATGGATTGCCATAGTTCAGAGGTTTTTATGGCTTGCACTGCACCGGTATACTTTGAAAAATCTCTTTTGAATGCTTCAAGGACTTCGACCTGGATTTTCCTTACGGAGGAAATATCTTCATGATCCAGATAATCCTGTAACACCTCAGGCATACCTCCCAGAAACAGGTACATTTTCAGATGATTCAGTAATTTGTCATGCAATATGTTTGGGAATGCCTCAGCCGAATTTGTGGTTATCAGTTTGTCAGCTAGAAGCTCTTCTCCAAAAGCTACCAGGTACTCGGTGAAGTTCATCGGGAACATGGTCATAAAATTAACCTTACCCACCGGGAAACTGCGCTGTTTTCCCACACTGATTCCGAGCAGTGATCCGGCAGCAATAATATGGTATTCCGGGGTTTGCTCACAAAAGTATTTCAGGGAGGTGAGCACTTCCTGCACAGCCTGAATTTCATCGAAAAAAATGAGTGTATTGTCGCGTACAACTTTTTTACCAATGTACAGACTGATATTGTTGATTATATGTTGAGGATTCAAACTTCCCTGGAAGAGAGATTTTAAGTCTGGGTCCTGTTCAAAGTTCAGATAAACGAAATCGGGATATTCATTGTTCCCAAATTCGTTGACCAGGAAAGTCTTACCCACTTGACGCGCTCCCTGCAACAACAGCGGCTTACGATTCCGACTGTTTTTCCACAATAACAGATCTTTATATAGGGCTCGTTTCATCATTTATCTCCTAAAAAGTGCAACAAATATACAAATTTATCTCCACAAAAGTGCAAATTTATATTAATATTACTCCATAAAAATGTAAAAACCTTGCAAATTTATTCCCCCAAACCCTTAACAAATAACTTATTAACATTTAACGTATCAACTGAAAATTCTGGTATACCGGCATTTTCCCTTCCGGCGGAAAGTGACAATCCCAACTTCTTTCGTAAATTTTTAATATGACAGGATTTCGTTAAATTTACTCCAGAGTGATCATTCTACTTAAGCGTTTGATTTATTGACCATGAAAAATATATTGTTCAGGATAACGATTTTGCTGTTTCTTCTTTCCTCTGCCGGACTGGCTCAGGATATGGAACAGCCATTCATACCGCGCCATGCAGGGAACTTTTTTGATCCGGGCTACATCCTGGAAGACCGAAACATGGATAGCATTACTGATTATATCCAGTGCACCCTGGTTCTTCCCCAGAACCCTTCTGAATCGGAAATAGCATCTGCTGCCAACATCGCGGCACGACTCGGATACGAAACAACCTCGGCGGATTTTAACCGGGTCGGTTATGATTCGGATAAGAATCCCTTTTATGACCAGCCGGTTATCATCATCGGTTCACGAAACAGACTGATCAACCGGTCTGATGAACTCGAAAAGAATGCCGGAAAGGGATTAAAACCGGGACAGGGAGATATCTGTTTTTTTAAGCATGATGAATTCTTCAGAAAAGGGGGAGTAGCCATAACCGGATATGACGCAACCGGCCTGCTGGCTTCTGCAAACTACTTTGCAGGTCGTTTCCCCGAAATCTGGAACCTGGATGGTAAGAAATTTTCAGATGTTCATACACAGTTTAGTGAGTTTTTCGCAGGAAGAAATATTAATCAACAGGAGATATTTTCCTCACGGATTGTGATTGATGCAGACAGTCCGGGTGTAAAAAAGCTGGTTCTGCACATCGATTTCCCCGATTGTGCAAACCTTGATTCGGCAAAAATGGCATTGACGCGGAAAAAGAAAGATGAACCGGATGGGGATAATAACAAAAACGACTCTGTTCCGGAAAACAAGGTCGATCGGGCGTCACTTGATTTTTTTGGACTCCACCGGATTGAAATTTACCTTCAGTGTCCCGGTAAACGTGAGGTCATCGACCTTCTGCCCATGAAGGAATGGGTGATGGAAAAACGGGTTTCAAATCCTGCTGCCAACACATCCGATTTCTCGCTGTCACAATTGTATACCCTGACCGGTATGTTTTCTGATAACAACAGGGATTATGTTCCGGATCATGTGAATGCATACCTTTCCCTGGATGGTGAAGATGCAGCACAGGGTATAATTGATTTCTCTTTTCGTACCGGTCTCGAAACAGCGGGAATGCGGTTACCGTTTGTGGTCGTTGCCGGAGAAGAGGAACACCCGGGAAAACCTGGATTTCCAATACTTTTTGGCAGGGACCACTATTCCATCAAAAAGCTGGAAAAAGAGGAACGGATTCACGGAGTTTCATCGGAGCCGGGGATCGGGTTCATTCAGTTCATACCGGAAGCATTTCAAAAGAGACATGCCATGGTCATCAGCGGAACCGATCAGGATGGACTGGAATCCGTTTCGGATTACCTCTCAAGACGGATACCTTACCTGTGGAAGTACGGGAAAGGGAACTACCTCCTGGAAGACATTGAGGGGGATGTCAGGAAATTTTTCCAGGTAAAAAATGCCCCCGGTCAGGTAACGGTGACAATCCATAAACTCAAAACATGGATGGATCGGATAGCCGACAAGGAGATTGAATCCCTGAGCATTGAGCTGGCAGTAAAGGAGGCACCGGAAGGATTAACGGACTTTATTGAAGACATGGTAAAAGAATACTTCCCGAAAGCAGCAATAGATATTGATCTGTTCACCACCGGATATGGTGTAGGAAAAACGATTTTTGAAGAGCAGGTTGAGATCCCCTGGGAGGTGGATGAGTTCTGGAGCCTGTTCAGGGACGAGGCATTGCCTGAACTGGATAACGGAGCCCGGGGGATTATTGAAGTGCGGGTGAGTGAATCGACTGAAGTGCGTGCGCAAATAAAACAGCAGATCAAAGACGAATTGAATGCAAACGGGATCGATCCGGCATCGTTCGAGATCGTCGTGCTGTCAGCCTATAAACAGGGGTTCAGCTGGCTGAATGATTATATCCTGCCTGAAATCCGGGAGAGGGACATCGGTGAGATTGCCATCACCTACCATACCCTGAAAGAATCGGATGAAATACGCTGGCAGACCGTAAACGCCAACACCCGCTGGTTGCAGGAGATCTTCCCGATCGATACCATCCTTGCCCGGGAACTGAACATACCGGCTTCAAAAATCACCTTTCACCGGCAGGTAGAGAAGGACCCGATCTACACTGTAACCGTTACTGACCCGGAAGACAAGCTCATTCTTGAGGAGTCGTTTGATCCGAAGTATGTGATCCGCCCCTTCTTTGACCTCTTTCCGGAGTATGAATCGGTCAGGGTGACCACAGGGTGGGTCTTTGTACAGAACGGAGACAGGGTGATCCTGGATAAACGGATCAAAACGGATCCTGAAAAATTCTGGGATCATCTGCAAACAGAAACCTACCGCAAAATTATCGATTACGTAATGGATGTGCAGGATGGAAAACCATCGGTTCTGAATGCACCCTATTTCGATGAATTGAAAGTCGAGCTTACATTGAGTGAACCCAATTACCGGCTCGGTATCGACGAAGAGGTAATATCCTCCACGGATGCCCTTCACGAAGACATCATGTTCCACACGCTGGCGCTTTTTAACCGGATCGGTGGCAGATACGGTGTCGGGGGACTGCCTTATCCGGGCAGAATATTGCCGTTGTTGAACTCACCGGTTGATGGGAAACCGGGTTACGCCAGGATTACCTTCACCGGGAAGGAAAAAGCAACGCCGGAAGTGTTTCTTTCCTATAAAGAAGCGGACCATGAAATGGTTACCCAACGGTATACGCTGGTGCCAATGGATGTTAAAACGCCCCTTCTGCGTGGGATCGAGCTGAAACACGGCATGGAAGGAATTAACAAACTGTTGTTCGATGTAGTGGCAACCGATTCAGTGGACCGGTATGAAGAGTTTAAAGCAAGAGGATCGGAAATACAGATTGACCTCGCATTCATACCCGTTGAGAAGTTAACCGATATGGTGAATATACTTGGAAAACTTCAGCAGAAAGGAATGTATGGTGAAGCGTTGAGCTATGACAAGGTGAACGAACTGATGTTCCGGGTTACCCTTGAAGACAGCATAAAATATTCAAGACTCGTTTCACTGAAACAGAATACTACCACGGTGGATACGGATAAAAACGCATTGCCGGCCATCACCATTGCCTCGGGTGGCGGACAGATCATCCAGTGGAACAGGCCCATGCCTCCAGGTGAAGTTGCACTTGACCTGTCCATCCTGAACCGGTTCCCCGAAATCAATGCCTATTACATGGCAACATCCTTCCTCGGACACAATGTGTATGCTGCCGACATCATGTATCCTGTCGATGGGAAATACATTTCCCAGGCAAAGCTGAATGCCCTGAAGCCTACACTGATGCTCATTGGCAGGGTTCATGGGAATGAAGTTTCCAGCACCAGTCATCAGTTGAAGCTGGCGGAATTGTGTGCCACCGATACAGCCTATCGCAAATTCCTGAAAAAGGTTAACCTGGTGATTTACCCCATGGTTAATCCGGATGGTGCCCAAACGGCTTACGAAATGTTCCTGGAGAATCCCGATTTTATGCTGCATGCCGGCCGGTATGGTGCACTTGGTTACGACGTGCCGAGGGGAGGCAGAAATGCGGATCATATCTATCCGGAAGCAGGTGTGGTAGGCCGGTTGAGAGAGACATGGCTGCCCGATGTGTTTGTGGATATGCATGGTGTTCCAACACACGAATGGGTACAGTATTTTGCCGGTTATAGCGCCTGGGTTAACAGCAGGGTGGGCGGTGCAAGGAATTACTGGCTGCCCCGCGGATGGTATATCCCCGGATTTAGCTGGATTGAAGATAAAGAATACCCGGAACTGATGAAAGTTCAGAAAGCGATTACCGATTCCATTACAACGGGGGTGATGTCACTGCAGGAAGTGAAAGCCATGAATGATCGGTTTTATGACCGATACATCAAATACGGGAAACAGGATCCGGATACCTACCGGGAATACTTTTACGAAGGAGTCCAGCTGGAAGCCCGGTTGAAAGGCAGAAAAGTATCGGAATCGGGAATAACCGGGTCAAACATCACCTATTACGCCATTACCACTGAATCAGCTGACGAAACGGCTTATGGTGAATGGCTTCAGCTGGTCTGTACCGCAGGACTGGCGAATAGTACAGCCTTACTGAATTACCTTGCTAACGGCGTAAACCGGATTGAATGCCAGACTGAAGATCATGGTGATTTTGTAACCAGAAGCGTCTTCCGGAAAAAACCGGTACTCCCGTATGAAAAAGAACAGGAAAAATGAACGGGAAAAACCGATTGACAAAGACCATTTCCTTCACCCTGCTGTTTGCTCTGGCAACAGGAACACTGCTTGCCCAGTCTAACCTTTTTGAGCGGGGGTATGTGATACTGAATAACCGGGATACCCTTTTGGGTTTTGTCAAAGACCTGGCGGTACGAACAGACCTCTACCTGTCGGTTACCTTCAGCGATAATCAGGCCGGTACAAACCCGGTTATCTACAGTCCGTATGAGGTGATTGAATATTATTATGAACCCGGTTTATGTTTCATAAATCGGGAGATAGACTGGAACAATGAATCAGGAAAACGATTCCTGCAGTGCCTGGTGAAAGGATATGCATCGCTCCATTATTATGAGACCGTTGAGGGGTCGGTTTACCTCCTGGAAAAAGCAGGGGAGCCATTACAATACTTAGAGGAGCAACCGGATGATCCCCGGTTGATGGATCAGCCATCCGTTGAAAAGATGAGGGATTTTGTATCCGGTTGCCCGGAAGTGATGGAAAAGGTAAATACCCTGTCCAACCAGAGCAAGGATCTCATCCGGTTGATAAGACAATATAACCGGTGCACACGGGCTGACCAGGAGATAGTACTCTATAAACCTGGGAAGGAAAAATCCTTCCGGGTAGGTGTTACTGCAGGACTCAACCTCTCTTATCTAAAGATCCACGCAGATATTCCCTACCGGAATGTGAACCTGAAACCGGGAATGGGTTTCAACCTGGGGGTTGGATTTGATTTCTATTTCCTGAAACGGTTCTCGGTAAGTGTCAAGACCATGCTGGTTTCCAGTAACGCATCACTCTGGGATTATCCTGTCGACGATCCCGATACAACGTTCCGGGAAGATGATGTGCTGTTTAACTTTTTATACATTGATTTTCCGGTAGCATTGAAAGTCAACCTCACCTCCGGACGACTTAAGGCATTCGTGGAAGGCGGTATATGGTTTGGCGTGCTGATCGAACAGGACATTGCTTCCCAGAGTACTTTCCCTGAACGGAGCACAACCTACACACTTGATATCAATCGGTTAAAGCAGGGGTATACCGGAGGTTTTGGGATTGCCATCCCTTCCAGCCGTCGGTCGGAGATCTCCTTTGAGATCGGGTACATTTACCAGAAAGCCGCTGCCGGTAGTTCCGATGGCTTTACCATGAATAACGTGTTTCTGCAGATGAGTTATCTTTTTTAGTGAACAGTGAACAGTGAGCTGTGAGCAGAAAGAAATGAGTAGCGAGAAGTGAGTTGTGAGAAGAAATGGGTCCTCGGTAAAAGAGATTATAAAGGAGTAGTGAGTGATTAGTTGGATGGAACCTTAGCAACAAGGCATCTTTGTCGTTAATGAATTGATAATGCACCGGAATGGATCCAGTGTAGAGACGCCCAATCTGGGTGTCTTTGGGTTGAAGACATATACAAAACTCACAAGTATTCGTCGCCCGATCTGCAGTCGGGCGACGAGGAAACACATACACAATATAACATAGGTTATTTAAAGATATCCCCCTTGGGAGGGGGAAATAGGGGGAGGAAAGTTTTCCGGGTGATCAACTCGGACAAAAAATAAAACGCCCCAAAAGTGATACGATGACTCGCAGTCATCGTATCACTCTCAACACAAAAAATTGGATATGATAACAGGATCGTTTAAATTTAACCATCTAATAATACCCATCCCCATGAAAACCACATTCCAAACCAATCCGGTACAATGGCATCCATTCCTTTACATTACGATCATCGCATTCGTTGTTCTTGCAGCATCATGCAAAAGAGCGGAAGCCCCTGTTGAAACTGCTTTTCCCCTGAAAGAGTATGTCGTGGCAGGAGATGAGGCCTTCGATTATACCATCACAGATACCCTGTCAGGAGAGGGCTGGAAAGCCTATACCATAAGGATGGTGTCCGGCACCTGGCTGACAGAGAACGAGGTGGACCACCCAACCTGGTGGCACTGGCTGACCATCATCATACCCGAACAGGTTAAGGAGACTGAATCAATGATGCTCATTGGGGGCGGTTCGGCACACGATACCCTCGCACCACCATTCAGTAAATGGCTTATCCAGGCTGCCATAACCACAGGATCCATCGTATCTCGTGTAACTAACATTCCTTTTCAACCCATTGACTTCATGGGGGATGACAAAGAGGGGCGGTACGAAGACGACCTGATTGCCTACGGCTGGAGACAGTACCTTGAAAGCGGTGCTTCAGCGGAAGAACTGGAATGGCTGGCCCGGTTCCCCATGACACGGGCTGTTGTTCGAGCCATGGATGTGGTCCAGGAGATCAGCAGGCAGGAAGGTGCTCCCGTTGATAGTTTCTTCGTTACCGGTGCCTCCAAAAGGGGATGGACCACGTGGACAACCGCTGCGGTGGATGACCGGGTGATGGGCATGGCTCCAATTGTCATTGACCTGCCGAACATCATCCCATCCTTCAAGCACCACTGGCAGTGTTATGGTGAATGGTCCCCGGCTATTGATGATTATGTGCATGAGGGCATCATGAACTGGATGGATTCCGCACAATTCAAGGAGTTGCTCGAAATGGTCGGACCCTATTCCTTTGTTGATCAGCTGACCATCCCGAAATACATTGTCAATGCTACCTGCGATGAGTTTTTTGTGACCGACTCATGGAAGTTCTACTGGGATGATCTGAAGGGTGACAGCTATCTCCACTATGTCCCCAATGGTAACCACGGACTGGAGGGGACCTATCAGCCAATCAGCCTGATCGCATTTTATCAACGGGTCATTACCGGTACGGAAATTCCGGAGTTTGGCTGGAGCATCAGCAACGATACCATCTACATGCAGGTTGATCCCGAAAGCGATTACCGGATCAATAAATGGGAGGCAGTCAACACAACGGGCAGGGACTTTCGTAAATATGTTGTGGGAGATCCATGGCAGAAAGAGGAGATGGCGATAGCGGAGGACGGACGCTATGCGGTGTATATTGCAAAGCCCGACAGCGGGTACAAGGCTGCCCTAGTTGAGATCATCTTCGATCCCGGCACAGACTTCCCGCTTACCTTTACCAGCGGGACAATGGTTACACCGGACACCTATCCATTCCCGCCCTTCCAGCTTGGTCCAATTACCGAACGGGATACACTATAGGTGTCTGTTTGAGGATTTCTTGTTTTTTATGGAGAACGACTATCCAAGTCGTTCAGCGACTCGGAGAGTCGCTCCCCTTTGGTGGGAACCATTCTGGGACCATCCGGAGTTTAAAGAACTAATGAAAAGGTATTCAGGGAATTAAATGATGATTAAATCCCAAATTTCAACGCATAAGTAACAAAGAAATTCCAATCGCCAATTTTCAATTAAGATCACCCGGTGAGTTTTAAACATTGAATTCATTTCGTGATATTTTTTTAACTTTGGGCTCTTGCATTTTGCCCTGTGGTGTAATTGGCAACACGTCTGACTCTGGATCAGAAGAGTCCAGGTTCGAACCCTGGCAGGGCAACAACCAAAGAAGGCCGCACCGGCGGCCTTTTTTCATTTCAAGAGGAACAGACAAATTTATTTGGATGTGACTCGAGAAATGAAAAAAACAGTAAACCTGAAAGGTTTGCTTCTTTGGTTGTTGAACCCGAACTTCAGGCTCACGCGCCACGTCAGACGGCGTGGCGCGTAACTCTCCCTGGCAGGGCAACAACCAAAGAAGGCCGCGCACGGTGGCTTTTTTTAATTTCAAGAGGAACAGACAAATTTTATTTGGATGTGACTCGAGGAATAAAAAAAATTGTGCACCGGTACGGTGCTCTTCTTTGGTTGTTGAACCCAAACTTCAGGCTCACGAGTCCCGACAGTAACTGTCGGGGCGAGTAACTCCCCCATGCAAAAAATGCCGGTTTAAACCGGCATTTTGAGTTAATGGTTAATACGTTATTCGTTAATCGTTTAAAAGCCTGATAATAGGGAGCACAAACCGTCTGACCGTTGATAACGGTCTGACGGATAAATGCAATATTTTGTACGTCTGGCAAGTTGCGGTCCATGAAATGATTTCCTATTGAATATCAATGTAGTTGGACCGCTCACTCTGGTTTTCACTTTACCCAGGGTTTACCCTGTGAAATAGGGATATTCCTGGGCGCATTATTTAAGCTAAACATTATTTCCTCCATAGATTTATCGTTAGGGCGGATGGTTATTTCACAGGGACACCCTGGGCTACCAATATGATGCTCCTGCCTGCCGGCAGGCACGGCCGATGGAGCTAAATAACTGGTAATCAAAAAAAGAGGTTATTTAAAACGTCACATCCTCTTTTTTAACCAGACAAATTTTTACCTTTTCAGGATATTGTCGATAATCACTTTTACATCACACATTGTGGCTTTTACCAGGTACAAGTTAGCTGGAAGGTCACTTATATCAAGCTCAAAATGATGACGATTGATCTGATAGTCCTTTACCAGATCCCCGGTCAGGTGATAGATCTTGATGTCAGTAATAGTTTCCTGTGCAGAAATCCAGGACAAAAACCTGACAGGTACTGAAGACACTGTCAGGTTTGTTAAGGAAAAACTAAAACAATACTTCTACATATCAATTAACAAATAACAATTAACATTTAACTTTTAACTACAACCGTCCCCTCGTAGCGGCTGTATCCCTCTTTTGTCATCACCGACATCCTCGGGTTTCCCCTGCCCCTCATGGTGGCGCATCCCAGCTCGCCGGCTTTGTTGATGGCAACGAATTTTTCGCTTGGAAAGAATTCCGGGTTCACCTTTTTGTATTTGTCGATGATCATCTGCAGGGCATCTTCACAGGCCTGCTGGGGAGAGCGGCCATCCTTCATCCTCAGGACAATGTAATATGTAGCACACGATTTGATCACATCCTCACCCCGTCCGGTGGCACCGGCCGCACCCACCTCGTTGTCCACATAGAGTCCGGCACCGATGATGGGAGAGTCACCCACCCTGCCCGGGATTTTGAAGCTGAGCCCGCTGGTAGTGGTGATGCCTGCAATATCCCCGTTGGCATCAATCGCCAGTACATTGGTTGTTCCATAATGTTCCTGGAATTCCGGAAAACGTTCGTAGTAGGATTGCAGATCGATTTTATCCTTCAGGTGTTCGGGCGGCCCCCAGTCATCCCGGTCGCTCAGCCCCTCTTTCCAGCGGAGCCAGATCTGCCGGGCTTTTTCGGTGAGCAGATCCTCTTCCGGGAATCCCCATTTTTTGGCAAAATCCAATGCCCCGGGTCCGACCATCAGCACGTGGTCGGTCCGTTCCATAACCAGGCGAGCCACCGAGCAGGGATTTTTAATGTTTTCCAGGCTGGCGACGGCTCCGGCACTGTAGGTTTTTCCATCCATGATGGATGCATCGAGCTGTACCACACCATGCTCGTTGGGCAATCCGCCATAACCAACACTGGTGTCTTCCGGGTCAATCTCGATCACGTTGGCTGCTTTTTCAATGGCATCGACTGCCGATCCGCCATCCATCAGGATCTTCCAGCCCACCTCCATCGCCTGTTCACCCGTCGGGTTAGCGTGACTGGTGATGATCAGCGGGGTGATTCCGTTTCCCTGCCGTCCGAAGGTTGGGAACGTTTTTAACAGGATTGCCCCGGCACTGAGTCCGAGAGAACTGTAGAAAAATTTTCTGCGGGAAATTTGATTATCCATGGTGTTTTATTTTAGGGTTTTGATTTTATTTCACTTCATCGGTTGGAAATTCGTTAATCAATATTCGTTATTAATTTATTTTTCTTTTTTTCATTTGGATGCTGAAAGTTGATTTTTTGATTTGAGAGTTGGATGTTGGATGTTGAGAGTTGAACGTTGCTACCTGTCTTTCATCTTCGTCCAGCTATCCCGGAGCGGGACGGTTCGGTTAAAGACCGGATGTTCATTGGTGGAATCGGGATCAACACAGAAGTATCCCTGTCTCTGGAACTGGAATTTGTCGAGTGGTTTCATGTTGGTGAGGGAAGGTTCAAGCTTGCATCCCGTAAGTCTTTTAAGTGAATCGGGATTAAGGAATTCCTTGTAATCCCGGTCTTTCTGTCCGGCCGGGTCTTCGTGGTTAAACAGCCTGTCATAAAGCCTGACTTCGGCGTCGATAGCATGAGGAGCGGATACCCAGTGAAGCGTTCCTTTTACCTTCCGGTCACTTCCGGACCCGCTTTTAGTTGCAGGATCATACGTGCAATGGAGTTCAAGGATCTCCCCCGTTTTTTCATCCTTTACATAATCTTCGCATTTAATGATATAGGCGCTTTTCAGGCGCACCTCGCTACCCGGAGCAAGACGAAAAAACTTTTTCGGTGGATCCATCATAAAATCTTCCCGTTCGATAAACAGTTCACGCGAGAAGGGAATTTTCCTGGTTCCCATTGATTCATCTTCGGGGTTATTGATCGTTTCGAGCTCCTCGACCTGACCCTCCGGATAGTTGGTAATGATCACCTTGAGGGGGTTGAGAACAGCCATCACACGCGGCGCTTTGAGGTTCAGGTCTTCACGAACGGCATGTTCGAGAAGTGCCACGTCGATCACGTTGTCGCGTTTGGCAACCCCGATGCGGTCGGCAAAATTCCGGATCGATTCGGGGGTGTACCCTCGCTTTCGCAATCCCGAAATGGTGGGCATCCGCGGATCATCCCACCCGCTCACATGACCTTCCTTCACCAGTTCGAGCAATCTGCGTTTGCTCATGATGGTGTAGTTGAGGTTCAGGCGGGCAAACTCAATTTGCCGGGGGCGGCAGGATCCTTCCGCAAGGTATTGTGTAAACCAGTCGTATAACGGACGATGTACCTCAAACTCCAGGGTACAGATGGAATGGGTTATTCCTTCAAAATAGTCTGACTGTCCATGGGCAAAATCATACATGGGGTAGATGCACCAGCGGTCACCGGTGCGGTGATGGGATTCATGTTTGATGCGGTATAACATCGGGTCGCGCATGTGCATATTGGGGGATGCCATGTCGATTTTTGCCCTCAGCACACGCGTTCCATCCCTGAACTCCCCGGCTTTCATCCGTTCAAAGAGGTCCAGGTTCTCTTCCACTGTCCGGTTCCTGAACGGACTCTCCTGTCCCGGTTGGGTGGGTGTCCCCTTTTGCCCGGCGATCGATTCTGCCGACTGGTCATCCACGTAAGCCAGTCCCAGCTTGATCAGCTTGACCGCAAATTCATACAGCTTGTCGAAATAATCGGAAGCATAATATTCCCGGTCTTCCCAGTCGAATCCAAGCCAGCGGATATCATCCTTAATGGAATTTACATATTCCACCTCCTCTTTGGATGGATTGGTATCGTCAAACCGGAGGTTGCATTTGCCATTGTATTTATTGGCGAGGCCAAAATTGAGGCAGATCGATTTGGCATGACCGATGTGCAGGTATCCGTTTGGCTCCGGTGGGAATCGGGTATGAACGCGCTTCTCATTCTTGCCAAGTCGCAGATCCTCTTCAATGATCGCTTCGATAAAATTCAGGGATTCCCGGGCCCCGCTGTTGTTTTTCATATCGCTTCTGTTTGATTTTGACCGTTCCCTGCCTGCCCGATTATCAGGCGGGCGCTCTCCCCAGGCAGGATTGTATTTGTATAGGCAGCTGCTTCCCATAAAGGTTCCCTACAAAAATAGCAGGAATTATGGAATATGGTCTGCAAGCGATAGAATTTCAATTAATCCATTTAAAATTTGTAAATTGAGAACCCCTAACGTTGTTTGTTCGGACACATCAACCTTTGCCAGCATGGGAGTCATCCGGCTTGAAAATATGGAATTCTATGCCTATCACGGTCACTTCAAGGAGGAGCAGATCGTAGGCAGCAAATTCCTGGTTGACCTTGTTATTGAAACGGATATGACCCGACCTGCCGAGTCCGATGATCTGAAAGATGCGGTGAATTACCAGAAAGCATACAAGCTGGTAAAAGAAGAGATGGCGAAAAAATCACACCTGCTGGAGCACATTGCCAAACGGATCCTGGATGTACTGTTCAGGGAAATGAAAGGCATAGAAAAGATCACCGTGCGGGTGGCAAAGATGAACCCACCGGTCGGTGGCAAGATCGATAGCGTGAGTGTTATCTTAAGCCGGTCCCTTAAGAAATAAATAAATTACCTCCCAAATGGGTGGTGGATACGGAGCTAACCCTCCATGTCAATTCTTAAGCTGACTCTATTCATTCCCCTTTGAGATTTGGTATTTTGTAATTGAAAATTATTTGGGTTTTGTTTTTTGGGATTTGTGATTTTACTGATCCGTTTCAAGAGGCTACGATTTTTAGAGTATGCGGACTATTTGGTTAACAAAGGATTAAGTAGGATCCTGAATATTGTCAATTTTCAGATTAATTTTTGCCTGAAAGAACAATTTTCGTTTTTGCACTAATGATCCCGTTTTTTTCAAGGACAAGAACATAAAAGCCTGACCCAAAAGCAGCCAGATTGATTGGTAGCCGGTAAGTTCCGGGGCCCTGTTCTGATTCTTTGAGAACAGACAATTTTCTGCCAGATAAATCATAAAGGGATAATCTGACCCGGGCTGCCTGTTCAAGTTTATAGCTCACATATCCTACTTGAATCAAAGGATTTGGATATACAGAGAAGTATTCTCCATCAGGTTTTGGTGAGTTTTCTATCGAAGTTGTTTCTCCTATCGAGAATATGCCGGAACAGGGTAAAACACGGGCATCATCGGATGCGATTGTTATGTTCCACAGGCCAAATTCATAATCGTCATCCATGCATCTGAAAATTAATTCTATCTCATCCGTTTCCTGCCCCGGAGATAGTGTTCCGATATAAATGCTGTCGTTTCCTTCCTGCGCAATGGCTTCAGAAGAACTCACATTCAGATATATATTTTCAGCAGGTAGCGCCCCGGTATTTTTTACCCTGATGAGAACAGATCCTGTTTCGTTCTTAGCAAGACTCTTTGTTTCACAAGAGGTCACAGAAGCAATCAGCACGGCCGGAATCTCAAGGTTCATAGACACCGTGTCCAGCAGGTCAGAGATTTGACCTGTGAATATGCTGTCGGCTGCCAGGTTTTGATCTATCAGGTCAGTGATCAATGAATCTGAATCATTGGTGGTGTCAGCCACTGCAAGTAGCAGCCTGTAATACATGAGTAATCTTTCCTGGCCTGCCAGGGCATGATAAGATTTCAGGGAATCATACATGGCGGCAAAGCTTTCAATGCTATCCTTGGCAAGATAGGCTACTGCCATCACCGGGGAAGCTGCCTTCAGAATATTATTGTTATGCTCAAGCTCAGCTTCTCTCAACAGGAGGATGTCTGAGGCTGCACCCAGTTTATCTCCCGTTGATATTTTTTCTTTTATCCCTGTAAGCACTGCTGAATATTCTGAATTATCAGCCTTTATTGATGCTTTCAATTGATTGATGTGTGATATATCTGCCTGGGCTGTTTTATATGCAGGTTTTGGCGGGATCTGCACTCCTGATTTTTTGGGTTTACCATGAGGGAAGTAAATCTTATCAACTGTGGAACCCATATTGGAAGGGACCACGAAAAACTTTCCTGTAGATACGCCCAGGGCAACGGTAACCTCCATGTAAGCGGCAAGTTTCATATAAAACCCGATCTGGTCAATAATATCGGCAAAAGGGATGATATCCAGGGAACCTGCCCAGTCCAGGATGATTGCCGTTCTCATAAATAAATCTGCAGTTACCCTGAGTGTTTGCGCTGTTGTAAGCGATATGCCTACGGTATTCTTCTCGCTCGAAACGTAATTCATTTCTCTCATGAAAGCATCATGAAACGTGCCGTTATACAGGTTATCACTGGCGTAGTCCAGGCCTTTCTGGATTTTTGGGGCCGTCAGTTCTTCAATGTAAACTTCCTGAATAAAGGGCACTCTAAGAATTTTTGTTACTCCCGTGATGACGCTGCCCCATTGCTCTGTTCCAAAAGAAAGATTCCAGCCTGAAGCATATTCTGACCATACCCTTTGCCATGCTTCCATGAGAAGTTCATCACCTGGGAATCCCACCTCTGTTCCTGCGAGCATCACCGCCTCTGTCACCCTCTCATAGATTTCTTTTTTAACGATTTCTTCCATGAAAATTTGCATGAGCTCCTGGAACAATTCCTGCGCTCCCTGGCCTTCGAAAAAGCTCTCGACGATTGCGATTAGAAAATCCAGTATTCTGGTACTCCAGTCGTTTGAATAAAAAACAAATGAAATCAGTTCACCAAAATCCTTGAACATCTCATTGCCCAGGTTGTATCCTTCCTCAAACAGGTCGTAAACCATGGTTTCAACCAATACCAGCCTTGCCAGGCTTTCCGTAAGCTGGGGATCAAAATCGCCGGCCCACAGGTTCATCTGGCTGTCTACATGATCCATTACCTCTGAATAATTCAGGTAGGGAACCAACTCGTTATCGGTTTCTTTGACCTGTCTCAAGATATTGCTCAGCCAGGTCTGATAATGGAACAGGGAATCAGCCAGGGTCAGGCTATGTGAATTATAGCCAGGTCCAAGGTTAATGGTTAAACTCCTGGAACAGTCAATGTCCTCACCAATAGCTTCATACTCTTTGAAAAGTGAGACCTTGTAGCTTCCGGGGCTCAATTCTGTTAAAATGGTCTGCCCTTGGTTATTTGTCAATTGCTGACCGGTAACCAGGGTATTATCCTGGTAAAGACCAACCAGTACTTCCCCGAGGGGATCATCATGATCAATCAGCATATAATCGAAATCAACATACATATCTTTCACCAGGATCTCCAGGGTTGATGATGAACCGGAAGCAACCCCGCTGCCGGTTACAGGGATATCAATCACCGGACGTTCCGGATCATTGGTGACAAAACGGAGGTTCTCTGTATAAACCTGTTCTTCGACAGGGGAGAACTTCAGGGTGAAGTGGATGGAGTCTCCCGGATTGATATATGCCGGTAACCCTGGGCCCTGCAGTTCAATGATATTTGTATTGCTTAACTCGAATCCCCCGATGACCAGCGGAGCGACGCCGTTATTTTTGATAGATACCGGCAGCATCCGGTAACTCTCTGTCCAGACTTCACCGAAATCCATCGATTCAGGAAAATAATATATATCGGGTAAACCAGGAACAAGGTTATAGTAAATCACCATTTTCTCCTTCTCAGAAATGATGTCTCCCGGTTTTGCCTGGACAACGATGTGAGGCGCATCATTGCTGTCAAAGAGTATATCGGCAAAGAGAAAACCTGTACAGTTTGGATCAATGGTTTCATAGGTCATTTCCACACCGTCTTTTCTGAACAACACCAGGTTTTCCTGTTCGTCATGGATGGTCAATATGGCCGGATACCCACTCTGGTCGATGGCAATACGGCTAATACGCATTCCGGAGGCAATCGTCTCAGCCTGCCAACTGACCCAGTCAAAATAGAGGTAAGACAGACTGACGGTTAAATTTTCTACGGTATTGCACACACAATGTAGATGATCATTCTGATCCAGCATGAAATCAAGTTCTGTTTTCCAGAATCCTGTGGAATAGGGTTGAAAAGGTACAGGGAACTCATTCCAGGCATCCAGGTTTTCATCATAGGTCACAAACATCACCCCTTCGTCGGTGAGAAAGAACATGACCGGGGTATCATCTGACATTAATCTCATTTTCACCGCCGGGTTGGTATAGGGTGATTGTTTTTCCTCCCACTCCCCGTTTCTTTTGAAGGAAAGGTAGTAATAGCCTCGGGCCTGGCTCCAGTAACCAATGACAGGCTGACCGGCTGATGTTAAATCAATACTTGCAAAGCTGTGAAGCAGTGTGGGCACGTAGAACGCATACTCCTCAATAGTAACCTTGCTCCAATCAGTCTGATCCCTGGTTAAATAATTTACTCCATAATTGAAGGTAGGATCGTAAATCAGGGCTCCCTGTTCAAAGCAAATATGAGGCACCTGGTTATCATCAAGTTCCAGGTCACAGGAGAAACCGGTATATCCAGTACTATCGATGACCTTAACCGTCCATTCCCCGTCAATTCTTTCCAGGTATCTCAAGTCGTAAAAATCCAGATCCATGTGAACAAAAACTGGATTATCAGACTGATCGAGAGCCAGGGAAGAAAAGTACCCAAGGTCATTGCCGCTGCTGTCAGCCACTTCCCGGTTCCACACTTGTGAGTTGGCAGATCCACACCACATGCTCAGCATGACAATACCCAGGATTACAGATATTTCTTTCATCGGCATCACATTTTAGGCATGTCCATTACCTGGTAGCCCTCGGGGATTTCAAAACTTTGTGCATTGGGGGTCCATGGCTGGATCTCTTTCAGCTCCATCACCAGGCCACCTGATCCATCGATGTGGTTGATCATTTTTATAGGGAAATGGTATTTATCAGAGGTCCAGATTGTAAACATCTTCTGGTTTGCCTGACCGTATTCATTGCTGTTTTCATTCCATAATTCCGATTTTATGCAATCGATGCCGTTGATCGTCTCCGTTCCTACCTCCTTTAGGGTTCCATTTTTCTTAAAGTACTCGTAGGAGCCAACGGGATCGTTACCCATACTCATTGGGTTTTCAGAAGAGCCCTTCATGGCCATTTTTTGCTGGGGCATCAGCATAATCACCTCTGAGGATCCCAATTTAACGATTATTACTCCTTCCTGACCCTCTTCATTAAATTCGTAACGGTAACCAGCATCGGAGGAATACACTGTAAAGACATGTTCCTTCCCCATACTAGTAAAGAACATTTTTGCACTGAACTGTGCGGACAGAGGCAGGACAAGTATGCTGAGCATCAGCATACAGATAATTTTTTTCATTATTGTATAATTTGAGGTTTATAATTTTACAAACTCAACCCTGCGGTTACTGGCTTTCCCTTCGGGTGTATCGTTGGATGTTACGGGTTTGTTTTCGCCAAATCCTTTGGATGATAACCTGTCTGCTGAGATTCCCATTGACACAAGTTGTTTCAAAACGGTCCCTGCCCTGTCCTCAGATAATTTTTGGTTAAGATTGTTGTCACCGTCACTGTCGGTATGTCCCTCAATACTTACTGCCACTTCAGGATGCTCATTCAGCATTTTGTAAATCTCATTGAGAACACCCATTGACTCGGGACGCAGTGTTGCTTTGCCCACGTCAAAGCGGATACCGTTGGAAACGATCTTTCCATCCTGCAGGAAACGGTCATAATACTTGACTCCTCCCTCAGCCAGCCTGAAATTTTTGATAAAAAACTGGTTATGATCCGATGCATGATACGCATGCAAGGACACCCCCATCGGGTCAAATGCAAGATGAGGAATATTAATAAGTCGGGTTTCATTAATATAGGCTTTCATCTTTCCGTTTGTACAAGCAATGGCTATATGGGCCCACTGGTTTTCTATTGAACCATTATTCGGAAGAGTACTGCTTGCGGGGCTAAGATTCATTCCCTTGTAGTATATTCCAAGGTTTGCATATTCCGAAGAAACCCGCTGGTTTTTCCTGTCATAAAAGAAAACATGGAATGTGTTATGGTTATTCATATACAGGTCAAACTCGATCGTAAAGACCTCTGGCAGATAATCGATTTCCGGGTTTTTCAGGTAGGGAATAATTGTGGGTGAGCCTCCCCTGAACATAACGATGTTATCGCCCCCGAACTGCGCATTTTCAACAGTCCCCTGTACCAGGTCCCACCTGGATGGGAACTCACCATTCTCTTCTCCGGTAAGGTTATCCTCAAAAATGATCTTATCGCCGGGAACAAAATCGTAACGGCTCCAGGCGAGTGTTAGTGCATCTTTGGTATCAGTGGGCCCGGTTGCATTTTCGGCATTTCCAGTGCCCGCAATCTGTTCGGTTGCTGCACCGGGCTCCTCGACCTGCTCTTTTTCAACTGCCACACTATCCTCTTCGGTGAGAACTCCTTCAATTCCTTTCTCGAGCCCATCAAAGCCCTTATTTACTGTTTCGTCTGCCTTCTTGTTGGCACGCTTGTTTGCCTCCTTGCTTATTTTCTTCTTCAGGTTCAGTTTAACCTGGCAGGATGCATCAAATGGCGTGATAAGAAGAACTGCAACAAGAAGTGTGAAAATTGTTCTGGTTTTCATAATGCTAATCTTTTTTATTTAAAATTACGACTTCCGAAGAAGATTTAAAAGCAAAGATTAGTATCTGCCAGAATTGAATTAGTATCGGGGTATGAATTATTAGTATTGATCATTAATCCAGGTAAAGCGAATCATTGATTGCCTGTATAACCTGTTTTTTGAGGTTTTGTGATACTGGAATTTTGGATTTATCCTTCAGTAGAAGGTATCCCCCGTCACGTTTAACAAACCGGTCGACCCAGACAATATTTACCAGGTGTGACTGGTGAACACGTATCATTCCCGATCCTGTAAGGAGTGTATCAAATTCTTTAATGGTACGTGAAACCATGATCCTGCTTCCATCTGATAATATAAAGCGGGTGTAGTTACTGTCAGCCTCAGCCCTGATAATATCTGGTATTGCCACAAGATGAAGGTTCTCGGATGTATGTAACACGATCCTTTTCAGAACTCTCCTGTTTTCCAGATTTTCCTTAAGAGCCTGCAGTTTAACCTGCTCCTCTTCATTATTAATCAGCCTGTTTGCCTTATCCACAGCTTTGCAAAGATCATCCGTGTCGAATGGTTTTAAGACAAAATCAAGTGCACTTAACTTGATGGCGTCCAGTGCATACTCCTGGTGTGCGGTAATAAAAATTACCTTGAAATCAATGGATGGCAATTTATTAAGAAGATCGAACCCGGTCCCATCCGGCAGTTCAACATCGAGAAACAGCAGGTCAGGGTGATGCTCAAGGATCGATACATAACCCTCCTGCACGGAGCCAACACTGGACACAATATCAATACCTGGATAGTTATCCTTAAGTATAGCCGAGATAGAATTTCTAACTGCAGCCTCATCATCCACGATAATAATCTTCATCACGTTAAAATATTAATCAGGCAAATACCTTCCTGACCGGCATCAATATAATAACTTTTGTGCCGGATGGCTGTGATTCTTCATACAGGTCTTTTATCTCGTAGGAGATATTTTTGCTTTTCGTTGTTTTCCTGAAATAATCAAGTCTGTTCTTGATTAAATCTGTGGAGATTGACTTTTTCTTTATGCTTTTTTCCTGGTTTTCAACTGCCTGTTTCCTTCCCACTCCATTATCTGTCACTTCCAGCTTCATCAGTTCCTCCTCCAGCGTATATGATATTTCCAGTTTTCCACCATCCTTTTTATTCATCAGGCCATGCTCAACAGAGTTCTCAAGGCATGGCTGGGCAAGCATAGGGGGGACAGAAATATTTTCTGTATCGATCGGACTATCAATATTGAATTTATATTCAAATTCTGTTTCAAATCTGAGTTGCTGTACATCAAGGTATAGCTTCAGGGTCTCAATTTCTTTATCAAGGGGTATGAATTCTTCCCGGGAATTCTCAAGAATATTACGCATCAGGCTGGCGATCTTAACCAGGAAAGTATTTGCCTTTTCGGGCTGACCTGCAAGAATAAGGTCCTGTACAGCACAGAGGGAGTTAAATATAAAATGCGGGTTCATCTGTGCCCTGAGCAGCCTTTGTTCCAGGTCTATCCTGGCATACCGTGCCCTCAACCGGGTATTATGGATATAGAATATTGAAATAATAATTAGCAATAGTACCAGTATGATCAATCCCTTTACATAGAGATTTTGTTGTTTGATTTTGTTTTCACTAATCAACAGCTCCTGCCTGTGTTCAAGTTCAACCGCCTCCTGTTTCCTGTCATACTCGTTCTGAATTTCCAGCCGTGTTATCTTCTTCAGGAATTCGTTGTTGTTTATACTGTCAATAATTGTATGGTACTCCTTCAGGTAGTCAAAAGCAAGGTCTTTCCTTCCTGTTTCACTGAAAATATCACTGAGAAGGATGGCAGCAGAAGATACTTTAATTGGTTCATTTTGTTTCACTGCCATCCGATAAGCCTTTTTAGCATTATCCAGGGCTTCATCATAATTATTCCTTCTTCTCTGAACACGCGCCAGGGTAAGAAGGTAAGATGCAAGCTCAGGATCATTTGATCTTTCTGCAAGGCTTATTGATCTTGAGATATAATAATATGCCGAATCCAGTTCACCTTTAAGTAAAAAGGTTGCGGCTATATTATGGCATGCACCTGCAACTCCGAATGAAAGGTTCATCTTCTCGTTAAGATGCAGACACTTTCTTAGAAAATAGAGCGAGCTATCATGCTGGTCCTGTGCAGCATATATCTGGGATATATTGTTCAGGGTTTTACTCAGCTCCCAGAGGTCACCGGTTCGTTCAGATATTGGTGCTTTCTTAAAATTAAACTCCAGCGCTTTATTATACTCTTTCTGGTAGAAGTACATTAAAGCGATCGAGCCATAGGCAATGGCCAGTCCGCTTGAATCATTTTTTAATTCCCAGAGCCTGAGGGCTTCAAAATATGAATCGATTGCCTCATTGAACAACAACATATCCTTATATATGTTACCCAGTGTATTCAGTGCGTCTGCAAGAGGAACGGTATCGTTGATTGACCGGGCTGTTTCAATGGCCCTGTTTGTCATTTCAAGTGCACCATCAAAATCACTTTTTTGCCTTGCCAGGTAGGTAAGGGCACTGAGGGCATTTACCATGCCCCGTTTATCGCCTGCTTTTTCAAAATTCTCCAGGCTTAGCCTGCTATACTTTTCCGATTCGTCAAGATTGCCTTTAAAGCTGTATACATATGCCAGTCCGTAGCAGGCTCGTGCCACGCCGGTGATATCTTCAATTTCCCTGTAGAGCCTGAGAGCCTGGTGATTGTAATAACCGGCACTATCACCGAGGTTATACCTGGCAAGATAAGCCATCCCGAGGGCCAGGCTGGCATCGGCCATCCCTTTTTTGTACATGATCTCTCGGGAGGCCGATAATGCCCTGTGAGCGTCTCTTATTGCAAGATCGGGATTCCTCCTGGCAACAATATATGCCTGTCGTGTCTGGCTGTTTATTGACGCAGTATCGACCGTTACATCCTGGGTAGTCCCCAAAGCCATGGTCTGGTAAGACATGGTAAGTAGTAGTATTACAATAATTGACAGAAACCCCATATGACAAGTCCATTCAATAAATCTGACTTATTAAAATTATAAATTTTAATAATAAATCACCAATGAGTTTAATAAAAACTGGTAGCTGGTTGTCCCCCTGGCCATAATTTTATCCTGGCTCTACGATCTTACATCGGGAGTGGCTAAATAAGGAGGATATGGAAAAAGCCATGGAATATTTTGAAAAAGCCATCGAAATAGATCCCGAATGGACTGCTCCCTATACAGGTTTGGCAGAGGCATGGGCCGGGCTCGGATATTTTGGGTTTATCCCGGAAAATATTGGCTATCAAAATAGTTATAAATACCTCAACAAAGCACTGGAATTGGACCCCAATTCTGCCAATTCACATTATGTAAAAGCGTTAACAGCAGTTTGGACTGAATGGGATTGGGAGAAAGGTGAAAAGGAATTTTTAAAAACCCTTGAGTTGAATCCTAATGACGCATTATGTCGGATGTACTATGCCCATTTACTGATGATCCTTCGCAGGTCTGATGAAGCCGTATACCATGCTAAACTGGGCCTGGAACTGGATCCGATGAAGCCTCTGGTACTGGGATGATGAGGTAAAAACACAGGTTGAAAAAGTCCTTTATGAACATGGCTTTGTCGCTGCTATAGAGGAACTGTTTGAGCTTAATGAGAAGTTTGGGAAAGCGGGTTGCCGGATAAGAGACGTTAACAAGATGTTTTGGTATTTACAACTGAATGATTTTGATAAAGCATTGGATTATCTTGAAAAATTGTATGAGACCTCTTTCACGGAAATGCCTTACTTTGCGACCAATCTTTACAAATATGAACAATTGAAATCCTACCCCAGGTATGTTGAGATCCTTAAAAAAATGAACCTGCCTTTGCCAGAAGATTGATGGAAACATTAATTGGGAATAGTGAAGAAATCTGATAAATAATTAATCCTTCCCAGGATGATCGGCACCCGGAGTAAGTCATACGATGACTTGCCCTGGAGGTTAAACACATCCTCAAATTCAGACGTGCGATGATCATTGGATGAACTTCCTGCTGAATGCCTGTTGAGTCATCGTATGACTCTATTCATTCCTCTTTGAGATTTGGTATTTTGTAATTGAAAAGCATTTGTTGTTTGATTTTTGGGATTTGTTGTTTTAGCGGCGGAGTGGGACTTTTGGACTGCGTACTTTATTTGTAGCGGAGTAGCTGTGCTGATCCGGTATAGGTGGTCCATCACTGAAAACCTTAACCTGCGAATGAATTCAGTAGCGGGGTATGGTCCATGCCTTTGGCATAAACCATGATCCGGTATTGGGGAGTTCTTCAACAAATTGCACCCTGCTTCGCAGGGCATTTCATTTGCCTCGCAGCCCTTGCAATTTGTTGAGGTCGGTAGCGGATTAATTTCATTGATCCGGGGTTGGTTGTCCCAGCCCCAAAATCCCCTGGGCCTTTGGCCCATGTGTCTTTTTCATATATACCCTTATGAAAGCTTGCTTTCAACGGCTCTATATGAAAAATCCCCAGTCGCTTCGCGGCAGGGGATTTTGTTGAGGTCGGTAGCGGATTCGAACCGCTGTCCCCGGTTTTGCAGACCGGTGCCTAACCACTCGGCCAACCGACCGTTATTTTCAATCAGAAATGCAAAGTTAATCAAAAATTACATTAGACCAGCCGATTTCCGATCCCTAAATATTCCGGTTTTCTTATGAGATCATGGGAAAAATGGTAATTTTAATCGCACCATGTCTGCAAAATCCATGCATTACATAAAAACTGCTGTCACGGGAATGGTCCTGGTTCTGTTGGTGTCCTGCTCCGATGCTGATTATCAGGAAAAATACGGGAAGTACCTGCTCACGGCAGAGGAGATTGAGACCATACAGCGGCACGAACTGGGAAAAGCCATCTACTCCACTTCTGTGGCAACCCGGGAGGGAAACGTGGTTGTGGGTTCACACGATAAATGCGTCTATTTTTTTTCAAACCAGGGTGAAATCATTTCAAGATATAAGACAGACGGATGGGTGCATGCATCACCCTGCCTGCTTTCGAATGGCACTATAGCTATCGGATCCTATGACAACCACATCTACTTTTTTTCAGGAAATGGTAAACCCTTACATGGGATAAAACCAGGGGGTAAAATTTTTACCAGTATCGCTGAAATGCCGGACAACAGGATCGTTTTTGGCTCAAACAAACGGGGCATTGTTTTTTACGACGCGGCGGACAGTTCCTATTCATGTATCCCCACAAAGCGATTAACTCACGGAAGCCCTGCCATCCTTTCCGGTAAGTGTGTGGCGATCGGATCAAATGACAGGCAACTGTACCTGTTAAATCAAACAGGCGAAGTACTGGCAACGGTGAAAACCGGCGGCTGGATTGTTCACTCCGCCCCTCTGGAATTGAACGATTCCAGCATTGCTGTTGGCTGCTATGATCATCACCTCTATATCATGAATAGGAAGGGAGAAACCATCCAACGGTTTGAAACAGGGGGGAAGATCCATTCATCACCCATTCAGCTTTCCAATGGCAACATTGTATTCGGATCGTTTGACGGATGTGTGTACTTTCTGAACCATGAGGGAAGGCTGCTGAATCGGTTTGAAACAGGAGGGAAAGTGGTCTCTTCTCCTGCCCGCCTTTCCGATGAAACGGTGATCATCGGTTCGTTTGACAAATGTCTTTATTTTTTTAGTCCGGAAGGAGTGATAAAGGGTATTTACTCTGCAAGGGGCAAGATCTTTTCCTCGCCACTGGTTCTGCAGGACAATACAATAGTCCTTTGTACAACAAACGGGATCATTGAATTCATCCGATTAAAAAACCCGGACTGAACATCAAATCCGGGTGAAAGAATGCTTTCCAGATGGAGATTTTATACCACTATTCAGGCACTTCAATCACATTAAAGGGAATTTTCAGGAGGGATTCATAATCTTCACCCGATTCAAGCAGATCATAATCCCCCTCTTCAAAATACCAGTTTACCTCAATTTTATCCGCTGCTTTTGGCATGTTTTCAAACTTCTTGAAGATGGTAAACAGAATTTTTGAACTGCTGGTATTGAAATATTCCAGGCGGATATTAACGGTTAATTTATCGAGCGGATTGGCTGTATACTGATCTACCCAGTCGAGCAGAGAGCGGTAAAATGCCTGAGGATCCTCTGGGATAGACTTGCCCGACATTTCAAGAACCTTCTTCTCAGGATCAAAGTTTATCAGTGGTGTATTGTGTGTTTTACCGACAGAAAATGGGTTCATTGTTCAAATTTTATAAGTTTCACATCGATGTAACGGTAGTATTATTACCCCTGCTCATTTATCTTCAAAATACCGACTCAAGATACAAAAATAATTAAAAACTTGACTTGCAATCTGTCAAATATTAATTTGTGAATGAATTCCACGATTGTTCAAGGAGTGGGAAATCCATTTCATGATTGCGCAGAAAGAGCATACTTTTCGCACTAAAGCGAGTTATAAAATTTGATCAGTTCCATCATATCCTCCCGTGAAGAATACGAAAGGTTTTGCTCCTTAATGTATTGTTCAATTCTTTCACCCTGGTCCGACAGGATCTCCCGGATATTTTTCCGGTTAATCTTATGGGCTATTCGTGAGTCTTTCAGGATATAGTAGGTATCATCCTCCCGGTCAAAATAGGCAGCTTTGGGATCGGAATAGGCTTTTGCCGGGACGGCATCAACCAGATCTGCCTCCTTCTTTGCCAGCAGCTTGCATTTTCCGTCCAAAACAAGTTCAAAATATGATCCGCGGCCTTTCTCTATATCTGTCATGGCGTATATAAGGGTATAATCCCCAATCGCAATGCTGTCAATGATTCCGGGGTCTGCAATGGCCTGGTAAACACCGTTTTGCATAAAATGAATTTCATTGGCATAGATATCGTACCTGAATTTCCCTTTATAGGTTCCCTGACCCCTGATCGTTATTGTCCCTTCCTGTAACGTCTCGTCGTATAGAAAAGGATTACCTTCAATCTGATCATAAGCATTTCTGTTCGATGGATCCAGTTGTTTGTTTATCCTGAGTTTGGTCATGACGTCATCCCATTCATCCAGTACCACCTGGGCATGAAGAGGGGGTAATGACAGGATGGGAATAAACAGGATCACTGAGTATGCTATCGTTTTTTTCATCAGATAATGTTGTTTTTTTTGCATATAACGTACAAAGGTATACTTTTTTAGATGTTGCAGTATCAAGAATGTTATCGCAAACTTTATGCCGCAGTATCATAAAACAAACAAGGTTTGTCAAGTAATTAACCAAGTAGCACAGTAGATACTCTACGAAGGATTCTCCCATTGGTATTCCTATAGAAGCGTATACTTTGCGGTCTCTGCGTGAACTCTTTTTTTAGTTATGACACAACCCCATCCGGCCATCCTGCCTGCCATTCCTGCGGCAGGTAAACCGGCAAGGCAGGGTCGACCTACATATGTTTATGAAAGAGAAATTACCAGGGTGTCGTTGCAGTAGCTTTTGCGTAATCCAGCTCCCGGTTTTCGCCGATGGCATAGATAATCCCACCCAGGAGATGTCCACGGAATAGAGGATCGTCATAATCATCCGGGTTATGGCCATATGAAGTGTACCACGATCTGCCACCCTCAAATTCATGGTACCAGGCTCCGGGAAAATCGTTGCCGAAAAGGTCCGGGAAGGAGTCTTTGCGGTCATCTTCAATGGTACTGAGGTCATGTGTGATCAGGACATGGATTGCAGGATTCATCTGTGTGACAAAATAACATTCATCTTCCCGGACCCAGCGGTCGGGAAGATCCCGGGTTGAGGGATGATTTTGATCGATGATGTTGACGGCGAATTCCTGGTATGCAGCATGAACAACAAAGGTGCCACCCACCAGCCGGATAAACCAGGGCCAGTTTCGTTCTGTGCCGCAGGCTGAATGGATGCCTACAAATCCCCCTCCTGCCTGGATGTACCGCATGAATGCTACTTTCTGTTCATCCGTATCAAAAACATCATTGTTGGTGTTTGCGAAAACAATACAGCTGTACTTTGTCAGGTTTTCATCGGTAAACGATTCAGGAGAATCGGAAACATCTACAATAAATCCGTTTTCATCTCCCAGCTCTTTCATTGCTTTCACGTTGTTTTCGATGTTGTCATGAACATATCCTTCTCCGTTCTTTGTATAAACAAGCACCCGTTGTTCTTTCCGGATACCGGTTTTACAGGATAGGAGCAAAAAAGAGATCAGAATCAACAGGGATGTTTGAATGCCTCGTTTAACCATGGTTTTTATTGTTAAGGGTTATAAAAGATCCTCGGATTGTGTTTCACCGGTTTATGGCAAATCGGTTGTTCCTTCAGCACGCGCCATTTCCAGTGCTTTTGTTGTTATATAATATTTTGTGATCATGTTGGGAACTTCCCAGGGCGGTAGTTTACCATCCACCAGGTACTGCAGGAATTTATCCGTAACCTGTCCGAAATAAGCTTCATGGCCTACCTTGTATCGTTCCGGGATAACTACCTTCCAGTGCTTGTCGGACTTTTCTACCTCAACACCGGGGTATGTTTCGTGGATGGTATTCAGGGCCTGGATCAGATCCTTGTCAAATGTTTTCGCATCAACACCATCGGACGGCTCTATATACAGAACCGGTTTATACCCTTCTTCCATACCCTGGCGGATGATCAGATTAGATCGGGTTCCACGCATCACAGAGTAGTGTGTATCCCCACCTCCTTCCGGAGCTTTATATTTCCACTCCACGGATACTTTTGCCATGATCCCGTTGATCTCATAGAGGATCGATCCGTTGGCATATACCTGTAACATTTCCTCTTCAGACAGACTCTGCTGTAAATAATCGGGTATCTCAGCAAGTCTTGTAACTTCCATAAACTGATCTGGGGAGACCTCAGTGGGCCAGCGGCTGGCTTTGTGAATTCTGATATCCTTCGTGTAATCAATAATCTTTTCAGGAAAGCATTCCCATTGGACCAGATCGACCAGGTGTGTGGTGACATCCACCAGACCCTCTCCCTGCTGTGCGCTGTCGAAGAACCAGGGAGGACGTTGGATCTTTTCTCCCGAGACATATTTAAAGAAATGGTGAACGCTCTCTTTGGTAATCGCGGGATTATCCGGCGTTCCTTTTTCAAGTTCACCAAATACTTCCGGAATTCGGGAAAACATCTTTTGCAGGATCGTGGTGACCTCAAACCGCTCGGTCATGATGTCGTAAAGCAACAGGTGGTTCTCTTCAGCCGCTTTAAAAGCCTCAAGAAGGATCGCAAAGTCATCGGTATCGATTGCCATGGGTTTATCAGCCAGTACATGGATCCCACGCTCAACAGCTTTCCGGATATACTCTGTTTTCTTCCTGTTGTTTCCCGCCACCACCATTACATTTCCCGGTGTTTCTTCCAGCATTTTCTCCAGGAAATCGTCTCCCGTATAGACGTGAGATACCCAGTTCGTAGGATTCTCATCACGGGAATTATACTTCTCGATCTGTTGAAGGTGATTTGTAACATCCGGCCCTTCGGGAGCGAAAATATATACGTCAGGATGGATCTTTTCTTTCATGGTTTTTTGTACCAGTGCAGCATGAAAATGCCCGGGATCAAGGGTCATCAGGATCACCTCGCCTTTCGCACCCGTGAATTGCCTGCTTTGCGAAGTGTCCGATGCATCCGGGTTTTTACAGAAGGACATAAGCATAAGTATAAAGATGAAGATAGGAACACATTTTACTCTACAATTCATGGTTCAAATTTAAATATACATTACAGCCCGTCTCTAATTTTACGCATAGTGTTTCCTCGAGGGGACTTGATTTGCAATTTAAGTGGTAATTTGACTAAACCAATTTATACATTATCGTCATGCTGAATTCCTGTCTGACGACAGGCAGATATTTCAGCATCTCCTTGATTAAATATGTTCATACAAATCCTTCATATCAGGATTCATTGATTTAGTCAGTTTAACTTTCCTCTTTTCATGCTTCGAAAATGAGATCCTGAGACTAGTTCTCCGAGGAGTCCTATGGACAGGATGACTAAAATCCTACTTTTAAAAAACCCCTATTACATTTGTTTGGCCCTTAAAAGTTCACACCATAGCCGAATTTCTGCACGAGTTGAATTTTTTCGTAAAACGTGGGCTCGTTTTTTCGAGTTTTTATTGTAATCTAAATTTCGCATAACAGACAATCACCCTCTTGCACCTCCCTCAAGGGAGGACTGTAGCGGTTCTATTAGACATTTTAATTGTTAAACCACCCACGGTTCCCGCATGGGTCTTGACAGCATGGAGTTTGCTTCATCGTCGTTCTTGAACTGTTCTTTTTCCGGATCCCAGTAGAGTGTTCCTGGCAATTTCATGGCGATATGGCTGACCAGGCAGGCGCTGCATGAGCGGTGTGCCACTTCCACCGGAGCGACGGTTTGTTCCCGTGATTTGATGCACTCCAGCCAGTTGCCATGCTGCTCTTCACTATGATACAGGTGGATCTCCTCCGGTCCGATCTCCGATTCCAGGATCTTCGGATCACTGGCATCCAGGGATTTCCGGTTCTCATCTGACGATACCGGGTCACTGGGAGTAACGGCATAGTTACCTCGGGTAACGAAGATCCATCCCTCATCTCCTTCAAACCGCACCCCATTGGGATTATCTCCGCTGATCAGCATGGTTACACCATTAGCATATTTGGCTTTTACGTTAAAGGGGCCATGGACATCCCACAATCCGCTTTCGGGAAACTCTGCTTCGGCTTCCACTTCAACCGGTCCGGTCAGTTCCGTATCCATTCCCCAGTGGGCTGTATCCACATGGTGTGCACCCCAGCCGGTGATCATTCCGGCACCAAACTGTTCGCACCGCAGCCATCCGGGCCGGGAATAATCGTGTTGGGGGTGGACCCGTTTTTCCGTATAGCAGACAGAGGGGGTGGATCCCAGCCACATATCGTAATTGAGGTTTTCGGGGATTGGCATCTCGGGCTCTTCCTCGCCGGAAGGATCTCCAGGGAGACCAATGATTACCGTATGGAGTTTCCCGATCCTTCCGTTACGAACCAGCTCGCATGCCCGTTTGAACTGGGGCCAGGGATCGACAGAACGCTGCTGGCTTCCGATCTGGAATATCCTGTCCGTGCGTTGTATGGCATCACTCAACGCCCTCCCTTCGGAAATTGTCAGGGATGTGGGTTTTTGCAGGTAGATGTCCTTGCCGGCTTTGGCTGCTTCGATAGCAGGAATCGCATGCCAGTGATCCGGAGTGCTGATCAGTACGGCATCAATCTCCTTATTTTGCAGCATTTCCCTGAAATCCCCATACATCTTCACATCAACATAATTGGGATTTCCCTTTTTTTCTGCATAGAAGTTTTGCACCCATTCCTTACCCTCTTTCATCCGTTTGCTGTCGACATCACAAACGGCAATCAGCCGGGTAAAATCGTATTTTAAGGTCTCTGGCAGGTCGTGAGTCCGGGAGATCCTGCCCACACCGATCGCCCCGATGTTAATCATATTGCTGGGAGCATCTTTTCCCATAACACAGGAAGGAACAATGGAAGGAACAACAAAAGTTGTCCCGGCAATAACCGCTGAAGTTTTCAGGAAGTCACGGCGACTCACTCCTGCGGAAACCTCTTTTTTCTTTTTGTCTGTCATCCTTTTCATTTTATTTTTTATTTATCCAATGGTTCAATTGTTATTTTTGGTGGGTATGCGAAATCTTGCCAAAGGCGCTCGGCAACCTCAGTTGGAATGGTTCCGGTATAAACCAGCATCCGGTAAGTAAGCATCTGTTTTTTTCCTGGCAGGATCTCCCATTCTTTGTGACGGATAGGGCAGAACTCGAAAAAAACATCGTCATTCTCCACCGGCCATATCCTCATTGGTTCGGGGTGTTCCCTGTTTTGCGGATGGCTCATAAAAAGTATCCCTGACATGCCCCCTCCCGTTTCTCCGTAAACCATGCACCACCTGGCTTTCGTTGCATCACCGTCCTGGCGGGTCTTTCCTTCTGATGTAACTATCCAGCTGTTACCACTGTTCCAGGCTTCAGTAGCGCGGAAACCAATTCCTCCTCCATACCGGTATTGCTCCAGGATGACCGGTTCGGGTGTTGCGCAGTTCAGGATTGAGGTGAATTCCCACAACCAACCTTCCCCCGATGGATGTTGAAAGGGTTTCCATGCGCGCACATTCCATTCTTCCTTCAGCGCAATTTTTCCCCCATTGGGAGCCGTCAGGTCAATGTGATCGTGCAGCACACGAAATCCTCCGTAAACAGGGCCCCCGGTTGTCGAAAGATAGGAGTTGAACCGGACAGTGCCTTTTTTATCCCCCAGGTTCCAGAAATCCACTTCCCTTCCTTCAACATTCACCCTGGTCCAGGGATTCCATATCCCATAATGATGGTAATGATCGGGTGGTTGTATACGGGTGAGTGTATCCCCTGAAGGAGACCATACCGGATGAATAAAACCACTTCGGGTATAGCTCGAATCAACACCTTCCGGAGGGGATACCGGAGCATGGTTGTACTGAAGCACAGGCCTGGAGCCTGCATAAATGGATAGATATTCTTCCTTCCGGATGGTTTTCAGAATGGGGTCATCACTGCTTTCACCGATATAAAGCCGGTATGATCTTTCTTCACCCGGTTTTAGGGTATCGGATATGATCCAGTAGAGCTGCAGGGGATCGCCCGGTTCAAGCTGGCAGGGCACTTCCTTTTCGGTTTTGCCATCAATGCATTTCAGTATAAGATCGTCTGTTTCACGAATGGAAAAATTTTCCAGGGAAACGGATACGGGAGTGTTTATTCGCACATAATCACCGGCTTCAATCGTTATCCTGGCGACAGGCTTGGTGTGAGAACAAAAGGTTAAGGAAAGAGAAAACAACAGAACGATGAACAGATAGAGTAAAACATGGGATCTGTTAGAAGGCATAATAGACGATTTATGCCTTAAAGTTATCTATTTTTTTATTTGGTTTTAGGGAACCAGGGGGAAAACCCGGATGTAGTCTCGATATAATCCTGGTATGCCGGCTTCCGGCTAACCATGGTTTTATCAAGCATGGCAACTCCACTAACCTTGAGAAGAAGGAATGTCATGATTGCTGAACTGATTAGAGGCCAGTAAACACCAGCCGCATTGGAGATTAATCCAAAGCCCCACCAGACAAGTGAGTCACCAAAATAATTCGGATGGCGTGTATACTTCCAGAGACCGGACCTCATTACTTTTCCCTTGTTTTCAAGCTTCTGCTTAAATAATGTCAGTTGAAGGTCTCCGGTTGTTTCGAAAACAATACCGGATACACAGAGAAATAATCCTGTAAAATCGAGAAAGTTAAAACTGGTATGTTCAGATGAAAAACTGGCACCAAGCAACGGTGCTGAAATAATCCACATGAGCACACCCTGTAGCAAAAAAGTCTGAAAAAAGCTGATCCACCAGTAACGGTGCTCACCATAATTCTTTCGAAAGTTCTGGTACCGGATATCCTCTCCTTTGCCATAATTTCTCCAGGTCAGGTAGACAGAAAGCCGGATCCCCCAGACACAAATAAGAATGAGTGTCATTATTTTCCTGGGTTCGAATCCATCATCTGTAACCAGGAAATAATAGATGCCGGCTCCCATAAAACCCAATCCCCAGAAGAGGTCAACAATGCTGACATTACGGAGCTTAATGCTTGCCAACCATAAAAAAGTCATCATCGAGATAATCCCTGCCAGGGCTATCAAATATGTATCTGTAAACGTCACGGTTTTTATTATGAAAACAGTAAACGGCTCTCTTTGTTCACTTGTTTTACCTTTAATTCTCCTTGCCGGTTTCCGATCCAAATTTATGTAAATAAAATCAGAATAAAGGACTTCTTAAAGATCATGAGTGAGTTTAACTGCTGTACGAACGAGTTTGGTAATTTCGTCATATTGGTCCTGCTCAACAAGTTCCTTCTTTACCATCCAGCTTCCTCCACAGGCAAAAATGAATGGATTCGAAAGGTACTGTCTAAGGTTGGTGTTGTTTATCCCACCGGTGGCCATGAACCGGACATTCCTGTAAGGCGCGGCAATGGCGTTGATAAATGGGAGACCCCCTGAAGCTTCTGCCGGGAAAAATTTGACATGATCGATTCCCCGCTCAAGAGCCTGCTCAATCTGTGTGGGGGAATTCAGTCCCGGAATAATGGGTATGTCCCGCTCCAGGCAATGATCCACAACGCGTGGATTAAAACCGGGGGTAACCATAAATTTTGCTCCATTCGCATAAGCCTCATCAGCCTGGTCCGGCGTAAGAATTGTTCCCGCTCCCAATAACAAATCAGGAAATTCCCCGGAAACAAGGTTGATTGCTTCAACGGCAAGACCTGTACGGAACGTGATCTCTGCAACCGGTAGTCCACCCTTGAGCAGTGCCTGAATTACAGGAATGACATCCTCCACCTGATGAATGGTGATGATCGGGATGATTTTTATCTGTTTGATTTTTTCTAATGGACTAACCATGAGTTCGGAATAACTAATGACAACCTGAAAACCGGTGGAAAATTCTGTGAGTAAACATTACCCGGTATATTGAATAACACATTTCAGTCAAGCAATAAATTTAGTAGATTTATTGAAACTTTCGCAAAGGAAATTTCAAAGTGCAGAATTTCAATATCTTATTGTTCCAGTACATGGGACTCAGGTGGCGAAGTTGTGGGAAGGATGAAGGATATGAAGGATGAAGGATGAAGGATGAAGGATGATGGATGAAGGATATGAAGGATGAAGGATATGAGATTAAGGATGAAGTAATTAGGTAATAAAAAAAATGAATTATAAAACATAAAATACTACATTAAATAATTTAAAATACCTTGCATTATCAAACACTTAAACACATTAGTCACCACTTATCATAACTATTTTAAATAATGAAAGATTTAAAGGATCGTACTAAAAAATTTGCATTGGATTGCTTCAGGCTGGTTGAAAAATTCCCGAAAACATTTATGGGAAAACATTGTGCTTCGCAGTTGTTTAAGTCCTCATCCTCTGTTGCAGCGAATTACAGGGCATCACAGCTAAGTCAGACAAAAGCATTATTTATATCAAAGCTTAGCATAGTGACTGAAGAGGCAGATGAGTCAGAGTTCTGGCTTGAATTTTCAGAAGAAATAGGACTTACTAAAGGGGATGAGGTGAACAGACTTAAAGCAGAAGCTCATGAACTAACTTCTATATTTGTCCAGGCCAGAAAAACAGCCCAAGGCAAGAAGTAAGTTCTTTTTATCCTTTGCCGTAGGCACGCCTATAGCGCATCCTTCATCCATCCTGCCTGCCGGCAGGCATGGCATCCTTTATCCTTATACAATCATCCTTAGCTTTTATGTCAAGCTCCACAACACTCCCTCTCTCCTGGTTCCGTGACCACTTCACGCAGGAGATCCTGCCATACTGGTTGAAGTCAGCTGTTGACCCGAATGGTTTTTACTATCCCAACCTGAGCCGGGACTGGAGCCGGACCGGTGAATCCGTTGGTACGCTGGTCAGCCAGTCCCGTTTGCTCTATGTTTTTTCCAATGGGTACCGGGTGACACGGGATCCTGAAATAATAAAAACCATCAGATCGGGTGGATCTTTTTTAATCGATTGTTTCTATGATGAGGAAGAAGGCGGTTTTGTCTGGGCTTGTGACGAAAATGGTTCGAAAAAAGATTTTACAAAAGACGCATATGGTCATGCATTTACCGTTCTTGGACTGGTGAATGCTTTCAGAGCAATTAAAGAAGAGATCTTTCTGGAGAAAGCACTGGAAATTTTTGACCTGCTTGATACACGTTTTGCCGATGAACAGGGTGGAATCATCTGGAAAATGAGCCGGGATTGGAAGGATCTGGATACGAACCGTTCTCAGAATCCCATCATGCATACCTTCGAGGCATTGCTGGCATTACTGTCCATCGTAAATCAGGAAGACCAGCGGACAAGGATACAGAATAAATTATCGGATCTGAAGGATTTTCTCTTTTCACGTGTTCCATCTGGTGACCGGATCATCTTTCCGGAATTGTATAACAGATCGTGGGAACCGATACACTCCGGGAACGGTGGCTACATTTCAGTGGGTCACCTTTTTGAGTGGGCATTCCTGCTGTCAAAAGGAGTGAAGAAAGGCCTGCCCGATACCAATCTTATCCTGGCCGGTAAATTATTGGAAACTTGTCTCTCATTGGGTTATCAAAAAGAAAAGGGCTATATTAAAACCTGGATTGATGAGACGGGGAAGGTGATCCGGGATGAGATATCCTGGTGGGAACAATCGGAAGGGTTACGGACCCTGCTGCATTTCATCATACAGTTCGACCGGACGGATCTGAAGAACTTTTTTGATGCCATTTTTCATTTTGTTCAGGATCATTTTCTCGATCCGGTATATGGTGGATGGTTCACCAGTTTAGATCCCCTTGGTTTGCCGCTGGACACGAACAAGGGCTCGACATGGAAGCTCGATTATCATCAGACAGCACTCTGTATGGAAGCCATTAACTATTTGACCTAAAACCAATACGACACATCATGACCATCTGGGGATTGCATTTGCTTGACTTTATTCTGATCCTTTTGTTTATTGCTGTCATTTTGTGGTTGGGGAGAAGGGCTGCAAAAAAGAACAGGGATACAGAGGATTTTTTCCTGGCTGGCAGGAAACTCGGGAAATTTTACCAGTTTTTCCTGAATTTCGGGTGTTCCACAAATGCCGACCAGGCTGTGGCTGTCTCGAGGGAGGTCTACAGGCAGGGCATCGGGGGCATGTGGATCCAGTTCCTGGTCCTGTTTCTCACACCCTTCTACTGGTTTAGCACATTCTTTTTCAGGCGTGTCCGGCTGACAACCATCGGTGATTTCTTTTCCGAACGGTTCAGGAGCAAATTCCTGGGAGCTGCCTATGCCGTTTTTTTCCTGCTGCTCTCCGTTCTGGGAGGAGGTGTGGGTTATATGGTGGCCGCAAAGACCATGATGGCAATGACACCCAAACCGATTGAGTTATTTACTGAAGAGGAGCAGGCAAGCATTGCTCAGTTTCAGGAGTACCAGGAGCTGCAATCAAAAATAGACCAGGGTTTGACTGTAGGAGAACAGACCCGGTATACTGTGTTGAACGAGAAAAACAAGCGTGGTGAGCTCCACTCGTTTGTCTCCTATACCGATCCACTATGGTTCTATTTTATCTATGCCCTTATCGTTGGTGTGTATACCATGCTTGGAGGATTTCGTGCTGCCGCCATTACCGATGGAATACAGGGGATCCTGATCATTATCTTTTCGGCAATCCTGATCCCGGTCGGGCTATCCAGGATTGGTGGTTTCTCAGGCCTGCATGCCAGTGTTCCGGATTTTATGTTCGAATTGTTCGGATCCACCACCCTGAGTGAATATGCCTGGTATACCATTCTTGCCATGGTTCTGGCAAACCTGGTTTCCATCATTGCTGTTGCTTCCGGTATGCAGACAGCCGGATCGGCAACCAACGAAATGACTGCCCGCATCGGAATGATCGGTGGTATGTTTGCCAAACGAATTATCATGATATTCTGGGCGCTGGCTGGTTTGCTGGCCATCGGATTGTTTGCAGGGCAATTGCACGACCCGGACCTGATCTGGGGATTCATGACCAAGAAGCTTCTTTTTCCGGGAGCCATCGGGCTGATGCTGATCGGTATACTGGCAGCAAACATGTCCACACTCGATGCCAGTTCCGTATCCTATTCCGCTTTGTTTATTAAGAATTTATATAAGCCGTTTGTGTCTGAGAAGTCAGAAAAACACTATCTCTTCATTGGAAGGCTTGTAATTGCATTTACGCTGCTGGGGGGAATTGTCGTTGCCCTTTTTGTCAATAACCTGCTGGAGCTGTACAAATACATCATTTCCATACCTGCCATATTTGGAGCATCGATCTGGCTGGGATTCATCTGGCGCCGTTTAACCAAATGGGCGGTGATCATTCAGGTGATTCTCTGTGCTGTCATTTATGCTGTTATTCCTAACCTGTTCCAGGGTCTGGATTCAGTGAAATACAATGAGAAATTTTTAATCGAAACAGCACAGAAGCAAATCACAGTATCTACCGAAGCATTAACGGAGGATGTCCAGTCAGGACTTGCAGATTATGTGGGGCAAAAAATTGAAAGGCAGCACGTTATACCACCGGTTGGAATATTGTTCGAACGGGTTGCCCGCATTGATCCTTCCGATCCGGAATCTGAAAAAGTGGGTATCGGAAGATTTGAGGCAGAGGTGTGGGTGCTGAGTTGGTTCGGGATCGACTTTACACACTTTAAAAAATCACAGCTGGTGGCAACACGGTTTTTCTTTGATGCCCTTTTTCCAATCGTCCTGCTGGTATTGCTTTCTATGGTAACCAAACCGGTGGATAACCGTTCGCTGAATCGGTTTTTTGCAAAAATGCATACACCCGTCCAGCCCACTGCAGAGGAGGAAGAAAAAGCCATTGAAGCTTCCATTAACAATCCCGAACAGATAGAAAAAAGAAAACTGTTTCCTGGTTCGCAATGGGAACTGATGAAGCCAGGCAGATTGGATTATATTGGATTTGGCGGTAGCTGGATCCTGGTGGGGTTAGTCATTTTCCTCCTCTGGTTGATGGTGACGATACGATGAATGAAATGTGTATTATTGCATTTATTCAAGTTGATATTTACTGTTGTCCCCCTTTTCAGAAAAGGGGGATAAAGGGGGATTTTAAAAAAGCCCGACATAAAATATAAGCGCAAGCCAATTCACTGAATGATGAAATTAACACTCTTTTATTTTGCACTACTCACATTCATTTTAACCGGTTCTTCGTGCCGGCAAAAAACAGGGCAATGTGTGGTCACAGGGGAACTGAAGAAATGGCATAAGGTGACATTGACCGTTACAGGACCACCGGTTCATGAACTGGATACGCCCAACCCCTTTCTTGATTACAGGCTTAATGTGAATTTCAAACATGAAAACAGGAAATACCTGGTTCCTGGTTTCTATTCAGCAGACGGGAATGCGGCACAATCAGGTGCTTCCAAAGGTGAAAAATGGCAGGTCAGGTTTGTCCCGGATCAGGAAGGCAGGTGGGAATATATTGTATCATTCAGAAAAGGGGAAAGCATAGCCATCAGTGATGATCCCAATACCGGAGAACCAGCAGGATTCGATGGTTTAGAAGGATCGTTCATCATCGGACCAACCGACAAAGAAGGAAGGGATCTGCGGGCTAAAGGTAAACTCCGGTATATTGGTGAACGATACCTTCACTTCGCGGAGACAGGAGAATATTTTCTGAAAGGCGGGGCGGACAGTCCCGAGAATTTCCTGGCTTATGTTGATTTTGATGATACCTATTTCTCTGGTGATGAAATGAAAAGGAGCGGGGAAGCAACACCCAATATAAACCTGCATCGATATTCCAACCATCTGAAAGACTGGAATCCGGGGGATCCGAGCTGGCAGGACAACAAGGGGAAGAGCATTATTGGTGCCCTGAATTACCTTGCATCTGAAGGAATGAATTCTGTTTATTTCCTGACCCTGAATATCCAGGGTGACGGGAATGATGTCTGGCCCTATACCTCTCCTGATGAACGATACCGGTTCGATTGCAGCAAGCTGGATCAATGGGAGATCGTTTTCAGCCATATGGATAAGCTTGGGATAATGCTGCATATCGTCACCCAGGAGACTGAAAATGAGACCCTGCTTGACAATGGTGATACCGGTATTCAGCGAAAGCTGTATTACCGTGAACTGCTTGCACGGTTCAGCCACCACCTTGCCGTTACGTGGAATATGGGTGAGGAGAACGGACCTGCTGATTTTACCTCCGGAGGACAGTCGATTGAGCAACAAAAAGCGATGACCCGATACATGAAAGAGCATGATCCGTATGAGAATTTTGTGGTTATCCACACCCATTCAAACCCGAAATACCGGTACAGGATCTTTGACCAGTTGACTGGCTATGCTTACCTTGATGGACCTTCTATACAGGTGGGTAACTTAATGAATGCTCATGAAGAAACATTGGTCTGGCTTGAAAAATCATCGAATGCGAAGAAGCAGTGGGTTGTGAATGTTGATGAGATCGGACCTGCCAGCAGGGGTGTTGATCCGGATGACCGGCAACCCAATAACCTGGATAGCGTCAGGCGTTATGTTCTCTGGGCAAACCTGATGGCCGGAGGAGGTGGTGTGGAATGGTATTTTGGATACGATAATCATGATAATGACCTGAACTGTGAAGACTGGCGTTCCCGTGACCATCTTTGGGGACAGACCAGAATTGCACTGGAGTTTTTTCACCACTATTTACCATTCCAGGAGATGGTGAGCATGGATACACTGACGACATCTGAAACCGATTATTGCCTGGCACGCCCTGGTAACATCTATGCCATCTATCTGCCTGATGGGGGAACAACCGATTTGGATCTTTCAGACAGTAACGAACGATTTACTGTCAGATGGTTTAATACAAGGGCAGGTGGAGAGATGATCCTGGGATCGGTGACCGAAATAAAGGGAGGAACTGTTGTGTCCCTCGGGGATCCTCCGGAGCATAGTGAAAAAGACTGGGCAGTGTTGATCGAACGAGTCAATTGATGAAAATTTCAGGCCGCTCCCAGCCGGGCAGGCCTACGGAGCTCTGATAATATTTCAATCTGAATCAATTAGTAGACACAGTAAAAAACATAATGGAAATCGAAATAAAAACCGGGAAACCTGAATTTGACAGTTTCTATCCGCTGGTCAAATCCTTTCTTGAAAAAGATGTGCTGGAAGTCAATATCGATGGACAGAAGATCCGGGGATACCGCTCACCGGATACGCGGTCAATATGGATCAGGGATTATTCTGATATTCTGCGCGCTGTAAAATATTTTGAACATGACCTGACCAGCACCATTCGTCATTTTGCTGATAATCAAAATAGACAGGGACGGATTTTTGATTATTTTACCACCTTCCCTGAAAAACTTCCGTGCGAGAAGGAGAACTGGACAAAATATGTCAGGGTACCCGTAGAAGCGGATGTTGAATACCGGTTTGTAAAAGCAACATACCTTGCCTGGCAGGCAACCGGTGATGATGAATTCCTCCAGGAGATGATCCCTTCCCTGGAAAAGGCATTGACCTATGTATTGCATCATTCGCCCTATTGGGATAAAAAGGCAGGCCTGGTAAAAAGACCCTATACGATCGACACCTGGGATTTTGCATATAACGCTGGAAAACACGAATGGCTGCAGTTTCAAATCGATGATGATACCTTCTGGGGCTTCATGCACGGGGATAACAGCGGGTATTATGAAGCCTTTCTGATCATGTCCCTTTTCCATGATTATTTTACCAGAAGCGGATTAGCCGACCAATGGAGAGCAAGGGCAGCTGCGTTACGCGAAGCGATGAACAGAACGTGTTGGAACGGTTCATATTATACCCATTTTGTGAAAATCGATCCGGTATCCATTCCGGGAGTGGAAGAATCCGTTCAGCTTAGCCTGAGCAATCCGATGAATATCAACCGGGGAGTTGCCAGCCACGAAATGGCGCGGTCCATCATTCAGGAATACCGGAAACGACATGCAGAAAAGGCCAGTTTTGCTGAATGGTACTCCATTGACCCACCCTTTCCGGATGGGATCTTCGGTGACGATAAACTGGTGAAAGGCGCTTACGTCAATGGCGGAATCATGCCCATAGTAGGAGGAGAACTTGCCCGTGCAGCATTCGATCATGGTTTTGAGGAGTATGCAATCAGTATATTAAAACAATATTACCGGATGATTTCCGAGACGGGCGAAACCTACCTCTGGTATTTTCCGGATGGAAAACCATCCTCCGTGGAAACCAGTACAAGTCCGGATGCAGAACCCACTGACGGCTGGGGCTCCAGCGCAATGCTCCATGCACTCATTGAAGGATTGGCAGGAGTTACCGATCACCATAAAATGTTGCAAAAAATTGAGCTCTCACCGCGATGGTATGCTGCCTGTATCTCCAGGGCGGAGGTGAAGGTTAGTTATGCAGCTTCCGGTTGTAGTATTCGTTATTCCTATGTTTTGCAAGAGAACCGCTTGTTATTGGAGGTGGAAGCCACCGCTACCGAAGTTGATTTTCATGTCTTGATACCGGAGACTTCATCCGTATCCCGGGTTGAAGCGAACGGAACAGCTATATTCTTCAGAATGATCCTTATTGAAAAAAGCAATTACGTTGATTTTACAGTCAATATTAAGAAAAAGAGCACCATTAAAATTAATTTAGTGAGGAAAGAAAATGAATAGAAATCAGTTTCTTACTACCCTGGGTACACTTACCGGAGGAACATTGCTGGCAAGACCCGCTCTGGCTGACTGTTTGCTCCCGGGTGAACAGGCAAAAAAGATTACCGATGAAACATCCTTCTGGAAGTTTGTTAGAGAACAGTTTCTTTTTCCTGAAGACTACAGCTACCTGAACACTGGTGGAATTGGTGCGGTGCCCCTCCTTGTCCTGAATCGTGTAAAAACATCGATGGATAAAATGGAAATTTATCCCAGGCCCGGACATGATCATGAAAAGTGGCTCATGGCAAAAGAGACCTGCTGCAAATTGCTCGGGGATGATTGTGTTAAAGAAGAGCTGGCTTTTACCAGCACGGCAACCGAGGGGATCAACATCGTTATTAACGGATTGCATTTAGAACCTGGCGATGAAGTGATAACCTCCACCCACGAACATCCTGCACTCCATATTCCATTACTAAACCAGGTAAAAAGCAGGGGAGTCGTATTACGAACTTTTCATCCTGACATGGAAAACGGTTACGGAAATGTTCAGCGGATCAGTGAATTGATCACACGCAAGACCAGGCTTATTTTCATCAGCCATGTTACATGCACAACAGGACAGGTTTTTCCCATCAAAGAGATTGCAGGCCTGGCAAAATCAAAGGGGATCCTGTTTGCTGTCGATGGAGCGCAGGCAGTTGGTCAAATACCGGTTGACCTCAAAAATTTTGGTGTTGACTGTTATACTTTTAGCGGACACAAATGGATGCTTGGTCCTAAACGTACGGGTGTTCTGTTTGTAAACAACAACAAACTGGAAGCCATCCAACCGGTAACCGTTGGAGCATATTCGGATGACGGGTATGATACTGAATCCAGAATATTAACATATCATCCTACTGCTCAGCGGTTTGAATACGGTACACAGAATGAATCACTCTTTCATGGTTTTCAGGAAGGAGCTGAGTTTATCCTGACCATAGGGCTCCAACGGATTATCGAACGAAACAGGAAAATGGCTGAGGCATTCTATCATGGATTGGAAAATCTTTCAGCAATAACAATCCTCTCCCCCGAAGAGGAGAAATACCGCTCATCAATGATCACCTTCAAAAGCAAATCACATGATAACGGAGAGATAGCGTCCTATCTGTCCGGGAAGAGGATCCGCGTACGGGTTGTGAATGAAGCCAACCTGGGAGGGATCAGGGTCTCCTTCCATCTCTATAATGATGATTCAGATGTGGAAAAGATCCTGTCGGAGATTGAAAAATTTGTTACTGCGTAAAATAAAATGTATGAAAATAAGCGACGCGTTAAAGAATATTAAAAAAATTAGTTATCCTGATACTTCTCCCCGGGTGGTTGAACGATCCATCGACCTCCTTAACGCATTCATCTCTTCTTCAGAGATGGTAATTGAACCGGTAAAGAAAGTGCTGCCCGATGAGAAGGCATTTGTGGTAGCCGTAGCAACTTCGTCCCGGCTAAAAGAGTTTGGGATAAAGAAACCCCTGAAGCCGAAGGATGTGTTTGTCTATATTCTGCTTCGGAAAAACGGAACAGGCTACTGCGTAAGTTCTCATACCCGGTATCTCTTTTCCTTTGTTAACCATTTGATCCACCATATGGATGAATGGAGTATTGATGCGATTAATTGCGGAAAATGGATTACCCCATCATTTACCTGGCAAAGAGTTTCATACGATTATTTTCTTACCCAGCAGGGAAGGATACAATATAGATTAAACCGGGCGAGCTATGTTGCCGAACTTGCCCGGTTGGGTTTTACACACATCGAAGTGAATGGACTGGCATTTCCGATGGGATTGGAAACCGGACCGAAGGGAGAGGCTTACCCCATGTTCTATACCTACTGCCCTGCCCTGGATCAATTTGTCTCTAGCCGGCTGAATAAAGGATTGTATCCCAATGATTACCTTTCAGCTAATCTTACGTTCTTGAAGCAAAATGCAAAACAGGCAGTTGAGTATGGTTTGGTACCCGGGTTGCTCTGTTTTGAACCCAGATCGGTACCCGAGCAGTTTTTTCATGAATATCCGATGCTCCGGGGAGCAAGAGTCGATCATCCCTTCAGAAGCTTTAAACCCAGGTATAACATGACCATAACCCATCCGCTCGTTCGACAACATTATGCCGAATTGATCCGGAACCTCATGCAGGAAGTTCCAGAATTGGGATTTATCACCATCTGGACCAACGATAGCGGTGCAGGGTTTGAACATACAAAATCGCTGTATGTCGGTCGGAACGGGGGTGCATACCTTATCAGGGAATGGAAAGATGATGCGGAGATCTCACGATTAGCCGGAGAGAATGCATTGCGCTTCTTCCGGGTGCTCAGAGACGAAGCCCGCAAGGTTAATCCCAGTTTCAGGGTAATTACCCGAATGGAATCATTTTACGGCGAACATGAAACCATCTGGAACGGGCTAAGTGATGGACTGGAAATTGAAACTTCCTCACTTCTGGCAAAGGGATGGGAAATGCCCTACAGACATCCGAAGTACAGGGATTCGAACCAGATTAATGCAGGTACAGTGTACCAGATGGATTTTGATCAACGGGAAAAAGAATTGTCAGAGGAGCTTGTGAAAAGGGAAAGCGCTGCCCATTTTTATTTTTCAGCCGGACCACATTCCATGTTTGACCCGCTGATCGGCATCCCCTATCCATCCCTTACCTGCAAGAGACTAAGAACATTGCATGAGAACGGAGTTGACCTTCTCGCCTGTACCGGAGGAATCGTACCACCTGAATTGGTGCCCCATGATATCAACCAGGAGGTAATCCATTCATTTCAGTATGATCCGAATATGGATGTTGATGCGTTCCTTGAGAAAACAGCTTTGAAATGGACCGAAGGTGGGGATGCTAATGTGCTGCTAAAAGCATGGAAGCTTACCGAAGAGGCTATCCTGGCATTCCCGAATGTCACACCCCTCTATTCCACCTTTGGCTTTACCTGGTACAGGTTATGGGCACGTCCCCTCGTACCCGATATTGAAAAAATTCCACAGGACCAGAGAGAGTATTACGAACATTTCATGTGTACAACTCCTCATAATCCGAACAATGTGGATCTCAGCAGGGATGTGCTGTTCTATCTAACTGACCCTGATAAAAGCAAACATGACATGGAACGGATCGATGCCAATGCCTGGGATCCACTGGATAAAGCCATTAATGTTCTTGAACAGGCGCTGAATAAAGCAACACCAGATCCGGGGGAAAGAAACGTTTTGTATGATCAGTGGATACGGATCAAAGCCCTGAAATGCTGGATGACGACACAAAGAAACATCGCTGCATGGATCACAGGTGTCTATGGGTACATGAATGCAAAGAGTGAGAAATCAAAATTAAAAGAACGCAAAAGGGTGACGGACCTGATCCAACGTGAGATCGAAAATTCGAAAATTCTCCACGAACTTTTTGATTCAGGAGTCGAATTTATGGCAATGACGGACCAGGGAGAAACACCGTTAATCTATGGAAAAAACCTGAAAAAACTGCTGAAGGTGAGAATTTCATTGATGGAAAAACACATGCATGATGAGCCATTCATTGATCACGGATACATGGAAAGAAAAGCAGGAGAACCATCCAAACCCTCTGCCGCCCACTCTTAGCGGGAGTCTGGCAGATTTGATCGCCTGTTTACTAAATGCTTTATTACCATGAAGTTCAAAGTAGGAATTGATAATTACAGCCTGTCTCCATTAAACCTGGAACCATTGAAGGTGTTAGCTTGGGCGGAGAAAAACAAGGCAGATGGGGTTTCATTTTCCGGTTTGCCGGAAGGAAGAAGTAACCCCGATTATGAATACCTGAAATCGCTGAAAGCCTTTGGAAAAGAACACAACCTCTACCTCGAATGGGGAGGAGCACAACATATTCCCCGCGATATGAACTCGTGGGAGAAAAAAGATCTGTTTCAACACAACCGAAATGTTGCCCGGGAAGCAGAAATTCTCGGAACAAGGATCATGCGGTCGTGTTCCGGCGGACTGATGCGATGGAATCCGGCAAATCCACCAACCGATGCATTGTTGAAAGAAATGGCCAATGCCTTGAAAGTTCAGAAACAGATGCTGATGGACCACCACGTAATACTAGCCATAGAAACACACTTTGAGTTTACCACCTTCGAACTGCTGAAAGTTTTTGAGATGTGTGAAACTGAGCCAGGAGAGTGTCTTGGAATTTGTCTCGATACCATGAACCTGCTGGTTATGCTGGAAGACCCGGTCGGTGCTACCGAACGGATCCTTCCATGGGTGGTGTCCACTCACATAAAAGATGGCGCCATTACCCTGTGCGACAGTGGTTTGTCGGTATTTACCGTGGAAACCGGCAAAGGAATTATTAACCTGAAACGGATCATTGAATTGCTGGATACACTACCGAATGAGGTTACTCTCTCCATAGAGGATCACGGGGGTGACTTCGATATCCCGGTGTATGATCCGGATTTCCTGGCTGAATTTCCGAATTTGTCGAAGGAAGAATTCATTAACCTGATCAACCTTGTAAAATTATCACAGCAGAAGATCGTAGATGGAAAGATATCTCCTCTTTCCCGTGATAAATGGCCGGATGTATGTGAGGAAAGGGTGATTGATGATATTGCGAATATCAGAAAAATCATTTCGGAAATTTAGAAAAGCAATAGGTCGCTCCTACGGAGCTATGATCATATTTCACAGGGCGGGCTTCATAACCGTTCACCGAACAACGAACAAAAATATGACTAAGCACGAAACCTTCCGGTTCAAAACAGCAGATGAGTTGTTGAAAAAGGCGGAAGAACTGGGGATCAACCTTCCCTGGCAGGAAGATCTGGAGCTCCTGTTTAAACCGGTTTGCCTGGGTGAAATAGAGATCCAAAACAGGTTGGTGGTGCATCCGATGGAAGGATTTGACGCCAATCCGGATGGTTCCCCGGGAGAACTCACCTTCAGACGCTATAACCGGTATGCCGAAGGCGGTAGTGGAATGATCTGGTTTGAGGCGACTGCGGTTGTAAAAGAGGGAAGATCAAATCCGAGACAACTGATTATAAACAGACAAACCCTGCCCGGATTTCAGCGGTTGATTGAGGATATACGGTCATCAGCGCTCAAGGCATTCGGTCCATCGCATAGCCTGTATCTCGTTCTTCAACTAACCCATTCAGGACGGTTCAGTAAACCGGAAGGTCTTCCTGAACCGTCGGTATTTTGTTTTAATCCCTATTTAGACCGGGACAGCGATGAGATCAGGTTGCTTACGGATGAACAACTTGAACAGGTTCAGGATATATTCATAGAAGCTGGAACCCTGGCTGAGAAGGCTGGTTTTGATAGTGTGGATATCAAAGCGAGTCACGGATACCTGCTCCATGACTTTTTATCTTCATTTACCCGGGAAGATAGCCGGTTTGGCGGGCCGTCCTTTGAAAACAGGACCCGTTTCATCCGGGAAGTGATACAGGGGATACAAACAAAAACCAGCAGTCTGAAGATCTCCAGCCGTATCAACCTGTATGATGGAATTCCCTATCCCTATGGATTTGGTGTCAGGAATGATGGGTCGGTTGCAATGGATCCGGATGAACCGGTTAAACTGGCACGCCAATTGACACAATCGGGTTGTGATCTGATAAACGGGACCATGGGAATTCCCTTATTAAACGCTCACCTGAATCGTCCCTACGATAAGCCACTGCCGGGGATGAGCCTGCCGGATGAACATCCCCTGGAAGGTGTTGCACGGCTAATTGATGGCGTTGGGATGGTACAACAGGCTGTTCCGGAAGCTAAATTGGTTGGGACCGGGTATTCCTGGCTGAGGCATCTTTTCCCGGAAGTAGCTGCCGCAGTGCTGGCACAGAAGAAAGCCACATTCATTGGATTGGGGCGCAGCTCATTTGCCTATCCCGCTGCGCCTAAAGACCTTATGCAATATGGGAAAATCAGAAAGGAAAAAACCTGTACTTCCTGTTCAAAGTGTACTGAACTGATGAGGAATATGCTCGTTACCGGCTGTCCCATAAGGGATAAGGAAGTGTATGGACCAATATACAAGAAAATAAAATGTTGAGACAGATGGGAAATAACCAGAAAGTAGCCATTGTGTCCGGCGTAAGCCGGGGAATTGGAAAAGCAACAGCTATTCGTCTTGCAGAAGCAGGATATGCCATTGCAGGAATATCCCGGACAATACATTCTCCGGGATCAGAAAAAAATCGTGCCGAACTTGAAACTTCAATTTCGGAGTATGGAGTGGATTTCAAATCCTACACCCTGGATATTGCTGATATTGAAAGCCACCAGAACGTGATCGACAACATCATGAAGGATCTTGGCCGGATTGATCTGCTTGTGAATAACGCCGGAGTTGCCCCGGTAAAACGCATGGATCTGCTTGAAACAACCCCGGAAAGTTACGACCGGGTCATGGGAATAAACCTTCGCGGTCCCCTCTTTTTCACACAACGGGTGGTCAATACCATGATCGGGCTGCAGGGAAAGATTGATCCGTATTTTCCACGAATTGTGTTCATCACCTCTGTTTCAGCCGTGATGTCTTCGGTAAACAGAGGGGAATATTGCATCTCCAAAGCCGGTTTGAGCATGGCCAGCCAGCTCTTTGCCGACCGCCTCTCAAAAATGGGTATAGTCGTTTTTGAAGTAAGACCCGGGATCATACGGACCGATATGACGGCTCCGGTTAAGGAGAAGTATGACAGCATGATCGCTGATGGTTTAATCCCTCAGGACCGGTGGGGTCATCCCGATGATATCGCGAAAACCGTTGCTGCCATTGTTACTGGCAATTTTGACTATTCCACCGGAATGATATTTGAAGTGAGCGGGGGCATGAATATCCGGAGTTTGTGAAATCATCAAGAGGATTGGATATTCGATCATTATCTTCCTTTAATTTAAAAATTAGTAAAAGGAATCCCAGCGGGATTCAACAATGAGTAACCCCGTATTTAGTGCGGGGCAGGAACAGGGAACAAAACCAACCCCGAATGGGGTTGAATAAGAAAACATATAATAATAAGATGGGATCGAACATAAAGATTGATATTTCTCTAGTTCAACCCCTGCAGGGTTGTTTATACAATCTTTTGGTAACCACCGGTTTTACCGGTGGCTATTCATTTTTCAACCCCTTCGGGGTTTAACTGTTCTGGATGTTTCATTTCAGATTATTTTGTGATGGATTCGACTGGTAAATTTACTTTTAAATAGTTATACGCTGTAATCGTTTTGCTCTGAAATAACATGACTCAAAAAACCCTGATCCTCGTTTGCAATGCCCACCTGGATCCCGTGTGGTTATGGGAGTGGGAGGAAGGCCTGGCAGAAACACTATCCACCTTCCGGATTGCGGCAAAATTCTGCCGGGAGTATGAGGGATTCGTTTTCTGCCACAACGAAGCACTCCTCTATCAGTACGTTGAGGAGTATGAGCCGGAACTGTTTGAAGAGATCAGGACGCTGGTAACCGAAGGAAGCTGGAAGATCATCGGCGGCTGGTACCTTCAACCCGATTGCAATATGCCCTCCGGAGAAGCATTGATCCGGCAAATCGTGGTTGGAAAAAAATACTTCATGGATAGATTTGGGGTTGAACCCAAAACCGCTGTTAATTTTGATCCGTTTGGTCATTCCCGCGGGTTGGTTCAGGTAATGAAAAAATCGGGCTACTCTTCCTATCTGTTTTGCCGGCCCGATCATCATTTTTTTGATCTGCCCGATCTTGATTTCAAATGGGTGGGATACGATGGCTCTGAGATATTAGCTCACCGCCCTTATGATCACTATAACTCAAGCAAAGGTCAGTCTGTCGATAAAATCAGGAAGTGGCTGACACAGAATAGTAGCAGAAAGAACGGACTGCTTCTCTGGGGAATTGGAAATCACGGTGGGGGACCCTCACGGGAAGACCTTGAGCAGATCTCCGAATTGCAGAAAAAGACAAAAGAGAGAACCATCTGCCACGGAACCCCGGAAGAGTATTTTTATTTACTGGAGAAGGAAGGAAAGAAATTCGTGAGAGTGGAAAAGAGCATTAATCCATTTGCTGTTGGATGTTATACCTCGATGCAACTGGTTAAAAAGAGATACAGGCAGCTGGAAAATCTCTTCTTCCTTACAGAGAAAATTTGTACCCTGACTCACCTGCAGGGAATGATGGAATATCCCGGAAAGTCATTATCGGAAGCACTGGAAGACCTGCTTTTTTGCCAGTTCCACGATATCCTTCCCGGATCATCCATACCGGAAGTGGAAGAATATGCCATCCGACGGCTGCACCATGGGATGGAGATCCTTGAACGTCTGCAGACAAAAGCATTTATGGCAAACCTTTCCGGTCAGCCGGAGACAAAAGAGGATGAGTTTCCGCTGTTGTTTTTTAATCCGCATCCTTTTGATGTCGATGAAACGGTGGTTGTTGAATTCCAGGCACAGGAACCCAACTTCGATGAAGAGTACCTGCAGGTACCGGAAATTATGGATCCGGAGGGAAACCTCATTCCTTCTCAGGTTGAAAAAGAGAGCAGCAACATCGTTCAGGACCACCGAAAACGGGTTGTTTTTAACGCCCGTCTCAAAGCATCATCCATGAACCGGTATTCCTGTTTTTTGAAGAAGATACCGCGTGTATCAGCGGTAAAGGGAAAAGTAACTGACCGGTTTCGCTTCAGCCTGCCGAATGGACAGATAGAGATCAATCCTGAAACGGGTTTGATTCAGAGTTATGAGATTGATGGAAAAAAGATTCTATTACCGGGATCAGGACGGCTGCTGGTAATCGGCGATAATGCGGATCCCTGGGGTATGACTGTTCGGTCCTTTCGGGAAATAAAGGGAGAATTTCAGCTGCTGACACCACAGTCGGCTGCTTCATTTGCCGGTGTGGATGCCACGCGGTTGCAGCCACTCCGGATCATTGAGGAAGGTCCGGTAAGGACCATGGTTGAAGGACTGTTCGGTTTTGCAGGATCGTATGCTGCAATACGGTATAAGATACCGCAGAATAGGAACGAAATAGAAATAGAAGCAAGGATCTACTGGATGGAGAAAGACAGCATGCTGAAAATTTCTTTTAATACGGGCTGGGAAAACGCAAAATGTTCTGGGCAGGTCGCCTGTGGAGTGGAAGAGTTTGACCGGGTCCGGGAAGAGCTTGTAGCTCAAAGATGGATCGGTTTGGAATCACAGACAGAGGAAATGGCACTCACTGTCATCAATGATACTACGTATGGATTTGACTATGATAACGGGGAAATAAGGATCTCCATGTTACGGTCTCCTGCCTATTCAGGTCATCCGGTAGAGCAAGATCAACCCATTGCTCCTCAGGATCGGTTCGAACCACGAATTGACCAGGGCGAACGATCCTTCCGGTTCTGGATACAAGCCGGTAATTCCTCTGTACGGAGAGAATCAATCCACAGGGAGAGCCTGGTCAGGAACGAACCACCACACGGGCTCTGCTGTTACCCCACAGGAAAGGGCGAAAAATTGCTTCAGGGAGTGATTATCTCTGATCCAACCATTCAACTGCCTGCACTGAAAATGAGCCAAAAGAATGAGCGGTTGGTGATGCGATTGTTTGAGCCAACAGGGCAAGAGAGGAAAGCAGAAATCAAAATTCCTGTATTGGATTTTTCCAGCACGGTTGTACTGAGACCCTTTGAAATTAAAACCATTGCAATCGATCTTAAAAACAGGACCATAGTTGAAACCGACTTGCTGGAACGGGAATTGAACCAATCCTGAATGGACTATAAAAAAAGAAATAGCGTATCCGTTTTGATGGTTGGAATCGGAGGGTACGGATTCTATTACCTGAAGAACCTGTTTGAACATTTCAGTGACGAAGAGATTGAGATGAGCGGTGTGGTTGATCCTTTTGCCGCGAACTCCGGATTATACCGGGAGATAAAGAGACGGAGGATTCCCATTTGTAACTCCCTTATGGATTTTTACATCAAGGGAGGAAGCGCTGACCTTGTGGTCATTTCTTCTCCATTGCAATATCACATCGAACAGTCCTGTATTGCCCTGATTAATGGAGGCAACGTATTGTGCGATAAACCACTCGGTACTGTGATACAGGATATTGATGAACTGTTATTGGCGAGAAAGCAATCGGGCAGATGGGTTATGATTGGGTACCAGTGGTCCTACTCCAACGCGATCCAGGAGTTAAAAAGGGATATTATTTCCGGACTGTATGGTAAACCCATACGGATGAAATCACTCTGTTTCTGGCCCCGGGGGAAAGATTATTATGAAAGGAATGAATGGGCCGGAAAGTTAAGGGATGAAAAAGAACGGTGGGTTCTCGATAGTCCCCTGGGAAACGCGATGGCACATTTCATACACAACCTCTTCTACCTGCTCGGCAGGGAAATGAATGAGAGTGATCAACCGGCCGGGATCCAGGGTGAATGTTACCGAACCTATCCCATTCAGAATTACGACACCGGTGTGTTCAGGGCATACACTGCCTGTGGTGTGGAAATCTTGTTTTACGGATCGCACGTTACCGCCTGTGAAAGAGGCCCAATGTTTCATCTGGAGTTTGAAGATGGAACCGTTACATTTGGTGATGAACAGGACCGGATCGTCGCTACTACACGGGAGGGGAGGAAGAAAGACTATGGTTCCCCGGAGGACGATGATCAGTTCCTTAAACTTCACGAAGCAATGAAAGCTGTAAGGGAAGACCGGCCGGTGATTTGTGGTCCGGAAGCAGCTACTGCACAGGTTCTGTGTATTAATGGAGTCCAGGATTCAGTGGAAGAGATCGCTGCTTTCCCTTTCGATAGACTGGTGATGGATGAACAAAAGGAACGATTCTGGATCGATGGTCTCGGTGAAGAGTTGTATGCGTGTTACCGGGACAACAGATTGCCTTCGGAGACAAACCTGCCCTGGGCTGTTCCGGGTAAAATAATCGATTTGAGAAATTATGTGTACTTTCCCGGAGGGAGAAGATGAAGAGATTTTCCGATTTTTTAATACGTAATAAACTGTCCCCTTTTTTGAAAAGGGGGTGTCCGCCAGCTGGCGGACGGGGGATTCCCTAAACAACAATGATTCGGCAACATGACCCGCAAAACCCTGGTACAAAAAACGCTGGAATTTGATTCCCCTGAACGAATCCCACGACAGATCTGGATTCTTCCCTGGGCGGATGATCATTATCCGGATTTTACCCAACGATTACGAATGACATTTCCCGATGATGTTGTGCAGACACCGGTTTACTATAGAAAGCCACCTGTGATATCTGGAAATAAATATAAATCGGGGTATTACGTGGATGAATGGGGTTGTGAGTTCAAAAACATTCATGAAGGGTTGATGGGTGTGGTTCAGAAACCACTCATTGCAGATCCGATGCATTACCATGATTTGAAAACTCCAGAAACTATTCTGACCCTTGATGTTGAAGAAATCAAACGGTTTTGCAAATACACGGACCAGTTTACCCTGGCAGGAAATTTTCAGCGTCCTTTTGAACGGTTTCAATTCATAAGAACGATGGAATTGGCATTCATGGACCTGGCTGTGGAACCTCCGGGATTGAAAGAACTGTTGAATGTCATCCATCAGCACTACTGCAAAGAGGTAGAATCGTGGGCAGAAACGCCCGTGGATGCGATCTATCTGATGGATGATTGGGGAACGCAACATGGCTTGATCACCTCTCCGGACATCTTCAGGAAATATTTCAAGCCGATGTACAAAGAGTATGTTGAAATTGCAAAACAGTATGGGAAATATGTATTCATGCATTCCGACGGAGCAATCAGTGAGATAATCCCTGACCTCATCGAGCTTGGAATTGACGCATTGAATTCGCAATTATTCTGTATGAATATCCAGGAGTTGGCCGAAAAACATAGCGGTAAACTCACATTCTGGGGTGAAATAGACCGTCAGCATATGCTTCCGGATTGCAGTCAGGAAGAGATTGAGCATGCTGTTTATCAACTGTTTCAATTGTTCTACAAGAAGGGAGGAGTGATCGCACAGTGTGAGTTTGGACCGGGAGCCAAACCGGAAAATGTCTGGACGGTATTTGAAACCTGGAACAGACTCACCCACGAATAACGATCGGAAAGAAATGGCAGAAAAATATGTCATTGGCATTGACCTGGGGGGTACAAAAGTGGAAGCCTGCCTGATGGATTCACGCCGCAAGGTGCTGTCCAGACACCGGGTTTTATCCCAACCCCGGAAAGGATTGGACCAGGTTATCAGGAATATTCAAACCGTTGTTAAAGCGGTTTCAAAGAACTACCCGATTGAAGCGATCGGTATGGGTACACCGGGCACCCACGAACCGGTGGAGGATGTGTTACACGGATCACCCCACACCCCGGTTTATGAATTACCGGGATTTATGGGCAGGGTAAGGGCGCAATTTAACCTTCCCCTTCTGGTGGAAAACGATGCCAATTGCCTTGCACTGGCTGAGTATTTTGGGAACTATGAGGAAAAATATTCCTATGTCTTAGCCGTTATCATTGGAACCGGTATGGGATATGGACTGATCCTGGATAAAAAATTATACCGTGGGATGCATGGAGCTGCAGGTGAAATAGGTCATACCACCATCGATTACCGGGGGAGGAAATGTGAGTGTGGACGGTTAGGGTGTGCTGAAGCGTATCTCTCCGGACCCAGCCAGTGTAGAAGATATCATGAAATCAGTGGAGAAAAAAAGTCACTTCAACAGATTTGGGAATTATACCAGGGAGGAGATCCCGGAGCCACCGCCCTGTTCGAGGAGAGTTGCGAGATCATGGCACAGGTATTTGCCAATGTGGTCAATGCATTTGACCTGGAAGCAATTATCCTGGGGGGAGGAGTATCGAATATTCCCATCTGGTATGAGAATGTTCCACCCATCATGAGGCAATCCTTTTTTGGCCCTCCCAGAGGAGAAATCCCTGTTTTGAAAGCCAGAATGGGTGATTCAGCAGGAGTGCTGGGAGCAGCTTATCTTGCTCTGAGGGAGCTGGGGGAAATGAGCTTTTAAATAACGTCCATCGTTTGTCGATAACGGAAACAAAACGACCGACGTTTAACGACCAACGACCCGGGTTTCGTAACCAAATACCCCTGCCTGCCGGCAGGCAGGGAATAACGAATCAAAAACCATCATATCATGAAAAAATTTACATTCATTTCCTTGTTCATGCTCTTTTTCACTACAGCATCCTTTTCCCAGTCCCCCGACCCCATCCCCATGGACCAATACCTGGAGTTTGCCAGGAAATCGGCTGACTGGACGTGGGAAAATATGGATTCATTAATGGCGGCCTGGCGAGAAACACTCGATCCGTTGAGTGTTTTTGGATACCGTCCCCCCGGACGGATCCTGGAGATGGCAACCATCTATGCAACGTTGTATGAAAAGGAAGAAAAGGAGGAATATGCCGAAAGGGCTAAAAAGATCTTGCTGATCTATGATGATTTCAAAAAGGAATACCCGGAAGAAGCGGTCCAGAAGCGCCCGGATTATGGGAACGGAGTACCGGCTCTTCCCGATTTCTTTACCACCATGCGGTATGCACGACCTTATGAAATCCTGAAAAGACTCGGATACCTGAATAAAAAAGAGCAGGAAAAGATTGATGAAGTGATCGCACACAGCATGGATTACCTCCTTCAAACACAGGAATGGGGGCCCATGAACCGGACTGCCCTTCGGGCAGAAGCGCTGGCCTGGTCAATCCGTGCAGTACCAAACCATCAAAAAACACCAACCTGGAAGATGACTGAACAGGCTCTGGGTTTTGATAACTGGGGGAATTGGGAGATTGAAGATGCCACCATCTATCATGGTGTATGGCTCTATGCCCTGCTCGGTTATGCCGATGCCAAAAATAGGGTGGAGGAGCTTTTTAAAACCCCGGAGATGTATTATTATGCCCACTATTTCCTTCAGCTGATGTCTCCTGACGGGATGATACCCGACTTCGGTGATGCAACCTTGCATTCAAACTGGAACCGGTACCTGGTCTACTTTGAAGCAGCAGCAAACATCTATCGAAATCCGGAATTGAAATGGGCCGCTGCCGTAATCGCAAGGAAGTTCATCGATTTTGACCGGATAGAGAATACAGGATTAGCCTATATGTTACTCGATTGTTACCGTTATGGCACGGATGATGTCAAACCCAGAGTACCGGAAAACTTAAGTAGCGAAGTGATGGAAGATGTGCAGGGCAAGAAGATCGTTTTCCGGAATGGATGGACACCGGAATCTACCTATATGCTGTTAAACTATAGGGATGAGGGAGATGGAGGATTGCTGTTCAGAGATTACCTGCGCGATGTCATACCGGTAGAAGAGGAAAAAATGACCCATGGACATGCCGATGAAAACAGCATCGTCCTGCTGATGAAGAACGGATCGGTGTTGCTGCATGACGGAGGTTACCGGGATTTTATGCCGAGCGGACCCTACGGAGCCTATCGCCAGGACTACTTCCATAACCGGTTGTGTGTGCGGCAGGAAAAAATATTTATGGGACAGAAAGAGGGTGAATGGAGATACAGCCCAACCGATCATCCGGAAATACCCGGACAACCGGTACTCGATTTTCTTCATAACGCCGGATCATACCGGATCATCAGAACACAGAAAATCGATTTTCTTACTTTCCCCGATTTTGACTACAGCCGAACCCGGTTGATCGATGAAAAACTGGGCTATGAATGGGACAGGGTCATTACCTATATTAAGGATCCTGAAATGGTTGTGGTGTTTGACATCGTGAAAGCCCGGGTTGAGGAGTTCTTTACAGCAGCAAACCTCTGGCATACCCGGGAGATAATAAAACAGGGAAATCACTGGTACGATACCCGGTATGATTCCATCGGGAACCTGAAACTCAATGCAAATACCAACCTGCTGATCCACTTTCCAAAATCACATTTCCGGATCGAACAAACGGAAATGGCAAAACGGTATTACCAGGCTGAATGGGTGATATCGGAAACAACAGGACAACATTTTGAATTGGGACAAACCATTGGGTTTGTGACCGTTTTGATACCCCATCCACACACAGAACCGCCTGAAAACCTGATTTCTCAAATCCGGTATATCGGATCCGAATCCACTGGAAAGGGAATGTCGGTTGAGATCCGGAAAGGAGACCGGGTCATTCACGTCGGTGTGAAGAATGACCTTCGAATGGATATGTTCCGGGATTATCGCAGACCGAAATATACCTATGAATCGGGCAAAATTAGCTACGGACCGTTTGAAACCAACGGAGATTTTTTCTATACCGAGCGAAAGGGCGACATCCTCAATTTTACCGTGGTGAACCTGACAAAAGCGTTTTACCAGGATCAGGTACTGTATGAACAGCAATCCGGCTATTTCGGACTGGCTTTTGATGGCAGTGCAGATGTTTCAGGATTAGGCAAGGCAAGGTATTGGAGAAACAAAATGAAGGTTGAATGATTCGCCATAGGCGTGCCTGCGGCAAAGGATGCCTTGCCTGCCGGCAGGCATGATGGATGAAGGAGTTGATTGGGAGACGTTGTGACTTTGAGACTGTGAGAGGAAGAGTGATGAGTAGTGAGATCCGCCTTCGTTACCTCCTTCGTTAGAACTACGGAGGTCAAGAAAACTACGGCGGACAAGGATGAGTTGTGAGTAGAAATAGTTGCTGGGTCCTCGGTCCTGGGTACTGGGAAAAGAAATGATTAGTGAGATAGGAGTTACGAGATACACCTGCCTGGTCGGCATACAGAGGTTAAAAGTTACAGGGAATTAGAAGGGAGGACAAGGGAGTATATGGTTAGAATAAATAAATTAGCCCCAGCGGGGCGATGTGTCTTTAGCCCAGGGTTACGCCGATACAACGGTCCAACTGCCTGGTAATTCTTCGGGAAAGCCTTCCCTGGACCGAAAAGCACCAGGCATTGAAACGAAGAGAGGGGGAGCCTTAGAGACTAAGAGAATGAGGATGGCTGAACGGGTCCGCAAAAATGACTACACAAAACAACCCCGCTCCGTAGGTGCTGAACCACTTGCACAATATATTTTGAGATAGATAAAATAAAATCCTATTTTTGATTTTTTAAAAAATCAAGTCATATAGCACCTAACTGCAATACATTATGAGCGACCTTCTTGTACGATTAGCCCACTGTGTGGAACATGGTAAGATCAATAAAGCATCTCCCTATCCCCCCGAAATGAAGGGGGAAGATGGAGCGGATGAGCTGACTGCGCAGGCATTGAAGGAAGGGATATCCCCGCAGGATATTCTTTCCAAAGCATTTGAAGTGGGGATGGAACGGGTGGGTAAAAAGTTTGCGGAAAACAAAGTTTTTGTTCCGCAATTGCTGATGTCGGCAAAAGCAATGACGACTGCTATGGAGCACATCAAACCCTTTTTCCAGGCCGGGGATGTGAAACGAAAAGGAGTGTTCGTTATAGGAACCGTAAAGGGGGATTTACACGATATCGGGAAAAACCTGGTAGCTATGATGGTCGAGGGGAATGGCTGGGAAGTGATTGACCTGGGTGTGGATGTTGGTGTTGACAGGATCATGGAACAGCTGGATAAACATCGTGGCGCTGCCGTGGGTATGTCAGCATTGCTTACCACAACCATGGTGAACATGGAAGGTGCGATAATAGAGATTAAAGAAAAATACCCGGAAACAAAGATACTGGTCGGAGGTGCCCCTCTGACCACAGATTATTGCAGGAAGATCGGGGCAGATTTTTACTCCCCTGATCCGCAGGGAGCAGTAGAGTATTTGAACTCACTTTAACCGGATTCCGGGAAGGTTTAATTTTATGACATTGAAACAGGGTAACAGCGTTTGTTGGATCCTGGTATTGATTATCTGGTATTCCATTACTGCAAGTACCTCCGCCCAGGAGATTGTGATTAATGAGGTAATGCCTGCCAACTCCGTGACAATTCCGGATGAGGATGAAGAATTCTCCGACTGGATTGAGTTGTTCAATGCAGGCACAGATCCGGTGCAGTTGCATCATTATGGACTGTCCGATATCGATTCGACCTTCCCGAAATGGACCTTCCCGGAAATGGTGTTAGATCCCAATGATTTTATTGTGGTCTTTGCTTCTGGAAAAGACAGGACTGAACCTTCGCTGTACTGGCAGACCATCATTAACTGGGGGAATGAATGGAAATACCTTGTCCCGACACAGGAACCCCCTGCCGGTTGGAATACCATCACTTTCGATGACCAGAACTGGGATTCAGGGAAAAGTGGATTCGGATACGGTGATAACGATGACTCAACCCTGATTACCGCTACAATGTCTTGCTATATCAGGAAGAAATTCCTGATCGAGGATACAAGTCACCTGGAAGATGCCATTCTTCATATGGATTACGATGACAGTTTTGTGGCGTATCTGAATGGAGAGGAAATCGCACGGGGAAACATTGGGATCCCTGGAATACCCCCTGCGTTTGATCAGGGGGCGGATAATTATGATCACGAAGCCCTTATTTACCGGGGATTGCCACCGGAATCCTTCACCATCGATTCCCTGCACAACCTGATCAGGGAGGGGGAGAACGTGCTTGCCATCCAGGTACATAATCACAGCATTGGCTCGTCGGACCTGACAGCCATTCCATTCCTCAGTATCGGATCGAAAATTAACCCCGGAACGACCCACCCGGTCCCTCCGGTTTTGCACATAAACTCACCTTTATTGCATACGAACTTCAGGCTGGATGCTGAAGGAGAGACGGTATATCTCTATGATCCGTCGAACAGTATCATTGACAGCATTGCCTTCGAACGGATGTATACTGACATTTCCGGCGGAAAATACCCCGACGGATCCGGTAGCTTGTTCTATTTCCAACAAGCCACCCCGGGAGAGCCAAACCTGACGAAAACCTACTCCTCGATCTCCGGGGAGCCCTATTTTTCTGTACCCGGTGGACTTTTCAGTACAACACTGTCCATTTACCTGACCGGTTTTGAACCGGACGATACTATATATTTCACCACCGATGGGAGCGAACCAACCATCTACTCACAAAAATATACCGGAGGAATACCCATACAATTCACCACCGTGCTGAGGGCGAGGATCCTGGAACACGGAAAAATTCCCGGTCACGTGGTATCCCACACCTACCTGATCAATATCCAGAACACATTGCCGGTAATTTCACTGACTACATCCCCTGAAAACCTGTGGGATTACTACGACGGGATGTACGTAATGGGACCAAATGCTTCCCAGGATTTTCCCCATTTTGGCGCCAATTTCTGGCAGGATTGGGAAAAACCGGTACATATTGAACTGTTCGAACCGGACGGGGAACGTGGCTTTTCAATCGATGCCGGCATGAAGATATTCGGAGGATGGAGCCGGGGATTCCCGCAAAAATCCCTCTCACTGTTTGCCAGGAGCAAGTACGGCTATGGAAACATCGATTACCGGATCTTCGGTGAAAAAGATATCGATCAGTTTGAATCCATTATCCTGCGAAATTCAGGAAATGACTGGAACTATTCGATGATGAGGGATGGGATGATGACGGAATTGGTGAGTAAAATGGATATTGACAAACAGGCGTACCGGCCGGCTGAAATTTACCTGAATGGTGAATACTGGGGAATCCTGAACATCCGCGAAAAGGTAAATGAACATTTCATTGCCTCAAACCATGGTGTCGATCCGGATCAGATCGATCTGCTGGAGGGGAACGGGTGGAAAATACAGGGAAGTTCCGATCACTATTTTTCAATGCTCTATTTCATCGATAACAACGATATGCAACTGGATCAAAACTTTAACGTTGTGAAATCGATGATGGAAACCGAAAACTTCATCAAGTACCAGATCAGCCAGATCTATTTTGACAACCGGGACTGGCCGGGAAACAACATCAAATTCTGGCGTCCGCAATCAGAAACAGGACGCTGGCGCTGGATCATGTTTGACACCGATTTTGGATTTGGTATCTGGGATCCGTCAAAATACACGTTCAATACCCTTGCCTATGCCCTTGAACCCAATGGACCGGATTGGCCAAACCCTCCCTGGGCAACGTTCCTGCTCAGAAAATTGATGGAGAACAACCGGTTCAAAATCGATTTTATTAATTGCTTCGCAGATCACTTGAATTCAACCTTTCTTCCGGAGAAGGTGAAAAACCATATCCTGACGCTGAAACAGAATATTGAAGAAGAGATGCACGATAACCTGGGTCGATGGGGTGGTAACTACAACAACTGGGAGAACGAAATCCAGGTCATGATCAATTTTGGTTTTTACCGGGTTAATTATGTCCGGAATCATATCCGGAATCAATTCAATTTAAATGGAACATTTGCCCTGGATCTGGGGGTTAATCCACCCTGTTCAGGCAAAATTAAGGTGAATACCATTATCCCTGAAAGATATCCATGGACAGGGATATACTTCGATCGTGTCCCAATTCAATTAACCCCTGTTCCTGAACCCGGATACCGGTTCACCGGATGGACGGGGTCTTCACAATCCGCCGAAACCCCACTCATTCTGGATGTTTCTACCGATCAACAGATCACGGCAAATTTTGAACCGGATGGCAGTGGACTGCAGTACATCGTTATCAATGAGATCAATTACAATGCACCCGATTATTTTGATACAGGTGATTGGATCGAGATCTATAATCGGGGTGATTCCGAAAGAGACCTTACCGGTTGGATCCTGAAAGATTCGGATGATGAACATCAATTTATCTTGCCTTCAAATACCAATATCGGGGCGGATGATTACCTGGTTGTCTGCAGGGATGAAGAGGCGTTTGTTACATTGAATCCATACGTGGCAAATCATGTGGGTGATTTTGATTTTGGGCTGAGCAGCTACGGCGAATGCATCAGGCTGTATGATGATAGCCTTCAGCTTGTCGATTCCGTCTTTTATGGAATCAGTTCACCCTGGCCTCCCGAACCCAACGGAACAGGACCTACCCTGGAACTGATCAATCCTGCCCTGGATAATACCCTGCCTGAAAACTGGTATGCTTCAAATACCCATGGAACACCGGGAGCAGTCAACGAATCATGGTCACCACTCTCCGTTGAGGAACCTGAACGTTCCGGAATGAATGATGTTGATCTCCGGATCTATCCTAATCCGTTCAATACCTCTACCACAATACAGATCTACCTGGAACAGCAGGATGAAGTTAGGATTACCATTCATGATATGACAGGTAAAACGATCTCTGTGCTGTTTGAAGGGAATTTGATCCGGGGAGTACATATATGGAATTGGGATGCAACCGCTTCAAATGGAAATAAAGTTTCTCCGGGAGTCTATTTAATAAAGGTGGAAACAAAAAATAACTGCCTGACAAATAGGGTTTTATATAATCAATAATGCCAGCTGCTGAAGACTGGATAGACACTTCGGGCACCATATAATTGATCAGTTTTCACCCTGATCCAACATCGAAAAAATCGGAAGAATAAAATCGCCTGATTCTTTTATTATTTACCAGGTAAGTGTAAATTTAACACTTCAAGAGCAGAACGTTACTTAACGGGGGAATTGTGATAATTGTATCCAAAATCCCGTGACAGGAGATGGTTGTATAAAGCAATGATTAACAGCTGAAATACCATGGTCAAATACTATTCAGAATACGATAAATTCCTGGTAGCAGTGGATTGTATTATTTTTGGTTTCGATGGGAAGGAACTGAATTTGTTATTGATCAAACGTAACTTTCCCCCGGCAAAAGGGGAGTGGTCCCTGATGGGTGGATTCCTGAAGAAAAACGAGAGTATGAATCAGGCAGCCGAAAGGGTCCTGTTCAAATTGACGGGTTTGTGCAACGTCTTTCTGGAACAGTTACAGGGGTATGGAGAAATTGAGAGGGATCCCGGAGAGCGCGTTATCTCCATCGCATACTATGCCCTGATCAATATTGATGATTACGATGAGGAACTGGCTCAACAATACAATGCAAAATGGTTCCCCATCAATAATTTCCCAAAACTGATCTTCGATCACAACATTATGGTGGATAAAGCCCTGAGACGACTGCAGAGAAAAGCACAAAACCAACCGATCGGCTTTGAACTGATTCCCCCAAAATTTACGATACCTCAACTGCAACGATTATATGAAGCAATCTTTCGAAAAGAGTTCGATAAAAGAAACTTCCGGAAAAAGATCCTCAGTTTCCACGTGCTGAAAAAACTGGAAGAGAAAGACAGGGAAAGCTCAAAAAAAGGCGCATACCTCTATCAATTCGATCAGAAAGAATACAACCGATTGCTCAATAGCGGATACAATTTTGAGGTGAATGTTTAGATGATTTTAATGTAACACGTTTAACAATACGCTTATGGAAGGTTTTCATGCGCTTGACTGGATCGTTCTTGGCCTTTTTGGCCTTGGTCTGGTTGGAATTATTGTCTGGGTAAGCCGGATGAAGGAAGACACTCCGTCGGATTACTTTCTGGCAGGGCGGGATGCTACGTGGTTAGCCATCGGGGCATCCATTTTTGCATCCAATATTGGATCTGAACACCTGGTGGGTCTTGCCGGTGCCGGTGCTTCCAGTGGAATGGCGATGGCACACTGGGAGATGCACGGCTGGATGATCCTTGTACTGGGTTGGCTTTTCGTTCCCTTTTATGCCCGGAGCGGTGTGTTTACCATGCCGGAATTTCTTGAGCGGCGGTATAATTCAGCTTCCCGCTCCCTGTTGTCCATCATTTCCCTGATATCCTATGTCCTTACCAAAGTGGCTGTAACCGTTTATGCCGGCGGTGTGGTCTTCAAGGAAGTATTCGGGATTGAAACCATCTGGGGTATCGATTTCTTCTGGTTCGGTGCCATCGGACTGGTGGTAATAACGGGCATATATACGGTAATTGGTGGGATGAAATCCGTATTGTATACGTCGATTCTTCAAACACCGATCCTGTTGATCGGATCCATAACTATTGTGATTATCGGCCTGGTGAAAGTTGGTGGCTGGAGCGAACTGCAGGCCATATGCAGCGCAAACCTTACGGAACATGGAGACTCGATGATGAGCCTGATCCGGTCACCCAAAGATGCTGAATTCCCATGGACCGGAGTCATTCTGGGATCAGCCATTATTGGATTCTGGTATTGGTGTACCGATCAGTATATCGTACAACGTGTTCTCTCAGGAAGAAATCAGACACAATCACGCAGAGGAGCTGTTTTCGGAGCCTACCTGAAACTCCTGCCGGTCTTTATTTTCCTGGTCCCCGGATTGATTGCATTTGCCCTGAATGAGAAAGGAATGCTCGACCTGACGGATTCGGATTCTGCATTCCCCATGCTGGTATCAGAACTGCTGCCGATTGGTTTGAAAGGAGTCGTGGTAGGTGGCCTGCTGGCTGCATTGATGAGCTCACTGGCATCCCTGTTTAATTCCTCGGCAGCCCTCTTTACCGTGGATTTCTACAAGAAATTCAGGCCGGAGGTTTCAGAGAAGCACCTGGTATTTGTGGGTCGTGTGGCAACCGTTGTTATCGTAGCCCTGGGAATTGCCTGGATCCCCGTAATGAAAGGTATCGGAAAGGTATTGTATGAGTACCTGCAGGATGTACAATCCCTCCTGGCACCCGGGATTGCATCGGTATTCCTGCTGGGCGTATTCTGGAAGAAAGCTACTCCAAAAGCTGGATTTACAGCGCTTGCAACCGGATTTATTCTGGGTATGGTACGGCTGGTATTCAATGTATTTGCCGATTCAGTTCCGGAAGGTACCTGGTACCATGCTATCTGGGTAAAACCCAACTGGTTGCATTATGAAATAATACTATTTGGTATCTGCCTGATGATCATCCTGGTGGTCAGCTATTTTACTGAGAAAGCCAGTGATGCTAAGCTGGAAGGGTTAACCTATTTTTCCTCTACACCGGAACAACGGGCAATTACCCGGGCAAGCTGGAGCAATTGGGATGTGATCAATTCAGCCATAGTCATTGTAGTGATCATTGCTTTCTATATCTATTTCTTTAAGTAAAGTGGATTTAAAAATGAAGAACAGCATACAAATAACAAAAGAATCGAACATTGGATGGATCGGTACCGGTGTGATGGGTGCTTCCATGTTTGGACATATTATTGACGCCGGATACAGGGGGTGTGTTTTTACACGGACGAAAGCAAAAGCACGGAAATTGATTGATGCCGGTGTTGAATGGTTGGAAAACCCAAAGCAGGTAGCTGCAAAATCCGACGTTGTCATAACCATTGTCGGATTTCCTTCCGATGTGGAAGAGGTCTATTTTGGCGATCAGGGAGTGTTGAATGGAGTCAAAGAGGAAACTCTCCTGATCGACATGACAACAAACAGCCCCTCCTTAGCCATCAGGATTTATGAAGCAGCAAAGGATAAAGGTGCTTATTCGCTCGATGCACCCGTATCCGGAGGTGATGTCGGAGCAAGAAACGCCACCCTTTCCATCATGGTGGGGGGAGATGAGGAGGTATTTGAATCAGCAAGACCCCTGCTGGAATTGATGGGTGATAAAGTGAACTACCAGGGGCAGGCAGGTGCGGGACAACATACTAAAATGAGCAACCAGATCGTGGTGGCCAGCTCCATGATCGGTGTCTGTGAAAGCTTGTTGTATGGAATGAAAGCAGGTCTTGATCCGGAACGAATGCTTGCCTCCATCAGTAAGGGAGCGGCCGCCTGCTGGACGCTCGATAACCTGGCTCCAAGAATCCTGAAACGGAACTTCGAACCCGGATTTTTCGTGGATCATTTTATTAAAGATATGGGGATAGTACTGGATGAGGCAAAGAGAATGAACCTCGTCCTCCCCGGACTATCACTGGTTCATCAACTCTATATCTCCGTAAAAGCGAAAGGGTTGGGAAAGAAAGGAACCCAGGCACTCATGCTGGCGCTGGAAGAATTATCAGCAATTCATTAATATACGAAATTTGAATGCAGCGCCTGCCTGACGGCAATCAGGAATGACAACTGTATGACAGCGATCCCCAGGCAGAGGAAACTGCCATACCCATTTCTGTAGAAACAAATCCATTCAGCAGAATTCACCGGTGCTGATAAGAATGTCTGAATACAGTGGTCCATGAATAGTTTTCCCAATGAAGAAGGATTGTAGTTGAACCATGTATTGCAAGGCGTAAACTGTCTATAATAATCCAAGGCCGATGGCCTTGAATAGTATTTCCAAATTGGTTCATGAGATGAAAAAGAGAACACCATCGGTGTTCGATTATTGTAATAGTAGAAAATGGAATGTGAAAAGACAACTCGATCGGAGTTGGATTAATCCCATCATCGTATCACCAATTGTGTAACATCATATTAGAACCAGACAAAGGTTCGTCAATTAGGCTAAATCCCTTTGGCCAGATGATAGTATATTTCATTCCACCGCAAGGCATCCTTGAATTCGTGAATGCGGGTCTCCTCATCAATGATGATGCACTCCACCCCAGCCATTTCAGCAAAATCCCGGATCATTTCTGAGGTGATGTTCTGGCTGTAACAGGTATGGTGCGCTCCGCCAGCCAATATCCAGGCTTCAGCTGCAATTTTCAGATCGGGTTTTGGGTTCCAGAGGACCCTTGCTGTAGGTAATTTAGGCAGATCCCTTGGTGGTTGTACCGCTTCCACCTCATTTACAAGGATACGGAACCGGTTTCCCATGTCCAGGACACTGACGTTGATTGCCGGACCGGAGGGGACATTGAACACCAGCCGGGCTGGCGCATCCTTGCCACCGATGGAGAGGGGATGCACTTCAAGGGTGGATTGACCTTCAGCAATGGATGAACATATTTCAAGCATGTGTGCACCCAATACAAGCATCCCGGATGGATCAAGGTGATAGGTATAATCCTCCATGAAGGAATTACCCCCGGGAAGTCCGTTTGACATGACCTTCATGACACGAAGCATGGCAGCTGTTTTCCAATCCCCTTCCGCACCGAAACCATACCCATCATTCATCAACCGTTGAACTGCAATCCCTGGTAGTTGAATCAATCCATGCAGGTTCTCAAATGTGTCGGTAAATCCACCGAATCCGCCATCTTCCAGGAAATTTTTTAATCCCAGCTCTATTCTTGCAGCCTCCCTCAGGGAAGGGTGATTCTTACCCGCTTTTTGAAGATCTGCCTCCAGCTTGTAAGCTGATTGATATTCTTCAACCATCCGGTCGATTTCAGATTCGTTTACCCGGTTAATGAATTGAACCAGGTCTCCAACAGCATAGCCGTTAACCGACCAGCCAAAACGCATCTGTGCTTCAACCTTGTCTCCCTCTGTCACCGCAACTTCCCGCATGTTATCACCCAGCCGGGCTATTTTTAGTTTCCGCGATTCGTACCATCCACACGCAGCCCGGGACCAGCCGGCAAGTTTATTCAACACCTCCGGGTCCTGCCAGTGACCGACAATTACTTTGCGCTCCTTTCTCATCCGGCTGCCAATAAAACCAAATTCACGGTCCCCATGAGCCGATTGATTCAGGTTCATGAAATCCATATCAATTTCTTCCCACGGAATATCACGGTTGAATTGAGTATGAAGATGAACAAAGGGCTTGTTCAGTGCCGATAGCCCCCCAATCCACATTTTTGCGGGAGAAAAGGTGTGCATCCAGGTAATCAGACCAACACATGTTGAGGTGTTGTTCGCCTCCATACATACCCGCATGATCTCTTCCGGAGTGGTTACCACAGGTTTGAAGACAATCCGGATAGGGATCTCATTCGAAGCATCAAATGCGTTAGCAATTTCCAGGGAATGGCTTGCAACTTTTTCAAGAGTTTCTTTGCCATATAAATGCTGGCTGCCGGTGATAAACCAGGCTTCAAGTTTCTTAAGATCAGACATAAATCATCTTATTAGTGTAAAAAATACATTTATAAAAGTACAAAAATATATCAGACTAAAAAATAAAAATCATCCTTTTTTAAAAATAAGTGTTAAATTTACTCTTATTAAATCTTCATCCATTTTAGGATAAATGGAGATTGTATATTAATTTCAATTCATTTGATAGAAAGTTAAATCCATGAGTATGCTCAAGGAAATAAAAAAGGAAGTATTTCAGGCTAATATATCACTTGTAGAGTACAAACTGGCAATTTTGACCTGGGGGAACGTGAGTGCAATTGATAGAAACCGGGGATTGGTTGTGATCAAGCCCAGTGGCATCGATTACCGGGAAATGAAACCGGAACAGATGGTTGTGCTCGATCTGAATGGGACGGTGGTGGAAGGCGATCTGAAACCCTCCTCCGATGCCCTGACACACCTCTGTCTCTATAAGGAATTTCCGGAAATCGGAGGGATTGTACATACCCATTCCGAGTGGGCAACCATCTGGGCACAGGCAGGAAAAGGGATTCCGGCCCTGGGAACTACCCATGCTGATTATTTCAAGGGGGAAATTCCATGTACACGCTCACTGACCAGGGCAGAGATCAAAGGAGATTATGAAACGGAAACGGGCCGGGTGATTGCGGAAACATTCCGGAACAGCCGGTATCAGGATATCCCCGGGGTTCTGGTACATGACCACGGACCCTTCTGCTGGGGCAACAATGCGGCTGATGCAGTGCTTAACGCTGTGGTCCTTGAGCAGGTTGCCAGGATGGCTTATTATACCCTGCAATTAAATTCGGATGCCACATTGAACCCGGATCTCCTGGATAAGCATTTTTCAAGAAAACACGGTCCGGATGCTTATTATGGGCAGAAGGAGAAAGAATAAGCCAGAAAATCAATATCGAATACTGATTAATGAATAATGAATGATGAAGTTGAGGAATTTTTTTTAATTAATTCAAATGGAAAACGCTTCATGAACCGGGATGCAGGGGCCTTTAATTAGGATAAAATCCCCGTTCCGTCCACCAGTTGGCGGACTGGAAGAGGGAAACGGGGTGGTAGAAGTTTATGGATTCGCTAAATACATTATACGATCAAAATAAATCCTCTCATGAAACATCCAAGGCATTTACTCTTCGCATCATTTCTTTTAGCATCATTTGCTTTTTACGGTTTGTCCCAGGAAACGGGAAACAAGATCATCATCAACGCCGACCTGGGGGAGCATCAGATCAGCAAACACATTTACGGACATTTTGCCGAACACCTGGGCCGGTGCATCTACGGTGGAATATGGGTTGGCCCCGATTCACCCATTCCCAATACAAGGGGTATCCGAAACGATGTCGTACAGGCGCTTAGAGAACTGGAGATTCCCAATTTACGGTGGCCCGGGGGATGTTTCGCCGATACATATCACTGGAAAGACGGAATCGGGCCCCGTGAATCCCGTCCCTCAATTGTAAACGTACACTGGGGAGGTGTTACAGAAGACAACAGCTTTGGAACCCATGAATTCATGGATCTTTGCGAACAGCTCGGGTGTGATGCCTATATCTGCGGCAATTTAGGCAGTGGAACGGTCAGGGAGATGGCGGAATGGGTAGAATACCTCACATCGGATGCAGAAAGTCCAATGACCCGCCTTCGCAAACAAAACGGCAGGGAAGATCCCTGGAAAGTGCGGTTCTGGGCTCTGGGAAATGAGAACTGGGGGTGCGGGGGAAACATGAACCCGGAATATTATGCCGACCTTATGCGCAGGTATTCAACCTACTGCCGGAACCTGGGCGGGAACAGGCTTGTGAGAATAGCATGTGGTCCCAACAGCTCAGATTATAACTGGACCCAGGTATTGATGGAAGATCCCCAAAACCGCTGGATGATGCAGGGATTAGCCCTCCATTATTATACTGTAATGGATGGCTGGGGGCACAAGGGATCAGCAACCCAATTCGATGAATTGGAATGGATCTCAACTATGCAACAAACCCTTTGGATGGATGAACTCATTTCGCGCCACTCGACCATTATGGATCAGTATGATCCGGAAGAACGAATCGGTCTTTATGTGGATGAATGGGGTAACTGGTTCGATGTGGAACCGGGAACCGAACCCGGATTTCTCTACCAGCAGAATAGCCTCAGGGATGCTGTGGTTGCAGCCATTAATCTGAATATCTTTAACAACCATTGCGACCGGGTAAAAATGGCAAACATAGCCCAAACAGTGAATGTCCTGCAGGCAATGATCTTCACAAAGGAGGATAAAATGATCTGTACACCTTCCTACTACACCTTCCGGATGTTTAAAGTGCACCATGATGCAACACTGCTTCCGCTGTCGCTGACCTGCAGGGATTATCAATACGAGGAGAAAAAAGTGCCTTCCCTTTCTGCTTCCGCCTCGCTGGATGAGGAAGGAATTATTCACCTCACTCTGGCAAACCTTGATCCCCGAAAGAACCAGAAGATCGTATGTGAGGTAAGGGGGAAAATGTGCTCGACTGTTACAGGAGAGATCCTTACCTCAGAAAATATGACCGATCACAATGATTTTGATACAGGAGAGATCGTGATTCCCGGAAAATTTGAGGGAGCCAGGATCAAAGACGGAATCCTGGAAATCAACATGCCCTCGAAATCGGTCGTTGTTTTAAGTATAAAATAAATATGAAAAACAGGTATGTAATTGGCGTTGATTACGGAACTGATTCTGTCAGATCGGTAATCATTGATGCGGCTGACGGAACCGAAATGGCTTCTTCGGTAGTTGACTATCCCCGGTGGAAAGCCGGGAAATACTGTAATCCTTCAGACAATCAATTCAGGCAACATCCCCTGGATTACCTGGAAGGACTGGAATACACCATCCGGGATGCGTTGCAAAATGCCGGGGGATTAGATCCCGGTGAGATCATTGCCCTCTCTGTGGATACTACAGGCTCAACTCCCGTTGCAGTGAATAAAGATGGAACGCCCCTTTCACTGACCGATCAATTCAGTGAAAATCCAAATGCGATGTTCATCCTTTGGAAAGATCATACTGCAGTTAAAGAAGCCGATGAAATCAATAAACTGGCACGATCCTGGGGAGGGATTGACTATACAAAGTTCGAAGGTGGTGTTTACTCCTCGGAATGGTTCTGGGCAAAAATCCTTCATGTCTTACGTCAGGATGCAGGTATCAGGGAAAATGCATTTTCATGGGTGGAACATTGCGACTGGATCCCGGCTATACTTACCGGCAATACAGATCCGCTCACCCTGAAACGGAGCCGTTGTGCGGCGGGACACAAAGCCATGTGGCATGAGGCATTTGGTGGCTTGCCTTCAGAGGAATTTCTTGTGAAACTGGATCCGCTTCTTGCCGGAATACGGGACAGGTTATACAGGGATACCTTTACCTGTGAGGTGGCTGTTGGAACCCTTACTGCCGATTGGGCAGCAAAACTGGGACTGACAGAAAAAGTCCGTGTTGGTGTGGGAGCATTTGATGCGCATCTGGGCGCTGTGGGTGGCGAGATAGAACCCGGGTATCTGAGTAAGGTGATGGGAACATCAACCTGCGATATGCTTGTGGCACCAATGAAAGAATTCGGAAATCAGCTGGTCCGGGGAATTTGCGGACAGGTTGACGGGTCCATTACACCGGGGATGTTGGGACTTGAAGCCGGGCAGTCCGCTTTCGGAGATGTTTATGCCTGGTTTAAAAACCTGCTCATGTGGCCCATTGAACAATTCATTCCCAAAAGCAACAGCATAGATAGCAACACAAAGGAAAGATTGATCTCGGAGATATCGGACAGGATTATACCCGAATTATCCAAACAGGCAGAAGCAATACCAATTGAAGAAACAGGTATCGTTGCCCTGGACTGGCTTAACGGAAGAAGAACACCCGATGCAAACCAGAACCTGAAAGGGGCCATTACCGGGCTAACCCTGGGATCCGATGCGCCCAGGATCTTCCGGGCACTGGTGGAAGCCACGGCCTTCGGATCGAAAAAAATCATTGACCGGTTCATTGCCGAAGGAGTGGAAATAAAAGGAGTGATTGCCCTGGGTGGTGTTGCCAAAAAATCACCCTTCGTCATGCAGGTTGTTGCCGATGTGCTGAATATGCCCATTAAAGTGGCACGAGCCGAACAAGCCTGTGCCCTTGGATCAGCAATGGCTGCTGCTGTCGTGGGAGGGATGTATGCCACCATTGAAGAAGCTCAGAAAGCCATAGGAAGTGGATTTGAGAAAGAATATATCCCGGAACCGGAAAAGGCAGAAAAGTACAGGATAGTGTATGAAAAATATTCGAAATTGGGTGAGTTTGTGGAGAAGGAGTTGTGAGAGATCAGGCAAAGGCTGAGGCTAAGGCTAAGGTTTTGGATTGATATCTATATGTATTTAGAAATTAAATGTAAAAGGAACTTCTATGAAAAGCAGAAACAAATATTCAATCGTTATTGGGAATCTGATTATTATTACATGTTTGTTGCAAAACTGTTCAACACAGACGAATCCAGCCCAGCCCATCCAGCCGGTACCCTTCACGTCGGTAAAACTGACGGACAATTTCTGGGCTCCGAGGATTAAGAAGAATCACGAAGTAACAATTCCCATTGCTATAGCCCAGTCTGAAGAGACCGGAAGGATAAAGAATTTCAAAATCGCCGGGGGTTATGAAGAGGGGGAATTCTGCTCGATCTATCCGTTTGATGATTCGGATGTCTTCAAGATCATCGAGGGTGCATCCTATTCCCTGCAAACCTTCCCGGATCCGGAGCTGGAAGCCATCGTTGATACCCTGATCTTCTATATTGGGGAAGCCCAGGAGGAGGATGGCTACCTCTATACCTACCGCACCATCATGGGGGATGATTCACACCCCTGGGTGGGTAAACGATGGGAAAAAACACACCTCCTCAGCCACGAACTGTATAACCTGGGACACATGTATGAGGCAGCTGTCGCTCATTACCAGGCAACGGGGAAGAGGACCTTTCTTGATATTGCCATCAAATCGGCAGATCTGGTTGACCGGGATTTCGGATGGGGAAAGTTTGAAAGCTACCCCGGTCACCAGGAGATCGAAATCGGTCTGGTAAAACTCTACCGGGTAACAGGCGATCGGAGATACCTGAACCTGGCCAAGTTTTTTCTCGATGTACGTGGTGGTGGAGAGGAGTACAGCCAGTCGCACAAAAAAGTGATAGAACAGGATTCCGCCGTGGGACATTCGGTAAGGGCAGCCTATATGTATTCCGGAATGGCTGATGTTGCCGCTATGACCAACGATCAGGCTTACGTGGATGCCATAAGCCGGATATGGGAGGATATCGTCTTCAGGAAAATCTATATCACCGGTGGCATTGGTGCAGCAGGAGGTAATGAGGGATTTGCAGAACCCTACAACCTGCCTAACCTCACGGCTTATTGTGAAACCTGTGCTTCCATTGCCAATGTGTTCTGGAACCACCGGATGTTCCAGCATAAGGGTGAAGTGAAGTATTATGATGTGCTGGAGCGTACACTCTATAACGCACTTCTTTCCGGTGTTTCCCTGAGCGGCGACCTATTCTTTTACCCCAACCGCCTTGAATCCTATGGTCAGCACGAGCGGCAGGAATGGTTTGGCTGTGCTTGCTGCCCTTCCAATATTTGTAGGTTCCTGCCATCCATTCCAGGGTATATATATGGAAAAACAACGGATCGACTGTACGTTAACCTCTATATTGGCAACAGGGCTGTGATTGATCTGGATGGTGAGCGGGTCGAAATTGTACAGCAAACGGATTATCCATGGGATGGCAACATCGAAATAATACTCAATCCGGTAAACAAAATGGCTTTCAAACTGTATCTCCGGATACCCGGGTGGGCAAGGAATGAAGCCATTCCAAGCGATCTCTATCATTTCCTTGAACCCTCTGATGAAGAGATATCCCTGACCCTGAATGGTATGGAAAAACGTGCCGGGATCGAAGAGGGTTATCTGATCATTGACAGGGAGTGGGAACCGGGTGATGTTGTAAAACTAACCCTTCCAATGCCGGTCAGAAGCATTGTGGCACACGATTCAGTTACCGAAGACAGAGACAAAATCGCCATTCAACGCGGACCGATTGTATATTGTGCCGAAGGGAAAGACAGGGAAAACGGACAGGTCATGAACCTGATACTTGATCCGGAAGAACCTATGAGCACACGGTTTGAAGGAGATCTCCTCAAGGGAGTACAGGTTGTCACCGCAACGGCAAGCCCGGCAAGAAAAACCCTTGAAAATGAAATTGCCGTGGATGAACCCACGGAGATTACCCTGATTCCATACCATGTCTGGGCAAACCGGGGACCTTCCGAAATGATCGTCTGGTTCCCTGCTACAACGGAGGTTAGCCATCCGTCCCCAGCCCCGACTATAGCCTACAGGAGCACGGTGACGGGGTCACTTCCAAAAGCAGATATAAATTGCATTAAGGATCAAATGCCTGTTAAGCATTCCAACGACCACTCGGTTCCGTATTACCACTGGTGGCCCGGGAAAGATCAGACCGAATGGTTGCAATATACCTTCGATCAACAGGAAACCGTTTCAAGAGTGAGGGTATACTGGTTTGATGACCGGCCACACGGGGGTTGCAGAATTCCAGACTCGTGGCAGGTTCTTTATGAATCGGGTAATGGCTGGAAACCGGTTAAGGTGAAGGGTGAATATACCATTACAAAAGATGACTGGGATGAGATCGAGTTTGAACCCGTTACAACATCTGCTTTGAAACTGGAGGTTACGCTGAGCAAGGAATTCTCCAGCGGGATATATGAATGGGAAGTGTGGTAAATAAAAAAAGAAATATCGAATAGCCAATAATGAATGTTGAATGAAGAAGTTTTTTAAAACTTAACAGATGAAAAAAATTCTATTTCATTTTTTTATTTTTTGTAGTATTACTTTTGCATCAAAGAATATTTTAGCCCAGAAGGATCCATTCGATGCTTTTCAGTACAGAAATCTGGGTGCATTCCGAATCAGTGCCTGGGTGGGTGATATCGCGGTACCGGAAAATCCGGGAGAGAAACACAAATACACTTTTTATGTTGTACCCCGTGCCGGGGGGGTATGGAAAACCACGAACAACGGAACCACGTTTGAATGCATTTCGGATACCATGGGAACCTCCTCCATGGGAGATGTGGCAGTAGCACCCTCCAATCCGGATATTGTCTGGGTTGGTACCGGTGAGGATTTCAATGCCCGCTCTTCCTATTATGGAAACGGCATCTGGAAATCCGACGATGCAGGGAAGACCTGGAGACATATGGGACTGGATGATTCCCACCACATCGCAAAAATCATCATTCACCCCTCCAATCCGGATATTGTCTGGGTGGCTGTTATGGGGCACCTGTTCAGCAACAACGAGGAACGGGGGGTCTTCAAAACCACCGATGGAGGAGAAACCTGGGCAAAGGTACTCTATGTGGATGACGCCACCGGGTTTATCGATATGGTCATCCATCCTGAAAATCCGGATATTTTGTATGCCTGCAGCTATGAGAAGATCAGAACTCCCTGGACTTATGTACCGGGAGGAGATAAAAGCAGGATCTATAAAACAACCGATGGGGGAACCAGCTGGGAAATACTGAAAGGAGGATTACCGGAAGGTAAGTTAGGACGCATTGGCATTGACATCCACCGGTCTGATCCGGATATCCTGGTGACGGTAATCCAGAACCTGAATCTCAAACCGGGAGCAGATCCTGATGCCCCGGTACCATTTGATGAATTCACCGATCATTCGTTTGACAACCTGATCGGCGGGGAAGTTTACCGGTCATTCGATGCCGGAATGTCATGGAAAAGAATGAACGATCCGGAGAAAATCGATGTCAGCGGTAAGGCGGCCTATAGTTTCAACAAAATCTACATCGATCCGTTCGATCCGGATAAAATTTACATCATCGGTGTGGGACAATACTATACACTCGATGGTGGGGAAACATGGCCATCTTTCAGGGAACAGGATCGCTTCCAGTCGAATTTCGGCGATAACCGTACCTTCTGGATCGATCCGAAAGATCCGCAACACATGATGCTGGGATCAGATGGAGGAATATATGCCACATGGGACGGTGGGAAGACCATGAACCATTATTACCAGCTGCCGCTCGGTGAGATTTATATGGTGGAGGTGGATGATGCTGAACCCTATATCATTTACATTGGCCTCCAGGACCATGAAGTGTGGAAAGGACCCTCCAACAGCTGGTCAGGACAGGTCAGCATCAAAGACTGGGTCATCGTTGGCATGTGGGATGGTATGCACTGCAAGGTGGATCATACCGATAACCGCTGGCTCTATTTTACCACACAGTTCGGCAAACACCACCGCGTGGACCAGTCCATCGGTGAGCGGGTCGAAATCACACCCAGGGCTCCGGAGGGGGAGGATTTTTACCGGTATACCTGGAATACTCCCATCATGCTCTCTCCTCATGACAGCAAAGTGATCTATACCGGTGGACAAAAATTGCTTCGTTCAGCCGACCGGGGAGACTCTTGGGAAGCGATCAGCCCCGACCTGACCGATAACGATAAGGGAAAAATTGCCGGGACAGGTCATATCATGTATTGTACCATCACCACCATCTCAGAATCTCCGCTTGAAGAAGGAGTGATCTGGGTGGGGACCGATGACGGACATGTTCATATGACCAGAAACGGAGGTAAAACCTGGGAGGAAATGACCGGGAAGCTAACAGCCCTGGGGGCCCCGCCTGACCGCTGGGTAAGCCGGGTGGTGACTTCCGGCCACGATGCAGGAACGGCATATGTGACCAAATGCGGATTCCGGAACGATGACTTCACACCCTATGTATTTAAAACAACTGACTATGGTAAAACCTGGCAGGATATCTCTTCCGATCTTCCGGACTATCCGGTCAATGTGATCTATGAGGACTTCAAGAGCAAGGATCTTCTGTTTGTGGGTAATGATATCGGGGTGTACGTTAGCCTGAATGGCGGGCAGAGTTGGTCCCCCTTACAGGCAAATATGCCCACTGTGGTTGTGCGGGATCTCCTGGTCCATCCCCGTGAAAATGACCTCGTGGTTGGAACCTATGGACGGGGAGCCTGGATCACCGATATCAGCCCACTGCAACAATTCACAACAACAGTGCAGGAATCGGAATACTACCTGTTCGATATCGAACCCAAACCCCAGATGAATTTTTCGCAGCAAGCCTGGTGGGGAAATTATCACATGACTGGCAGTAACCACATCCGGACACCTAATGAACCGGTCGGCCTGGAAATATGGTATTACTTCAGAGACAACCACGATGGAGAAGCAACAATTACGGTAAAGAATGGGAAAGGGGAGAAAGTTCATAGCCGTTCCGTTAAACCGGAACAGGGGATTCATAAATTCTATTGGAATACACTGCGCAGCAACCCTGGTGAATATACCGTGACACTGGAATGGGAAAATAATTCCATGAGTAAAAAAGGAGTGGTAACGGAACGATGGCAATGGCCGGTGCTGAATTATAAGTAATACTCTGTATTGAAAAATTATTTTGCTGGTAAATGCTTGAAAAATAAATATGCGAAGAGAACAATCGTGCCTGGGCCTCCAGTGGATCGGGGTTTGAATTTGCGGTTCTAATTATTCGTCGCCCCAGCTTAAGTGGAGCGACGAAATACCGGTCGTGCCCCGACTTCAGATCGGGGTACGACTATGGAACTCCCGGATACTCGTCGCCTGAGTTGTCGCATAGCGATTCTCCAAGGGAGTCCTATGGACCTTCGGAATAATCGAGCGACGAGGGAAAGTGGTCGTGCACTCGTTTAAAACGGATATACACTATTAATTTGATACAAATGGGGAAATTTTTTTGTAAAACCAAAAGACTCTGGGAAAAAGGAACACCTGCCATTTATAGAATCCCACTCATATTCGGTTTCCTTTTTATTCTCCCGACTCTGTGGGCACAGGAATCTCTTTCAGAACAGGATTACAAACAAGCCATCAGCTTTCTCTGGGAGAACGTGAACAACAAGAAAGCCTTCAACCTCTTTGTCCCGCCCCATTATTTCCCCGATAGCACGGGAATGTGGCACCTTACCCATCAACCCGGAAGAAAAACATTCCGGAAGGTTGAATTTGATCAGAAGAAAATCACCCCGCTGTTTGATCACAAAAAAATAGCGGATATTCTGACCGACTCACTGGAGAGGAAAGTTAATCCCGATTCACTCCCTTTCGACAGGATTGAATACATCAACAAAAACCTGCTGCGGTTCAGGGTTGAAAGGAAAACCTGGGATCTCGATTTAAAGACTTATCGGATCCAACAATACAGGGAAAAAGAGGAGCTGAAACCCAACGAATCCAGATCACCCGATGGGAAATGGATTGCATTTTCAGAGGATTATAATTTGTACATCCGGTCTACTGAAACCGGTGACACCTTTCAGTTAAGCAGCGATGGTGAAAAGAACTTCGAATATGCCAGCTACTTTGGATGGTACGATTTATTGGAAGGAGAGAATGGAGAACGCCCTGAGCATTTTACAGTAGACTGGTCAAAAGATTCGAAATATATACAGGCTTTCATCTGTGATCTTAGATATGCAGAAAAAATGTACCTGCTGGATTGGAGCATCGATTCCCTCTACCGGCCCAAATTATTGGGTTACTACCGCGGCTCTCCCGGTGATACAACCATGGTTCATATGATACCCGTATTCTTTGACGTGGAGAAGAAGGAGAAGATTCCACTGGACCTTCCGCGAAACACCCATATCAATGCGGTGGGGTTTCGATGGTCCGACACACCCGGGATGGTATACATGGAGGATCCTAAACGGGGCTATCAGAGACTTGAATTGTCCCTCATCGATCTTCCACAACGGAAAATTAAAAACCTGATAACCGAAACATCAACCACTAACATCGACAATTTCAGCTATTGGATGGTTGAGGATGAAGATTTGCTGTTTTTCGCTTCGGAACGAAGCGGATGGAGACAACTGTACCGGTATGATTTGAATAAAGAGGAGATCAGCCCCCTGACAAAGGGAAAATTTTATGTAAATAGCGTGGAATACATTGATGAGAAGAACGGGTTGGTCTATTTCATGGCTTCCGGCAGGGAACCCGGACGAAATCCTTACTACCAGCATTTGTACAGAATATCCTTTAACGGAAAGGGCCTAAGGTTACTGACCCCTGAGGATACACATCACCAGGTGAGTTTTTCGCCGGATGGGGCTTTTTTTGTTGACAATTACTCAACCGCACAGAAGCCTACCCGGACTGTTTTGTGTAAAGTTAGTTCGGGTGAACTGATTTTACCAATTGCTGAAGCGGATATTAACGCCCTGGAGAATACAGGCTGGTCACCACCGGAAACCTTCGAAGCCATTGCCCGTGATGGGGAAACCACGATTTACGGAGCAATCTGGAAGCCAACCACATTTGATCCTGCGAATAAATACCCTGTCATTGATAACAGCTATACCGGACCGCATACCCAGATGTTCCCGAAGGATTTTCAGCGGGTGATAAGCCTGGAGAACCAGGCACTGGCTGAGTTCGGATTTGTGGTAATCATGGTGGATGGATTGGGATCTTCAGGCCGATCCAAGGCATTTCATGATGTTTCCTATAAGCATCTGGGGTACAATCTGACCGATCATGTACTGGCTATCAGACAGCTGGGTGAACGGTATGCCTGGATCGATACCAGCAGGGTGGGGATTTTTGGCCATTCTGCCGGTGGGTATGATGCAGGACATGCAGTGTTGCAGTTTCCCGATTTTTATAAGGTCGCTGTTGCCAGCTCTGCCGATCACGATCACCGGATGGAAAAAGCCTGGTGGCCCGAGATGTATATGGGCTGGCCGGTGGATTCAGCTTACCACAACCAGTCCAACATCACCATGGCTCCGAACCTGAAAGGGAAACTGTTGCTCGTTCATGGCGGCCTGGATGACAATGTCAATCCTTCGGCAACCTTCAAGCTGGCAGAAGCCCTGATCAAGGCGGATAAAGAGTTCGACCTTCTGATCATTCCCAGCCAGCGTCATGGCTATGGCGGGGAATACCGGAAATACTTCATGAAAAAACGGTGGAACTACTTCATCGAACACCTGCTGGGAAAAGAACCCCTATGGGAGATCGATTGGTAGAATGAATAAAACAAGTAAAAAGGAAAAAGTAATGCCGTAGGCATCCCCATGGGAAAAGGAAAAAGTATAAATGAAACACATTATTCACGAAGTATAGCTGAAGGGAATAATGCTTGTTGAATTCCTGCCTCGCCGTCAGGCAGGTATCCCGCTGTAAGCGGGGTTATGCGTTGATCCGCCTACGTCAAGACTACGGCAGACGCTGTAAGTTGATAAGTTAAACCGTGTTTTTATTTGACTTGATAATAAAATTTCAGTAATTTGCAATAAGACAACTAAATGTACAACTACCAAAATAAATTATGACAAACTGGTCAACTGAAATAAAGGATCTTGAGAAGCTCTATGATTCCTTCAAGGATCGACATCCCGGGATTACCAGGGAACTGGACAAACTGGTCAAAACCGACGATGTCAACATGGTGCTGGTCTATGCCCGAAGGTGCCTGGAGGTAATCATCACGGATCTGTGCGAACGAGAACTACAAAGAGACCGGGGGACAGAACCGCTGAAAGGCATCATCGACAAGCTGAACCGGGGAAAAAAGGTCCCGCATAACATCATCATCTCGATGCAGAACCTCAACAGTCTTTCCACCCTCGGAGCCCATCCCAAGGATTTCGATCCCATGCAGGTGAAACCCGTCCTGCTCGATCTGACCACATCCCTGAAGTGGTACCTGAAGTATATGGAAACGCAACCAGCAGCTGAAGCAGAACCCGGTACCCCCGAGGGTAAACAAAAAGACACAGCCGGTGGTAAAAAGGTTCCTGCAAAATCCAAAAAACCAATTCTCCTGGCTTCAGCCATTGTATTGGTTTGCGCTGTTGTTGTTGTGACATTGATCCTTACGGATGTAATCAAAGGAGGAAAGGGTGTACAGGCCAGGGATATAAAATCACTTGTTATTCTTCCCTTTGGTAATTATACCGGGGCAGATTCACTGGAGTATTTCGTTGATGGGATGCATTCTTCTCTTGTCACGGATATGGGTAAGATCGGTAGTTTGCTTATTCCGGGTAAAACAACATCCAAAGCGTTTAAGAATTCTGATAAGACCATAGCACAGATCACATCTGAGATACATGTTGATGCGGCACTTGAAACTGATGTATTGTGCCTGGGGGATTCTATTTGCTTGCAGGTAAGGTTGATTCAGCCTGGAAAGGAAGAAAAACAGCTCTGGATAGCTGATTACAGGGTAGAAAGAAGCCAGATCCTGAACCTCTATAATAGAATAACCAGACAGATCGCAGATGAGGTT
>CAYMFM010000002.1:0-33219 GCA_964389685.1 uncultured Rikenellaceae bacterium
CATAAATGATGGGCAATGAACAGCTTGTTGTTCATAACCTGCGGATCCGTTCAGGGAAATCTTCCGGATAGAAGAGCGTTGGTTTGGTAACGTAACAACTCAGCTATTATAGATAAAATAAACCGATCGATTCTGATGGAATATAAACGAATGCTCAATTTTTTAGAAGGACTGAGCAATAACAACAACCGTGACTGGTTTCATGCAAATAAACATGCTTATGAGCAGGCGAAGGAAAATTTTGAACTATTTGCAACGTTTCTTTTAGATGAGCTACAACAAATGAATCACACGTTGTTTGCCTTAAGAGCAAAAGATTGCATTTTCAGGATACACAGGGACATTCGATTTTCACCGGATAAAACACCCTATAAGACTAATTTTGGTGCATATTTCGTAAAGGGTGGTAAAAAAAGTGGATTGGCAGGTTATTATATTCAAATCGAACCGCGTAATTCATTCATTGCCGGAGGTATATACAGACCCCCTTCGGAATTGCTACGAAGGATAAGAAAGGAGATTTACTTGAATATCGAGGAATTCAAATCCATCATTAACAAGAAAGATTTTATCAGCCATTTCGGGGAGTTAACAGGAGATCGATTAATCTCTGTTCCCAGTGGATTCGATAAAGATTTTCCCGACATTGATCTCCTGAAGTTTAAAAGTTATACGGTTATAAAACCGGTTACAGATCAACACGGATTGGAGGAGGATTTTTTACAAAATGCTATCGCGGTTTTCAGGGTCATGCAACCATTCATTCAATTTTTGAATCATGGGATTGATCCGGATGGTAACTAGACAGTTTGCGTTTCTTCCCTTTCCGTTCAGGCGATCTTCCATTCATTATTCATGCTATTCCGGTTTACCGTGTATCAGTAATAGATCTGTATCTGATAAAAAACATAAACCAGGTAGAGGATGGTAAGGAGAAATAATGTGAAGAGAAAATAGTTATAGAATGTTCTTGAACTTTTTATTCTTCGTCTCATCATCATTCCACCATTCGGAATAAAAAGAGCTAACAGGATCAATACGAAATGAAAATCGGTGATTAACCCGGTCAACTCTTTATCTACGAAGATCAAATAATAGAAAAAAGTAAGTATAATGATCAGATAAACCAGGTATCCAATTTTAAGGAACATGGTCGAGGCCATTCGTTTTCTATTGATCATGAGGGGTTTAGTAAAGACTGTAGCCAGTACGAAGATCAATAAAAAAGCGGAAATAACTAAGAGGTGAAGAAGGAATTGAACGAAATGGCTCATATTCCAGGATTAAACTATTCTACTTCATTAGCCAAAAATAATACATTAGGATTAATTCAATTCCATTTTATCCGATTTTCTGGTGTCTGTAATTATTCATCGACAAACCGTTTCAAATCATCATAATCGAAAGTCCATTCGGGTGTAACGAGTTTTCCGGAGGACGCTAATGGATACCAGGGCGAATTTCCTTTGGGATTTACCAGGATATGAATTTCCTGTGCCGGCATATAACTTTGAGCCAGTAGAAACTGTTTCTCTCCGTTTTTTTCATTTAGGATCATATCGACCACGATAACGGCATGACCCGGGAATCCCCCCTGGATAAAAACGTCCCCAATTTCCATATCTTCTGTGTTCTTAACGGGTATAAGTTCCCGGCTTAACGAATAGGAGCCGGCATAGGTGAACACCAGTTCCAGGTAATCCAGAAAAGTTTCATGGGAATAATCTTGTTGTGCTGTTTTTACCCACCGCATATTATGTTCGATATCTATAACCCGGAATCCCTCAGCATATTTCACATAATCTGCCCGTTCCCCGTTTGTGAAATGAAAATAGATTTTTGGAAATTGATTTTTTTCAAATAGATATTCCGCCCTTAGTCGGATGATGGCATCAGCACATTGTTGAAGGTTTTTATCTCCAATATCCAGGTTCACAACAGCGCAGTGAATTCCTTCTCCCGGTTTAACGGATCCGTCATAGAGCAATACGTTTGTGCCATGCGGTTTGAGTGGAAGGTTTCTTAAGAATGAACCAAAGGAACCCGTTTCGGCTATTGTCCTCCGATATCCGGATAGGGTTCTAAACCGGGTATGAACGGTTGTACCATCGGGGTTAAAAACAGCATCTTCACTCTCGTTTTGTACCCTGCGAATCGATTTTCCCGTATTCCGGTCATGTGCATCATGGATACCCTGGCAGTAAACCAAAAGGGTTATAATAAGACCATACAGGGTGAGAACGTTCATTGGGCCTGTTTTTCTTCCTCATTCCACACCAGGGCACTTGCACCCAAAATTGCAGCATGAGCACCATTGAGTTTTGAGGGTAGCAATTTTACTTTGTTTTTATATATTTTCAGCAGGTTTTCTTCCATATAGTGTTTGGTGGGTTTAAAAATAAAATCGCCGGCATTGGCTAATCCGCCAAATAAAAAGATGGCTTCCGGGCTGGAAAATGCGACACAATCGGCGAGTACTTTCCCAAGGATTTCTCCTGTAAAATCAAAAGCATCGAGTGCAATTTTATCATCATTTTTTGCTGCATCATGAATTATTTTAGCATTCATTTTATCGTATGAGATACCCCGTAGCCTGCTTGGTTGGGAAGTGTCGGCAAGCAGTTCGAACACGGTTCGTTTTATTCCCGGTGCAGAAGCATAGGTTTCCAGACAACCTCTTCTTCCGCAGGCACATTCCCTTCCCATGGGATCAACCAGTATGTGTCCAATCTCTCCGGCAAAACCGTCATGCCCGTAAACCAGGTTTCCGTTTACCACCACTCCGCTACCCACGCCTGTCCCCAGGGTAATCATGATAAAATCGTTCATCCCCTGAGCACCTCCATACATCATCTCGCCTATGGCTGCAGCATTGGCATCGTTGGTCAGGACAATTGTCGGAAAATCAAAATATTGCTTCATTAGAGCCACCAGGGGAATAACCCCTTTCCAAATCAAATTGGGGGCATATTCAATGGTTCCCAAATAATAATTCCCATTGGGTGCGCCAATTCCAATCCCTTTGACTTGAACGTCTTCCTTCAATTCCTCCAGCATCCGGTTAACATCCTTTGCAAGTGCTTTCAGAAATAGTTCTATTTCAGCGTGCACCTGTGTTGAGATAGCGCTTTCAGCCAGACACTTCCCGTCCCGGTCAATCACTCCCAGAACGGAATTCGTTCCACCAATATCAATACCAATAGCAACCTCTTTCATGTTTGTATCGTGTTACAGGATTAGATGACTATCTCCCGATCGATTCACCGGTTAGCAAATGTAAAAAGTATTCCGTATGAACAACCTTACAATTTCTCAAATTCAACAACAAAACAGTCCGGATAATCAGCATTTAGCTTTTTTACCAGTCGTTCCGCATCAGTACGGTTTTGAAATGCACCAATGATAATCCGATAAACTTTTACCCTGTTAATGATCACCACCTGGACGGTTACCTCATTTTGGTATCTGTCTTTCAGGTTTTCGGTTATCCTCATCAGGTTTGCCAGCTCTTTGAAACTTCCAATCTGTACACCAAAACCTGCGGGATAAATCCGTCGGGCAAGCAATTCATAAAACTCCTGTTTCCCTGTATCCTGTTTCGGCGTTTGAACGGTTGTTTGATCGGAGTTTCCTGCCTTTATACCAAGCACTTCAACCTTTACATCTACAAGACCCAGGGGGATAAAATCCAGTTGTTGAGCAGCCTTTTTTGACAGGTCAATTACTCTTCCTTCAACAAATGGTCCCCGGTCATTGATCCGTACAATGGTTGTCTTATTATTGGAAAGATTGGTTACTTTTACCTCTGTCCCAAACGGCAAAGAAAGATGTGCGGCTGTTAGTTTGTCGTGATCATAGGTCTCCCCACTGGCAGTGGTTCGTCCCTGAAACTTATCACCATAGAAAGATGCTTTCCCATATTGAATATAAACATCCTGTCCGGCTAACGTTATAAACAGGGTTGCTATAAGCAAACAAAAAGAAAGTAAATACCCTGGTCTTTTCATGCAATATGGTTTGTTAGCGTTCACGGGTGAACCACCGGGGATTAATAACCAAATAGTTCCTCAAGCGTTAATTCCTTAACTGGTCCAAGGTTCTTCAGAACATCCATGTTGATCATATCTCTGCTTCCCAATACAAGGAAGTTATAATGTTTCCCGGATACATGTTTGTTGGCGAAATCTTCTAGCTCCTCCAGGGTGACTGTTTGCATGGTTTCATACACATCTTTGCGAATATCGTATTCAATGCCACGATCTTTGTTTATCTGATAGGTGCTGTAAATATTTGTTTTTGTTATTCTTTCGGTTTCAATGCGTTTCATGATTGTCTCACGGGCAAGATCGAATTGTTTTTGCGCTTTTGGCATGTTGTTCATTAAATCAAGCATTGCATCGGTTGCGGTTTTCAGTTTGTCTGCCTGAGTCCCAACGTAGGAATAAACATAATGCGATTTATCCGGTTTTGAGGGTGTACTGAATGTGGCAAAAGCAGAATAGGCCAGCGCACGGGATTCCCGGATCTCCTGAAAAATGATATTTGACCCAAAATATTCATTGAAGAGCTGTGCCATGGGTATTAATTCATGGTTAAATCGCGTGTCTTTTGTTAATAGCAGGATATTTGCCTGAACCATGTCATAATCCACAAAATAGACCTGGTTTTCGTTGGTCTCTTTTTCTTCAAAATAGACTGGTTCCGGATATTCTTTTAAGATGGCCGGGATGATGTGAAAACGATCAAGGATAACACGAGCATCAGATAAATCGATTTCCCCATAGAAAAAGATCCGGTGTTTATATTCAATCAAGTCTTTCAATAGATCGGTAAGTTCCCCGGGATCAATATTTACTAATTCTTCCTCCGGAATGAGATGGGTAAACGGAGATTGTTGGCCATACATCCCATAGTTGAATAAGCCGCCCCATAAAATCGCATTTTTGTTCAGCTTTGCATCTGCTCGGGATTTCAGGATTCCATCAACATAGTCCTCGTACGCTTTCTGATCCGGCTCCACCTTTGACAACACGTGTTCCAGTAGTTCAACCCCTTTCTCAAATGATTTCTCCAATCCGGTAATGTAAATATAAGATCGTTCATCTCCGGCATATACACCCATACTGAGACCCAGTTTAAACCATTCTTTCTGAAGGTCTGCTGCAGAATAATCATCTGTTCCCAGGTAGGGTAGGTAGTTAACCGCAAGTGGCAATTTGATGTTATGATTCTTACCCATATCCAGGATATATTGCAGGGTGAATACATCATTGGTTTTGTTTTCGATATAGCTGATATCAATTCCACTAACCAGTTTTCGAGAGGTTATTTCTTCTTCAAAGTCAACAAAAACCGGTTCAATCGGTTCGGGTTGGTCTGTTATAAATTCTTTGTAAAAACCAGATTGGTCTTCCCTGTTTATCGGCACCGATGTAATTTGTGGTTTTTCAACTTTAACCAGATTATCATTTTCTCCGTTTTGTTTATATACAAGCACATAGTTTTCATTATAATGGTTTTGCGCAAACTCCGTGATCTCTGTTTTATCAATCTCTTCCAGATCATCCAGGAAGGAAACCAGATTGACATAATCAACATCTTTTACAAAACCATCAACATAGTTAAATACTCTGGCATAATTGCTTTCCTGCTGGCGCATTTCCGACAGTTTAAGGTCATTGATCACGGCTTCGATGATCCAATCCTCAAACTCTCCCGATTTAATCTTCTCAACTTCTGCAAGCAGAAGATCCTGTACCTCCTCAAGGGTTTGACTTTCGCGTGGTGTTCCATAGAAATAATGTGCTCCATAATCGGCAAGAAAATAGGGATAACATCCGGCAGATAATACCTTTTGTTCCTGAACCAGGTTCAGGTCAATTAATCCGGCCTGGCTATTGCTCAGGATCATGTCGATCAGCGTGACATATTTATAATCTTCTGTATTCATTCCGTTAAAGCGAAATGCCAGGATCAGGTTTTCGGCAGATGGTCCTGTGACCGTATCAACCATGGGTTGATCAATTACCGGTACTTCAGGGCGCGCTTGTTCAGTCAAATCACCCGGTTCCATATCCCCGAAATGTGCATCAATGATTTGAATGGTCTCTTCAAAGTCAAGATCTCCGGATAATACAATTGCCATGTTGTTTGGAACATAATAGATTTCAGCAAAATGATAAATATTAACCAGTGATGGATTTTTCAGGTGTTCCGGTAATCCAATGATAGAACGCCCATAGGGGTGATCACCGAACATTTTGGACATCAACACTTCATCAGCTCGAACATTATCATCATCCTGATACATGTTAAACTCTTCATATACGGTTTCGAGTTCGGTATGAAAAATACGCAGGACCATATCCGTGAACCGCTCACTTTCCAGTTTTGCCCATTTTCCCAGTTCGTTCGATGGTATGTCGTTAATGTAAACAGTCATATCATAGTTGGTGCCGGCGTTGGTTCCTTTTGCCCCAATACTGGCAGCCAGTTTGTCATAATCATTGGCGACCGCAAGACGGGCTGCAAGAGCAGATACACTATCGATCTTAAAATAAATCTGTTTCTTTGTCTCCGGGTCCTGGGTGTTACGGTGTTGTTCAAACAGATTCGAAATTTCATCCAGAAGTGGTTTCTCTTTCTCCCAATCGAGCGTTCCTATTTCATCCGTTCCCTTAAACATCATGTGTTCAAAATAGTGGGCGAGACCCGTTGTTTCTACGGGATCTGAAGCGGATCCTGCTCTGACTGCAATGGCGGTATAAATTCTGGGGCCATCTTTGTTATCGGTAAGGTAGACCTTTAACCCATTTTCCAGTGTGTAAATCCGTGCCTTTACAGGATCGTTAGTGACATATTCATAGGTAAAACCGTTTTTATCGGTTTTCTGCTTTACCTCGTACTTTTCTGTTGTACAAGCAGAAAGAATAATTACAAAAAGCAGGATCTGAAAAAAATGTTGTTTTTTCATGGTTTTTATTATTTGTTTAGGAATTGATCGGTTTGTTTTTTTGTCCGGTATGTTTGAATGATCCATTCAATTTCGTATTCCCAATTGGATCTGACCTCGATCTCCTCATCGTAAAACAGCACCTCTTCGGGTTGTATTTTTTTAGAAAAGTCGCCGGTATCCCATTTCCCATTTGAATTCCAGTCAACGATCGATTTCAATTTGTATGGTCCCGGTTTAAGATACCGGAATGTGATCAGGGAATCTTTTTCAACAGATGTTTCCTTCAGAATGTTATCGTTTCCATCCATCAATTGAACCACAAGATGCTGTTCAACATTGGAAACAGAGAGTAGGATTGCACCATAATAATCCAAGGACTGGGTTTTAAAATGAAATGTTGTGGTATCGTGGGTAACCCGATAGAGATCGATAAAAGCCCCTGGAAATAATGTCAGGCTGTAGAAGCTGTTTTCCTTCCATGAGAGTGAGATGAAGAATGAACGATGCCCCAATGTATCCCCTGCGAGTTGAAAACGAACGGGATGCTGCAACGTATCTTCAACTTCAACCAGTTCTATCCTGGAGGTATCAATTTGATGAATCGGTGTAGGTGTTCCCAGCCTGATTTTCCCATTCAGATCAAATGCTCTGCCACTGGAAAGATTTGAAGTTATGCTGATTTGAGGAGACAGCTCCTTTTCTGGTACGGTATCTCTCCCTCTTGTTCTAGGTTGAATCGGTTTGGTGTAGCGGAGGGTAATGGTATCCTTGAATTCGACCAGATTGTTGGTGCTGTCCTTTTTAAAATAGAGAACCTCAATATCCAGAAACTCCAGGTTGCTTATGGAAGTATCTCTGATCCAAAAACTAACTGAATCCCCGTTTACATATCTTGCAGGCAGGTACCAGGCCGTATCATCATCCCTTTCCACCAGATTGATTTCGGGAATTGTTTTCAGTGGCTCGTTAAAAATGAACAACAAATGCTCCGGTCGGTTTCTCTCTGTGCTTTTTAAATATTGTTCGAATTTCTCTTCCTGAAAAAGGTAAAGCTCAAGGTTTTGAATAACAGGCGGATTTACTGTAATGGCAGTCGAATCCAACCAGATTGTATCCAATAATGGCTGAACGTCTGGTTTTACAACGATCATTGAGTCAAAAAACGCTATCAATTCGCCGGGCTGATCATACCTGTAATTCATGTTGGCATCCTTTAATGCATACAGCCTGAAGGTGTCTGCTTTCAAATTATTGAGCCGGAAATTCCCAAATTCATCGGCTTTGCTTACATAATTGGGTACAAGGTTGGTAAATGCAGAATCTTCCAGATTTTCATGTAGAAGAATATAAACATTTTCTTCCGTTTCAAGGTCAAATGCTCGGATTACATTGCCTGAAATAGACAATGAATCAATCTTTTCACCCGTAGAGATAACAAATTCAAAATTTTCCAGGGGATTACCTTCGTTGTTATCCACAATGGCATCGAAAAAATTAAAGGTATAGGTGGTATTGGGAGTAAGGTCCTCCGATAAGTCAACTATGAGGGATTTCCCTTTAAGTCGTATTTCAGGCCTTGCCTTAAGAGGGGGAGAAACGAGTAATTTCTGATTAATTTCTTTCAACTGAATATATTCATCAAAGGTAATTTCAAATTTGTTGGTTTGAACGTTGGTGGAATAGTTTTCCGGGATACTTTTTTTGATTTCTGGCGGTGATTCATCCAATTTACCACCGGAAGGAGTGCCAACCTTGGCGCAATGATAGAGGAAAATGAACGTGGTTCCGATGAGCAGTAATATGACATGTTTTGCCTTCAATCTGGTAAACTGGCTTTTACAGTGATCTCTGCAAACTTACAAAGAATATGGTGATTTTAATGGTTCGGGGAAAAGTAATTGGATATATTTTGTAGTTTTGAAGACTAAACTGCTTGATGATGATTTTGGCTTATATCGAATGGAATGTTAACCCTGAAATATTCAGGATCGGAAATTTTGCAATTCGCTGGTATGGTTTATTATTTGCCTCGGGTTTCTTTTTTGGCTACTTGATCCTCGCAAAATTTTTTAAAAAAGAGGGTATTCCAATTGAAGTGCTGGATAAATTAACCATTTATACGGCTGTTGGTACCATCGTCGGGGCAAGGTTAGGGCATTGCCTGTTTTATGAACCGGGGTATTACCTGAGTCATCCCATCGAAATCCTGAAAATCTGGAGAGGAGGGCTTGCCAGTCATGGTGCAGCCATCGGCATCTTATTGGCAATTTACTTCTTTGCAAAAAATACAAGAAAGAGCTACCTCTGGACCATTGACCGTATTGTTATTGTCGTTGCATTGGCTGGATTTTTTATCCGTACAGGGAATTTAATGAACTCCGAAATATATGGTGTGGAAACAACATTACCCTGGGGTTTTGTTTTTTTACGCAATGGCGAAACAATAGCGAAACACCCTACTCAAATATACGAGGCATTGACCTATTTCATCATTTTTATTCTTCTGTGCATCCTCTATATCCGGGCCCAGGGAAGAATAAAAGAAGGCAGGCTGTTTGGTCTTTTTCTTATCCTGGTCTTCACTGCCCGGTTTTTTATTGAGTTCATAAAAGAGGATCAGGTGGCATTTGAAGCTGGAATGAAGCTGAATCTGGGTCAATGGCTTAGCATTCCATTTGTTTTAACCGGTTTGGGTTTTTGGATCCGGTCTGTGATAAAACCCATAAAAACAAACAATTAAATGTCCATCTGTGTGCCTTTGTTCATGTGCTCGGGATGTAAATATGTTGTTTTAAAACATGTTTTCTTTACATTAACATGTTGTAAATTTGATCAATAACCACCAATCCTGAATGATTTTGCTCTATCTACGGAAAATAGCGCCCTTCATTGTTCCGGTAATGGTCCTTATCATTATCTGCTTTTTGGCAAATTCAAATGTGAATCAGCATTATCATAAGCTTGCCAGTGGTTACGTTGTTAAACATGCTCACCCGTATAAGAAAGAAAATTCCGGTGTTCCTTTTCAATCCCATCACCACAGTTCCTCTGAGTTCTTTCTTCTCGACAGCCTTTCCATTGCTCTGTGCACGTTTGTATCCATTGTTCTTGTGTTTCTTCTTTTTCCCCGTATCATTAAGAGCGCACATTATCCGATTATAGAGATCTACAATCCTACTGATCTTTATTTTCTGAAAAACTATCACGCCCCTCCCGTTACGCTTTAATAAGATCCCCGTAACACATCCATCCCGCAGTTATGAAAGGGATTGGTTGCTTGTAAATTTTAAACTTAATAAAGGGTAAAAAGATGAAAAAATCCGTTTCTGTATTCATATTGATATTTTTTCTGGTTTTCTGGCAAAATCTCTTTTCACAGGAAGAAAATCACCCGGACTCTATTGCACGCCTCAGACAAGAGATCCGCATTCTGCAACAGAAATACGACCGGGAGCTGCTGAAGCTTGATAGCCTGATTATGCAGCTTGAAACAAAAGTAAAAACCAAAGAGAAAACGGACGATCTGCAGAAACTGCTTGAAGAGGCAAGTCAACTGGCAGTGAAAGAGAAGGAAGACGAGATTGATCTTTCCAAGAAGTTTCACACGGGTGTTCGCCAGCAACAGGGATTAAATCCCAATATCAGTCTTGGGGGTGACTTTTTTGGTTCGTTCAGCTCATCCGATCATGAATTCATTACGGAACCGGGCGATTTTTCGTACGGGAATAATGGATTTTTCCTGCGCGAGGTTGAGCTTGCCCTGGTTGCACCTCTTGATCCGTTCACACGGGGTAAGAATTTCATTTCCATTACCCGGGATGGGATCAACATTGAGGAAGCCTATATGGAGTGGCTTAACCTGCCCCTTAAGATGAATCTTAAGATTGGGATTTTTTACACTGAATTCGGGCCGTTGAACAGGTATCATGATCATGCTTTGCCACAATTTGACCGCCCCAAAGCGCTTGTGAATTTGTTCAGCAATGCGGGACTTGGTGGTGTGGGTTTTGCAGCCAATTTTATGTTGCCGACAATTCTTTTTTCTGATGCCAGCACACTGGATATATCCATTATAAACGGTGGAAATGATGTGAGTTTCGATAGCAAGCTGGATGCCGGGCTTCTCTATATCGGCCAGTTCAAAAATTACTACGATATCTCAAAAAACAGCTATTTTGAATTCAGGCTAAGTGGCGTTACCGGGAAGAATCCAACAGTTGGAGATAACAGGTCCTATATTGGGAGTCTTGGCTTATCCTATAAATGGGCGCCGGTGGGAAGGTCAAAATACCGGACGTTTGACTGGAAGACTGAATTTCTGTACAGTTACAGAGAAGACGCATCCGGAAACATTCAGAGCAAGGGTTTTTATTCATCCATTCAAAATAAACTTAGTGCCCGTTTTTGGATCGGTGGCCGGATTGGCTATTCGGAATTGCCTGACGACAACAGACAACAGGAATGGGATTATACCATAAATCTCGACTTCTGGCAAAGTGAATTTATTTTTACCCGCATTCAATATCAATATAACTGGAGAAACATTGTGAGTTGGGAATCTTTCCCGGTAGGATTGCTTCCCAACAACCACGTTGTTCTTATCCAGGTATGTTGGGCTATGGGACCGCATAAACACGAAGCTTACTAAAGAACATTTAACGCAAACACCATGAAGAAAGAAAGGCAAAAAAAATGGTTCTATACAACCATATTCATATTGACATGTATGCTGTTAGCTGCAGGTACAACTCAGTTACCGGCACAACATAGAAACCAGCAAAGGACGCAGACCCGGTATCGTGGAGGAGCATCGGGTACATCGTTGAATATTGTTTGTTCCTTCTCCGATTACGCTGCCATTGCCAGTCAAATTGCAGGAGATCAGGCACACATAACGTTTATTGCACACGGTGAGCAGGATCCCCATTTCGTTCCACCAAAACCCAGTTATGCCATGATGCTTTCAGATGCTGATGTATGGATCACGACAGGGATGGATCTGGAGATGTGGTCCACCACGCTGCTTGACAAAGCTCGTAACCGTAAAATCATGGATGGCGAGATCGGTTTTATTGCTGTGTCGGATGGGGTGAAGATTCTGCAAAAAGTTGAGAAGGGAGATCGGACCGAAGGAGATGTTCATTTAATGGGCAACCCGCACATCAATACCGGTCCCCTGAATTGGAAAATCATTGCCCGGAATATCACCATTGGTCTTATGAAAATCGACCCGGCAAATGCCGCCTTTTACGAAATGAACCGCGACGAGTTTTTAGATTGGGTTGATCGTGCACTATTTGGCGATAAACTGGTGGATCTTTTTGGGGGTGAAACATTAACCAAACTGCTTGAAAATAAAACCCTGTTTACATTTCTGGAAAACTCCTATGAGGGAGGGAAGTTGATTGATCATCTGGGTGGCTGGTTAAAAGAGGCACTGCCTTTCAGGGGCAAGAAGGTGGTAGCCTATCACAAGAACTGGGCTTATTTTGCTGAAACATTCGGCCTGAATGTCATCGGATACATTGAGCCAAAACCAGGTATTCCACCATCAGCAAAACATGTACAAACTATCATCCAGATGATTAAAGACCAGAATATTAAATTGATGCTGGTTGCCAGTTATTTTGAGAAAAAATCACCTCAAATGATTGAGGACAAAACGGGTATTAAAGCCCTCTATCTTCCGCTTTTCGTGCAGGGCGTCCCCGGAATTAATGATAATTTTCAGCTGGTTGATTACTGGATAGAACAGATCAATGCCAACATTAAGTAAAAAGAATAGGTATATTTATCGCTTTATTATTCATAACTAACTTACTGGAAAATGCTGGATAATCTGGTTTTCCTTGCTGCTCCTATTACAGCCTGCATAATGCTTGCTGGCATTCTGAGCTATTTTGGCAACCACATTTTGTCGCGCGGTATAATTTTTATTGATATTGCGCTGGCACAGATTGCTGCACTGGGAACCATGATCGGACTACTGTTGGGGTTCGCGGAAGAATCGCTTTCCGTTCAAATCATTTCTTATGCTTTTACACTTATAATAATAGCCCTTTTTGCATTAACCAAATTCAAAAAGCAGGTCATCCCGCAGGAAGCAATCATCGGAATAATCTATTGTCTTGGATTGGGATTAGCCATGTTGCTGGCGGAAAGGATTCCCGGTGGTTCCAATTTCATTACCAAAACCATTACAGGTAATGTTTTATGGGTAACCTGGAAAAATGTGTTATCTTGTTTCATTTTATTTGCGATCATTGCTATTATTCATTTATTCTTTCAAAAAGCCTTTATTCGTATATCCGGTTCAAACGATGGTCTTCCTTATTCTCCGGGAAAGACAAGGTTATTCGAGCTGTTATTCTACATAACCTTTGGAATTGTCATAGTAAAAGCTGTACCGGTGGGTGGTGTTTTCCTGGTTTTTACGCTGCTGATTGCCCCCACTGCTACAGCGACGCTATTCACACAAAAATGGAGAGCCCGGTTTATCTGGAGTTGGATCATTGGAGTTCTGGGATCTTTCAGCGGCATTTACCTATCCTATAGTATGAATATTTCAAACGGCCCGGCGATTGTTTGTCTTCTTGGTTTGATCGCTTTTCTCCTTGCATTTTTGAAGCTTTCAGCCAAAAAATTTCGCTTTCTGAAACATAACAACAAGAACTGATGTTTACTGCTTTGAACTTTATGCTGGCGCCCTTTGTGGCATGTCTTCTTCTTATTCTGATCATGGTTTATTTCGGAATCCATGTTATCGAAAGGGAAATAATATTCATCGATATTGCGCTGGCCCAGATTGCTGCCTTTGGCAGTGCTGTTTCACTGGTGCTGCAGGAGATGAATATCGTCCATCATAACCAGGGTGGTGAGCATGATTCAAGAACGTTTATGGCCTATCTGTTCTGTACGCTTGCTGCATCAATTTTTACGGTACTCAAAGATAAAAAGATCAAAATCCCGCTCGAGGCAATTATTGGAATAGCCTATGCTGCTGCAGCTACCGGTGCAGTCATCATATTGGATAAAGGTGCCGGTGGGGATGTACACATTCATGATATGCTTGCCGGTGCAATTCTATGGGTATCATGGCCTCAGAACCTTCGCTTCCTGGTTGTTGTAGTTGTTGTGGGAAGTTTTCACTACATCTTCCGTCACAAATTTCTTGGTTTAACAAAACATTACCAATCAGAAGAAACCGTGGTTTCAAACCCCAAATTGTGGGATTTTCTTTTCTATTTCAGCTTTGGAATTGTTATTGTTGAAGCAGTCAATGTGGGTGGAATTTTGACAATATTTGCCTTCCTGATTATCCCTGCCTCCATCTCTGCATTGTTTTCACAAAATTGGTCTTCACGGATCCTTATTGGCCTTATAGTTGGTGGCATTGCAACCATTCTCGGGCTGTACCTGTCCTGGATTATGGATATACCCTCCTCTCCGGCAATCATTCTTTTCCTGGGACTCTGTTTACTGGTTTCCCTTCTTTTAAAATTATTCCATTTCTCAAAAACCTGAGTTCAAGTATTCGTTTCCGTTGTCCTCCTGATTTTGTTTTACATACTTTAAAACACGATCTTTACTCTTCAAATTAAAATTGGTTATTTTTACACCGTACAGGTTTCTTCCGGTTGTATGACCAGACAAAATAAAATAGTTACAAAAACGTACCATATCAAAAATATGGTATCCAATTGTGCTATTCATCTGCTTAAAGAAAAATTTAACGAGTCTAACATTCACGTAGAATATATGACACTGGGTGTGGCAGTATTGCGTTATGATCCCAGGATTGTTAGTGAAAAAAAAATCCGGCAGATCCTTCAAAAATATGGTTTTGACATAATCCTCGGGCGTGAAAAGATCCTGGTTGAAAACATTAAATCCGCGGTAATTGAGCTCATTCACCAGTTAAACAATGTTGATTCGATTATCAGAAAATCAGATTATCTGGTGGAGAAACTGGGTATGAGCTACCAATACCTGTCAAAGGTCTTTTCAGCAACAGAAGTGATAACACTCGAAAAATACATTATACTCCAAAAAATTGAGCGCATTAAGGAACTTGTGCACCAGGACGAATACACATTGAGCGAGATCGCTTATATGATGGATTATAGCAGTGTCCAATATCTTTCCAATCAATTCAGAAAGATTACCGGATTGTCTGTTTCAGACTTCAAGAAAAACGAAACGCCCCTGAAAAAACCGCTGGATAAACTGTATTGATCCGATTTGAAAAACCAAGATTTTCAAACGGTTGGGAGTTAACCCGAAAAATTCTTAGAATTTTTCGCCATTTATGACTGACGAAAAGTCAAATTCAAGTATGTCAACTGTTTCACTCAACAGTTATCTTCAAAACTGATGAAAATTTCATACCCAAACTTTAGGGTATTGAATTTGACTTTTATCTGGGTTAACCCGATCTATAATGATTTGGTTTGAATTTTGTATGACACCTCCTACCAAACAGTCAAACATAACCGAATTAATGTTAATAAATGAAAACCATTCTATCAAAAAAACAGATTGTATATTTGCCGTTTTTATTTGTTTTAACTTCCGCAGTTCATAGTGGAAAATACACCGGAAATACTGAGCATGGAAGTTTATTCAGCCATTCTGGCCAATTGATGTTTTGTAACATTTTTACTAAATTTTATAACAACGGTCTGATGGAGAAACAATATTATTGCAACAACATTCAATAAAATCGATAGTATGAAGCTGAAAAAGAACATTGCAATCAGTGAATCCGGGTTTGTTTTTGATCCAAATTCCGGGGAATCGTATTCCTTAAATCCCATTGGTGCTGAAATTATAGAACTGCTTAAACTAGAAAAAAAGTCCGATGAAATACAGACCACTATGCTAAAAAAATACGATACAGATGCTGCATCCTTTGAACGATATTATTATGACTTCATCCATATACTGGAACAATACGGCCTGGTAGAAAAAGATACAAGTCAGGGATAGCACAGTTTTTTCTACCAGTGTTTCACTCTGGTTTATCCGATTTCGTGCGCAATACAGGATCTGTTTCATTCCAAATAACATTCTTCAAAATCACCCTCCATGAACAAAATAAAACTGACACTGGCTGCTACAGGGCTTAATAATACGGACAATCCGGGTCCCGGTATACCTGTAATTCGAAGCATCAAAGAATCCGGGGATTTTGATGTTCGGGTGATTGGACTTGCTTATGAAACCCTGGAGCCGGGAATTTATATGCACGATCTTGTGGATAAAGTATACCAGGTTCCTTATCCTTCCGAAGGTTCAGACAGCCTGATCAAGCGACTTGAATTCATTAATTCCGTGGAGAACATTAACGTGTTAATTCCCAATTTTGATGCTGAACTTTATACATTCATCAAATCTTCTGCAATGCTTGAAAAAATGGGTATTCATACCTTTTTACCAACCCTTGAGCAGCTTGAGCAAAGACATAAAGTGAATCTCCCGGAATTTGGTAAACAGTACCAGATTGATGTACCACAAAGTAAACCCATACTGAATCATTCAGAAATCTTAAGCCTTCATGACGATTTTGACTACCCGCTGATGGTAAAAGGTAAATTTTATGATGCATACATTGCTTACAATGAAGAGCAGGTGAAAATGCATTTTAACAAGATCAGTGCAAAATGGGGTTTGCCCATTATCATCCAGGAATTTGTTAAAGGTACTGAAGTAAATGTTATTGCGCTGGGTGACGGAAAAGGGAACACGGTCGGAGCTGTTCCTATGCGTAAGCAATACATTACTGACAAAGGGAAAGCATGGGGGGGTATAACCCTTGCTGATGAAAACATGTTAGCCCTTACACACAGGATCATAAAAGCGACAAAATGGAGGGGCGGGATGGAGCTTGAATTGATAAAAACGACAAAAAATGAACTGTATGTTATTGAGATCAACCCAAGAATCCCGGCATGGGTTTACCTGGCGGTAGGTGCAGGTCAAAACCTGCCTGCAGCTTTGGTAAAACTGGCTTTGGGCTACCCGGTAAAACCGTTTGAAAAATACGATATCGGTAAAATGTTTGTCCGGTATTCCTGGGACATGATCGTCGGATTAAACGAATTTGAATCCCTTTCAACAAAAGGAGAATTATAATACCTGCTGATAAAGCAATAATCTATCAGGATATCAATAAACACTTACAATACCATGGAAAAGTTACCATTTGAAAGACCATACATTAAGAAACTGAGTTCAGGAATGCCCAGTAAATTCGGGATTAAAATGGAATTTGATCCAATCACTTCAATTGATGGTCAACCGGTAAAGGACCTAATAAATGATTACGGATCTCCCCTGTTCATCATTTCAGAAAAGACATTGAGGAAAACATTTAATGATGCCAAACGTGCTTTCTCAACCAGGTATCCTAAAGTTCAATTTGCCTGGTCATATAAAACAAATTACCTGGATGCTATTTGCAGGATTTACCACCAGGAAGGCGCCTGGGCTGAAGTTGTTTCCGGATTCGAATATGATAAAGCACTGAACAATGGTGTTGAAGGGAAATATATCATTTTTAATGGTCCTGATAAATCACGGGAGGACCTGGAAAAAGCGATCAAGAATGATTCCCTGATCCACATTGATCATTTCGATGAACTATATCTGCTGATCGACGTCAGCGAACGGTTGAAGAAAAAACCCAAAGTTGCTATACGTGTAAATATGGATACCGGGATATATCCCATGTGGGACAGATTCGGCTTCAATTATGAAAACGGTGAAGCATGGGATGCACTGAACCGGATCATGATGAGTAAAAAACTGGAACTCGTCGGTTTGCATACCCACATCGGGACATTCATCCTTTCAGCTAATGCTTACCAGGTGGCAGCTATGAAACTGGCAGAACTGGCCGTCAGTCTTGAGAGAAAATACAACCATTCGGTCAAATACATTGATCTGGGTGGGGGCTTTGCTTCTCAAAACACACTGAAAGGCGCTTATCTACCAGGAACCGATACAGCACCTTCTTTTGATGAGTATGCTGATGCCATTACCTCCGGCTTGATCAATTCCCAGATTAAACCTGAAAACATGCCGGTATTAATACTCGAAACCGGCAGGGCACTGATTGACGATGCAGGTTATCTGCTGGGAACCGTCCTGGCTAACAAACGGCTGGCAGATGGCCGTCGATCAACCATTCTGGACATTGGTGTTAATATTCTTTTTACATCCTTCTGGTATGAACATCAGATCACCCCTGCTCAACCTTTTTCGCACCACACAGAAGAGACCGCTATATATGGTCCCCTGTGCATGAACATTGATGTGTTAAGAGAGAATATGGTTTTTCCTCTCCTGAAAAAAGGCGACCATGTGGTTATTAACAGGATTGGTGCTTACAACATGACCCAATGGCTTCAGTTTATTACCCTCCGCCCGAATATTGTGCTCATTGATCCGGAAGAACAAACACACATTATACGGGAAAAGGAAACACTAAAAATTTTTGAGGCCCTTGAAAAAATTCCCGGACACCTGAAAGAGATAAATTTATAAGAACCAGAAACCTGTCACTATGGGATCGGACATTAAAACGGACATTACCTTATATTTCAAGGGAATATTAAACAGTTATTCGCAGGTTTTTTTCTCTGAACACAAGCTGTTTGCCCTGCTCCTTCTGGTGATCACTTTCATTGACCTGGTTGCTGGTTTCTGTGGCTTGTTCTCCGTTTTAATTACAATATCTGCTGGTTATATCATCGGGCTGGATAAGAACAAAATTTCAAAGGGAATTTATGGCTTCAATAGCCTTCTTGTCGGATTGGGGCTGGGTATTTACTATGAAATGAATTTCTCACTGATCTTTATATTGTTCCTTGCTGCCATACTTACCCTTTTTCTGGCGGTAAGTTTTGAAGGAATTATCGGTAAATATGCCCTCCCCTATTTAAGTATTCCGTTTATTTTTTCCTTTTGGCTGGTAAGTCTGGCAACATACCAGTTTGAAGCATTGGGGATAAGTGAACGTGGTATTTTTACACTCAATGACCTGTTTGTTCTGGGTGGTAACAACCTGGTTCGGGTTTATGAGTTGTGGAATGATCTTCCCATTCCGGAATCACTTCACACCTATTTTCTTGCTCTCGGAGCTATTTTCTTTCAATTCAATGTGCTCGCCGGAATCATTATATCTATCGGGTTACTTTACTACTCCAGAATCGCTTTTTCACTGTCTCTGATTGGCTTCTATTCTGCTTTTCTTTTTTACAAAATCATTGGTGCAAACCTTACCGATTTACATTACAGCTATATTGGATTCAATTTTATTCTAACTGCCATTGCTGTTGGGGGGTTCTTCGTTGTTCCTTCCCGTTTATCCTATATCTGGACAATTATTCTGATCCCGATTGTAGCCCTGTTGACCATTAGCCTGAATGCGATTTTTTATGGTGTTTTTCATCTTCCAATTTATTCACTGCCATTTAATATTGTTGTTTTAATGTTCCTTTATATCCTGAAGTTCCGTACACGCCAGAGTATCCATTTGCGCGAGGTTTTTATTCAACAGTACTCACCCGAAAAAAACCTGTACTCCTTTCAGAATGATATCGTTCGTTTCAGGCATAAATTAAAAACTCCTTTTAAGCTACCTTTCTGGGGAGAATGGACCATTTCTCAGGCACATGATGGTGAACATACCCATAAAGGCGATTGGAGACACGCATGGGATTTTGTGATCACTGACGACGACGAGCATCAATACAAAGGCAAAGGCGACGTGGCGGATGATTATTTTTGTTTCAACAAAGAAGTGTTGGCTCCGGGAGATGGTACAGTGGATGTTGTGGTTGATGGTATAGAAGACAACGACATCGGTGAAGTAAACCTGAAAGAAAACTGGGGGAACACGGTAGTGATAAAACACGCTGATTTTCTGTTCTCCAAGCTAAGCCACCTTAAAAAAGACTCCATCCGGTATAATGAGGGGGACAAAATAAAACAGGGCGATGTTATTGGACGTGTTGGCAATAGCGGAAGATCGCCTTATCCACACCTCCATTTTCAGTTCCAGGCAACTCCTTTTATCGGTTCAAAAACATTGGACTATCCATTCAGCTATTACATCAGGAAAGCAACCAAAGGATATCAGTTCAGTTCATTCGATAATCCCCGTCAGCACGATCGGGTTTCTAATATCGATACCATGGAGATTCTCACAAATGCTTTTCACTTCATCCCCGGAAGGAAATTTAAATTTGAGGTGATGAAATCCGGTAAAAAGGAGGTGGTTGAATGGGAGGTATTTACAAACGTTTACAACAATTCATATATACAATGTAAAAACACAAAAAGCATAGCCTACTTCGAATCGGACGGCAACCTTCTTTATTTCCGTCATTTCGAAGGGGATAAATCTTCCTTGTTGTATTATCTATTTCTGGCCGCCTATAAAATACAAATGGGATATTATCAGGACCTGAAGCTTAATGACCGGTATCCTGTTAATCTTCTCTTTGGAAGAATTAGCCTTTTTTTTCAGGACTTCATTGCTCCCTTCCTGAACTACCTCAATGCAAAATATGAAGTGAAATATCAATCCATCGACAATACACTTTCGCCATCTAAAATCGAACTTGAATCCGTTGCCAGGAAATATTTCTTTTCAAAAAAACTGAATGAAATCAAATTTCATCTGTTGCTCGGTCCGTCAGGTATTGATCAGCTGGTTTACCATAAAAACAATAGAACCATTCGCGCAGTATGTATAAAAGAGGAGTATTCATAGTATTCTTTTGGCTGGTCTCTTTGACTGGTTTTAGTCAGTTGTCATCGGATTTTTCCGCCCTGGATAAGGCGACCTATGACTTCTACCTGAAAAAAGACTGGAAAAACCTTCTAATATATGGCAAATGGGGGCTTCAAAATGGGTTTGATTACTATTACTTGCGGATGAGACTGGGAATAGCATACTATGAACAAAAAAATTACAGAAAAGCAATTGTACATTTCCGTAAAGCACTGGAATACAATTTTAAAGACAATTCTGCTCTTGAATATCTCTATTATTCCTATTTATTTTCGGGAAGAAAGACCGATGCATATGCCCTGGTCTCCGAGTTCTCTCAATCCCTTAAAAAACGTCTTCAAATAACCGATAAATCAGCGCTTACGGGTCTTTCTATCAATAATACCTATCGATGGAACCCCGATTTCAATAACATCACATCCGATTTTACACTGCCTGCGGAACTTACCGTTGACGGCTGGCAACCAATAGAAAAGAACCTTAACTACTTAACTATCCGGTTTGAACACCAACTCAGCAATAGGTTCTCTCTGCTTCATGGCTACGGTTATTTAACCAAAATACGAAGTCTGTTCGTACAGGATAATTTAAGCACAACATCTTTGATCAATGACCGTTTTAATCAGTATCAGATTTTTCTTTCAGGCAACTTGTCGGTTCACAGAAACATCAGCATGAAGCTTACGGTTCATTATATTAACCTCAGGCCGAAAACGTATGATTTATCATCCTGGGGTGGTGGTGCTTTTTCAACTAATAATTATTCCTCCGTTTCACCGAAGAACAATTGGGTTGGTTACCTGTCCGGCAACCTGGATTTGGGATCGTTTACTTTTCACGGTGGTATTGGTTTTTCAAACCTGAACGACCGTTATCAATTTCAGAAAGACCTTAGTCTGAGTTTTTTCCCTCTGGGAAATCTGAACCTGTATACGATAACAAAAATTTCTCACCAATCCAACTATGATCAATCCGTTGCCTACAACAACCATTTTGTTTATCATCAAACAGTGGGATTCAAAATGCTGAATCCTTTGTGGATGGAATTGAATTCAACCTGGGGAGAATTGTCAAATTTTTCTATTCTTGATGGTATTGTTGTCTATAATGACATAAACCCGATACAGTATAAATTTGGATTAAATTTACTGATACCCTTAAGTAAAAAAGGCATTGAATTTTTAATCCTTTATGAATACATGGGGGTGGAGAGCAGGTATTTCCCTTACTCTGATGCACTGCCCGACTTAAACAATCCTACTAAACATCACATTCATTCAATTACAGGAGGTATAACATGGAACATTTCAAAAAAATGAAAATGTATATTGTTGCAGCCTGCATCATATTTACACTTCATCATACATATGGTCAGGATGTTTCAAAAACAATTGGCGCATTTCAGCAAAGTTACATCCACGAAGCATCGGGTGATTTTCAGGAAGCAATGAATGTTCTGAAAAACGTGTACGATGAGAATTCATATGAAATAAATCTCCGGCTTGGTTGGTTGGCTTATCTATCCGGCTTGTTTTCAGAATCAATTGCTTTCTACAACAAATCAATCTCCCTGATGCCTTATTCCATTGAAGCTCGTTTTGGGATTGTTTATCCTGCTGCTGCTCTGGGAAACTGGAACATGGTGATCAGTCATTATGAAAAAATCCTGGAAATTAATCCCAACAATTCTATCGCAAACCATCGACTGGGACTAATCTATTATGGTAAAGAGGATTATGCAAAAGCCTATACCTATTTTGAAAAAGTGGTTAATCTTTATCCATTTGATTATGATGCGTTGATCATGTTCGGATGGACCAACTTCAAATTAAACAAAATTCGGGAGGCTAAAATTCTGTTTCAAAAAGCGCTGATGCATACTCCTGGTGGAGCATCCGCACTGGAAGGTTTAGAGCTACTGAAATAGTTTTGCTTTTGTTCTTCTTCTCTATTTGTTGTTGTTCATGGTATAGTAATAAAATATATGTAATTTTGCCTCGTTTTATTAATAAATATATTCAGCCGGTAAGATGGTGCAGAATGATAATAAAAAATCAGTGGCAGTAAACAGCAAACTGCAAGGTAAAAATATTACCTGGTTTGTTGCTGCTATTACAGTGCTTGCTGTTGGTCTCGCTATAATAATTTTTTTCTATTTTGACCAGAAAAATAAAATGGTAGAGATGGAGTATGTTCTTACCGAGGAAAAAGATTCCCTGACCCGGGAGCTGCAAAACCTGATTTACGAATACGACACCCTGAAAACTTCCAACGACAGTTTGAACCTGAAACTCGAAGAGGAGCAAAATAAGATTAAAATGTTGCTCCGCGTTCAAGCTTCCAATGCACAGAAGATCACCCTGTATAAAAAGGAACTCAGTACTCTCCGTCAGGTAATGAAAAGCTATATTGTGCAGATTGATTCACTCAATACATTAAACAAGGAACTTACGGCAGAAAACATACAGGTAAAGCGTGACCTTCAAACCGTTCAAAAAGATAAGGAGGAACTTTCCCAGATTAAAGAAGAACTCTCTGAAAAGGTTGAAAAGGCTTCTGTGATTCTTGCCAAAAATATCGTTGCAACACCAATTAATGCTCGGGGCAGAGAAAAGGATAAAATTGACAAGGTTGATAAAATAAAAGTCTGTTTTCTCTTGAGGGAAAATCCGATTGTGCAGGCGGGAAAAAAGGATGTATATATGCGTATCTCACGTCCGGATGAATTGATCCTTGCTGAATCTCCTGATAATCTTTTTGAATTTGATGGAAAGCAATCTATTTTTTCCTCTAAACGTACGGTTGAGTACCTTAACCAGGATATCGAATTGTGTATCTACTGGAATAATAACGGGGATTTAATTCCGGGAAAATATACCGTTAACCTCTACCTTGAGGGAAATCAAATTGGTTCTGCTGTATTTAATCTGAAATAGATCACGTTATAACAGCGCACTGCTGCTTTATCTCATTCTATCATCAGCAACTCAGAAATAATATTATCTGAAATCAACTGACCCTGTTGTGTTAAAATCAGGCTATCATCCTTTCTCTCCAGCATTCCATAATCGATAAACCGGCTTGATAACGATACGCAGTAATCCCTGGCCTCTTTACTAAAGGTTTCTTCAATGTACTTAAGATCTGCCCCCCACATGGTGCGCAATGACGTAAGAATATACTCATTATACCGTGTTTTCTGATCCAATGTCTCCTTTTTATATGGTATTTTATTCCTGCCAATTCCACCAATGTATTTATCGTTGTTAGAAACATTCCATTGTCTGCTGTTTCCATTAAAGCTATGTGCTGACGGACCTATGCCCAGGTACCTTTTTTGTTTCCAGTAGTTTGTGTTGTGCTTTGAAAAAAAGCCCACCTTGCAGAAATTGGATATTTCATAATGTAAAAATCCCTGCGACTCCAGTTTGTTGATCAACGTCCGGAACTGTTCAACACTCTCCTCCTCTTCCATAAGCTTTAATTTTCCTTTTTTAAGAAGGTTGGCAAATGTTGTTCCGGGTTCTATTGTTAAATGGTACGCTGAAATATGCTGCACCGGCATTGTAAGTGCCATATCGATGCTCTTTTCCCATAACGAGCTATCGCTTACAGGAATACCATACATCAAATCAATGCTGATGTTATCAAAACCAACTTTTACCGATTTTTCAATACAATCTGACGATTGAGCGGCTGTATGCCTTCTGTTTAATATCTTCAACTCTTCATTAAAAAAAGATTGTATACCAATACTAATCCGGTTTATCCCGTTTCTTTTTAGCCCGGCCAAATAATCCGAATTTAAATCATCCGGATTTACTTCAATGGTTATTTCAACTCCATCGAGTACCGGGTTATATTTTTTAACCGTATCGTAGAGGGAAAGTATCTGTTCAGTTGATAGTACGCTTGGTGTTCCTCCGCCAAAATAAACCGTTTCTATTAATTCCCCTTCAAGGTAGTTTTCCTGCAACTCGATTTCCTTCCTCATTGCTTCCACCATGGTACCGGCTTTTTCAGATAGAAGCTCTTTGTAAAAATCGCAATAATGGCAGATTTGTTTACAGAACGGAATATGGATATAGATGCCCGCCATTTAGTTAGATATTTTACAACTTTTTTAAGCTTTCAGGACTATTAAGGATCATTAAATCCGTATATCTTTTGATTTCTTTATCTCCTTAATAATACTTCCAATAGTCTCTTTTTCAAATAATTCCCTTAGCTTATTCCGGATGGGGGAGAATTTTCTGTGGATCGGACAGGGTGTTTTGCCCTTTTCATAATCCTTACAGCTGACAATATTTATCAAACACCTGTTAAACATATCTTCGCCATCGATGATTAATATAATATCCAGTAAGGAAATGCTATCCTGCTCTTTTCCTAATCCAAAACCTCCATGTGGACCTTTTGTTGAACTTAATAATTTCTGCTTCGCTAATGATTGTAATATCTTTCCAAGAAATGGTGTTGGAATATTCAGATCTTGTGAAACCTGTTTCAACCCTATTTTTTCGCCTTCCCTGGTATTCATTGCCAGGTAAATTACAGCACGTATTCCATATTTACAGGTATTTGATAACATAGCAAAGTAATTTTGATATCTTGATCAACTGTTTTTTATCGGAATCTTTTTAATTCTTCTTTCATGGCGCCCACCATCGAATGTTGTTTGTAAAAATGTTTCAATAATTACAATTGCCTCTTCTACTGATAAAAACCTTCCCGGTAAAGCACAGATGTTTGCATTATTATGTGCCCTTGCAAGCTCTGATATCTCCCTGTTCCAACACAATGCCGATCGAATCCCCTGATGCTTGTTTGCTGTCATATTAATTCCATTCCCACTTCCACAAATGCTAATACCAAAATCGCATTCTCCATTTTCAATTGCTTTAGCTAACGCGTGTCCAAACTCCGGGTAGTCTACACTTTCATTCGAATCTGTTCCAAAATCTTTTACTGTGTGTCCTTCATTCACCAGATGTTTGATAAGTTCTTCTTTTAAACTGTAACCCGCATGATCTGAGGTTATTGCCAATTTCATCTTCTTATATATCATACTTACTTTAAATCAAATTTAGCAAAATAAATTAATTTCGTATCCAAATATATTTTTTACGATGGTATTGTTAAAATGAATTTACCCCTCTTTTGATCGATACCATAATTCTCTTAATATTTTGTTCAATAACGGTTAATTTCTTAATTATAACGATTGAAAAATATATTTTCTTTTTTCAGCAAACCAACCTTATAATCATTTTTTAAAATTTTCAAAATATATTTTTCAATTTTCGACATAAACTATTCCACACTATATAAACATCTTTTATCGTTTAAATCATAAAGATTTTATCAATTATTTGCTTTCTTAACAATCGTTAATTTGATATATAATTTACTCTTTTTCAATCGCTTTTTTTAATGAATTACTGTTCATAAAGTGTTTTTATTTTTTTAATTTCAAATTTTCCAATTATATCAGTCGTTTTTTGTACACAAAGTGAACAGAATAACATTATCATATATCTATTTTAATATTATATAAATATGTTATTATGGTTGTTAAAAATCAAGATATTCTAAAGGATGGATTTGTAGATGCAAAAATTGACAAGAGCATCGATATTGTAGCTGAAATTAATGCATTACGAAAAGAAAAAAATGCAATCATATTAGCACATTTCTATCAAGAAGAAGATATACAAGATATTGCAGATTTTGTGGGCGACAGCCTGGCATTATCACAACAGGCGGCAAAGACAAAGGCAAAAATGATTGTTTTTGCAGGCGTGCATTTCATGGCGGAGACGGCAAAAATTCTATCGCCTGATAAAAAGGTTTTATTGCCAGACCTGAATGCAGGTTGTTCACTTGCTGAATCTTGTCCGCATGAAGAGTTTGCTGTATTTAAAGAAAAATATCCAGAGCACATCGTGGTTTCATACGTTAATGCAACTGCGGAAATAAAAACATTAAGTGATATAGTATGTACTTCATCAAACGCGGTTAAGATTGTAGAATCAATTCCAAAAGAGAAGAAAATTATATTTGCCCCGGATAAAAACCTGGGAAAGTATATATCAAGAATTACTGGCAGGAAAATGGTGATTTGGGATGGTGGGTGTCATGTACATGAAGCATTTTCATTAGAACGAATATTGGAAACAAAGAAGAAGTATCCGGATGCAAAACTGATTGCACACCCGGAATGCGATGAAAAGATACTGAACATTGCTGATCACATAGGATCAACAGCATCATTGCTTGAGTTTACAACGAAAGATCCTTCTGATGAGTACATTGTTGCCACTGATTCAGGGATCATATATCAGATGAAAAAGAAGGTGCCTGATAAACATTTTATACCGGCTCCTCCGGAAGATAGGTCTTGTGATCGTAGTGATTGTAATTTCATGAAGACAATAACAGTGGAAAAGATATATAATACATTGCGTTATGAAATTCCTGAAATTATATTGGATGAAGAGATACGAAGGAGGGCCGAAAAACCAATACTTCGAATGATGGAAATATAAGAAAAATTTGAGTTATGACAAGGGTTAAGGGAAAGATAATGGGTTTACAGTATATGAAAACAAGAGGGAAAAATACAATGCGTATTATCATCGCTATAATATGGTTTCTATCTCGACATTTATACCTTACTGCACAAAGCAATGAAACCTTACAGGATGGGTATACCTGTTTCTATTATCCAAACGGACAAATATCCAGTGAAGGAATTGTGCGGGATGGTAAACCAGATGGACATTGGAAGACATATTATGTTACGGGAGTCATAAAATCCGAGGGAAAAAGGAATAATTTTTTATTGGATAGTGTTTGGGTTTTTTATGATGTTACAGGAGATACAATTGAGAAAATAAATTACATGTACGGGAAAAAAAATGGATATTATTATACGTATGATACAAAAAATAAAGAAATTACATCACTAAGTGGGAACATTGTGTCCAAGGAGTTGTATGTTAACGACAAAAAGGAAGGGCCATCCTATTATTACTATGACAATGGTAAGGTTCATAACATCATTAACTATGTAAACGGTAAAATGCAGGGTTTGGCAAGAGAGTATTCTGAAAGCGGACAAATCATAACGCTCCTGGAATACCACAATGGATATTTAGTGAACCGGGAGAGAATTAACAGAACCGATTCAAGTGGTTATAAACAAGGTGTTTGGAAAGAGTTTTATCCGGATGGGAAGATCAAAACAGAAAGAAATTTTAAAGATGAGCAATTGCATGGTTTTTACAGAGAATATGATAAAAAGGGTAATCTAAGCATTGCCATACGATATGATAATGGCAGGATTATAGAAGAGGATGTCGAAGAGGAGCAAGATGTTGAAATAAGAAACAGCTATGATGAGGATGGAAACCTGTTGGCAAGTGGCCCTTATCGAAGAAAAACACCCATAGGAGTTCATAGGGAATATTCAAGGGATGGAGAAATTATCGGATCAAAAATATATAACGATTTTGGACGAGTAATATCACTCGGCATTGTGAATGAGGAAGGAGAACGTATCGGAAAATGGGAGAATTTTTATGTTTCGGGGAAACTGCAATCCGAAGGGAATTATACCAACAATCAGAAAGAGGGACGATGGGTTTATTATTATGAAAATGATAATATTGAGCAAACCGGAGACTTTCGAAATGGACTGGAAAACGGCACCTGGAAATGGTATTACCCAAACGGTAATTTACACAGGGAAGAGGAGTATTTTAATGGGAAAGAGGATGGAATTGCTACCGAATACTCTGTTGATGAAGAAATAATAGCACAAGGGGACTATCTTGAAGGAGAGAAAGAAGGAAATTGGTTTTATAATGCAGGTGATTATACGGAAGAAGGGAGATATGTCGTTGGATTACGGGAAGGAACATGGAAACACTACTACGAGAACGGAAACCTGAAATATCAGGGAAATTATGTACAGGGAAATCCACATAAACGACATAAAATCTATTGGGAAAATGGGGTGTTAAAAGAGGAGCGATATTACGATATGGGAATGAAAGAAAAAACCTGGAAAAAGTACAATGAAGAGGGGGTTTTGTTAATGACAATTAGTTACAAAAACGATATAGAAAACCGGATTAATGGTGTAAGAGTTGATCTCCCGGAAAGCGATGTTAAGCTTATAAAATAAGATTTAATGGTATATGGATGAGTCCTTACACATAGGGGAAAATGAATTAACCCCCACAGACAGAGAGTTTGAAAAGAAATTGCGACCGTTGGATTTTAAGGAATTCTTCGGGCAGGATAAAATTGTCGAAAACCTTAAAATATTTGTAGAAGCAGCCATGATGAGAGGAGAGGCACTGGACCATGTGCTGTTGCATGGCCCTCCTGGATTGGGTAAAACAACCCTGGCATACATCATTGCACATGAACTGGGTGTTAATATGAAAGTTACCTCCGGACCGGTTCTGGATAAACCGGGAGATCTGGCCGGGCTGTTAACAAACCTGGAAGATAAAGATGTTTTGTTTATCGATGAGATACACCGCCTGAGCCCAGTGGTGGAAGAGTATCTCTATTCTGCCATGGAGGATTATAATATTGATATAATGATTGATAAGGGCCCGGGGGCACGATCTATACAACTCAACCTGAATCCCTTTACATTGATTGGAGCAACCACAAGGTCTGGCCTGTTAACCAGTCCTTTAAGAGCACGGTTTAGTATAACATTCCACCTGGAATATTATGACAACAACATCCTGGACCGAATCGTTAAACGATCTGCCGGAATCCTGAATGTATCCATCGATAAAAAAGCCTCTATAGAAATTGCCTCACGTAGCAGGGGTACACCCAGGATCGCCAATGCACTACTGAGAAGGGTTCGGGATTTTGCACAGGTAAAAGGAACCGGTGAAATTAATCTTGACATATCAAAATATTCACTCTCTGCACTGAACATTGATAAATATGGGCTGGATGAAATGGACACAAAAATCCTGCTAACCATCATTGAGAAATTTAAGGGGGGACCGGTAGGTATATCTACCATTGCAACGGCTGTTAGTGAAGATGCTGGTACGATTGAAGAAGTATATGAACCCTTCCTGATAAAAGAGGGATACATTAAACGAACACCCAGGGGAAGGGAAGTAACCGATTTAGCCTATAAACACTTGGGTAAAAACAGAATAGGAGAAAGTGGAACACTGTTTAAGTAATTTTGTAATACCAGGCATTATATTTATATTTATTCCCATAATCAGACCCAACAAAATTTCTTAAATAATTAATTATGAAAGAATTACTTAAAAGAATAGGCATTGTTTTCATCATCGTTGGTATTGTTATTCTGGGTTATTCGGAATTCAGTGGGGTAGAGAGCAATAAGCTTTTAATCCTAAGTGGAGGATTAGTTTTCGGCGGATTTCTTGTGTATGTAATCCTGAATAATATACTCGATTAGAATGAAAGCTTAAAAATGATTTCCAATTTTTGTAAGAGATCTGCTGTTTATGATCTTTATTTTCCTTCCGTTTAATTCAATAAGACCATCATTTTTAAATTCTGATAAGAGACGAATCACTGATTCAGTAGCCGTACCCACGATATTCGCAAGCTCCTCACGGGTAAGGGAGATCTGCAACACCCGATCATCGTCCAAGCCAAAATTATCTTTCAGGTGGATCAACACTTCAGCCAATCTTTCACGGACCGTCTTCTGAGCAATATCAGTAATGTATGCATTTGCTTCACCAAGCTCCTTGCAGGTCAGTTTCATGATTTCCATAGAAAAATTACCATTGTTTTTAACCAGGGAAAAAAGAATATCAGAAGAGATGTAACAGAGAATCGAATCTTCTATAATTTTGGCAGTTGTGCAGGCAAGTTCATTACTTAAGATGGACCTGTATCCGATGATTTCACCCCGCTTTGCAAACCGGATGATTTGCTCTTTCCCATCAATACCTGTCTTATAAACTTTTATTATTCCACTGTGTATACAATAAAAACCATTGATTCTGCCCCCTTCATGGTATATGATTTCACCCCGCTTATAAAACAGGGAGGATTTCTCATAGTTCAACTGATCCAATTCATCCTGAGTCAACTGTTTAAAGATGGAATTAAATTCTAAGGAGCACTTCCCACAAACCGGTGGATTTTGAACTTGTTTCATTGAAAGATTGTAGCAGAAAACTAGAAATGCAGGCTACATTAATGCTTTTTGCAATATACGATTAAAAAGTATATTTGTAAAACCTACGTATTAAAATATCTAAAGATATGAAAAACACCATAAACATTAATTGGCTAGGCAATATGGCGTTTGAAGCTGAAATCAATGGTCATAAGATAACATTGGATGCCAGTGGAGATGTAGGTGGAGAAAACCGGGGGCCGAGACCGAAACCATTAATGCTGGTAGCTCTGGCTGCATGCACAGGAATGGATGTGATTTCCATTTTGAAGAAGATGAGGGTTTCAGTTGACAGGATGAATGTTGCCGTCGAAGGGGAGCTAACCGAAGAGCACCCCAAACATTTTCACAGCATGCACATCACCTATACCTTTTATGGAAAAAAACTTTCAAAAGATAAAATTCAAAAAGCTGTTGACTTATCACAGGAGCGGTATTGTGGCGTTAGTTACACATACCGAAAAGCACTTGAATTGACTTCAGAGATAAAACTGATCGAAGAATAGAAACGAAACGTTTCTGTCAGAATGCTGATTTGAATTGCCTGAGAAATCGTATATCGTTTTCGAACAAAAGGCGAATGTCTTTAATTTGATATTTTAAAAGAGCTATTCGCTCAATACCCATACCGAAGGCAAAGCCCGTATATCGGTGGCTGTCAATACCGGTGAAATCCAATACATTCGGATCTACCATTCCGCAACCGAGTATTTCAAGCCAGCCGGAATATTTACACAGGTTACATCCTTTACCATCGCAGCTGCAGGAGATATCCATCTCAGCGGAAGGTTCTGTAAATGGAAAAAATGATGGCCTGAGACGGATGCTGGTTTTCTTACCAAACATCTCCTTGGCAAAATAGAGTAAGGTTTGTTTAAGATCGGCAAACGAAACATTTTCATCAATGTAGAGGCCTTCAACCTGGTGAAAGATACAGTGCGAACGAGCAGAGATGGCTTCATTTCTAAAAACACGGCCAGGGGAGATCGTACGTATTGGAGGCTGCTGATTCTCCATTACACGAACCTGCACGGAAGAGGTGTGTGTCCTCAGAAGAACATCCCGGATCTTTCCCGTTTCATCCTCACCTTTTTCAATGAAAAAAGTATCCTGCATGTCTCTTGCCGGATGATTTGGGGGAAAGTTTAATTTCGAAAAAACATGATCATCATCCTCTATTTCAGGGCCTTCTGATACTGTAAATCCAAGGCGTGTGAAAATTTCAATGATCTCATTTCTGATTATTGAAACCGGATGTCTGGTACCAAGCCGAACCGGATCAGCTGGAAGCGAAAAATCAGACAATGATGTTTCTTCAGTATGCTCTTTTAAGGCGGCCAGCGATTCTTCAATTTTTTCGTGTATCCGGTTTTTTAACCGGTTGACTTGTTGACCCACCAGATTTTTCTTTTCGGGAGGGATGGATTTAAATTCGGAAAAGAGACCGGGAACAATCCCCTTTTTACTGAGGAATTTTATCCTGAACAATTCGATTTCCTCACGGCTTTTAGCCGAAAAGGCATTCACCTCATTCAGTAGTTCTTCAATTCGTTTTTCCATCTCCAGCCAGGATTTTTACAAAGATATAAGAAATTCTACGAGCATATATTAAATAGCTGAAAATTATCTCCTTACCTTTTTAATCGTCATTCGAATAGGGTCGAGGGGGCGATCCGACTTATCCGTCGGGACAGCAGCAATCCGGTCAATAACATCCAAACCCTCCACTACTTCACCAAAGACAGTATAACTTCCATCAAGATGGGGAGTACCACCGACAACCTTGTATGTTGCCCAATGATCTGGTGGAATTTTATACGGCATGTAATTTTTTAATTGCTCTTCGGTTTTCAGTGTGGCTGCCAGTTGAATTTCAGCATAATCGAGCGGTTCATCTTTTTCAAATGCTTTTTGCTCTTCTTCCTTGATGTTCTTAAAGAAAAGAGATTGCTTCCTCATGTTGTTGATACGCTCTTCCAGTTGTTCCAATTCCTGATCATTAAATACTTTACCGTGAACAATATAGAATTGAGTACTCGAAGATGCCTGATCCGGATTAACATCATCACCCATCCTTGCAGCAGCAAGAGCACCTTTTTTATGGAAAAGATCCGGATGAAATTCAGCAGGAATGGTGTAATTAATATCAATGCCGTCTGTAGTGTTTTTATCTGAGATAACGGTAGTAGGATCACCGGCCTGAATCATGAATTCATCGATGACCCGGTGAAAGGTCATGCCGTCATAAAAGTT
>CAYMFM010000002.1:33319-171494 GCA_964389685.1 uncultured Rikenellaceae bacterium
CCTGAATCATGAATTCATCGATGACCCGGTGAAAGGTCATGCCGTCATAAAAGTTCTTATTTATTAAAGAAAGAAAGTTATCACGGTGGCGTGGCGTTTCGTTGTAAAGCCTGATCTTCATGGTTCCCAGATTTGTTTCGATTGAAACAAACCATACTTTTTCTTTTCTGTTTGAAGTACAGAATGAAAAGGAAATAATAAGAAAAAAGGCAAGGAGGAAATGGAATAAACGGTTTGTTTGCATCACAAAAGACATAAAGAAGTAAAACAATTGTTCGAATAAACATACAAAATTATGATTATATATATGGATTCATACAATTTGTTCTGGAAAACGTAACTTACGGAAAAATTTGAAAAAGGAAATCGTTCGTGATGATGACATGATTATTGTGTAATTTTGGGAAGCATGGGAAAAGGAAACCGAACAAACCAGGTGTTTACAAAAAGAAAATGCAAAATACGTGATTCATGCATCGGTTAACGGATAAATCGTCAAAATACAAACTTGGTGTACTGGAAGGATGGCTATCCTTGTTTGTAAACACGCTCCTTTTTGGACTGAAATTTTGGGCAGGAGTGGTTACAGGATCTGTAGCGCTGATTGCCGATGCATGGCATACTGTGAGCGATTCAATATCATCCGTAGTCCTTCTTGTAGGGCTTGCTGTGGCTAAAAAACCAGCTGATAAAGAACATCCTTTCGGACATGGCAGAGCGGAGTTAATATCTTCTATTATCATCGGTTTTATACTTGCGCTAATCGGATTCAATTTTTTTCGGGAATCGGTCTTGAGATTGATAAAACATCAGGAGGTATTTTTTGGAACAATTGCCATTGTTGTCACAGCAATTTCTATCGTGGTTAAAGAAGCCATGGCACGATTTGCAATTTGGGCCGGTAAAAAAGAGGGTATAAAATCAACCATTGCAGACGGGTGGCATCACCGGTCTGATGCATTATCATCCGTTATCATATTAATTGGAATATTTTTAGGAAGATTTTTCTGGTGGATAGACGGAGTGCTTGGGCTCCTGGTGTCTTTATTGATATTTTACACCGCTTATGTAATCATTAAGAGTGCAGCCGATTCACTGTTGGGAGAAACACCGGATAGCACACTGTTAACGAAAATTGAGAACATTGCCAGGGAAGTCTATCCCCACAACCTTGGACTACACCACTTCCATATACACCGGTATGGTGAACATACTGAAATGACATTCCATATCGTTTTGCCTGAAGAAATGGAACTCAAAGAAGCAGGTAAGTTAACGAGAAGACTGTTTGAGAGAATGAATAACGAATTAAATATCATTGCTACAATACACATTGATACGAGAAGTAATTATATGAAAGAGAGAGAGGACGATTGAGAAAAACAACCTATCTTTCATCCATAATTCATCATTCATGTTTCATCCCATTAAACAACTTGCAGGACAAACAGCCATTTACGGCCTTGGAACAATGATCCCGAGGTTTTTAAACTATGCTCTTCTGACACCATTTTATACGCGTATCTTGGGACTTGGAGAATATGGCGTCCTGACCGAATTGTATGCTTATGTTGTGGTTTTATTGGTGGTGCTGACCTATGGGATGGAAACGGGATATTTCCGATTTTCGACCTCTGATAAAGAGAAGGATCGAGTATTCAGTACAGCCTGGATTTCCCTGTTTATTACATCAATCTTATTCATTCTGCTGGTAATACTGTTCAATAAACCCATTTCTGACTGGCTGGATTATTCTGCCAACAGAGAGTACATTGTGATTTTTGCCGTTATTGTTGGTTTGGATGCTTTTTCAACCATTCCATTTGCAAAGTTAAGAAGGGAAAACCGGGGATTGCGATTTGCAATCATTAAGTTAGTGAATGTTGCAGTCATCATTGTGCTTGTCTTTTTTTTCCTGCTTTTTGTTCCAAGAGTAGTCGGCAGAAATCCCAACTCCTGGTTGCGGCTGATTTATGCTCCTGATTTTGGTGTGGGCTATGTTTTTGTTGCAAACCTGGTGGGAAGTACGATTTCACTACTTCTGTTGCTTCCGGAGATCATCAGCACTAAACCGGAATTTAACACAGAATTGATGAAGCGGATGTTCCGATATTCATTTCCACTTTTGATTGCGGGACTGGCTGGAACGCTGAATGAAGCACTGGATAAAATCGTATTGAAACATCTGCTGCCCGAGGATATCGATGCCATGGCTCAACTGGGTATTTATGGTGCCAGTTTCAAAATAGCCGTTTTTCTAAGCCTGTTTATCCAGATGTTCCGGTATGCTGCTGAACCGTTCTTCTTTGCCAGGGCAAGGGATAAGAATGCAAAAGAACTTTATGCAAGCGTGATGAAATACTTTGTTATTGTCGGCTTGATGATCTTCTTAGGAATTTCATTATTCATTGAAATAGTAAAATATTTTATAGGACCAAAATTCTGGGTGGGCCTTGATGTGGTTCCGGTCGTTCTTATGGGATACCTGTTTTATGGGATATTTGTGAATTTGTCAATCTGGTATAAGTTGAATGATCTGACAAAATATGGTGCTATTCTGACCGTGATAGGAGCCATTGTGACTGTAACGGTTAATGTGATTTTTGTACCGATTTATGGATATCATGCAAGTGCCTGGGGCCACTTTTTATGCTATCTGGTTATGGTTATTTGTTCCTATTTCATGGGAAGGCACTATTACCGAATAGATTATCCGATTAAAACCATTGTATTGTACGGAATCATTGCAATTGCACTGTTCATTGTCGATAGGCTTATACAGATTGATAAGAGGCCCCTGGAACTTGGATTCAATCTTTTGCTATTTGCTATTTTTGCTGGAGTTATATGGGTAAAGGAGAATGTAAGACCGTTGATTTTTAAATTCTGAAATGAAAAGGGCTGCACGTTATTAGCGTTGAGGGGGATTAGCAAAAAAACAAAATTATTGAGTATATGAAAATTCGGATTGTGAATAAATCGAAGCACGCGCTACCAGGGTATAGCACAAAGTTTTCAGCAGGAATGGATCTTCGTGCGAGCCTGGAACATCCCGTTGTTCTTAAGCCGATGGAACGGTCTTTGATACCAACAGGGATATTCATTGAATTACCAAAAAATTTTGAAGCACAAATTCGCCCAAGAAGCGGACTGGCATTGAAAAAGGGCATTACTGTCTTGAATACACCGGGTACTATTGATTCAGATTACAGAGGAGAAATTTGCGTGATATTGATTAACCTTTCAATGGAGGATTTTATTGTGGATGACGGAGAAAGAATATGCCAGATGATTATCACAAAACACGAAACGATTGAGTGGGAACCAGTAGATGCTCTGGAATTGACAGATCGTGGAGCCGGGGGATTTGGACATACCGGCAGCGAATAAACAGTTATGGATAAAATGTAAGATTGAAAGAAAGAGAGATTCATAAAAAAGAAAAAAGATGAAGCATTGGTACGTTTGGGGTGTAATACTGTTAACTTACATTCTTTTAGGCGGTTGTGCGAATAAAACCATACCAGGTAAAACAGAAACGGAAGATAGAGAGCTTACCAGAAAAGAGGAAATTAACTACCAATATGCTTTTACAGAAGGCATAAAAAAGAAAATAACAGGAAATCTTAGGGAGGCAATTCCATATTTTACAGAGTGCATAAGAATTGATCCCAAGAGTGATGCAGCACACTACGAATTGAGTTCAATACTGACCATGGGTGGGAATTATGTGGAAGCCATTAAATACATGAAAAGAGCAAATGAGATTGATACGCAAAATGTCTGGTACAAGATGCAAATGGCAAGCTTATATCATGCTATGGGTATGAGGGATAGTACAATAATGATGTATGAAGAAATCCATGAAAATTACCCGGATAGAACAGACCTCTATTTTAATCTGGCAACACTTCATGGAGAATATGGTGATGAGAAAAGAGCACTTAAGATATTTGATGAGCTGGAAGAACAATATGGGTCAAACGAAACAATATTGTTGGCAAAGCAGCAGATCTATGCAAAATCAGGAGAATTGGATAAAGCCATTAATGAAGTATTAAAACTCATTAATGCCTATCCAAACGAAGTGCGGTTTTATGGGATTTTAGCCGAGTTATATTGGTCCGGAAAGCAGGATGAAAAGGCATTGGAAACATACAAGATGCTGTTCACAATCGATCCGGATAACGGACTGGGACAATTATCAATGATTGAATATTATAAAAATAGAGGTGAACAGGAAGAGATGTTTGCTATGATAGGCAAACTAATAGATAATGAGACAGTTGGCGTGAATAAAAAAATTCAGATAATGATTCAATTTTTCACGAATGAGGAAAATTTCAAGAAGAATGAAGTTGGCATTGGAAAAGCAATAGAGGCACTTGCTAACCGATATCCAGAAGATACAAGAGTAAAAACACTGAAGGCAGATTACCATGTAAAAATGGGTGAGTTTGAACAAGCAGCAGTGGAGTTGAGGTTTGTTACACAACGGGGAAAAACAAATTTTATCATATGGGAGCAACTACTTTATGTTGAGAATTCGATTGGAGAGTATGAACGATTGTTTGACGAAACAGGAGAAGCGATAGAACTTTTTCCAGGAGCCCCAACTGTATACTTAATGAGGGGCATTGCTGCAATGGAGCTTGGAAAAAACAAGGAAGCAATAAAAGCTTTCAAGGAAGGATTAGAATTGGCTGAAGAGAATCAAGAACTGAAGGTACAATTCTATTCCATGTTAGGCGAAGCCTATAAAAATGATGGTAACAATGAGATGTCAGATGCATCATTTCAAAAAGCACTGGATCTGGATAATAAAAACTTGTTTGTACTAAACAATTATAGCTATTATCTGTCTTTGCGGGATGAAAAACTGGATAATGCTCTGGCCATGAGCAAAAAATGCATTGAAAAAGAGCCAAATAATTCGACATACCTTGATACGTACGCATGGATCCTGTTTAAATTGAAACGGTTCGATAAGGCAAAAGAGTACATTGAAAAGGCAATCGAAAACAATGGAAGCAATAGTAGCGAGATCGTGGAACACTATGGTGATATATTGATCGTTTTCGGTGAGAAAGAGAAAGCAGTGATGCAATGGAAGAAAGCAGCTGAACTGGGAGGAGAATCAGAAGAGCTTAAAATAAAAATCGAAAAGGCAGAAAGAGAATAAACAGGGAATCGATGAGGCTTGAGAAAGAAAAAATAGTTTGGATAATCATCGCATTGTTGGTGGGGTGTGGGTTGTATTCCTGCAAAACAACAGAAATGACCACCCGGATTGCTCCAAAGGATATTCGTGTGAAAGATATTTCCAGTGCCGCTGTAAAAAGGAGTGATTACATACAGGGTATATGGGTAAAGAAAATTAAGGGCTCAATACATAATGGAAACACTGAATTATCATTTAAAGCAAATTATCGCATTAAAAGAGATTCGGTAATTATCATTTCAATACTGAATCCAGTGGGTATAGAAGCAATTAGAATTTTATGCATACCGGATTCATTTGGATTTATTGACAGAATAAACAAGGAATATTATTATGGAAAATATGAGGTGTTGGAAAAGAAGATTGGATATCAAACAAACTTCGGATTAGTTCAGTCGCTGTTACTAAATGAAATTGCAACGGTGTACAAAGAGACGAAAGAAGATTTTTTTAAAAAATATCGAAAACTGAATGTTAACAGTAACCATTGCAGTGTATCATTGGATGAATTAAATACAGATGGATATGGAATAGCGAAGATTAGATATGATCTTGAATTTGATCCGATTAATTATTATCTGGTGAGGAATAGAATAAGCGACGATAAAGAGAAGAATGAAATTGATATTGTGTATAAGAATTTTAAGGAAGTGGAGCAAACATGGTTTCCGGGTCTTATAAGTATAAGAATTGAAAATGAAAGAAATCAGATAACATGCAGTTTAGACCTGGACAGGATTACAATAGATACTGATTTTAATACGAACTTCAGCATTGGTCAAAAGTATAAGAAAATTGACTGGTAAAACCATGAAAATAGCAACGGTAAGGTGGAAAATAACCTTGCTTTGCGTGTTGTTCCTTTCTGCAGCAACAGGTCATGGACAAAGTAAAAATGAACTGGTACGAAGGAAGGAGGATGCATTGCGCGAGATAAGCTTAACTAATGAATTACTGAAAAGAACGGAACGCAACAGAAAAACCTCATTGAATGAATTGATACTGCTGAACCGAAAATTGAGCCTTAGAAACAATGTTATAGAAAACATTAATTTAGAACTTCAATTTGTTGAGAGACAAATTGAAGAGAACAAAGAATTGATTGGATTGCTGGAAGAAGATTTACAAAAATTGAAGAAGGAATATGCAGATCTGATCTATTCAGCATTTAAGAAAAGAGAAAACTACAACAAATTAATATTTGTTTTTGCAGCAAAAGATATAAACCAGGCATACAAACGGATGAAATACCTGCAGCAATATGCGAAATATAGAAGAAAACAGGCTGTTGTTATTAAAAGAATGGGTGATCTGATTGCACATAAAGTTAATAAACTGGAGGAATACCGAGAGGAAAAAAGGAGTCTGTTAGAGCAAAATGAAGGCGAAAAGAGTTACCTGGCGGAGGAGAGAAAGGAGAAAAATACAGCAGTGGTGCAGTTACAAAAAGAAGAAAAGAAACTGAGAAAACAATTGAAAGAAAAGGAAAGGATAGCAAAAGAATTAGAAAAGGCGATCCAGGAAATTATTGATGAAGAAGCAAGGAAGGTGCGTAATTTTGACCGGCTGACACCAGAGGAAAAAATGCTAGCCGATAATTTTATAAGCAACAAAGGTAAACTTCCGTGGCCGACAGAAAGGGGTGTTATAATAGGAACATTTGGTATACAAGAACATCCGGTGTTGAAAGGTGTAAAAATTGAGAATTTCGGCATTGACATATCTGCGCCGGAAAATGCACTGGCACGAGCAGTTTTTAACGGCGAAGTGAAAAAAATTATTGGAATTCCGGGAGCAAACCAGGCAGTTATCATTCAGCATGGTAACTATTTTACAGTATATCAAAACCTTGTCGAAGTGCGTGTAAATATGGGAGAAATGGTCAAAACAAAACAAGCCCTAGGAAGAGTATTTACTGATCATAACGATGAAAACAAAACAGTACTTAACTTTATGATTTGGGAGGAAAAGAACAAATTGGATCCAATGCCATGGCTAAGTGGAAATTAAAATATGGGAATAAAATGAAACCATTGGAAATTATTCAAGTATAAGTAGATTACCAAATCAAACTGAATAAATGAAGTTGGGACATCATGGAAAAGAACATAACGATTGAATCAGAACAGAAAAATATTCGGATCATTGAAAATTTAATAGAGGAAATTAGTTCACAGGTAGAATTAAGCACCGAGGTGTATGGTAAAGTGATGGTGGCCACAATAGAGGCTGTTAATAATGCCATTATTCACGGGAACAAATCAAACGCTGAAAAGAAAGTGGATATCCGTTTGGCAGTAAACGATAAAGAGATGCAGATTTTTATTGCAGATGAAGGTGAAGGTTTTGACTATGAAAATGTTCCTGATCCTACAGCACCGGAAAATATTGAAAATATTCACGGTAGAGGCGTTTTTCTGATGATACAACTATCGGATGAGGTTCATTTTTTTGAAAACGGATCAAAAGTTGAATTGATATTTTATATTTGAAGCGTTGAGCATCTATTTTCATAATGAAACGTGTCATTTTAAGTATAGTGAAATAGCAAAAAGTAAAAAATGGCTAAGGAAGATACTGCGTGAAGAACAGAAAAAGGAAGGCGACATAAACATTATATTTTCTGATAATCATACAATTCTGCAATTAAATAAAACCTATCTTTCACGTAACTATTTTACCGACGTAATTGCGTTTCCTTATGCGGAAGGCAAAACGGTTGATGGTGATATATACATCAGTATCGATACGGTAAAAGAAAATGCAAAACTCTATAAATGCACCTTTTGGGATGAATTACACCGGGTTATGATTCATGGTTTACTGCACCTTATTGGATACGGTGATAAAACGGCAAAGGAGAAGAAAGAGATGAGGGAAAAGGAGTCATTTTATTTATCGGAATTCAAGAGTTAATAGACAGATAATCAAAAGGATACATTAATTAATTGCATCTGGATGATAATGGTTATATTTGCATCCCGGTACATAAGATATGTGAAAATGGAGTATGATATAATCGTGGTTGGTGCGGGACACGCAGGTAGCGAAGCAGCAGCAGCAGCAGCAAATATGGGCTCAAAAGTGCTGCTGATTACAATGGACATGACGAAAATTGCACAAATGTCGTGCAATCCTGCAATGGGGGGAATAGCAAAGGGACAGATAATACGGGAAATAGATGCTCTGGGAGGATATTCAGGAATTGTGACGGACCGTTCAATGATTCAGTTTAGGATGTTGAATAAATCGAAAGGACCGGCAATGTGGAGCCCAAGGGCACAATGCGATAGGATGAAATTTAGCATGGTGTGGAGACAAGTGCTTGAAAGTATTGATAATCTTGATTTTTGGCAGGATACGGTTAAGGAGATACTGATTGATCATGGAAAAGTTACAGGAGTTTTAACAAACATGAATGTAACATTTAAATGCAAAAGCGTAATACTGACAAGTGGTACTTTTTTAAATGGGTTGATGCATATTGGGAAAACAAAAATTGAAGGTGGAAGAGCAGCAGAACCACCGGCAATTGGATTATCAAAACAACTGAGAAATACCGGGTTTAGGGTAGGGAGGTTGAAAACAGGAACACCACCAAGAGCGGATGGCAGGACCATTGATTTTGATCAATTGATTGAACAGACTGGGGACAAGGAGAAGAATTGTTTTTCTTTTTTGCATGAACGATTCAATATAGAAAACCAGAGAAGTTGCTATATTACTCATACAGATCTGAACGTGCACGGTGTTCTGGAAAAAGGATTGGTGGATTCACCACTGTTTAATGGAACAATTAAAAGCATTGGACCAAGATATTGTCCAAGTATTGAAGCTAAGATTGTAACCTTTGCAGATAAAGAGAAACATCAGTTGTTCATTGAGCCGGAAGGAAATGATACCATCGAATATTACATCAATGGATTTGCATCATCGTTACCATGGAATATACAGTACCAGGCCTTGAAAAAAGTAAAAGGAATGGAAAAGGTGAAAATATTCAGGCCGGGATACGCAATCGAATATGACTATTTTGATCCAACACAACTGTTGCATACAATGGAGACGAAATTGATAGAAAATCTATATTTCGCTGGACAGGTGAACGGAACAACCGGATATGAGGAAGCAGGTGCACAGGGCTTGATCGCTGGGATAAATGCAAGCCTTAAAATAAAAGAAGAACAGGAGTTTGTATTGGGAAGAGATCAGGCATATATAGGAGTGTTGATCGATGATCTTGTAACAAAAGGGGTGGATGAACCATACCGGATGTTTACATCAAGAGCAGAATATAGGATTTTATTACGGCAGGATGATGCAGATTATCGGTTAACTACGTTGGGTTATGATCTGGGAATTGTAAAGAGAGAGCGATATGAAATCATGAGGAAAAAATATGAATGGCGTGACAAAATATTGAATTTCATAAAAGAGATGAGTATAAAACCGGAATGGGTGAATGAAAAACTGGTAGAGCTGGGAACAAGCAAAGTAAAACAAGGGGTTAAATTAAAAGAAATTTTGCTAAGGCCGCAGGTGTCGATTTTAGCAATGGCAGAAGTATTGAATGAATTGAAGAAAATGATTGATCAAATTCCAGAAAGAAAAGAAGAGATACTGGAAAGTGCAGAAATATTAATGAAATACTCGGGATACATTGAGCGTGAAAAAAGAATTGCTGAAAAGATAAAGCGGTTGGAGCACATAAAAATTGAGAAGGAATTTGATTATGTGAAAATTGCATCCATATCTACGGAGGCAAGACAAAAATTGATGAGAATAAAACCAAAAACAATTGGACAAGCATCCAGAATAAGTGGAGTTTCTCCATCAGATATAAGTGTGTTGGTTCTCTATATGGGGCGATAATGTTCCACGTGGAACAATTTTTTAAAAAATAAATCCATGAATTCAAAAAAAAGCTTTTTTATTGAAGGATTTATTGTTGATGTACTTAAAAAAACCATTCTTCCTGGCAGGATAACCATAGAAAACGGGAGAATAGCGGATGTAAAAACACAAAAGAAGGTACCCCATCATTATCTATTGCCAGGCCTGGTGGATGCCCATGTACACGTTGAAAGCTCCATGCTTACACCCGGAAGTTTTGCACAGCTAGCTGTTAAAAGCGGGACGGTTGCTGTTGTATCGGATCCGCACGAAATTGCAAATGTATTGGGGATAGCAGGAGTGAATTTCATGATTGAGGAGGGCAAAAAAGTACCCCTGAAATTTTACTTTGGCGCGCCATCCTGTGTGCCTGCAACACCTTTTGAAACAACAGGAAACAAGATCGGAACAAAAGAGATTGGACGGTTAATGAAACGAAAGGAGATCCATTATCTTTCGGAGATGATGAATTTTCCGGGTGTGATACACAGGGATAAGGAAATAATGGAAAAGATAGCATTGGCGAAAGCAGCGAATAAAAAAATTGATGGTCATGCACCGGGATTAACCGGTGATGATTTAAATGCATATATAGCGGCGGGGATAACGACAGACCATGAGTGTACAAGCGAAAAAGAAGCGATAGAAAAATTGGAAAAAGGAATGAGAATTCTGATTAGGGAAGGCAGTGCTGCAAAGAATATGGACAGCCTGATTGCACTGGTTGATCAATTTCCGGATGATATCATGTTATGTACGGATGATATCCATCCTGATGACCTTGCAAACGGACACATCAATCGGTTGTTGAAGAAAGGTGTCCAGAACGGTGCCGACCTGTTTAACCTGCTAAGAGCAGCAACCCTGAATCCCAAAAATCACTATGACTTGCAGGTTGGATTACTACAGATGAACGACCCGGCAGACCTTATCGTGGTGGAAGACCTAAGCTCTTTTAATGTGATGAAGACCATTGTCGATGGTCAGATTGTGTATGAAAATGGGACGGTGTTGTTTGCGCATAAAACCCATTCAACACCCAATGTTTTCATTCAAAATTTTGTTACAGCAAAGGATCTTGAAGTACGTGCCGGGAAAGGAAACATGAAGGTCATTGTTGCCAGAGATGGTGAACTGATAACGGGAAAAGAAATCATTGAGCCAACAGTGGAAAACGGCTTTGTCATGACGGATCCGGTAAATGATCTGTTAAAGATTGGAGTACAGAACAGGTATAAACAAACAAAACCAGCCATTGGGTTTATTCGTGGCATGGGTTTATCCACTGGAGCGATCGCAAGCAGCATAGCACACGATAGTCACAACGTCATTGGGGTGGGTGCCACTGATGCAGAACTCGCTCGTGCACTGAATCTTATCAATGAGTTGAAAGGGGGAATTGCAGTCATACGAGGAGAGCGGGCAGAATGGCTGGAATTACCGGTTGGTGGTATTATGTCCAATGAAAACGGACACATGATCGCAGAAAAATATGTTCACCTGAATCGGTTGGTAAAAGGAATGGGCTCTAACCTGAAGGCTCCTTTCATGACCCTTTCCTTCATGGCTCTGCTGGTTATTCCGGAACTTAAGATTGGTGATCAGGGACTATTCGATGTACGGACATTCTCGCCAGTAACACTATTTGAAAAGGAGTCCAGCAGTGAGTAAACCAGGAAAGCTATAGTGAACTGAACGAGGATTACCCCATGCGGCTAAATTCATTCGGTTTTGGCAAATCAAAACAAACACAGCGAAGAATTGAAATCCAGAATGGATCTGCTTCCCGAAAAACCGGGAGTGTATCAGTTCAAGGATAAACAGGGCGTTGTGATTTACATTGGTAAAGCGAAAAACCTGAAGAAAAGAGTGCTCTCCTACTTCTCGAAAAGCCTCGTTGGCAAAACAGCCATCATGATGAGGCATGTCAGGGAGGTCGCACACGTTATTGTAGACAGCGAATCAGATGCATTGTTGTTGGAGAACAACCTCATAAAAAAACACCAGCCACGTTATAATGTATTGCTGAAAGATGATAAAAGTTTCCCCTGGATTTGCATAAAGAATGAACCCTTCCCGCGCGTGTTCCATACCAGAAACAGGGTCGTTGACAGATCAAAATATTTTGGGCCCTATACCTCAATGATTGTTGTAAGAACGCTGCTCGACATGATCAAACAGCTCTATCCCCTGCGGAACTGTAACTACCGGCTTAGCCCTGAAAACATTAGAAAGAAAAAATTCAAGCTCTGCCTGGAATACCATATGGGGAATTGCCTGGGCCCTTGTGTCGGATTGCAGGATAGTCGTGACTACGACGACAATATACACCAGATAGAATCCATTCTGAAAGGGAACATCAAAAGCGTTTTTACACATTTAAACCATCTTATGAATCGATATGCCTCTGATTATCAATATGAAGAGGCAAATGAAGTCAAAGAAAAGATTAAAATTCTGGAACGCTTTCAAAGCAAATCAACCATCGTTAACCCCTCGTTGCATAACCTGGATGTTTTTTCCTATACAGAGGATGAGGAACAGGCGTATGTTAATTATCTAAAAGTCTCACATGGAGCTGTAATTCAGGCACATACGGTAGAAATCAAAAGAAAATTGGAAGAGACAAAAGAGGATTTGTTGTTGTTCGCAATGACAGAAATACGGCAGAGAATATTTAGCTCGGCCAGGCAAATCCTTGTCCCCTTCAAACTTCCGTTTGAAATGGAGGGATGCAGGATAACCGTTCCACGAAAAGGGGATAAGCAGAAGCTACTCAAACTTTCGGAACGGAATGTAACCCATTACCGGCTGCAAAAAAGCAGAAAAAAAATGGAGCAATCGGTCCCATCAAGCCGTGTGCGTATGTTAAATAAACTGGCACAAGATCTGAGACTTAAGGAATTACCGGTCCGGATTGAATGTTTTGATGTTTCAAACATTCAGGGGAAGCATGCTGTAGCTTCGTGTGTTGTTTTTTATAACGCCCGGCCATCCAAAAAGGAGTATAGACACTTCCATATTAAAACGGTAGCGGGTGCAAATGATTACGCATCCATCGGCGAGGTGGTCCTGAGAAGGTACAGAAGAGTGTTGAACGAACAACAAAAAATGCCTCAATTGATTGTTATCGACGGAGGGAAGGGACAGCTTCATGCAGCGGTAAAAAGCCTTGAAATCCTCGGGTTGAAGGGTACCATAGCGATTATCGGTATAGCAAAACGATTGGAAGAGATCTATTTTCCAGGAGATCCTGTTCCGCTATATCTTAACAAAAGTTCTGAAAGCCTGAAGGTGCTTCAGCATGTGAGGAACGAAGCACACCGTTTTGGGATTTCGCTTCACCGGAATACAAGATCAAGGGAACAGGTAAAATCGATCATTGACGATATCAAAGGGGTAGGACCTCAAACCGTTCAAAAACTGATGCTGGAATTCAAATCGGTGGAGGGAATTAAAAACGCAGAAATGAACCAGCTTGAAAAATGCATAGGCGCTTCAAGGGCAAGAACTGTCTATGATTTTTTTCATGGATCAAGCGGGGAGTAATCAGAAATACCAACTTCTTACCGGTCCCTGCTGGTGGTATAATTAACCAGTTCTGTCAGGGAATTTTTTGCCTCGTTATCCGGAAACTGGCTGAGAATATGCAGGGCACGATCGCGATATTCATTCATTTTTTGTACCGAATATTCAATCCCGCCATTGGCTTGAACAAATTGAATGATCTCTTTCACTTTCAATGAATTCAGATTGTGTCGCCTGATGAGGTTCAAAATCTTTCTCTTTTCAGAAGATCCGGAGTTTTCAAGTGAATGAATCAAAGGGAGGGTGATTTTTTTCTCTTTAATATCATTCCCGGTTGGTTTACCCAAAATTCCGGTTTTTTGATAATCGAAAAGATCATCTTTGATTTGAAAGGCAATACCCACATTCTCCCCAAAATCTTTCATTTTATTGACCACCTCGCCATTCGCCCCGACACTTTTAGTTCCACAGGCCGAGCAGGCAGCGATCAGGGTAGCTGTCTTTTTACGGATGATATCAAAATATTCACTTTCCGTGATGTTCAATTTCCGGGATTTCTGGATTTGCAGTAACTCCCCTTCGCTCATTTCACGAACGGCTCCGGAAACGATCTCTAATAACTCAAATTCTTTATTTTCAACGGCTACAAGCAATCCTCTGGCCAGCAAATAATCGCCGATCAATACCGCTATTTTAGATTTCCAAAGTGCATTAATGGAAAAAAATCCCCTTCTTTCTAGGGAGTCATCAACCACATCATCGTGAATCAGGGTTGCCGTATGAAGCAGCTCAATAAGGGTTGCTGCAGTGTAACTTGCATCACCAATCTCTCCATGAAGTTTGGCGGAGAGAAAAACAAACATGGGCCGCATTTGCTTTCCTTTTCGTCGGAGTATATAGTTGGTTATTATGTTCAGAAGAGGGACAGCACTTTTCATGGAGGAATTAAAAAAAGCATTGAACTTTTTCATCTCCTCATGAATGGGCGCATGAATGGATTTGATGGTTGACATGAAAGCAGTAACAAGGGAGGCAAAGATACTAATTAAAAAGTATTCAAGAACATATCTAAATATGATAATTGTCTGTTTTTTTAAGAAGTATATATTTATATATTTGTATGTTATCCTGTAAAACCTGATAGATGGAAATAAATAAGCTTACCCCGCAACAATTGGAAAAAGCAGCCAATATGCTTAAAGCCATTGCTCATCCGATGAGAATAGCCATTTTAAGTTACCTGGAAGAGGGCAAGAAACTAACGGTGACAGAAATACATGAGTTGCTCAACATTGAACAATCCACTACTTCACATCATCTGGGAATTTTAAAAGATAAGGGTGTGCTCCTATCAAAACGGGATGGTAAAAACACCTATTATTTTCTGAAACACAATAATTTGAGACAAATAGTCGAGTGTGTCAGCCAATGTTGTGATCGTTGATCAGCAAACCCATTTCTTCCAACACCGAACCATAACACTTGACCCTGCGGATCTGATCAGGACCACAATCGACGTGGTTTTTATCTGTTATTACCCCATGCATACTGGTTCGTTACGATCAATATTGACAATTTGATGTTATATTTGTTCCTGAAGAGAGGAATTCGGTATACTGAAGATCGTGGCATCAATTGTATAAAACCATGGCAAGAATACGCGTTACAAAACAGTTTACATTTGAAATGGCCCATGCTTTGTGGAATTATGATGGACCATGTAAAAATGTTCATGGACACTCCTATAAGTTATATGTAACAGTTGCCGGGACACCCATTGATGATAAGAAGAACAGGAAAAACGGGATGGTCATTGATTTCAGTGATTTGAAGAAAATTGTAGAGGAGGAAATTATTAATCGGTTCGATCACGCCGTGGTGATTTGCCGGGATGCTCCACACCACATGCTGAAAAACATTGAACAGATGTTTGAGAAATATGACGTTATGGATTGTCAGCCCACCTGCGAAAACCTGGTATTGCATTTCGCCGGGAGACTGAAAAACAGGCTACCACAACACCTGAAGCTATATCGCATTCGCTTAGACGAGACAGCCACCTCTTTTGCGGAATGGTATGCAGATGATAATGAATAAATCCAACCCAACTGGATATGGATCGAGATACGTTGGAAGCATGAAGGAAAAAGAAGAAGAAAATCAAAAGCGGTTATTTTTATTGGATGCATATGCATTGATATTCAGGGCTTATTATGCATTCATCAAAAATCCGAGATACAATTCCAAGGGCCTAAATACTTCAGCTATATTGGGCTTTGTCAATACACTGGAGGAACTGTTGCAGAAGGAAAATCCATCACATATTGCGGTTGTGTTTGACCCTCCATCACCCACTTTCAGGCACGAACTATACGAAGAGTATAAGGCGAATCGTGAGGCCACACCGGAAGACATTAAAAAATCGGTACCGCTCATTAAGGACCTGATTGAAGGATTCCGGATACCGGTGATTGAAACACCCGGGTTTGAAGCAGATGATGTCATCGGAACACTCGCTAAAAAAGCGGAAGAACAGGGATATTCTACCTATATGGTTACACCGGATAAGGATTTTGCCCAACTGGTTACCGACCGTATTTTCATGTACAAACCAAGAAAGGGAGGAGATGATGCTGAGATCTGGGGACCACAACAGGTCAGGGAAAAATTTCACGTGGAACATCCCGAACAGGTCGTTGATATATTGGCACTTTGGGGTGATTCTGCCGATAACATTCCGGGAGCTCCCGGTGTGGGAGAAAAGACCTCTCAAAAATTGATACAAGAATTCGGCTCCATTGCGGAACTGTTTGAACAGACAGAGAAGTTGAAAGGAAAACTGAGGGAGAACATTGAGAATAACAAGGAACAGATCGAGCTTTCAAAACAGCTTGCTACCATTGCATTGGATGTACCGGTTGATTTTAATGAATCGCAATTCCGGAAACAGGAACCTGACAAAACCCGGTTACGGGAATTGTTTGATATGCTGGAGTTTAAAACCATTGCCAGGAGAATTTTGGATGAGGGAAGCAGTGAGGAAACAGAGAAGAAACCGTTTCAAACCTCCTTGTTTGAAGGGGAAGGTGAAGAAATTGTCCCAACCGCTTCTTCTGCCAATAACATATCCAACGTAACTCATCACTATACCATTGTGGATACCATTGAATTGGTGGAAGCGGTTGTGCGTGAAATGAGCCAAAAGGATGAATTTTGTTTTGACACAGAAACAACCGGACTGGACATCCTGGATGCTGAACTGGTTGGTATCGCATTCTCAGTAAAAGAACATGAAGCAAGCTATATTCCGATACCGACACAAAAGGAGCAGGCAAACCGTTTTCTCGACAAGTTGAAGCCCCTGTTTGAAAATCCCGGGATCAGAAAAATTGGGCAAAACCTTAAATATGATATCCAGATTCTGAAAAATTACGGGATTGACGTAGCCGGTGAACTGTTTGATACCATGTTAGCCCATTATCTGATCCAACCGGAACGCAGACACAAGCTGAGCTATCTTTCTGAATCATATCTCCAGTATACACCGGTTGAAATCGAAGAATTGATCGGCTCAAAAGCGAAAACACAGGTTAGTATGAGATCGGTCCCGGTTGAGAAAATTGCTGAATACGCCGGTGAGGATGCAGATCTTACCTGGCAACTGAAGGAAATCCTAACGCAAGAATTAAAAGAACATGATCTCCGGGAATTGGCAGAGGGCATTGAAATGCCGTTGATCTATGTTTTGGCTGCTATGGAACGGAACGGTGTCCGATTGGATAAAAAAGTGTTGAACCAGTACGCAACAGTCTTGCAAAAAGAAATGGCATTTCTTGGGAAGGAAATTTATGACCTGGCAGGGGTTGAATTCAATATTGCCTCACCAAAACAACTTGGAGAGATCCTTTTTGAGCGGCTGAAAATCACGGATAACCCCCAAAAAACGAAAACAAAACAATACTCCACCAGCGAGGATATCCTTTCACGCCTTACCGATAAACACCCCATCGTTGCAAAAGTACTGGAACACCGATCCATGAAAAAGCTGTTATCGACTTACGTGGAAGTGTTGCCCGGATTAGTGCATCCGGAGACAGGGAGAATCCACACTTCCTTCAACCAGGCTGTCGCCGCAACCGGAAGACTTAGCTCCAATAATCCAAATCTTCAGAATATTCCGGTCCGGGATGAAAGAGGAAGGGAGATCAGGAAAGCATTCATTCCTTCAGATGAAGAACATGTCTTGTTTTCAGCCGATTATTCTCAGATCGAGTTACGGCTCATGGCCCACATGAGCGGTGATAAAAATATGATTGAGGCATTTGTATCCAATGAAGATATCCACAGAGCAACGGCAGCAAAAATCCACGGTATCCCAATAGACCAGGTTAGCCCTAAAATGAGGAATCAAGCTAAAACAGCAAATTTTGGCATAATATACGGTATTTCCTCTTTCGGGTTGGCACAACGATTGAACATTTCCAGAAAAGAGGCGAATGAATTGATCCAGGAATATTTCAACAATTATCCCGATGTGAAAACCTATATGATCAATAGCATTATTCAGGCAAGGGAATTGGGTTATGTTAAAACCATTATGGGGAGAAGAAGGTATTTGCCGGATATTCAATCCAGGAATTCAGTGGTTCGGGGAATGGCAGAGAGAAATGCTATTAATGCGCCCATTCAAGGCTCTGCTGCCGATATTATTAAGCTCGCAATGATACGGATTCATCAGGAAATGGAACAACACAAGTTCCGCACGAAAATGATTCTTCAGGTGCATGATGAATTGATCTTTGATGTGCATCGACGTGAATTGGAGGAGGTAAAAAAGATCGTATTGAGCAACATGGAAAAGGCAGTGGATCTGGAAGTGCCCCTCACGGTTGATTGGGGAACAGGAGAAAACTGGCTGGAGGCACATTAACCCTCATAGCCATTTTAAAGCCTTATGAAGGACGAATACAATGGAAGCGGGTAAGCCCCCCCATCGGTTGCAGATCGTTCACAATAACGCATAGTATGGCTTTTACGGCGGGAGTTTGACACGGGTTCTGCATTACATTGTGACCAAATGGATACATATAAAAACAGTTTTATGCTATAATCCTCCAAACCTTTCATCATGAAAATAACGGTACTATTTTTTGGAGTGCTGACCGAAATTATTACCAGAAACAGTCTTGCCATTCACGATGTGAAAAACGTGGAGGACCTGAAAAGGCAATTGATAGAAAAGTACCCGGAATTGCAGCGGTATGTTTACCGGGTGTTTGTGAATAAAGAATTGATTGCCGGCAATAAATCCCTGAACGATGGGGATGAGGTAGCCCTGATACCGCCTTTTGCCGGAGGATAGGCAGTGTAATTATCTATTCTGCTTCAGCAACAATACGGGGAGCAGTGATCCGCAATATTGAGTAATATTGATCCTGATCCATTAGTACCTCTGAGGCACGAAGTAGTTGTTCGTCGTGTGAGAGAGAAGCGTGAATTTTGCCGCCCTGGTAATAATAACGACCGGCGATCTCTTCTTTCAGCAGTTCCAGGATCTCACCCCGGAATGTTTCAAGGTCTTTGTATTTATCGTGGGTCAGTTTTTCCTTTAACAGGCGAAACTCCTCTTTTGACCGATCAAAGTATTTTTCTTTTTTTGCCATTTCTTCAAGTTTCTTCAGGGCATTTTCGGTTTGGGTGTTGTAATCAAATTTCCTGCTGTCGATAAACTGAATAAAATCTTCATAATCCTCATCAGAAATCGAAAAACCGTCGGGAGGTGTAATGGAATCGTGTAGAATGGCATATTGCGTCGCAAAATCGAAGATGAGAAAACGGGAATATAGTTCGACAGTTATTTGACTTACTGTTTCCGGATTGATTTGAACATCGGGCACAATACCTCCGCCATCGTATACCGGTCTACCATGTTTTGTTGTGTATTCCGCAACCAAAGAGTCGGGTATAGTTCCCACACTGCCATCTTCATTCCGGTTTGAATAGTCGAGTGCCTGGATGCACCTTCCACTGGGGATGTAATATTTTGCTGTGGTCACTTTCAGCTGGCTGTTGTAACTTAATGGCCTCGTGGTTTGAACCAGTCCTTTACCGAAGGTTCTCTCGCCGACAATAATTCCACGGTCAAGGTCCTGTATTGCTCCGGCCACGATTTCGGATGAAGAAGCCGAGCTCCGATTCACTAAAACGGCGATGGGGATGACGGTATCAATGGCTGCTTCGATGGTGACATAACGGTGATCAAATTCCTTTACTTTGCCCCGGGTGCTGACGATTTCCTTTCCTTCGGGGATAAACAGATTGGCGACGGTAACAGCTTCCAGTAGTAACCCTCCCGGATTGCCCCTCAAATCGAGAACCAAACCGTTCAGATCCTGTTTGCTTTTAAGGGAGACCAATGCATTTTGTACCTCTGTGCCGGCACCCATGGTAAAGTTGCTTAACCGGATATACCCAATATTCTGATCCAGCATGCCATAATAGGGAACGCTTTTTATCTGGATTTTTTTACGAACCAGTGTTTTCACGATGGGCTGATCCATGCCGGGGCGTTGAACTGTAATCTCCAGTTGAGTTCCCGGCAGGCCTTTTAACAGATCACTGATTTTGGAAAGATCAAGCCCACGGGTTGATTTCCCATCAACCGCTACGATCAGATCGCCCGTTTTCAAATTGGCTCGATCGGCAGGAAAATTTTGATACACTTCAGAAATGACTGCATACTCACCACTGCTTCTGATCAGAGAACCAATCCCGCCATATTCTCCGGTTGTTAGCAATTGCAGGTCTTCCAGTTCCGATTCCGGGATGTACACGGTATAGGGATCCAATGTTTTCAGCATCTCATCTATGCTGGTTGTTATTAATTTTTCCGGATCCGTTTCATCGACATAATATAGATTAAGCTCCCGGAAAAGAGAGGTATATATTTCTATATTTTTAACCAGCTTAAAATCGTTACTCTCTGAAAAGGCAAGAATGAACAGCGAAACAAAGATCAACACCCCCCCCGTCAACGTTACCTTCCGTCTCTTTAAGAATTCAATAGTTTTCATATGCATGCATTTTTCTGCAATAATCCGGCAATCATTTGGAAATGCAAAGATAAAAAATCCGTCGTGATAACGTCTAATTATTGTGTCCTAAAAAAGGATGAAACGCTCAGGGCACGGGATCGTTTCCATGGCCACCCCATGGGTGACACCGCATGATCCGTTTCAGGCAGAGCCACCCTCCCTTGATGGGACCATGTTTCCCTATTGCCTCGATGCAGTAATTGGAACAGGTTGGAGTAAACCGGCAGGTAGCCGGGAATAACGGCGATATCAGGTACTGGTATACTTTTACCAGACCAATCATCATTATGCTAAGCGGATTTCTCATGGTGAGCGATAAGCTGCTGCAGGGCAATGATTAATTTTTCCTCAATCATAGAATATGAAAGCACTTCATCTGAGATGTATACAAGCAGAATGGAGAGCTTTTTTCCTTTGGCAGAAAGGGGTTCAAACAACTCCTTGTGCTTGCGGTAGGCTTCTCTGATCCTTCGCTTGATCAGGTTACGAACGACCGCCTTTTTAAACCGTTTTTTGGATACGGAGAAAGCAACCTGAACCGGAGGCTGTCTCTTTTCTGATTCAGACATCCAATAGATCCGGAAGGGATAGGTTGTATGTGTTCTTCCGGCTTCCATCAGTTGGCCGATCCTTCGCTGACTGGTTAAACGCTCTGCTTTTTTGAAGGTGAATTTTTTCATCGATCAGAACATTTCAACCGGTACGATCCAAAAAAGTGAAGTGGATTATTTACAATTTTTATTATGCTCTTTGATGTACTGTTCCAGCGCCATGGTCATGCTGGGAGCCTCAGGATTGGGGGCTTCAATATCAAGGCGTAATCCCGCATCAAGAACAGCCCTTGTTGTGGTTGGCCCAAAAGCTGCAATTTTTGTGTTATTCTGATTAAAATCAGGAAAATTCTGTAGCAGGGATTTTATCCCGGAGGGACTGAAAAAGACCAGAACATCATAATTGACATTCGAAAGATCGGAGAGATCACTGCAAACCGTTTTATACAGGATTGCAATGGAAAAGAAGATCTTATGCTTGTTCAACAACTCTGGAATTTCTGGCTTGTGTTGATCAGACAGCGGAATAAAGAACTTCTCATCCTTATGTTTCAGAATAAGATCCAATAACCCGATAAAATTATTGTGTCCGTAAAAGATTTTTCTCTTTCGGTAGACAATGTATTTTTGGAGGTAGAACGCTATCGATTCTGAAACACAAAAGTATTTCATCGAATCCGGAATGGTTAAACGCATCTCTTCACTGATCCGAAAGAAGTGGTCTATTGCCGTTTTACTGGTAAAAATAACAGCGGTATGACCTAAAATATCAGTCCGCGTTTGCCTAAAATCCTTTACCGAAACCCCCTCTACATGAATAAATGGCCTGAAATCAATTTTCAGGTTGTTCTGCCTGGCTAATTCGAAATAGGGGGATTTTTCATTCTCTGGTTCGGGTTGAGAGACAAGTATTTTTTTGATTTTCAAAACGCAAAATTTTAATTTTACTATCTCTATATCAAAAACTTACAATGCTACACCAATAATCCAGATAGCTTAAGAAATAGAAGTATTGGCAAAAATTCCAGGGCACAAAGGTATAAAATCCAATATAATATTGAAACTCCTTCCCGGATAAAAATTTGAAATCCCCGATACAATCGGAGCATGTAGGCTAACAAAATCAGGACCATTCCGCTATACAGAAACAGGGGCAATACGGTATCCGATATATACACCATACCAAGCACAACCGGGAACAGGGCAAGGCCGAGGTTCCGGTTGAAAAGGAACACCGTATGGGTATATTCGGCAAATGTTTTTTGGGTTAGTGAAATAGCTCCGAGAAGGTATAAGACGATCGATTTTACAGCATAGAGCGCAATGATAAGAGCGGTCAGAATAACATATGCCCTGAAACCGCCCAACCGGCCAATTTCGATCTTCAGATAGGTTAAGGTAAGATAAAGGTAGAGTCCGGTATTCAGGTAAAAGATGACGTTCAGACCCAATGCCACACGGGATGAAACACTGCTCCGGTCACGGAAAAGATTATAGGAAACCTGTTGGTTGATTAATGCCACGACAGTGGGGGAGAGAAATTTGTTATAAAACAGCCGTATCCAGGCTAGAATGATAAATGAGAGAAGGAAAACCCCGAGAAACCAATCATGGGACACATCCATTTTTTCTTTTTCACCCAACCCCTTTTCAGCCTCCTTCTGTAACCATACCGTTTCTTTCTCTGTTTTGGCTGTATCACCCGTTTCCCCACGATCTTCGATGAAGACCGGTTCTCCTTCTTCCTTTTCCAGATAGGAATAACGGGGCAGGTTCAATGAAAACTCCGGAAGGGGTAAAAAAGAGAGGGAATCCACCGATAAAATGACATGGCCTGAATCAAGCAAAACCACCGGTTCTGGCTCAACCTCTTGAATGCTACGAAAAGAAGGTATTTGCGGCTGTCGGGCAAGTGAATCGATGGTGTCTTGATGGCGATTGCTTCGTTCAAAAAGTGACTGAATATCCTCCGGTGAGAATTGCCGGATTGACAGTGAATCGCTCGCTTTCTGGATGGAATCCTGGCCCGCTTCCATGGAGGTGCTATCCTGAGATACACCGGATTGAATGGTATCCTGCAGGCTTATTATCCTTTTTGAAGCTGGATTGGTTTGATGATTTTTCTGCTCGTTCACCAACATCGATTTCTCAGATAAATAATGGGCAAAGATATATCAATTCGCTGAGAATATTCTTTCATGCTCTGGTATGCAATTGCGGATTAAAAAAATGTGATCTCTATTTTCTTGCCCGTCCTGAGTGATTCGATGTCAGACAATAAATGATTGGCTAATCGGCTTGCCCCGAAACGAAAAAGGGATGGTGTTATCCATTCAGTACCCAGACTGTTTGCAACGATAGCCAGAAAAGGAAGAGCCTCTGAAGAGGAGGATATCCCACCGGCGGGTTTAATGCCAACCCTTTTTCCTGTAGCGGAATAGTAATCACTTATCGCTGTACACATCACACCAACTGCCTCAATCGTTGCAGCAGGTTGAAATTTCCCGGTGGATGTTTTGATAAAATCAGCACCCGATTCCATGGCAAGCATACTGGCCCTATAGATGTTGTCATGGGAAGATAGTGCTCCTGTTTCAAGGATGACTTTCAGCGGGTATTTTTGAACGACCCGCCTTATCTCTTTTAATTCTTTTTCTACAGCCGGGACATTTGATTCCAGGAATTTTCCTACAGAGATAACGACATCGATCTCTTCAGCTCCATTTTCAATCGCCAGTTCAATCTCGGCTAATTTTATCTTCAAAAAGGTTTGTGAGGAGGGAAATCCTCCGGCAACGGAAGCAATTTTTACATTTGGCACTGCAAGTACATCCCGGACACAGGATACGAGTACGGGATAGACACAGATAGCGGCAACATTCGGTAATTCCGGGAAACGACGGGGAAATTGATTTACATTTTCACAGAGTGAACGGATTTTTTTTTCCGTATCGGTTGTATTTAACGTGGTCAGATCCAGCAAACTGAAAATGGTCTTTAATCCGTCTGGGTGATTAAATGATCCGGCGGATGAAATGGCAGAATCCACAAGCTGTTTAACAAATCGATCCGAAATTTTTTTCCTGTAGTTTTTATGTTTTGTATCCATTGTATTACCCTGTGCTGATTAGTGCATCTTTTTTGCAGCCCCTGCCGGTCAACGTATTTATAGCTATAAACAAACGGATTATCTCTTTACGGAATTTTTGCCGGGAGCCGTTTTCCCTCTTGCTATGGAGGCAAAGATACCACCAAAACAGAGAATTGAAAAAATAAGGAATGCCATTTTTACACTCGATAAGAATTCCGCATAATTGGATGGATTGATGTCAGTCCGGCCAATGAACAGGGAGAAAAGCATCATGGCAATGCCCATACTGAACATCTGACCGACCGCCCGCATGGTTGCCTGTGTGCCGGATGCAACACCGAGGAATTTTTTTTCTACGGAATTCATGATTGCATTCACATTGGGTGAAGAAAACAGTGCAAAACCTGTTCCCAGGATTAGCAGATTGATAATGATTACCAGCATAGAGGTAGCAGGGGTGAGGAAGACAAGCAGGAAGAGTCCCACCATGGATAATCCCATGCCGATAGAAGCAACGATCCTGGATTCAATTCTATCAGAGAACTTCCCCGAAATCGGAGATAGTATTGCCATTATAATGGGCTGGGAAACAAGCACCAATCCTGCTTCCTGGGGAGAGAGATCTTTGATATATTGCAGGTAGAGGCTTAACAGAAAACCGGTTGCAAAGGTTGCGGCATAGTTTATTAATGCCGCCAGATTTGAGAATGCAAAAATCCGGTTATACCGGAACAAATTTATTTCCAGAACTGGATATGCAGACCTCTTTTCAACCCGGAAGAACCAGCCGAATAGTATCAGACCAGCAATGATAAACAGCCAGCCAAACCATTCCGGGAGAAGCGTAAATCCATACATCAGCAGAAATAGCGCCGCTCCATACAATATACTGCCCTGCCAGTCGAATCGCTCTTTGTCTGCATCGGCCCAATCCTGTTTCAGCATTAATAGAATCAGGATAATAGCGGATAGTCCGATCGGTACAAGTACCAGAAAGATGCTTTGCCAGCCCAGTTGTTGGGTCAGTAATCCCCCAACAAACGGTCCGATCGATAAACCGATATAGACGGCTGAAACGTTGATGCCTAAAGGCCTGCCACGTTCTCCCGGAGGATAGACAGAAGTGATAATCGCTGTGCTGGTACTGAAGATCATGGAGCTTCCAAGACCCTGTACTACCCTGAAGGCAATCAGTTGATGAATGCTGGCGGAGAGGGCACACAGGATGGAAGTGATGATAAACAGGGCAAGACCAATGGTATAGATCTTTTTTCTGCCAACGATATCGGCCAGCTTGCCAAGGGGAACAAGAAAGATTGCTGCAGACAGGATATACGAAGTAGCAACCCAGGAGATTTGAACCGCGTTGGCATTAAACTCTTTCCCAATCGTAGGTAATGCCACGTTAATTGCAGAACCCATAAACGGAGTCATGAACGATGCGATAACGGCAATGGATAACGCTGTTCGTTTAACGGATGTGTCGGGAAAATCCTGGTGAATCATGTTGCTGTTTTACATGGATGGCAAGTCAGGTAAGATGGACTATTCTCGGTTTTTTGTGTCAATCCATATCGTTACCGGACCATCATTAATGAGGTTGATGTGCATGTATGCACCAAACTCTCCGGTCTTTACCGTTTTTCCCAACATTGTCCCCAGTTGTTTTACAAACGCTTCGTATAATGGGATGGCTAATTCCGGTTTAGCAGCCCTGATGTAGGAGGGGCGATTCCCTTTCTTTGTCTTGGCATGAAGTGTAAACTGACTGACTGCCAGTGCTTCTCCATCAACTTCCGTAATGGGTACATTCATGATTCCATGCTCATCATCAAAAATTCGCAGTTGGGCAATCTTCCTGCATAACCACGCTGCATCGTCCACGGTGTCTTCAATTTCTATCCCAAGCAGGATCAACAAACCGTGGCCAATTTCTGAGATAATTTCTTCTTCGATGCTTACCGAAGCATGGGTTACTCGTTGTATAACGGCGCGCATAAATCAATCGTTTACTGTTTTTCCGATCATTCAGGTTCACTTTGATGGTAATGCACCCAGGGTAAAAAAGCGGGGATGAAGGTTATCAAAATCGGTTTCCTGCTGATACATCGCTGCAACAGCAAGAATGGTTGCTTCATCAAAGAGATTGCCTATAAACGAGATGCTGGTTGGGGTTCCCCGCTGGTTAAATCCATTGGGAACTACGACAACCGGATGACCGGTGAGATTCGTTATGAGAAGTTGGTTTCCGCCATAGCTGGGTGTGACGATGAGGTCGTATTGTTCCATTAGCTTCTGCATCTCCTGAATGAGCAGATAGCGAATACGGTTTGCCTGAATGTATTCAACGGCAGGAATAAATCGTGCCTGACGGAACAGATTGGGCCAGGCTCCCCGGTTTTGACGAACCAAAAGCGTATCCCTGTTGGACCGGGTAAGCTCATCAAATGCAGCTGCCGCTTCGGCATTCAGAATGATTTGCAGAGAAGAGACAGGCAGCGTGTCGGGAAAGGAGACCGGAATGAGTTCAACGCCCATCTTTTTCAGGACTGTGAGCGTCTTTTTGTCGTTTTTTTTCGTTGGATAATCTGCATCGAACGCCTCTTTGAAATAGCCGATTTTCAGGTCTGAAAGATCCAGGGAGGATTTGTAGTTGAATGGCAGATCGACCAGGGTCTGGTCAATTCCGTCCGGACCGATCATGGCATGGAATACCAGGGCACAATCGGCAGCATTTCTGCAGATCGGTCCAATCTTATCCATGGTCCAGCTTAATGCCATAGCTCCGGTTCTGCTAACCCGACCATAGGTGGGCCTGAGAGCCGATGTTCCACAACGTGTCGAGGGAGAGACGATAGAACCCAATGTTTCCGTTCCTATGGAAAAAGGAACCAGGCCGGCGGCAGTTGCGGATGCGGAGCCGGCAGAAGAGCCACTGGAACCCTGCTTGAGATCCCATGGATTTCTGGTTGTATCGGCATACCAGACATCTCCCATGGCTAAAGCACCCATGGATAATTTAGCCAACAGCACAGCACCCGCTTCTTCCAGTTTTTTTACAACAGTTGCCGTTTCATCAATGATTTGATCCTTAAAGGGTGCTGCACCCCAGGTCGTTTTATATCCCTCTACTGCAAGCAGGTCTTTCACACCATAAGGAATGCCATGCAGAGGACCCCTGTATTTACCCTGAGCGATCTCTTCATCAGCCCGGGTCGCTTGTGCAAGGGCTACATCTTCTGTCAGGGTGATGACACAATGGAGGGTATCCCCAAATCGCTTCAGACGATCTAAGAAAAAACGCGTCAATTCAACCGATGTAATTTTCCGGCTTTTTATCAGTTGTGCCAGTTCTGCCACACGATAAAAGGCAAGATCGTTCCTGTTTTCCGGCAAAGAAACATTTTCCGGTAAGCCCCATTCAATCGGTTCCTGTTTTTGAGGAAAAGTAGCCCCGATTGGAATGGGATTGAACTGGATCGAAGGAGGAATGCTATTGTCAAGAGGGACGGAGCGGATATCATTGTATAACTGCGTATAATTCGCAAGGCCACCTGACATCTGAGCTCTCTCCTTCGGGTCAAACTGTAACCCCATGTGATTTTCTGCTTCGAGGATGACCGTATCGGGAAGCAGTGTGCTGGTTTCTGTTCCATCAGACTTCGCTGTTGAATCACGCTTGCAGGCCTGGATCACGATGAAAAAAAGCAACAGGATCGGAATGGAGCGGTATATGAAATATTGGTATAAAGGAGTGTGAGAACGAGTCATGATCATGGGTTAAATGTTATCCTTCGCTGGCCATCAGAAAGAATGGTTTCATTTCAAAGCTATGATAAAATGGCCGCAATCGTTCGGTATTGTAATTCTCTTTTACATTCACGATCTTTTTGTGACTGATCACTACATCCAGCGGGACATTATCATACCTTCCATTTTTCAGAACCACCAATCGGCCGTGGATTCCTTTCAGGATAAGATCGAGGGCAAGATTTCCAAATGCCATGGGTACAATGGAGTCCATCGCATCCGGGTCACCACCACGAACCATGTACCCTAATTTCTGGTTAATGATGTTGATGGTTTTGCTTTTGTTGTACGTTGCAGAACGATTCTTCAATTCTGCTGAAACGAGGTCACCGATACCACCCAGCTTCGCATGTCCGTATGCATCTTTTTCGGCATTCTTGAAAACCATCTCACCTCCTTTGAACATGGCTCCTTCCGAAACGATTACAACCGAGTATTTGCTCGGATTATGATTCCTGTCTTCTACCAGCAGTTTTGTCAGCAATTCGATATCGAATTTGTGTTCCGGGATCACACAGCGGTTGGCCGCCCCGGCCATCGTTGGCAGCATGGCTGTAAATCCGGCATAACGTCCGAAGACTTCCATAACCAGCAGGCGTTCATGCGATCCCGCGGATGTACGAAGGGTGTTTGTCATCATGATTGTACGGGTTAAACAGGTACTGAAACCAATGCAATAATCGGTTCCCGGAACATCATTGTCCATGGTTTTTGGAATGGCAACCACCTTTACTCCTTCTTTGTAAAGCCTGACTCCATAGCTTAATGTATCGTCCCCTCCTATGGGAATCAGGTATTCAATACCAAGCCAGCTCAGGTTCTTAATGACTTCCTCGGTCAGGTCGTTGTATTTGTCCTTATATTTCTCTTTCAGGTGTTCCGGAATATCGGCATGCCTCATGTGACTTGGACGTGTACGGGAAGAGTGTAGAAAAGTCCCCCCCGTACGTCCCGCTTTATTTACAATATCATCTGTCAGGACCATATAACAATTGCTGTTATCCGCATTTTTGTCTCGAATCAGCTCAGTGATACCAGCCCAGCCCCGTCTCAACCCGATCACCCGGTACCCTTCACGATTCGCCCGGATAGTGACTGCCCGGATAGCAGGATTCAACCCGGGAACATCTCCACCTCCGGTCAGTATTCCAATTACTCCCTTTCTGTTTTTGTTCTTAATTTGTGTCATTTGTTCCTGTTTTTTAGCGTTAATTCTTTCGGTTTCCCGCCGCACATTCCGGTTGAAAAACCGGATAAAAGTATTAAAAAAACCGGTTCATTATCATTCCACGTTGGAATCTTGCCAATGCTGATTGTGCCTTTTCCAGTTTTTCAACCCAATGACAAAAAAGAAGAAACCGAAAAGAAATGTCACGGTAAGCATCCCAAAATGAACGGAGAGAAGAATAGCAAAATACCGGAGTTTAGCATTTTTACTCCGGATATTGGCCTGTACGATCTTAAGATCCCGGTCTTTCTGGTTAAAGGACCGGATTCGTTCCATCAGCTGGTTTGATTTTTCGGTAAAGAGCTGACTCAATGAATCGATCATTCTTTCATCCGCCAAGATTCCTCGGTTGTATAAATCCTGAATGGTATCCAGCAGGTGGGGCTCATTTGCCGCTCTGTTCATCAGTGCATTGATGGAATCATTCACAGAAGCTGAATGATGGATCAGCTGGTTGATCTCATTGTTGGCCCGAGTTACATCGGTGTTCAGATCGTTCATCTGTTCTCTGGAAAGTCCGTGTTCCATAGACAGTACTTCTGCTTCTGCTTCTTCTACCTCTTTCTCCCGGATCAGATCAATCCGTTTTACCAATAACGATTCAATGCGCATGGGCATATACGAGATGCTGAAAAGAAGAAGAATGAAACCGATGATGGTGTTAAAAGCATGGATATTCGATACATTATTCATAGTATCCGGATTTTTATGCAAGGCGTCTATCGCGGTTCAATTCGGTCAGATACTCTTTTCATGACCCTATGATCATTCGGCAGGCAGGAGAAAATCACTCCCTGCTAAAATCAAGTGTCATCTTTTTGTTCAAGACGCCTCCGCGCGTTGATGATATACTGATACTACACGTTACATCTCTTTTCTGGTAAATCCGAACAGTAAAGATAGCCTGACTGGTTTCACCTCCGGGAGTAAATCCGCAATCCACACTTGCAGAGCGTTGATTACGGGAGAACCGGTCGTAATACAAGTTACGATCTTCACCTGACTCCTCTTCTCCCCTTATTATTTTCAATACCGGTTTTTTCCCCGTTACCATGTCTTTTTCAAATTCAATGGTGACCTGGTCTTCACGAACGATCTTTACCAGGTGTGCCTGTTTCAAGGCGGTGGGCAATTTCCCGGTATTCTGAAACGAGATGGTGATCTGAAAATCGGCTGAGTCATTGCCATAGGATTCGGTCTTTTCCAGATTGACATCGCTCCATGCGAGACACGGCAGATGGTTTACCATTTCGAGGTTGAACAATGCCTGGTTTTTAGCCCAGGGTAAAAGCTCTTTTGCCGGGGGATTCTGGGAGAAGAATTTTGGATGAAATCCTCCGATTTCAGCTTCTCCGTAAACAGGATGTACAAACGGTTTCCATTTGGTAAACCCGGTGCCCTCATTTTCTTCATCGTCCCATCTGAGCAGATCCAGCTGGTCGATGTCATCGTCCCCGTCATAATCTTTAAACCTTCCCCCGTTCCATAATTCATCACCATACCAGATGGCACCGAAATACCAGTATCCAAAATCGGGGCCATGTCCGAAGAGCGGATTCCCATGGCCGTAATCCTGGTATACATCCCCGGCTCTTTCATAACCGGTAATTCCCTTTCCAATGCTGTCAAAATATTCATACCACGCCAGGTCTTCCACGTACATTCTCTCTTCAGAGGGGGAAGTTGATGGAGCCCGGAGATGCATTGGCACTCGTGTATCCATTGAATTTACAATATATACATTGGGATGGCTTAACAGGAATGTAACAACCGACCGGGTTTCAATCTCACTGAGCGGATATTCACCGGCGCCACGCTGGGTGAAACCGCGTCCGGTAGCCTCGACATGCTGTTCCGGCCTCCAGTTTTCAGGATAATTGCGGTGAAGGTCCAATCCGCCGATACCATCTTCATTCACCCGGCCATCCCCGTCATTATCAATCCCCTCAGATTCAGTTAAATAGATCCCTTCTCCTTCCGGAACCCTCATCATGAGCCTACCGCTTGGATCATCCGGATCTGGCTTCATGTTTCCCCGTTTTTTATCTTTCCAGCGCACGGTGAGTATAACCCCGTCTCCATCAAGGTCCTCCGGAGAGTCTTCATCGATAAGACCATCCAGGTCATTGTCCGTCGGCTTTACGGTACTGCGGTTGCTTTGTGCTGTGTGCATATAGAGGGTATGTCCGTCGGGATTATTAATGGGACGGGCATAGATCGTTTTTGTGTCCAGCATTTCTGTTATTTCTGCATTGTTGCCATATTGTTCAAGCAGATACTGGATCATCCACAGAACGGATTCTGCACTGGTTACCTCTCCACTATGACGATTTCCTTCAAAAAAGGCAGCCGGTTTGTCTGTATCTTTTCCTGACCGTTTATTGGTAATGGTTACCTGCAGGATGGGTCTTCCTTCAAAGCTTTCAGCGACCGTATAAAGATCAACCAGATCAGGATACTCATCTGCCCATCGTTTGAGCCAGGTGGCAAATACATCGGCCGAATGAAAGCGGTCAAACGTGAGTTTATCGGATGCCGTATACTCGACCTCGGGATACCTGACCTGAGGGAAAAAGCTGATACCGTGCCGCTCTCCTTTGACCGTATACCAGAGTGTATCCTGATCGGACTCAGGCCAGCTCTCTTCATGCAAAGGGAGGTAACCCTGGGCCAACAAGTTGGTGGTAAACAAAAAGATACTGCAAACTATAGAGAACAGTCCGGCATGGAGCAAGAATTTTTTTTTCATGGCAATTATTTTTTCTGCCTGAAAGTAATCATTTTTGGTGAAGAGTCAGAATGGAAACCAATTAAATTGTATTCAGGTCATTTGATTGCAATTTTTGATTACACGATAAATTAATTTTGGTATTTTTGGAATTCTTTACAACGTCACGCTGTTGATTTGCCTGTCATGAAATATACGATGGTTCTCTTCTGTATGATGTGTTGCATTCCCGGTCTGCATGCGCAGGACATGGCAACCCTCAGTGGGCATGTAATGGATGCAGGAAGCGGCGAAGAATTAATTGGTGCCACACTGTTTATTTCGGCTACTGGACAGGGCACCGCTACAAATCCCTATGGCTTCTATTCCCTTACCCTTCCCTGGGGGAGTTACAAAATAGAGGTAAGCTATGTGGGATATGAGCCACTAAATGTTTCTGTTGACTTGAAAGAGGATAAAACGATTAATATCGAATTGAATCCGAAGATCAGTTTGTTGGATGAAGTGGTGGTCCACGGGGTTGGGGCGGATGAAAACGTGCGGTCTACAGAGATGAGCATAGCCAAACTGAATGTAAAAGAGGTGAGGGAGATTCCGGTTATTTTTGGTGAGCAGGATCTTCTGAAAACCATTCAATTGCTGCCGGGAGTCAGCACTGCCGGAGAAGGGGGAAGCGGTTATTTTGTGCGCGGTGGGGGACCGGGACAGAACCTCATTTTGCTTGATGAAGCACCGGTCTATAATGCATCGCACCTCCTGGGTTTCTTCTCGGTTTTTAATTCCGATGCCATAAAAGATGTGAAACTGTATAAAGGATGGATGCCCGCTGAATACGGAGGGAGATTGGCTTCGGTCCTGGATGTGAAAATGAAAGATGGGAACCTGCGAAAACTAGGAATTTCCGGTGGAATTGGATTGATCTCCTCCCGGCTGACCATCGAAGGACCCTTTCTAAAAGAGAAAGGATCCCTCATTCTGTCCGGTAGAAGAACCTATGCCGATCTTTTCCTGAGACTATCCTCTGACACACTGGTGAACAAAAATATCCTCTATTTCTACGACCTGAACATCAAAGGAAATTATAAGGTGGGAGAAAAGGACCGGATCTACCTATCCGGTTACTTCGGGCGGGATGTATTTGAATACAGTGATGTTTTTGGATTTGATTGGGGAAATGGTACGGCCACAGTGCGGTGGAATCATCTGTTCAGCAACAGGCTTTTCCTGAACAGCTCCCTGATCTATAGCAACTACAGTTATGATTTTTTCGTGGATGAGGGGGGGATGAAATTTACCATCAGATCGGCGATCCGTGACTGGCACCTGAAAGAGGATTTTCAATATTTCCTGCACCCCGGAAACACATTAAAATTTGGGCTGAAACTGAACCACCACAACTTTATCCCGGGTGTTGTCGATGCTTCCAAAACATCGGGTGTGAACGAATTGAAACTGACCGAGAAATATGCCCTCGAAACAGCCATCTACCTCAACCATGAATTGACTCTCTTTGACCGGCTAACCGTCAGTTACGGACTACGGTTTTCCATGTTTCACCTCCTTGGACCGGGTAACGTATATCGTTATGATGAAGAGGGATCAGTCTTTGACACCACAGCTTACAACAGTGGTGAACTGATAAGGGGTTATTACGGTCTCGACCCCAGAGTAACTGCCATGTTCAGAGTGGATGAATTAAGCTCTCTGAAAGCCTCCTTTGTCAGAACCAACCAGTACATCCATTTACTTTCCAATACAACCTCCACAACACCCATGGATGCCTGGATCCCCAGCAGTTCGAATGTAAAACCACAGGTTGGAAATCAGCTGGTATTTGGCTATTTCAGGAATTTTAAGGAGAACAACTATGAAGCATCGGTTGAGGTGTATTATAAATGGATGCAGAACCAGATTGATTACCGCAACGGAGCAGATATTTTTCTCAACGAACAGGTTGAATCACAGCTTGTATTCGGCAACGGAAGATCCTATGGGTCTGAATTTTATCTGAAAAAGAAAAGTGGCAAATTGCATGGATGGATCAGTTATACGCTTTCGAAAACTGACCGCCTGTTTGACGATATTAATGACGGGAAGGCATTTCCGGCAAAACAGGACCGGAGACATGATGTCTCCATTGTCGTCCTCTATCGTCTTGGTAAACGATGGACCATTTCGGGAACCTGGGTATACTATACAGGAAATGCCGTTACTTTTCCAGCCGGGAAATATGAAATAGAGGGAACGACAGTGAACATGTATACAGAACGAAACGGCCACCGGATGCCTGCTTACCATCGGTTGGATTTGGGTATTAGCCTGAAGGGGAAAGAGCGAAAACGATATGAATCAAGTGTAGACCTGTCAATCTATAATGTCTATTCAAGGAAAAATGCATATTCCATTCGCTTTGAGGAGGATGAAGACGATCCATCAAAAACCGTGGCTAAAAAATTCTCACTGTTTCCAATCGTACCGTCCATAACCTATAATTTCAAATTCTGACATGGCACGCAATTATAAAATAGGATTGTTGTTGATTTCGTTGCTGTTATCGTGTGAGGAGATCATTAAGATCGACCTGGAGGGAACAGATCCCAGGATCGTTATCGAAGGAAGCATATCCGACAGACCGGCTCCCTACAGGGTGATGTTGACCAAAACCACCGATTATTTCGCCCCTTCGGAATACCCGGCTGTATCGGGAGCAACGGTGGTGGTATCCGATGACCTTGGAACCCGGGATACCCTGGTTGAAGTGAGTGAAGGAGTGTATGAAACAACCACCATCATGGGCGATTACGGAAGAACATACAAACTGGACGTTAAGGCGGAAGGGAAGGAGTATACGGCATCAGCCAGACTACCCAAACGGATTGATATCGACTCAATCGAGCTGGAATACTATCCTGAAACCTACTATTATGAAGAATCCTACTGGCTCCATTGTCATTTCACAGATCTCCGGGATACGGTCAATTTTTACCGGGTAAGGGTGTTTAAGAACGACACCCTTGATAAAAACATCTACGTGTTAGATGATAAATTCATCGATGGCAATCCGGTCGATATGTTTATATGGGGGGATTCCTATTTGCCGGGCGATACAGCTGTACTTGAGCTGTTTTCCATGGACGATAAGGTGTATGATTATTTCCTTACCCTGGCAAACCTGCTGTATAGTGGTGGAGACGGTTCCTATTCAACCCCTGCGAATCCCAACACCAACCTCTCGAATGATGCTCTTGGCTACTTTGGTGCGTTTGCTATTGACAGGGATACCGTAGTTATTCCGGAATTTCCGGACCGGTAAATTTCCCGGGCAGGAAAAGATTCTAAAACGAAAATATCCTGCTGCACAATACTTTCCATTTCTTCCTGATTCCAGAAAAAGATTGTAGGTTTAGCTTTTCGTTGAGAACCTATTGTAAACCATAAATATCACAAAAAAATGAGAAAGATTACGTTCGTCCTATTCATGATTGCATGTTTAAGCATGGGTACAATCCTTGGGCAGCATGCTGAAGTTACCAAAGCAAACTATGCACTCGCCGCCCGGTTTTCCCCGGGAAAAATTAAAAAAATGATCTTTTCTACTGCTGTGGATGCTCACTGGTTGAAACTGTCCGACCGGTTCTGGTATTCCTTTGAAACACCAAAAGGAAAAACCTTTTATATCGTTGATCCAGTCCGTAAAACCAAAACGGAGATATTTGATAATGTCAAAATGGCTGCAGACCTTACCCGCTTTACAAAGGATCCGTATGATGCGCTACACCTGCCGATCGAAAAAATCAAATTTATAAAAGATGAGAAGGCCATTCAATTTGAAATAGAAAGCACGCAGGAGGAGGAAAAAAAGGAGGAAACGGATACAACAAAGACTGAACAGGAAAAAGGCAAAAGCCCCAAAAAGGAAAAACCCGAAAAGAAGAAGTTTTATTTCCAGTATGATCTCACCAGCCGTGTTGTAACCCTTCTGGAAGATTATGAAAAACCCAAGGATAATCCACGATGGGCTTCCATTTCTCCCGACGGGGAAACGATCCTTTTTGCCAAACAGTATAACCTTTACTGGATGGACAGGGAAAACTACCAGAAAGCCCTGGAAGATGAGGAGGATTCCACCATTGTTGAACACCAGCTTACCAAGGACGGAGAAGAGTATTACAGTTATGGTTATGAGAGAGGGGAAACCAATGTGGATAAAGAAAAAAATAAGGACAAACGAAAGCCGGCGAACGTTGTCTGGTCACCGGATTCGAAAAAAATTGCCCTTACCCGATCCGATAGCAGGGAAGTAAAAGATCTTTGGGTAATCAATTCTATTGCAGAACCCCGCCCAACCCTGGAAACCTACAAATACCATATGCCCGGGGAAGAAGAATCACCCCAGGTCGAATTGCTGGTCATTGATATGGTAACCAAAGAAAAACTGAAGGTGAAAGCAGAAGCATTCAAAGACCAAACAATATCGATCCTGAGTGCACCAAGACTGGCAAAAAACCGGGATGATGATTACCAGCCGCGTATATGGCTTGCAAAAACTCCCGACAAGGTTTATTTTACGAGGACAAGCAGGGATTTGAAAAGAATAGATGTCTGTGAAGCAAACAGTTCTACCGAAGAAGTTAAAGTTCTAATTGAAGAGCGATTAAATACCTATGTCGAGTCCAGACCCTTGGGGTTGGTGAATAATGGAACGGAACTGATCCACTGGTCGGAGCGGGACGGATGGGCCCATTTCTACCTCTATGACGCTCAGGGGAACATGAAGAAGCAGATTACCAGCGGTCCATTTCATTGTGAAAGGATTATCAGGATCGATGAAGAAAACAGGATCCTCTACTTCACGGCAAATGCCAGGGAAAATAATGAGGATCCCTATTACCTGCACCTTTACCGGATCAATTTTGACGGTACCGGCCTCAAGCTGTTAAACAAAGGGAATTTTAACCATACTGTAAGCATGAACGATGCGCATACCTGTTTTGTAAACAACTACTCGCGGGTAAACACGATCCCTCAGTCGGAGCTACGGGATAACCTGGGCAACGTGCTGATGGAACTCGAAACAGCAGACCTTTCCCTGCTGTTTGAAGCCGGTTACCAGTTCCCTGAACCCTATAAGGTAAAAGCGGATGATGGTATGACCGACCTTTATGGCGTGATGTATAAACCATTTGATTTCGATTCGACAAAAAAATATCCAATCATTGCATATGTGTACCCAGGGCCTCAGACCGAAGCGGTTAATAAATCTTTTTCTGTCAGCATGGATCGATTGGATCGTCAAGCGCAATTTGGATTTATCGTAATTACTGTTGGAAACCGGGGAGGACACCCAAGCCGGTCGAAATGGTACCACAATTACGGGTACGGGAACCTCCGTGACTACGGATTGGCCGATAAAAAAGCAGCCATAGAACAACTGGCTGACAGGTATTCGTGTATCAATCTTGATAAAGTGGGCATATTTGGTCATTCCGGAGGAGGATTTATGTCAACTGCAGCCATGCTTGTATATCCCGATTTTTTCAAGGTTGCTGTTTCATCTTCAGGCAATCATGAAAACAACATCTATAACCGGTGGTGGAGTGAAAAACACCATGGTGTAAAGGAAGTCGTTGATAAAGATGGCAATATTACATTTGAATACGAGATTGATAAAAATTCGGAGATTGCTGAAAACCTGAAAGGTCGACTGTTAATCTGTACCGGCGATATTGATAACAACGTCCATCCTGCAAATACTATTCGTTTGGCAAACGCACTGATTAAAGCCAATAAACGGTTTGATCTTTTCATATTCCCGGGTCAACGACATGGATACGGTGATATGAATGAGTATTTTTTCTGGCTTCGCGGAGATTATTTCTGCAAACACCTTATCGGCGATTATGCAGATCAGGTGGATATCATTGAAATAAACCGGGAGAAGGAGATGGAGTAAGTGAGACGCAACATTCGTTTTCTGAATGTTGTTAGCGGAACTGATCCGTCCCACGGATAAGCACAATTTCACCAAAATAGATCCGGTGATAGTCTTTCAGGGGATAATTCCTGTGGATGGATTGATCAAGGAATCGTTCCGGTTTGAAGTCGTCCCAGTAGATCTTTTTACACTCTACAATCAATAATGCTTCCAGGAATGTTGGAGCTTCAACCTTGCTGGAGGGGACAACCGTTAGTTCTGTTTCAGCCAGTTTGTCTCCGTCACGACCGGATGTGGAGCCAAGAAGATTCAGATCCTCTTTGTATTTCTTGTCGAATGCTGAGAGTGTAAAGGTTTCATAGCGGTTCATGAATTCAAACGTATAGCGGGTTGGCCTGACAACAACCACTGCAACCGGTTTATTCCACATGATGCCAAAATAACCCCAGCCAACGGTCATCGTATTGTAATGATTGGCGGCATAGTCTCCGCTGGTTAGCAGGAACCACTGCTGATCCCAGAGATGGTGGATTCGTGGCATGAACTCATAAACGGGTATTTCTTTACGGTCTTTCATAATGGCATAGTACTATTGAATAGAATGATATTGTTGGGTGCCTTGTGAATGGAATTTCCATTTTTTTATTTAATTACCACGGGGAAATCATGTCCCCGTGAGAACGTATAGGGGTATTGAGCCTGTCCCTTGTATATCTTTGAAAGGGCAGGCACCTGATCATCGAGAAACGATTTCAGTTCATAGATGGTGACCTTCCCGTCTTTTGGGGCTCCGTCAGCGCTGCCGTTCAATGCTTGCAGGATAACGTAGGTAAAAAGACCATGGCCAAGACTTCCCACTTCGGTTGCAAACTGTTCGCTACCGGCAGCGGCAAGCACATGGACCCCGGAACTTCGGGACATCTGTGCCAGTGCTTTCTCCTCCATGGCTCCCCGTTGGGCCAGAAGCTCGGTCGATCCACCCGATTGACAGGCATCGAGCACAACCAGTTGCTTTAATGCCTTGATGTTTTTGAATTTTTCCTGCATATCCCCGGCATAAATGGATCCCTTGATCAGTTTATCCATCTGATATAAGCTTACACTTTCGGTCGGAATAAAGAAGAATTTATTTTCCACCATGCTTCCGTGTCCGGCATAATAGAAGAAGAAAACATCCTCGGGATTGATTTTCACGGACAGGGTATCCAGCGCACTCAAAATATTTTCCCGGGTCGCTTCTTTATCATAAAGTTCGATCAGTTCGATTCGCTTGAACAGTTTTTGAGCACGCTCTCCAACAAGTTTTGCAAATGCCCGTGCATCTGCTTTTGCATAGTTTAGTTCAAGCTGGGGATTTTCATATTTATTGATCCCGATCGCGATGACGTAACAGATGGCGGTACTTTCCAGTCCTTTGTAATGGAGGATGATCTCTTCGGGCCGGGATTCAATCCTTCCGTCGCTGAATGCCGATAGTGAAAGGATATTTTCTCCGGGGATGAGGCTAACCGTGTAGTTCTTCATGATCGACTGGCCTTCTCTCCCAGACCTTCCCAGTCCGCTGTTGTCAACGGGAAGGCTTTTACCGTTATGCAACAGTTTTACCTCATTAATGCCACCCCCCGTGTTGGTAATTTTGGCAAAGATTTTCACGTCGCTGTTTTCCATTTCAGTACCGGATTTTGGGGTGATGATGGAAACAACGGGTGGGGGCGATTCTTCCAGTTTATTCAGGAGGTTGACGGGTTCTTCGATCAGCCCTCGGTTCCGGTATACTTCCTGCAGTAATCCGGGACGGTAAAACTCTTCAAAAAACTGATCGATGTTATACGTGGTGGTCCCCCTGACAAAGAAAATGGATTTTCTGGCTCCTTCCGAAGCATCGAAAAACCCCTCCTTTGTTTTGACCAGCCAGTCTGATTCACCGAGAAAAATCTGGGTCAGTAATTCAGATCCTGTTTCCAGGTCCCAGGTTTTAATGGTTCCGTCATGACTTCCGGTGATCAGGAATTTTCCATCCGGACTGATCTGCACTGAACTTACGGTGCCATTATGGCCGGTAAAGGTCCGGATGACCTGTCCGGTTTCCGCATCCCATAATTTTGCTGTGTTGTCATCACTGCCCGTAACAATGAACTTTCCCGTTTTATCAAAGTTCACGGCATGGATCCTGGCGGAGTGGCCCCTGAATTTTTGTACCTGCAATCCGGTGGGTATATCCCACAGCTTAACCATCCCGTCAAAACTGCCCGACAGCATATACTTCCCGTCGGGACTCATCCGGATGGTTGTTACAATTTGTGTATGTCCGATAAATTCACGGATTTCTTCCCCGGTGTCAATTTCAAACAACCTCAGTTTTTTTGGATTTTCACGGGTTGGAAGGACGGCTGAAACAACGTATAATCCGTTCCGGGTAAAGCGGACGGCATACGGTGTTAAACTGGGAATGGATTGGACCAGATCACCCGCTTCAAGATCCCATACCCGTGTTCTTCCATCCCAGCTGCCTGTAGCCAGAGATGTACCATCTGAACTGAAAGCAACAGTAAAAACCGGAATGTTGGATGTGCGATCGGGAAGTGTATATAACAATTCTCCGGAAGAGACATCCCAGATGCGTGCCGTACCATCCACACTGCCGGTGGCCAGATACTTCCCGTCCGGACTGAAATCAAGGGAGATGACCATGCCTTCGTGTCCCCGGTAAGTCTGAACCACCCTGCCGGTTGAAAAATCCATCAGTTTAGCATTGTTCCCGGTTTTCCCGACGGCGATGTATTGACCATCCGGACTCAACCGGACTTCATTGATAAAGGCAATCCAGTACATATAACCGTCACTCAGCACGGTTTCATCCACATCATTTAAAAATCCTCTTAGGGTAATGAAATTATTACCTGATGGGATCTCCCATATCGAGGCTGTCCTGTCTTCGCTTCCCGTAAGGAGAAAATTCCCGGCAGGAGATGGTTTCAGATCCGTAACATCCCTGAGGTGACCCTCGATGGTCGTCACCGGCTTTCCGGTTCGTGCATTGAAGATGGTTATCACCTTATAATAGGATGAGACGATGTACTTTCCGTCCGGGGAATAATAAGCCCCACCCTCACGGTTACTCCTGCCATCCATCGCCCTGATTTTTTTACCCGACTCAATATTCCAGGCATGGACGGAATCGTAATTTGAGATGAATTCGGTTTCATCCGGGCTAAAACTGGCAGAAATAATGCATGAGGTACAGGAGGAGCGGTCACCCTTGAATTTTTTTATTTCCTTTCCCGATTGGAAATCAAAAAGAATGACGGTTCGATCATTGCTGCCAACCAGTAACCGGGTGCCGTCATGGCTGATCTCTAACGAACCGGCTGACGGATAGGTGAAGTTTTTTTGCATGGTGATATCCTGAGGCTCCGGGATAAATCGCCTGATCTCCTTGCCGGTGGAAAGATCCCAAAGGATGGCATGGCTCTTTTCTGTTCCGGCAATCAGGTTTGATCCCGGGGTGAATGTGGCACACAGAATATCATCATCGGGAATCTCAATTGTCCGGATCAGCTGACTGGTTTCCGTCTCCCAAAGTTTAAGTGAATAATCCTGGTCCACGGAAGCAATGAGTTTTCCATCCAGGCTAAAGGATAACTGCCTGGATTCACCAACACTACCGAGGTATGAACGGATCTCCCGTCCGCTGGCAGCATGCCATAGCTTGATGGTCTTATCATTACTGCCCGTGGCAGCAAATTCCCCATCCGGACTGTATGCAACAGCTGTTACTGCTGCATAGTGCCCGGTCTGTATGACGGTTTCTATAGTCTGTTCCTGTGCAGTGAGCCTTGCAGACTGCAGAACAAAACATGCAGTGACACAAAGGCATGTAACGGTCGATGAGGTTATTTTCAAATCCATATTGCCGGGTAGATGAGTTCTTTTGAAAAGTAAGAAAAATTTTTTAGGTTGTGAAACATGTTTTAATGAAAAGAAAAGGGTTGACTGATCTTTGTATAAAAAGTAAATTTAACCGTTAAACAAATGTTAAACCAAATACCACAACCGAAATGGATATAAAAGATCATTTTATCAGTGATATTCCACGGAGGAAATTTCTGGATCTAACCTTCAAGGGGAGTCTTGCCCTTGTTGCCACTCCGGCAATCATGTCCAATCTTTGGTCCTGTAAATCCTTCTCTTCCGGACCGGCTGCAGCGCTGGACCAGGGATTGCTGAACAGGGTAATTCAAAAAGCCTTGGAAAAAGGGGGTGAATTTGCTGAAGTGTATGTTGAGAACAGGATTACCAGGAATATATCGATGGAAGAGTCGAAGTTTAAAAGCGGCACGTTCGGGATCGTCAAGGGAGCCGGTGTGCGGGTCATTGCCGGAGATAAAACCGGATATGCCTATACCGACGAGTTGTCGGAAGAAAAACTGATGCGGGCAGCCGAAGTTGCCTCGTATGTGGCCCGGGGTAGTCAGCAGGTTCCCCCGGTTGATATTCAGGAAGCCCATCGCGAATCGTTCATTACAGTACAGATCCCCCTTCAGGATCTGGCTGATGAGAAACGGTTGGAGGTCATGCAGCGCGCAAACCAGGCGGCACTTGACTACGATCCGAAAATTAAAATGGTAATCATCGATTACTATGACGAGGTGAGGGGAAGAACCATTGCCAATAGTGAAGGCCTTTACCTGAACGATGAATTGCCCCAGCTTTTCTTTATCGTTCAGGCAATGGGTGTGGGTAACAATACACGCCACATGGCCAGGGAACGGCTGGGTCATCACTGTGGTTTCGAAATGTTCGACAAAGTGAGTCCGGAGGAAGTTGCACACCGGGCTGCAAGGGAAGCCGTTGTGATGCTGGAAGCAGAAGATGCACCGGCCGGAATAATGGATGTTGTAATGCAAAACGGTTGGGGTGGCGTGCTGGTCCATGAAGCCGTGGGTCATCCCCTCGAAGCCGATAATATTGCAAAAGAAGTAGGTGCATTTACCGGCAAACTGGGCCAAAAGGTAGCAAGTGATCTGTTTACCATGGTGGATGACGGTTCCATACCCGATCAACGCGGTACCACAAACTTTGATGATGAAGGAACACAGATGAAACGGAATGTGTTGATTGAAAAGGGTGTGCTGAAGAAATACATGACCGATATCCTTTCCGGTAAACAGATTAACATGGAAAGAACCGGAAACGGACGCCGTGAGTCATTCCGCCATATCCCTATTCCAAGAATGACCAACACATTCATCGAGCAGGGAGAAAATACTCCCGAAGATATTCTCTCTTCAACCAAAGAGGGTCTTTATGTTCAGAGCCTGAGTGGTGGGAGCGTAAATCCGGTTACCGGGATGTTCAACTTTACCTGCCGGGAAGCATATCTCATCGAGAATGGAAAGAAAACCACACCGGTAAAAGGAGCTACACTGATCGGAAACTGCCTCGACGTAATCTCCGGGATCGATGCGGTAGGCAATAACCTGGCATTCGGTCCCGGAATATGTGGTAAGGGACAAATGGCCGAAGTATCCGTCGGACAGCCAACCGTGCGGATCAGGGGAATTAATGTTGGTGGTAGCAGAACCAGATCGTAAATCTCAAAAAAATTGACATCATGGATTACAAAATAATAGCAGAAAAATTAGTCAGCCAATGCCTTAAAAAAGGCGCTGATGCTGCAGAAGTATACATTGAGTCAGGCAGGGAACTGAGCATTGAAGTACGAAACGGAGCGGTGGAAACCGTTCAGGAAGCAGCCGCACACGGGGTGGGTCTCAGGGTCTTCATTGAAGGGAAAATGGCATTTTCGCATTGCAACGATTTTTCGGATGAAGCCCTTGACCATGCAGTATCCAGTGCAGTGAGTTTTGCTGCCAATACCACACCGGATGAAAACAACGTGTTGCCGGAAGATCAACCCGACACAGCCGTGGAAGAACTCTATGACCCTTCCATTGCTGCCGTTGATATGGAAACGAAAATTGACATGGCAAAAGAGGTGGAAACCCTTGCGATGAAAGATGAGCGAATAACCAAAAGTTCCGGGTCCGGATTCGGGGAAGGAGATGGTGAAATCATTATCGGCAATTCCAACGGCATGCTGAAAAGCTATAAATCTTCCTTTTGTAACTATGGCGTGGGCGTTGTTGCCGAAAAAGGAGAACAAAAATCTACCGGATATGAATACTGTGGGAGGCGATTCTTCGAAGACCTGGAAGAGCCGCGAAAAATTGCCGAAGTGGCCGCAAGAAAAGCATACGAAATGCTCGACCCGCAAATGGTTAAAACCCAAAAGGCATCGGTGATATTCGATCCGGATGTGGCACGTTCTATTCTGGGCGGAATCCTTGGTGCACTGAACGGGGAGAGAGTCCTTCAGGGAGCCAGCTTCCTGGCAGATAAAATGGACCAGCAATTCGCTACCGAGCTGATGACCCTCATCGATGACGGGACAATATCCAGAGGACCGGGTAGCAAACCATTCGATGGTGAAGGAGTGCCGACACAGAAACGAATACTGGTCGATAAGGGTGTGTTGAAAGGATTTCTATACAACACAGCCGTGGCAAAAAGAGCCGGTGTGGAAAGCACCGGCAATGCTTCAAGGGGTGATTTTCGCAGCCTTCCCGGGATCGGATTCCATAACCTCTATATGGTAGCCGGAACAAATACCCCGGAGGAGATCATAAAAGCAACAAAAAAAGGGCTGTTGCTGAAGGGCGTTACAGGATACGGAATAAATCCGGTGAATGGTCATTTCAGCGGCGGAGCTTCCGGTTTCTGGATAGAAAATGGCGAGATCGTTTTTCCGGTCAAAGGACTAACCATCGCCGGAAGCGCATTTGAGATGCTCAACGCGATCGATATGATCGGGAATGATCTTGACATGAACCGCAGCTTTACGGCTCCAACCTTCCGAATCCTTGAAATGCAGATCGGAGGAACGTAGGAGAGAACGTTATAAGTTATGCCAAAGGCCCGCCTGCCGGACGGGCAGGCATCCCTGTGGGAAAAGTTAACCCGAAAAATTCTTTGAATTTTTCGCCATTTATGGCTGACGAAAAGTCAAATTCAAGTATGTCAACTGTTTCACTCAACAGTTATCTTCAAAACTGATGAAAATTTCATACCCCAATTTGAGGAATTGATCTGTTACGCTCTTTTGCGCATCTTGACCTTTTCAGACCAGTCGATGATCCTGCGCAGAAGATCGTAAATCAGAAAAAGATAGAAAAAAAGACTCCACAACCAGATGACAATTATATTAAACCAGAATGTTTCAATCGCATTGTCACCGATGATTTTGACAGGGGCATAGAAATGAGCCCTTCCGGTTTTTGATATCGGATCCATGTAAACGGGCATCGTCTTCCTGACCAGTTGATGGTCCAATTCCGGCAGGAACCGAATTTCGCCACGGTTCAGGAGCAATTCATTCAGCTTGTCATTCTCGTGTTTATTTTTTAGTCTGTTCAGCGCATCTTTACTTCCCATGGAATCGACCAGGTGATTGTATTTTTCCTCCTTGAACCGGGTTGCCTTCTCTCCCGTTTCCTGGTAGTATTCTTTGACCCCTAACAGGTAGGATTTGGTAAGGTCGTATAGTTCGCTGGAGTAGGTTTCAACAGTCAGATCCGCTATCCGCTCAAAGAGCGGGAATGATTGAAAATCATGCAATTTTTGAAGCTCATGCCGGACTACCTCAAGGTTGGAAATTGCCTCTTCCCGGTTCAGATTGTTCTGGATGTTCCGGTCAGCCTCATTCAGTCTGGAGATTACAGTCGGAATAAGATCACGGGAATTAAAGAGAGCATTCTTTTCTTCTTTTTCAAGGTCAAAGAAATTGCGCTGGTATTTATTTTTTTTGAACTGTTCCACGGCAATGGCTTCATACGCCCATCGTGAGGTCATCAGTTCGCCGATTGTCGGGACAAAAACCGGATTTCGGAATACGTTGTGCAACCTGTCGAATTTAACTATCACTCCGCTAAAGAGAAGCTGGGGAACCAGGATGAATGGAATGATGATATAGATTGCTACCACCGAATTCAGGCCGGAGGAGAGGTTCAATCCGATCATATTTGCCATGCAGGAGGCGGAAAAGAGAACCATCCAGTAGGGGAAGGTCATCCCTTTGATTTCCAGAATAGTATTCCCGATCAGGACGAAACTGAATGTTTGGATCGCCGAGATCAGGAAGAGGATCAGGATTTTTGAATGCAGATAGCTGAGCCGGCTCAGGTGAAGGAATGATTCCCGTTTCAGGATCTTTTGATCCCGGATGATCTCTTCGGCACTCACAGTCAACCCCATGAACAGGGCAACCACAACTGCCATGAAGATATAGGCGGGAAGGTTTTCATTTTCCCTGAACACATAAGATAGGGTACCTGAATGATCGCTGATGTATTTGGTAAAATAACCGATGATCAGGGCAAGGAGGGGGGCTTCCAGGAAATTGATCAGCATGTATTGCTGGTTGGCAAGTTTTGACAGGACATTACGGGTAATGAAAATCCAGAACTGAGACAACGGGATGGGGATATTGAAGATGCAAGGGGGTAAGGGGTCTTTTTGATGCTTTTCCTGTTCTTCCGATTCGAAGTTTTTCAGGTAAAGCTGATACCATTCCTGTGGGGAGACCTTTCTCTTTTCCACCAGTTTCCCGTATTCATCCACCTCACGTGCTTCCACAATCTGGAGTATCTGTTCTGGCACTACATTTCCGCAGGAAAGACATTGTCCCTCTGTTGCATCTACATAATTGCTGGCCGATTTAAAATAGACCAGTGCGTCAATGGGATTTCCTTTGTAGATAGGATATCCCCCTTTATCCAGGATTAGTATCCTATCAAACAGTTTAAAAATATCGGAATAGGGCTGGTGGATGTTGACGATGACCAGTTTCTCCTTGAGTGTTTGCTCTTTCAGGAGCAGCATTACCTTTTCTGAATCCAGGGAAGAGAGTCCTGAAGTGGGTTCATCCACAAACAATATGGAGGGTTCGCGGATCAGTTCCAGTGCGATATTTAATCGTTTTCGCTGCCCCCCACTGATGAATTTGTTCAGGGGTGATCCGACCTTCAGATTCCGGCTCTCATACAGTTCAAGATCCTTCAGTATTTTGTTGATCCGTTTCAGTACTTCCGCTTTTGATAGCTGGCTGAAACAGAGCTTGGCATTATAATAAAGATTCTGGAACACGGTAAGTTCCTCTATGAGCAGATCATCCTGGGGAACAAATCCGATCATCCCCTCCAGTTTTTCTTTCTCCGCGTAGAGATCGTACCCGTTAATCAGTATTTTCCCCCGCTGTGGCTGCATGTTACCATTCAACATGTTCAGCAGGGTTGATTTGCCCACCCCGCTTCCTCCCAGAATCCCTATCAAATTACCTGACTCTTCGGTAAATGAAAACCGGTGTATTCCATTATCACTCTTTTTGAACTTGAATTCTATATCCAGGGCTTGAAAAACAATCTTTTCATGATCACTTTCGCGAAAAAAACAGTTCGAAACATCACTGTAATAAATGGGCCTGATCTTCGGACTGGTAATGAGCGACCCCTGATCAAGCAAGTGGATCCTTTCCGGTGGGATATAATGCCCGTTTAAAAGCAGGTTGCTGCTTCCCAGGTAGCGGAAAATAAAGGTGTTGGTACTGGCATGATGAAGGATGATGATCATCCCGTCAAGGTCACTTTTCTGAATATGGTGGATCCCCTTCACCGGGGGATCCGGTGCTTTGCTGATAACAAGCAACTTATCTTTTTGAATATCATGTGACAGGGGATCCAGGATGTAGTTTTTTGTATTGTGAAGCTCCGTTTCGGTTATGTTGAAACAACGGGCAACCATCTTAATAAAATCCAGTTCACGATCTGTCATTACCTCATCTTCATTGATGAATTCAACGAGTCGCATAAAAACAATGAACTTCTCTCTCTGCCGGAGATTCTTGTTTATTTCGTTACAAATGGAAAGAATGTTGTCAGTATTTAGCGGATCTATTCCGGCAGTTGATTCTGCTCCCTCTTTCACCAGCTGAGGATGATAGGTGGCAATGTACTTCTCGAACAGGGTAATGTAATTGTTAATGAGCTGGGCACTCAGGTGTTGTTGAAGGTAAAAATGGACAATCTCTATTGCTCTGGATGAGAGACCATCTTTACGAACATTGGCAATCATAGCAAACAGCTGCAGTAAAGCATTAAGAATGGATTCATTCATATGGACTTACGTTATCAGAAAGGAGAATACTATGATCGGATAAAAAAAATAAAAAAACCCTGTCAGGCTCAGGCATGACAGGGTAGTCTATACGTGATTAAACGATTTTGTTTCGGAGGCTTTCCACGGTTGATAGGATCTTCTCAAATGTCTCGTCACTCATTTGATCCTCTATTGTATCATAATGTCCTTTCAACTCGTTCAACGCATTACTGATTTCTATAACATCTTCATCCCCTTTAATCGGCTCCATGATTTCAATCAGTTTATTCAGTGAAGATTGCTGGTGTAATATGATATCTAGCAAGGCTGTGTTGTCTTCAGCGGTAAAGGCTATTTGTGTAGTAATGTACAGACCCTCAATCCAGCTACCGGTCATCACTAAAATAGCCAGCTTGTCCTGGTTATTATCTGTCAGGTAATTGTAGGTGTCAATAAACGAGTCTGAAATGATGTTGATGAGCGAATCTCCGTTTTCCAGGTTACTTTCAACCCGTTCAGCGTACGTTTGATTGAATGCGCTTGAAATTTCAATTTCATCGCTAAGCTTTTTGGAAGCATCCAGGTATAACATGGTTTCCTGCTTCATCATATAGGTGCTTGCATAGCTTAAATCGGCTCCGTAAATACCCAGGTTAACCGCTATTTCAACCTGTGTAAAGTAATTACCTGCATTTGATGCCGGATTAGAGATACTGAGAATATAGGGAGCACCTGCCTCATTTAACATGGTGGTGATTTGGAAAGAGGTGGGTAGTGGATAACCCGAAATTTTTTCAATCACTTTCTCTTTTAGTGTATCTATTTCAGATGCCTCCGGTTCTTTTGATCCAGATTTATCCGGTCTGGAAGTACAGGCAATCAGACCAGTAACCAATAGAATAACCAATCCTGCATTGAGGGTTTTAAAGAAGTTGGATCGTTTCATTTGCTTTAGGTTTTTAATTAGGTTTAATGAACGATATGCGATAATCTGATCGCATAAAATTATCCTTTCAAAGATCACTACAATATAATAAAAACATGGGAAAAAATAACAACAATGTTTGAACTACTTGATAATAAATTCATTTTATACTCTTATCAGGAGATTGGCATCGTGCTTTCCGGTTGATTTTCATACTCCCCGGAATCGATTATTTCTTTCACTGACTGTATCATAATCCAGATATCTTCGTACCGGCAATAGAGGGGCGAAGGTGCAACCCGGATGATATCAGGACTTCTGAAATCGGTGATGATATTTTTCGATTTCAATGACTGAGCGATCTGTCGGGCATCTGTTTTTCGTCTGAGGGCGATATGACCACCCCTTTTTTCGGGATCTGTCGGTGTACCAATAAAAAAGTCGTAGGGTGGTTCAGACAGGAGGGTATCAACCAGGGCAATGAGGTATGTGGTAAGGTTCATTGATTTTTCCCGGATCTGTTCAATGCCGGCTTGCAGGATGAGATCCAGTGCATCTTTCAGGGGAGCCATGCTCAAAACAGATGGTGTGGATATCTGCCAACCACCGGCATCTCGCTGGTGTGAAAAGTCAAGAGACATATCAAATTGCCTTTCCTTTTGAAAACCAAACCAGCCTGCCATCATCGGCTCTTTGCCGAAGTGACGTTCATTCAGGTAGATAAATGCCGGGCACCCGGGGCCCCCGTTGAGGTATTTATACCCGCACCAGTAGGCGAAATCAACACCCATCTCTGATAATGCGTGAGGAACAACTCCCGCAGAGTGAGAACAATCAAATCCAAGGATTATTCCTTTTTTATGAGCAGCTTGGGTGATACGTTCCATATCAAGCAATTGGCCATTTCTGAAATATACCGAAGGGAGCAGTGCAAGTATAACCTCTTCTGTCAGGTACTCCAGGATTCTCTTTTCCGATATCGATCCATCCGGTTCAGCTGGAACAAGTATTAGGTGCTGTGCCGGATCGTATCCACGCATCTTGAGGTGCCCTTTCATGGCATAGATATCGGAGGGAAAGTTCTTTTCATCAGCCACTATTTTGGTTTTTTTACCCGATGGAGCATAAAATGTACTCAGCAATGCATGCTGGTTTACCGTAGTTGTTCCTGTGCATATCACCTCACCGGATCGTGCCCCTACCAGAGGAGCCATTAATTTTGCGATCTCTTCTGCCATCCAAAACCAGGGCTGATCTCCATTAAGCCATCCTTCAATACCCATCGATTTCCATTCGTTAAGCACACGAAGCACGGAGGCCTCCCCACCTCTTGAACAAAGACCCAACGAGTTACCATTCAGGTAAATCGTCTTCCCGGGCAGGGAAAAATGTTGCCGAAATTGTTGTAACGGATCCTTCGAATCAAGGGTTTGTGCAAACTCCAGTGAGGGATTAAAGGCAGTTGATACCATGACGCAGGTGTGATTTGTTTTTGGCGGATCTGAATGGATTGTTATGGTGCTTTCTCATAGCCCGGGTCACCCTATATTTCATCGATAATACTCAGAATGGCAGAGACCAACGATGCCCCAAGATGTTCGGATCGTTCCGGAGACCAGCCATATTGGGGATCGGGCAGGTTGTCGTTATCTTTAAAAGGCATCTCGATAGTAAGTGACAAACAATTAAACCGTTGTGCTATGTTTTTTGAACAAATACTTAAATTTGCCTTTCCCGGTCTGTCCCCCGGGTAGCCGTATTCCGTCTGAAAATCCGGAGTGATGCTTTCCCAATTCATGGTAAAGTGTTCCTGTAAAGAAGCCAATCGTTTAGTAAAATCCGGAATTCCCTGGATGGAAGATGCAAAAACATAGGGAATGCCCTCTTCGCCGTGAATATCCAGGTTGAGGTCTACACCGGTTTTCAGCATGTACTGCAGTGTATAATATACTTCAGGGCTTTTTTCTTTGGTGGGATTTTCCCATTCGCGGTTCAGATCCACCCCGTTTGCATTGGTTCGCATGTTTCCCCGTATTCCTCCGTCGATATTGAGATAGGGTATGACGTAGATAGCCGCTTTTTCAATTATTCTCCGGGATACCGGATCATCTTCGTCGAGCATCCGATCCAGAAAACCCTGGATGAACCAGGAAGCCATACTTTCACCCGGATGCTGGCGACCAAGAACCCAGATCTTTGTCTTGTTTTCTGCAGGTTCTCCTAAAATGAGCAGATCGATATCTTTTCCTTCAACGGTCTGTCCGACGGATTCAAGAATGCACTGAGGGAAACGCTGTGCAGCATGAACCAAATCCAGATGCTGATCATACGTGTAGGGTGCAAAATAGGCATAAAAGACAGCATTGTGTTCGGGTTTATGATCGATGGTTAATACCTGGCCATCAAACGTCGTTGGTACCCTGAACCAGGTCATCCGGTCATAGGAAGCACAGGCATTATAATTCTCCCAGCCCTCTTTGGAGAATGCATTGCCCGCATTTGTGATCCTGATCCTGCATGGGTAACCGGCAACCCCTTGCAACCTGAAATAGAACCACTGGAAAAAATCAGCCCGGTTGTCTGGCCTGATCTGAAGTTCAATGTTATCGACATGTTTTGTGGAGATTATTCTGATATTCCCCCCATCAAAGTTGCTGCTTATTTTCATAACGGTATTCGTTGAAACGGGTTATCTTCCTGTGACATGGAATAATTTTGTGTTTTTTTTCAGAATATGAATGATGAACCAGATTACAGCTGCTGCAGCTGTGAGCAAAATCCACATTAGGGAAGGATACGGTTTCTTCGTCATGAAAAAATTTCTGAACAGATCAAGAAAGGTGAAGGAGATGAAGATATTGATAAATCCGTGATACTCCCGTTTGATCACATTACGCCAGGAAAAATCCAATTGGCTGGATTGCCAATTTCTGAATCGCGGAAAGAAAGCCGGCGTATCAATAGCCCAATCCAGAAATGATTTCCCAAACTTTTCCTGCAGGAAAATCTCTTCGGCAAACATGATCCGTTCATAATAGAGCCAGAAGAGTAAAATAAACAGCAAGAGGCACCATAGTGACTCAAGAAAGAGGGCTAAACCCAGCCAGATGATCAAATTTCCAAGATATAAGGGATGCCTAACAAGGGAATAGATGCCGGTGGTATTCAACGTTTCAGCCCTCTGCCTTTTGATGTTTCTCCCTGAAGTGCCTCTCGGGGTCTGTCCAACAGTAACGATACGGATACCCAGACCCAATAGGCTTACACCCAGGTATATCAGATCCCTGTATGGACTGGGATGATAGCCGGAAAAATCTTTCAGTGCATAATAGACTAGCGCTAAACTGAGGATAAAAACCGGCAGGTATCCCCGCCTTTTGAATAACCAGTTACCGCTTCTGTTGAATTCTTCGATGAGAGCCATATTTCAGAAATCATGGATACTGAATCGATGTAAAAGTATAAAAAAAAATGACGGGATTAAACCGGCTACCCAGTCAAGAAATAACAATTCAGGATAAGCGGGGAGGGGAACTTAAAAATTCCATTTAAGGCGAATAAAACCAAAACCCAGATCTTCTTTTTGATCGGTAAACTTCCCGTTGAAATATTGAGTGATGAGGGAAATGGAGAGGTTGTCTTTGAGCGATAGATCGAGGGATGGACCGGCAAAAATGGCATCCATGGAAGGGAAGTAAATAACGGCGAGGGTTCCGTTAAACAAGGGTGTGAATGGATAGGATATCTGCATGCCGATCGAATAGTCGGTGAATGAAAGGGTCTTGACCGAAAGCGGCATGAAGTAAAATTCACTGAAATTGAGGATGGAGAGATCATAACCATTGTATAGAAACTCTGCCAGGAGGTAAATGGAGTTGTTAAAGGTATAATCTGCGGATATCCCCAAGATCATAAAACCGGAAGTATCGGGAAACTCCTTTATCGGATGAAAATAGGTAACTTCTCCCCGGAAACCGGCTCCCTTAATATCACCCGACCAACCGATACCTGCTACATAATCCTCACTGTTCAGCATACCTCCCAACAGTTGAATGTCGTAATTCCATTTGTTGAACCGGAAAAATCCGGCAGCTGTAATGTCATTGTTGTGATCCACTTTAACCGCTGCTTCTGCCAGGGACGAGACACCGGTAAAGTACTGGATGCGAAGCGCATCACTTCCGGGTTTCTCCACATAATCAAAATCGAAGAAGGAGTAAGCATTGAAAATATCATTGGGGTTCCACATCATGTTCTGTCCCCAGTTTATCCGTTGTCTGCCTGCCCGAACCTGTAGATTCCCTTTTGAAAAATCGATCCACAACCGGTCAATGGTGGAATGAAAAAGATAGGATTTTCCCTTGAAGAGGTTGGTTGATAGATCAAGCCACCCCTGCTCATTGTTGATCAATTTTGCATAGTATGGGATGGTTTTTATCGATTCACCATAGATGAAGCGGTTTCTCACTTCGATGTTTGTTCGGAAGGATTCGGAAATGTACCATTTCAGGTTCAGCCGGTTATGGATCGTGTTATCGGTGATCCAGGAACCGTCCCAGTATGGGATCATGGCACTCTGCATATTGGACAGGTATCCGTTAAACTCGATGGCTCCGTTTCCCTCCTGAGATAAAAGAGGAAAAACAGACAGCAGGAAAAGAGAAACCGATAGTCTAAACCGTTGATATACCATGCGTTTTTTACTGGGTAATGTCCGAGACAATTTTGCCGTCTTCCATCGTGATCACACGATGGGCTTTTTTAACAACCCGGGCATCATGAGTGGAAAAAATGAAGGTAATATTCTCCTCCCTATTCAATCTTTCCATGATGTCCAGCAGGTTTTCGGTGGATTTGGAATCCAGATTGGCGGTCGGTTCGTCAGCGAGAATGAATTTGGGCTTAGAAGCCAGAGCTCGTGCTACAGCCACGCGCTGTTGCTGACCACCGGACAGCTTGTTGGGACGGCTGTTTATTCGATCAGCCAAACCGACTGCCTGCAATAGCTCTTTTGTTCGGGCATCCCGTTCACGTTTTGACCTTCCCTGAAGGTGCATGATGAATTCCACATTCTCTTTGGCAGTAAGCACCGGGATCAGATTGTAGGACTGAAATACAAAGCCGATGTGGTTCATCCTGAAATTGATCAGTTTCCTGGATCGGAGCTTCCAAATATCCACTCCATCAACGATCACTTCCCCGGAGGTAGGACTATCAAGGCCTCCCAGGAGATTGAGAAACGTTGTTTTGCCTGATCCTGAGGGCCCTACTATGGCGGCAAATTCTCCCTTTTCAAAATTCAGGTAGATGCCGTTTACGGCTTTCACTTCAAGCCCGGCTCCATCGTAAATCTTAGTCAGGTTTTTAATCTCAATAATACTCATGTCGATTTATTTAAAAAAGTTACCGATTTATTCGATTCGTAATGCTTCTGCCGGATCATATTTTAATGCCTTGTATGCCGGATAGATGGCTGCAATAATACCGGTGAACAGCACCATGATGATCACCGTGATCATGAGGTTAACATCCATGCTGGTAAAGACCCGGGGATCATACCCAAGCTGGGAATAACCCTCGGCCCAGAGCGACATATCAATGGCATGTGTTTCAAAATATTTTGATAAGCCACTTCCTGCCAGGGTCCCTACAACCCCGCCAACCAGCGTAAGCAATACCGTTTCAAGAACAATCATGTTGAATACCCGCTGTTTGTTCATACCGATTGCCATTAACATACCCAGTTCTTTCACCCGCTCCAGGACAACCATCAACATCGTATTGATGATCCCGAATAGCAGGGCAAACAGAATGATGATGATGAAGATGTACATGTAGAGATCCATCACTTCCGTTAAATACCCCATTTCCGGACTCAGCTCTTTCCAGTTCAGGATCTCCAATTCCCCATTCATGGCAACAATCTGATGTTGAACCGTATCGACCAGTTCGTTGTTTTCTACCAGTATGGCAATTTCATGCCCGGCATGGTCAGGTAATTCAGCAAGACGTGCAATATCACTACGCCTGACAAAAACGGTTGTTTCATCATAGGTTGAATTCGGTGTTTCATAAATACCGACAACCCGGAATGCTCCGCCGGTAATGTTGTTGTCCAGATCCTGAAGCGTGATGACGACCTTGGAACGAAGTTTAACTTTCAGTTTTTCGGCCAGTTTTTTTCCGATCAGTACAGGATTTCTCAGGATGCCGTTAAAGTATTCACCCTCAACGATGTTCTCCTCCATATCGGTTACCCGTTTTTCATCTTCGGGATCCACACCAACAATCTTAACACCGGATGCGGTTTCAGCAGAGGATATCATGGATTGGATGACAATCCGGTTGCTGACACCTTTTACACCCGGGATATCCGCTATTTGCCGGGTCAGCTCAGCCCCCGTTGAGATGTAATTCCCCAATTCCATAGTGGACCTGAAATCGAGATGATGAATCTGAATGTGCGACAGTTCATTGGAAATCACCTGTTCGATCCGCTGATTCATCATACCGGTAAAGAATGCAGTGGAAAACACACCGGCAGAAATGCCAAGGGTAATGGCTATAATTACTACGGTGCTTCTAACCTTATTGCGCCAGATGTTTCTCCAGGATATCGACCATATCATAATTACATGTTTTAACTGTTTGTTAATTGATCCATTCTGTCATGCTCTGAGTGCCTGATTAACCCGCAAGATACCGGCCCGGTATACCGGGAATATGGCAATCACGGCAGTTATGATGAATATGGTAATGACCTGGTTGTAAAAGACCGAAGGCAACCAGGAGAATAACAGAAGGGGCTCGATTCCCATCTGGATCATGGTTGCAGCAGCCTCTCCGGTTAATCGTATCGGATGATGAATGAACCATGCGATAATCGGAACACTTCCTGCAAAACCCGCCAGCGTGCCAATTAAACCGATCAAAATGGTTTCGAAAAAGAGGATTACTCCAAGCTTCGTGCGCTGCATACCAATGGCAACCATTACTCCCATTTCCCTTCTCCTCTCTGAAAGCATCATCAAGATGGTCCCGAAAATACCAAATCCAACCAGAATATAAAGGATGGCCTTCATAACAACTCCCCCGGCCCTGTCTGCTTCAATGAGCTGAACCACCTCGGGGTGCATCTCATTCCAGGTCATCAGACTATACGGAGAACCGATCTTTGCCTGTAGCCTTTCACTCACCCCGGGCAGTGCATAATGATTCGTAACCATGATCACGAGAGCGGTAAGAAGCGATTCGGCTGAATAGAATTCCCTGCAATTGTCTATGTCCATATAGATGAGCTCCTGGTTGATCTCGGGATTGGGGAATTCCAGAATGCCACGAATGGGATATTTGCCTGCGGCACTCACCCCATGATAGCCCTGACCCAGTAGCACCAGGGTGTCTGATACACCAAGACCCAAATGGTTGATCAACCCGGAAACTACCAGCAATCCGTCATCCCCGGGTTCCAGATAATGCCCTGAAGTAATCCATTTGCTGATTTCGGTGATACGGTCTTCTTCTTCAGGATCAACACCCATAATCATGGCTCCCTTTGTGGTTTCTTCGGATGAGGCAAGTGCAAACGATACAAACCGGGGTGCGATTTGTGTAACCCCTTCAGTTTGTTCAACAAGATGGATCAGGGAGTCCGTTTCCGGGAATGAATTGTTGATGGTCTTATCTTCCCAATAATCTTCCTGCTGGATCTGCATGTAACCGGAATAAAATTTCACCCAGTTATCCACCATGGATGCGTATGACCCTTCCTGCATGGAAGACATCACGGTGGAAATAATGACCGCAAATAATACGGAGGAGACAGTGATTAAGGTTCTTCGCTTGTTCCTCCATAAGTTTTTCCATGCAATCTTCAAGTTTTTCATCACAACATTGAATGTTTTTAGTTTACATTAATCTACGAGGGCATAAACCGACTTTAATCTGTGTATATCCAATTTACAAAAGCTACCGAACCCGCCGCATGTTCTGAATGGAGAAAAAATCATCCTCCATAGGTACGTTGAATGTCACATGGGTGAACTCCATCGTTGTTTTTTGCCCCTCCTTGTCAACCGGAATGATCTCAAAATAGGTGGGGATAATACGGTCTCCCACATTTTTTGTTTTTGATAGGATTTCACGGTTAACCAGATACCCGTCTTCATCGTAATATTCATTCTTCAGGGTGAAATACTCATCCCTGGAGATCCAGGATATGATCTTCCCCCATACAACCGGAGCATCCTCGTGCGGTTCCAAAAGAATCTTATAACAGTCGTACTCTTCAATCGTTTCAGTTCCAATGAGGGTGTGGCTGTAATCTTCTACGATTGATGATTCCTTCACCAGATCATCGTTGGTCATATCCGATCCCATCCATGACTGCATCATCATCGATGGGGGGATCTTGATCATCCGTTCGATAGAAGGAACCCAATTCCACATCTCCTTCTCACGCTTCAAAAAGACCTGACCCCTCTCTTTCGCTGGTTCTGTGATATAAATCAGGGATAAATCAGTTCCTTTTGACCATGCTTTGAAGGAAAGGGTTCGATCCCATTTGGGGCGTATGATCTTCATGGTCATTTCCGCATAACTGGAATTTCCACGCATCAGCTGATTCGCTCTGTCGATAATCTCCTTTGCTGTGGGATTATCCTGAGCCTGCAACAGTCCCTTGCCGGGAAGTACTGTTCCAATTAGAAATACCAGTAAAAAAAAGTTGATCTTTTTCATCTTATTCATCTGCATAGAGTTCAATTATTTTTTGTTTAACCGATTCAAGTGGAAAACTTACAGGGTTCATAACATAATGAATCCCGATACCATCCAGCAGAGCAACGAATACCCGTGCCGAAGTTTTTGGATTTTCATCTCCCAGCTGTTCAAAATAGCGTTCTACCATGCCGAAAAGTGATTCGATCGTCTCCTGAAACACCTTATCGACCAGTCTCAATACAGGCGGTTGTGTCAAAATCCCAAAATATAGCTTCCAGAATTCCACGTTTTCTTTCAGAATCCGGAAGGTCTCTTCAATGAAATACTTCATCTCCTGCCTGGTAAGCATACCATCATGATCCGGATCAAAATAGGTCATGATCTCTTCAAGGCCCCTGGCAATGATGACATGAATTAATTCTTCCTTGCTCTCAAAGTAATTGTACAAAAGCCCCTTGGAGATACCTGCTTTATTCGCAATGTCCTTAATCGAAGTATTGTGAAAACCCTCATTAGCAAAAAGCTCAAGGGCCGTATCCATGATCAGCAGCTTTTTCCCTTCACGGATCGCTTCAAATTGTTCGGATGTGCGCGGTGACATATCGTTTTGTTTTATGACTGAACGTTTGGTCAAAAATAAAGCAACCGGTATTAAAATCCAAATTTTTTAATGAAAAAATGGCACATTTTTTTTAATGCTTTGATATACAATGGTTAAAGATTTAATGAATTGACAACATTTATTCGGGATGGTGGTAACCTTGTAATTTTCGTTTCAACAGGGTTACCTTATCGACTGTAGTGAGGGATTGTTCTTGCTGGTTGAGGGCCGTTTCCCATGCACCATATATTGGATTGGGTAAGATAATGAAACGGCTGCCAAAATCGTCAGCATACCGGTCGACAAGAAGATGTCCATCGTGATCGGAGCGATCCTCAAAAAGTGCGGAAAAATCATTCAGATTATCACCCATAAGTAAAATGATCTCATGGTTATCGGAGACTTTTTCCAGTCTTGCTTTTTTGCTGCTGGTGCTGTCTTTCAGAAGCAAATGGTTCTGATCTGCATAGGGGAAACCTAATGTGGCCAAGTTATTGATCGTTGCTTTCATCTCTTTTACGGTCCGGTTTGAGGCATAAAAAATCTCGATCTCTTTTTCGTATAGGTATTGACAGAATTTTAGGGCTCCAGGCAGGGCATCGGCTGATGCATGCCGGGTCCATTGGTACCAGAGATCCGGATTGTATGATTGCTCCTGAAGGATCAGTTCTGCCTGAAACGGGCTGTTATCCAGGATGGTTTCATCGATGTCAAGAATAACGGCTTTTTTCCCATGGGATGGTTGAAGCAACCGTTGATCGACGACTGTTCTGGCCCAATTGAATGCCTGGTAACTTAGGGCTCTCATCTCTGCCGATCTCTGATACCAGAGTGTGGCCATGATGAGATGATCCTGTGGTTGCTCAGCGGGAATTTTTAGAGGGTCAGCCGGGGGATTTGATCCCATGGTTGAACAGGAAACGACGATTACTACAAACAGATAGAAAATGCGTATTGTTTTCATCTTTTTGTTTTATCAAGGAATGGACAGAATGTCAAAGATATCATTTTTGTTTGCAGTGTAACTTTCATCTGTCTATATTCGTCCTAGTTTTGAGTTTGCTACCGTATGACTGTAGAGGAATACAACCAGAGCGTCGATCAATTCTCTGATGGGCTTTACCGTTTTATCCTGAATAATATTAAGGATGCGGAGAAAGCAAGGGATATCATTCAGGACACCTATGAAAAGTTATGGAGGAAGCTAGAGACGGTTTCCAGTGAAAAGGTAAAATCCTATCTGTTTACAACGGCATACCATACGATGATTGATCTACTGCGAAAAGAGAAATGGAGTACGGATTTCAATACTGTAAACCGGGACAGCTATTCTCATACGGATCAATATTCCGATTTGAATGAGATTTTGCATGAAGCAATAGAGCGGCTACCTGAGGATCAACGATCCGTGATCATGCTGCGGGATTACGAAGGATATTCCTATCAGGAGATAGCAGAGATTACCGGTCTGACTGAGTCACAGGTGAAAGTTTATATTTACCGCGGCAGGCTGTTTTTAAAGAACTACCTTGGTAAAATTGAATCGGTCATTTAGTTTCAACGGATGAACATCACAAGGGAAAATTACGAAAGCTTTTTTCTGGATTACCTGGAGGGATCTCTGGATTCTTCCATGGTGGAAGAGATGAACGTTTTCCTTGAGAGCAATCCCGATCTTAAGGAGGAGCTTGAGGAGTTTAAACAGGTGTCTCTTCAGGCTGATCCTATCGCTTTCAGGGATAAAGAGCAATTGAAAAAGATCGTTTCAAAACGAGACGATATTGGGGACAAGCACTTTGATCACCTCTGTATTGCAAAACTTGAAGGAGACTTGAATAGCGCTGAGGAGAAGGCACTGGATCAATTACTGATTGAACATCCACAGCGGAAAAAAGAACTGGATCTCTTTTTCAAAACTAAACTTCAGCCGTTACCGGTGATTTTTCCGGATAAGCGATTATTGAAAAGAAAAGCACCAGCTTTCCGGCGTAAATATGCCTGGTATTCTATTTCTGCTGCAGCATCAGTTATCCTGATTCTGGCATTTTTGCTGTTGTTGAGCCGATTCCGGAATCCGCAGGAAGAACGCATTGCTATTATTTCACCGATGACTGAAAGCAGCGATGGCACGGTTTCAGAAGAGCCAACAATCATAGAAGAAGATGTTCCAGCTTTAGTTGATCAAGTTGTTGAGCGAATGGTTCCCAAAGTAGAGAGTGGAACAGTGAAAAAAGTTGATGTAGTAGCGATGAATATTCCTGAGACAACAATGGAACAGAAGGGGGAAAGCATTTCCGTAAATTATCCGGAGATCGTCGCTGATCGTAGAACCAATCTGGATCTTTTGAGCAGGCGTGAATTTGAACAGATCACTACCTCTCCATACACTACCATAGCTACCACGGAGATAATGGAGCAAGAGAATGAGGTTGAAGAAGAGTATCTCACCTTACGCGAAGTGGTTGCCCGGAGACTGAGAAGTGCCGTGTCTGCAGAAGAACCTGGCGTAACCGGACAGGAAGATAAAATAACGTTCCTGGATATTGCAGATGCCGGTGTACGGGGCATTAGCCGAATTCCCGGTATTGACATGAAATTGGATCGGTATTATGATCAAAATGGTCAGTTGAACTCCTATGCCTTTACCTCTAAATCCCTCTCTTTTTCGCACGAAGTAAAAAAGTAGCGTTCATTGTAACATTTGAAACGGTGATACGTCCTACGGTCAAATGCAGGTTTATCCTGCAGCATGTTTAATTCACAAAGCAACACACAATGAAAAAATTTGGACTACTGCTACTACTGATCCCTGCGTTTGTTTGGACTTCATCGGGACAAACGGATACAGGAAAAGTCACCGTGAAGGAGAATGATGTGATCCTGATTGAAGAGGACATTAAAGGAACATCCATTAACGTTGGATCGGATGGTATACTGACTTACGAAGCTAAGGATGATACCATTCAGGTGAAACTTGGCAAGCGAGGGATTAAGATCATGGAAAAAGAGAATGGAACTTCGATTGATATCATTGATCTGGATGAGCGTGACGAGGACCGTTCCGATAAGAAATGGAAGCGATTCAGAGGTCATTGGATGGGATTTGAACTGGGATTGAATAATTTGCTTACCAGTGATTATAACATGGATTATCCGGAAGAGTCCAGGTTTATGGAACTGAATACCGGGAAGTCGTGGAATTTTAACATTAATTTTCTACAGTACAGCCTTGGTTTTGGTACGGACAAGGTAGGCCTGGTGACGGGATTGGGGTTGGAAATGAATAATTACCGGTTTGATCATTCCCTTTCCATCATGAAAGAGGATGGGGTCATTGTTGCCGACAGCTCCTATTTGCTTGATCCGAATGTGAGCAACGTTGAAAAATCGAAACTGCACACGACCTATTTGACCCTGCCATTGCTTCTTGAATTTCAGATCCCTGCGGGTAGGAATAATCACCGGATTCATATTTCTGCAGGTGCTATCGGAGGGGTAAAACTATGGTCACCCACGAAAGTTGTTTATAAGGATCAGAATGGGAACAAAGAGAAAAATAAAGTGAAGGGGAATGATTATAATCTGTCTCCTTTGAGATACGGTGTCACGGCCCGCATTGGTTACAGGGCTTTAAATGTGTATGCAAACTTAAACCTGACGCCCCTGTTTGAAAAGAATAAGGGGCCCGAACTCTATCCTTTTTCCATCGGGTTAATTCTCCATTTTTTCAACTAATTGGGTCATCGGACATGAGAGGCAAAGGGTGTCAGAAGCAGGATTAACCGCAAAGCAGAATCCGTGGTTAGTTATTATAAAGGGCTGTAGAAAGCCCTTTTTTTTGTGCCCTGGTTATCGAAGGGACTATCTGTTATTTTCCTATCTTTATCCACCCATTACATCTTTGAGCATGGAAAAGGAAGAACTTACTCACCAGGAATTGCGGCGGTATAACCGTCACATCATGCTGCCGGAGGTCGGTATAGACGGGCAGAAGGCGCTGAAAAAGGCCAGAGTCCTGGTTGTTGGAGCCGGAGGCCTGGGGTGCCCGGTTCTGCAATACCTGGCAGCGATCGGTATTGGCACATTAGGAATCATTGATTTTGACAAAGTGGATGAAGAGAACCTGCAACGGCAGGTTCTTTATGGTTTGCAGGACCTGGGTAAATTGAAGTCCATCATTGTCAAAACTCGGCTTCAGCATTTTAACCCGCTGGTGAACTATGAGATCATTAATATACGCATGGATAGAAACAATGCCCTGAACATCATTCAACAATATGATATTGTTGTGGATGCCACGGATAATTATCCAACGCGTTACCTGATCAATGATGCTTGCGTGATCCTTAAAAAACCCATGGTCTATGGAAGCATTTATACTTTTGAGGGACAGGTTTCCGTTTTCAATTACCGGGAAGGACCAACCTACCGTTGTCTCTTTCCCAAAATGCCGGGTAAACGGGAAGCACCTGCAGCATCTGAAATTGGGGTGATCGGTGTACTTCCAGGAATAATTGGCACTTTTCAGGCAAACGAGGTGATAAAAATAATCCTTGGTAAAGGAGGAATCCTGTCCGGGAAACTACTGGTTATTAATATTCTGGAACCCTCCTTCTACCGGTTTACCATTACAAAAAACCAGAAGAACCTTTCCATAACGGAGCTGTCAGATTATTCCCAATAATCGTACACATTTCCTGAGGAAAGGAACCTGGTAATGCAAAGTCTAACGTAACAGAGCGCATAATACAAAGAGAAAAGCATATGAAACTACTACTGATCAGTAATTCGACCAATGCCGGAGAGGAATATCTTGATTATCCGAAGTATCAGATAAAAGAATTCCTGGGTGAACGCCGGGTAACTGCGCTGTTTATCCCCTATGCAGCAGTTACTTTTTCGTTTGATGACTATGAGAAAAAGGTCGATTCCCGTTTCAGGGAGGTAGGCCATGCCGTGAAATCTGTCCATCATTTTTCTGATCCACTGGATGCCATTGCCAATGCTGAAGCCATTGTAGTAGGGGGTGGAAACACCTGGCAACTAATCAGCATGATGCAGGAAAAAGGAATGGTGGATGCCATTGCAAAACGAGTGCAGGGTAGGGTTCCCTACATTGGCTGGAGTGCAGGCTCCAACATTGCATGTCCAACCATTCGTACCACCAATGATATGCCCATAACCGAACCAGAAAGCTTTAACGCGTTTGATTTGATCCCCTTTCAGATCAATCCCCATTACCTGGATGCAAATCCTGAAGGCCATGCGGGTGAGACCAGGGAGGCAAGAATTGAGGAATTCATTGAGGTAAATCCCGACGTTTATGTGATGGGATTGCGTGAAGGAACCATGTTGTGGATAGAAGAGGAGCGCATCAGACTAATCGGCCCGCGAAAGGCAAGAATCTTCAAGAAAAACAGGAAACCTCAAGAACTGGGACCGGAAGATGATTTCAGTTTTCTTTTATCATAACAATACAACCCCCCTGTTTCCCCGTTTAATTCAAAGTTGAGATTGGAGCAAAACGTATGCGGATTATTAAGAAAATAATGATTTTTTTGCTTGTCTTCCTGCTGTTTATTCTGGGTGCAGGGGTGATCCTTTCATCGGTTTTTAAAGATGAGATAACCGGATTATTGATCCGGGAACTGAATAAGAAAATTGTCACTAAGATAGAGGTTGAAGAAGTTAAATTCTCGCTCCTTCGCAAATTTCCCAATGCATCCATTGAGCTCCGGCAGGTTTTAATTCACCCTCCGGCAGTATTTTACCAGGAAAATAAGCAGGATCCCGGCTATGATACACTGCTCTTTGCCAAACATCTTTTTTTGGAATTCAACGCGAAAGATATTATTCACAAAGAGTTTCGCATTAAGAGGATTCATGCTGACAGGGGATCACTATACCTGACAGTGAATCGCGCTGGAGTGCCAAATTATCAATTCTGGATGACAGATGCTGAAGGGGCTACAGACACGATGAACATAAACCTGCAGAATCTGAAATTTTCAAACCTGCAATTCCAGGTGGTAAACCGGGTAAGTGATTTTCGTTTTGCCGGCTTTGCTGAATCCATTCGTTTGAAAGGAGATTTTGCCTCCCGTAACTTTCAGTTGCAGGCAGTGGCGAATCCATTTGTACAACACCTCTCCCTCCATGGCATACAATACATTACGGACAGGGTATGCCGGATTGACCTTGATATGTCAGTTGATGGAAAGCAATACACCATTGAAAAGGGGAATATTGAGGTTTCAGGAATGCCATTTGTAACCAATGGATCTTTCACAACCGGTGAAAGCCGGAAGCTTAATCTGATGGTGAATGGAGAGGATCTGAATCTTACCTCTGTTATCAAGCTTTTGCCCGCTACCCATAGAGAGCGTTTCAGCAACTATGCCATGACCGGGAATCTTGATTTTGAAGTGGCTCTGAACGGTAACTATGGAATAAAAGGACCCCCACTGATCGTGGCACATGGATATCTTGACGGCGCCAGCCTGACTCCCATAAAAGGCAACATAAAAGTTGATAAACTGAAGTTGTCCGGATATTATTCGAATGGGGTGAAAAGAACCCCTTCCTCAACAAACCTGAAAATTGATGAATTTTCCTGCACTATTGGCAGCAATGAGCTGTCGGGATCATTCACCATCCAAAACTTCGAACACCCGGAACTGGAATTGCTCATTACCGGATCCGTGGACCTGTCGGAGATACATCATTTTGTTCAAACGGATTCAATCGAGTTCATGACCGGTTCTGTCAGAACCAACCTGCGATTACAAGGTCCGTTGAGAAATTACAAACAGATTACACGTCAGGATATTCAGAACATGAATCCGGTAGGACAAGCCGTATTGAGAAACGCGGGCATTAAAATAAAGAATGACCCCAAAATCTTTACGGATGTTAATGGTACGTTAATGTTTGGTAAGCACATATGGGTCGATGATCTGGACATGAAGTTTAATGGTAATCGGTTAACACTGCAGGGCAGATTGGGAAATGCCATTCCGTACCTGTTGACAGGAGAAAAACCATTGTTGATTGATGCAGATGTTACAGCAGAAGAGTTTATCCTGGACCGGTTTCTATCCAATGCCGGAAACCGGACCGATTCACTGAATAGCCGATTGGGGATAAATTTTCCTGAAAACCTTCAAATGAACCTGAGGTTGAATATAGCAGACTATTACCACAGGCAATTTCATGCACAGAACCTCTCCGGAGTTCTCTCCTATCAGCCGGGAATCATTGCTCTTCAATCCATCGTTTTTGATACCATGGAAGGCCATGTTTCGGGAGACGGGATGATGGCAAAAGCACCAGACGGCACTTATCCGGTGCGCATTCAAAGCAACATAAACGGATTAGATATTCAAAAACTGTTCGCTACCTTTAATAATTTCGGACAGGAATACATTGTGGATGAAAACTTGAAAGGATCTGCTTCCGGAGAGATTGATTTCTCCGCTACGTGGGACCGAAATGTAACGATCGATAAACAATCCATTGTTGCTGAAAGCCATGTGATCATAACCCATGGGGAGTTGATCAATTTTGAACCCATGCTGGGACTTTCCAAGTTTATTGAGGTTGAAGAACTCCAGCACATCCACTTTTCAGAACTTGAAAACGAAATCCTGATCAAAGATGAAAAAATCACCATTCCGCAAATGGAGATTCAATCATCAGCCCTGAATATAACACTATCCGGGGTACATGATTTTGAAAACAACATTTTGTATAAAACAAAAGTGTTATTATCGGAAATTCTTTTTCGAAAAGCCAAAGACCGAAAGCAGGAAAACGAAGAATTTGGCGTGGTTGAGGATGATGGGCTGGGAAAGACGAGTCTGTACCTTACCATTACTGGAAAACCGGGAGATATTAAAATTGCATATGACAGAAAAGGAGTTAAGCAGGTTATTTCCGAAAGCATTCAGGAGGAGAGAAAAGTACTCCGACAGATGTTGAAGGAGGAGTTTGGTTGGTTTAAAAAGGATACTGCCGGGGTTTCTGACAGTGCCACACAACAGAAGGATTACCGGTTTACCATCCGTTGGGATGATCGTGATACCGTTATGATAGATACACTGAAGAACGGAACAGCAACAAAACCGGCATTCAGAATTGAGTGGGATGATGAGGGCCCCGATGTCGATACAACGGGTAAACAAAAGCAGTCAGTTAAGACATCCCGGATGAAATAGGAGGTCAGATAAGGTGTTATCATATTAATTAATACCCATTGTTGTGAATATCTATACGCGGAAACAGCGCTGGAAATTCCTCCTCTTTATGGGGGCAATCGTCATTGGTGTCGGGTCATTGTTATATACGCATCGACTGGTATCGGAGTTGAAAGCTGAGGAGAGAGAAAAGGTGGAACTTTGGGCTCAGGCAACGAGGAAATTAATTGAGATAGATATCGAAGAGACCGATTTTGGTTTCCTCTTCAAGGTCATTGAAAATAACAATACCGTTCCTGTTATAATGGTTGATTCAGAAGGAGATACCATTTCGACACGGAACCTGGATCCCGATAAGCTGAAAAATCCAGAGTACATCCGGAGACAGCTCAAAACGATGGCAGCAGTGCATGAACCAATAGAAATACCCTTATCGGGGGGAGAAAAAAACTACATCTTTTATCGCGACAGTACCATCCTGACCAAGCTTCTCTATTTTCCATACATTCAACTTGGGGTGATCCTGTTGTTCATTATCGTATCGTATCTGGCATTTAGTTCATCCCGCAAAGCGGAACAAAACCAGGTCTGGGTAGGCTTATCAAAAGAAACAGCACATCAACTCGGCACACCAACCTCAGCACTGATTGCCTGGGTTGAGTTATTAAGGTTGAAAAAACTGGACAGGGAAAACCTGATGGAGTTTGAAAAGGATGTTGGCAGACTGGAAAAAATAACACAACGGTTTTCTAAAATCGGATCGCATCCCGAAATGGTTAAAACAAACATCGTCCCGGTGATTCAACATGCTGTCGGATACATAAAAAGCAGGTCTTCAGAAAAGGTGCGTTTTATCCTGAATTTTACAGCGGATAATGAATGGATGGTCCAGTTGAATCCCGAATTGTTTGAATGGGTCATTGAGAACCTTTGCAAGAATGCCGTCGATTCCATGAATGGTAAGGGGACCATTGAAGTAACCATGACCGACAACGCGAAGACACTGTATATTGATATAAAAGATCAGGGGAAAGGCATCCCTAAATCGAGGCATAAAACGATTTTCAAACCCGGATATACCACCAAGGAGAGGGGGTGGGGATTGGGCCTCTCCCTCTCAAAAAGAATCATCGAAATGTATCATGGAGGAAAGATCTTTGTCCTGCATTCGGAAAGCAACAAGGGGACAACCTTTCGCATTGGATTAAAAAAATAGAGGGAAATCCGCGCGGTGAAATATACCAGGAAAGAGATAGAATTAATGGCTCCGGCCGGCTCGTTTGAATCCCTGATTGCAGCTGTGCAGGGAGGGGCTGATTCCGTCTATTTTGGGGTGGAAAAACTCAACATGAGAGCGAAGTCTTCACGCAATTTTTCCATCCGGGATCTCTCCCGGATTGTATCCATCTGCCGGGAGAATAACCTGAAATCCTACCTTACCCTCAACACCATCATGTATGATGAAGACCTTGCCCGGATGCGGAAAATAATCCATACCGTTAAAGATTCCGGAATAACAGCAATCATTGCATCGGATCAGGCGGTGATGAATTATGCTTTTGAAGCAGGAGTTGAAGTGCATATTTCCACACAACTGAATATTAGCAATATAGAGGCATTAAAATTCTATACACGGTATGCCGATGTTGTGGTTTTAGCACGGGAACTCAACCTGGATCAGGTTCATGCTATTTACAATCAAATCGTTGACCAGAAGATAACGGGGCCCGGCGGTGAATTGATCCGGATTGAACTGTTTGCACACGGAGCACTTTGTATGGCCATATCCGGAAAATGCTATTTAAGTCTGCATGAGAGTGACCATTCGGCAAACCGCGGAATGTGTTTGCAAACCTGCAGGAAGGGATACACCGTAACGGAAAAGGAATCGGGTTACCAGCTGGAGATAGAGAATGAATACATCATGTCCCCGAAAGACCTGAATACCATAGGATTTTTAGACAAAATACTGGATGCCGGCGTAAGGGTGCTGAAAATAGAGGGGAGAGCAAGACCACCCGAATACGTCAAAACAGTAGCTGCCTGCTATGATGAGGCCATTGCATCCTGTATTGACGGAACCTATGGTGAAGTGAAAATCAAAGAATGGAACAAGCGGTTAGCCGAAGTATTCAACCGCGGATTCTGGGATGGATATTACCTGGGTCAGAGAATGGGAGAGTGGAGCAAGGGTTACGGGTCCCGTGCAACAAAGCGAAAAATCTATATCGGGAAGGGGATGAATTATTTCTCGAAGATCGGTGTTGCAGAATTTAAGATTGAGACCGGTTCGGTGCATCTCGGGGATGAGATCCTCATTACCGGACCAACCACCGGAGTCATTGAAACCACTGTCCGGGAAATCCGGGTTGATCTGAACAGTGTTGAGAAAGCCAGTAAAGGAGAGAATTGTTCTATCCCGATCGATAGCGTGGTGAGAAGAGCGGATAAACTGTATAAAGTGGTGAATGCTAACGAAGTGAAACAGCAATAACATCAGCGATGATACCGGCGAATTTCATCCAGGTATTTTTCACGGATCAGTTTGAGTTTGTCGAGACTGCACTCTTTCTCATATATCCTGACCACATCGGTTAGATCATTCCGGTACAACACACCCAGGGCGGCATCGAAATTCCGGTTATCGATGTTGTTCTTGATCGAAAAGGTGATCTGTTCAAACAGTTTCCAGTTCAGCTGTGCGGGGATCTCAAGATAATACATCTGGAGGTCAACCAGGTCTTTAAAGATGCCCTCCTCAATTTCTTTCAATTCAAAGTACTTGTTAATTTTAATGAGTCCTTGTTTATTGTAGTTCCTTTTGCGCATGAATTCAATGCCTTCCGATTGGTAGCAGCTCTGGAGTTCCGGAATAAACTGGAAGCTTGGCAGATCTTTTATCCGGATACAACTCAATTTTGAATTAAAGATGTGGAGCACTCCCTGTCGGGCAGCAAAGCTCTGTTTGAAATATTGCCTGATTTTTTGTGAGATACGCAGAATGTTCTCTTCAATATATTCTTTCTTGGTTACCAGAAAGATGTAGTGTGGGATCGGTTCGGAAGGAAGATTTTCTCCGTGATATCCGGGAAAGGGTTTGGAAGCTTCCAGGACAAAGGTATTATCCAGGATGTTGGATTCAAGTGTATGTAGTTGTTCAACCTTTGTTATTGAACCGAACGTTTCGATGGTAACCTTTTCTGCCATAATGAACGGATGAATAAGAGCTACAAATGTATAGGAATTTGGTAAAAATCCAAACCCCATTGTGTGTTGAGGAGGGAACGCTATTGACAGGAGAAGGAGTCTTACTCAGATCAGGTGATGTCTCTCTGCAAAGGCAAGGATACGGTTGGCATTTTCGTCGGGATTATCCCCGTGGAGATGAATCGTATGGACCGTTTGGGCATCCCTTCGGTTCAGTCCGTAGTCATAGGTTTTATCGTAGTAGGAAAGGCTAAGTTCAATGGCTTTGGTAAATTGTAACCGGTCAATGGCATCGAATGCGATGCGTGCATTTTCTTCGCCCAACCGTTTCCTGATTCGTGAAACAGCATCTTTTAACTGGTCGGGTGGAAAGGTGGCATATTCTCTTTCCAGTCGTTTTACACGCAAGTCAAAATCCATGTCAATTTTGATCACGGGACTTCTTTTCATCTGATAAAACAGTTCATCCGGGATAAACACGGATCCGACGGCTTTGCTTTCATCTTCCAGCCAGACTGGAAACGTGGGATCCATGGTCTGCCATTGGGTAAAGAGGTTGTTCTCAAATTGCTCACCCGTGGGTTGGGTTTCCTGGCCAATGCCCCCGAAGGCAGAGCCTTTGTGATGTGCAATACTTTCGAGATCAATGGTTTGTTGGCCAAGGGAGTGAAGCCGGTTCAGGATTTCAGTTTTTCCGGATCCTGTAAAACCTCCAAGGATGATCAGTTTCATGGATTTTGTGAACGACTGCCTGAGATGCCGTCGGTAAGACCGGTAACCCCCTTCAAGGGTTTCGCATTGAATGCCGGAAGCACGAAAAAGCAACGCCATATTTTCGCTGCGCATGCCACCCCGCCAGCAATGCAGAAGTAGCGAAGATCCCTGTGCAATCTCAAGGGCTTGTTCAACCATCCCAACCATCCTGGGTCGGACAAATTTCAGTCCCAGTAAAATAGCGCTATCACGGTTTCTCTTTCTGTATTCTATACCAATAGCCGCTCTCTCCTCGTCATTGAACAGGGGGATGTTGAACGCTTCCGGAATGTGTCCTTTTGCATATTCGGAAGGGGATCGTACGTCTACGACAGGCAACTGGTTCATCCTGTCGAGAAAATCACCGATGGATAGTCTATGCGTCATACAAGTAGGATGGTCGCAGGAGTACGAAGCCTCCAATCAAACGGGAATAATCAATGCTAAGAACAATCAATACCGGGAATCATGGGCAGTCATTATCCATTGAGAAAATTATCCAAGTTTAGTTTGCCGGTTCGGAGAACCACTTGATCAGCACTCTTTTGATTTCGTCAACGCGAATGGGTTTGGGAATGTAATCATCCATACCGGCTTTAATCACTTTTTCTCTCGATTCAATATTTGTATCCGCAGTAACAGCAACGATTGGCATATCATACCCCATTTCCCGAACACTTTTTGTTGCATCAAAACCATCTTTTTCCGGCATCATGATATCCATGAAAATGATATTAAAGGGTTGTTTTTTCACCTTTTCCACCACATCGTTGCCGTTAACTGCGATGGAAATTTCAAAGCCAAGGTTTTTGAAAATGCTTTTCGCCACCTTCTGGTTGATGAGGTTATCCTCCGCAACGAGAATTTGCAGTCCTTCCCGAATGGCAACCAGACTCGGAATTTCTTCCTCTTCAATCTTTATGTGTATGAAATTATCCTGTATGATGTCAAATATTTCAGATGACTGGAAGGGCTGGATCAGGTAATAATCCACGCCTAATTTTTTACTTCGTGCAAAATTTCCTTTTTTATCGTTTGAGCTAAGAATGATCAGTAAAAATTCATTCGTGAGTTTATTTTGGTGCAACGTTTGCGCAACCTGGAAGCCATCAAAGGTTGCGTTATCATTGATGATGATCATTTTATAGCTTTCCGATTTATTGGTTGCATTGGATTTGATAACATTAATGGTTCTGTCCTGGTAATTGGTAACGTAGGTGGATATCCCGAAGTTCTGCAGTGTTTCCAGGAGGATGTCTTCTTTATGGGTTTTTTCGTTAATGATCAGCGTTTTAATCTGGTGATATTTTGTTATCTCATCCACGCCAATCTCTTTCCTTATTTTTTCATTTGAAAATACTTCAATGGTAAAACTGAAACGGGATCCGGGAAATTCAGGATTTGCGGATATTCGTGATGGTGATTCAGCCCATATTTTACCCCCCATTAAATTCACAAGCTGTTTGGAAATGGCTATTCCCAGACCGGTCCCGCCATATTTTCTGGTTGTGGATCCGTCAGCTTGAGTAAAGGAATCGAACATAGTACCAAGATGCTCTTTTGGGATACCGATGCCTGTATCTTCAATATCAAATTGCAATGTAATGTTTCCGCAATACTCCTCAACGCGTGTAGCCCGCAGGTTCACTTTTCCTTCTTTTGAAAATTTGATGGCATTATCGAGCAGGTTCGAAAGAACCTGGCGCAACCGGAATGGATCACCGATGATATTGTCCGGAACATCCGGTTCAATATCCATGGTTAACTCGAGTCCTTTATCCTCTGCTTTTGCCGTAAATAGCTGAAGGGCAAAGGAAATTTCATGTCCAAGCCGGAACGGGATCTCTTCCAGCATCATTTTTCCTGCTTCGATTTTTGAGAAGTCGAGGATGTCATTAATGATGGAAAGCAGAAGATCTGCGGATTTTCGGATAATGCTTATAAATTCCTGCTGTTCTTTATTTGGTTTATGTTGCGAAAATGCATCCGCCATTCCAATAATGCCATTGAGCGGAGTACGGATCTCATGGCTCATTTTCGCCAGGAAATCCGATTTGGCTTCATTTGCCAGTGCTTCCTGTTTTCTGGCTTTTTCTAACGGAGTGACATCGATAAACGCTTCAAGAAGAACCTCCTCACCCTGCAGAACAATGGGAATTTCCCGTTTGTAAATGACAATTTCATCTCCATTCTTCTCATAGGTTATGAATTGATTTGCATCAAAAGGAAATCCAAATTTATTCAGATGTAGTAAATTTTTCCCGATAAGGAACCGGTCTGAAATATCTTTACCAACCAGCTCTTTCTCTCCTTCAAGAGAAAGCATTTCAAGAGCCGTTTTGTTGGCTTTCTGTATCTTTTTATCCTTATCTACTACCAGGACACCAATGGGTAATGATTCAAGGATCTGTTTTAACACCAGTTCGGATTCTTTCAGTATTTGCTGTTCGTTTCTATTTTTGAAGATAAAGAATAGTAGAATTAAAATGATCAGTGAGATAAACAGCAGGGTTACGATCACAATGATGATGGCATTTTTTGCCACGGCTTTTGCAATAAAATCGGTTTTAAGCGAAAAGACAATACCAAATTCCATACCCAGGATCGTGGTGGGATAGAATGCAGAAATGATCTCCTGCTCCTCTCCATCCAGGATAATCGCATGCTTGATCGTTCCCTGAAATCCTTCGAAAAGATCGTCCGTGATTTTGTAAAGATGCGTGACATTTAACTCATCTTTTGTGAGATTATTCGACAGGATCCTGGCTTCTTCACCGAGTTCAATCAACCATTGCCACTGGGTGGATCCGAGATGCGATTTTTCAAACACCCAATTGATGTAATTGATGTAATTGATACTCACTTCGATGTTTCCGACAACCCTGTTATCCTTGAAAACCGGCAGGTAGTATAAGGTGTTATTATCAACGGTTTCCATTCTTTTCCAGGGTTGCAGTTCCCTTTGATTATGTGATTGATAACTGTCGTGGATGAATTGATTGTTCTTGTCTTTAACAATACTGAAAACGTTCTTACGGTTGTCATAAATCTGGATCTGGTTAACAAGTTGTTCGTACTTGGAATAGAAAATCTCAAACTGGCTGATCGTTTTGGTCTGGAGCTCCTTGTTGTCAAATATTCTTACCAGATTGTTGGAGAAGAGAATCTTGTTGGCATCGCTTTGGAATTCCTGCTCTGTCTGCTCGATTTCATAGCCACAGATCTGAGTTTGTTTCAGCAGAAAGTCTTTCTGAAAGTCAATTTGTTGATCATAGATATCAAAGTAATAGTAGATATTGACCGCCAGGGTAATAACAATCAGCGCTGCTACGGAGAAATATATTTTTTTCATTGAAAAACGTACACACTTAGGTTTTTAAAAATATAAATTACCGGACAACTAACGATGGGAAACTTGATTTTTTTTTTATTTTTCTCGTTATCGTCTGTATTTCTTATCCTGATTTTCCAGCAGACTGCGGTAACTTTTATACCGGGAGGGGCTTATTTTACCAGATTTCAAGGCTTCTATAACAGCACAATTGGGTTCATTTATGTGCAGGCAGTTGTAATATTTACACCCTTTGGAAAAGCGGAATATTTCGGGGAAGAAGTGATAGATCTCTTCCCGCTCCATGTCAATCACCCCGAACCCCTTTATTCCCGGGGTGTCGATAACATAACCCCCAAATACCAGCGGATGCATTTCTGTGTACGTAGTGGTATGTTTCCCTGTTTTGTGATAACTGGAAACGCCTTCCGTTTTGATTTGCAATTCAGGGTCGACCGCATTGATGAGCGATGATTTGCCAACTCCCGATTTACCTGAAATGACATTGACGTTATCCTTCAACAGGGTGCGGAATGCTTCGATATTTTGTCCCTTCACGACCGATGTTTCAAGACAGGGATAACCAATCTGCTCATACATTTGTTTCAATTGATCAACCTGCTTTTGCAGATCTTCATTATAGAGGTCCATTTTATTAATGATCAGGTGAACCGGTATCCGGTATGCTTCGGCGGAGGCAAGAAAGCGGTCAATGAATTCGAAGGGCGTTTCGGGAGATGCCAGGGTAATGACCAGGAGCGCCTGATCAATATTTGCAGCAATGATTTGATATTGACGGGAAAGGTTTGAAGCCCTTCGTATGATATAATTTTTACGGGGCAGGATCTCTTGTATCACACCCTGCTTTCCTGCTGGTTCAGGATCAATCGTTACGTGGTCACCCACAGCAACGGGATTTGTCATACGGGCACCCTGTAACCGGAATGTCCCTTTTATCTTACATTCCAGCAGAGTTCCATCCTCTTTTTTTACGGTGTGCCAGCTTCCCGTTGATTTTATGACCAGTCCTTTTTCCAACGATCACGGATTTGCACAAAAATACATTGAACCACACTGAAATACAAACATGATATCGGGTTTGTTAAGAAATGGTGTTTGCGGTTTTTACCGGAGCAATTGCTTCAACAGGTTTTCATTTCGGTTTGTATAGGGAGGGTACCGGATTGGGAAATCAAACCGATTCGTTTTCTTCAGAATGGATTTGTAGTTGGTGAATGTCTCGAAGCTCTTTTTCCCGTGATATTTGCCCATTCCACTTTCTCCGACTCCGCCAAAAGGAAGGTGGGAATTGATGAAATGAATCACCGTATCATTCAGGGTAGCAGTCCCAAAAGAGACCTCGTTCAATAACCGTTTTTGCAGTGCCCGGTTATTGGTGAAGAGGTAAAACGCCAGGGGATTTGGGTGCCGTTTTATGATTTCAATTGCCTCTTCAATGCGGGTGTATGTCAGTACCGGTAGCACGGGACCGAACACCTCACTCTCCATGATGGGATCATCGGGATGAAGGTCATCAATCACAGTTGGAGCGATGTATTTTTCATTCGGGTTTATTGTCCCGCCCGTTACAATCCTTCCTGCTGATATGAGGTTTTGTAACCGTTCGGTGTTCGCCCGGTTCACCACCCTGGGGTAGTCAGGGCTGAGTTGGGGATTTTCGCCGTAGAAATCCCGGATAAAATGGATCAGCTTTTCGAGGAATGCATCTTTAATCTCCTGGTGGATGAGCAAATAATCGGGAGCAACACAGGATTGTCCGGCATTAAAAAACTTACCCCATGTAATTCGTTTGGCAGATAGCGAAATCGGCGCATCGTTGTGTACGATACAGGGATTTTTCCCACCCAGTTCCAGTGTAACTGGTGTCAGGTTTCCGGCAGCCTTTTCCAGGATGATCCTTCCAACCCGGGAGCTGCCGGTAAAAAAGATATAATCGTATTTTTCTTCCAGGAGTGCATGATTCATTTCATGACCGCCTTTAAAAAACGCTATGTATTGAGGATCGAAGTGGTGGATCATCTCTCCCATCACTGAAGCAGTATGCGGGGTATGCTGGGAGGGTTTAAGCACCACACAATTGCCGGCAGAGAGTGCACCGATCAGGGGAGTAAATGCCAGCTGGAAAGGGAAATTCCAGGGAGAAAATATCAATACCCTGCCATACGGTTCCGGGTAAATAAAACTTGTTGAATAGAAATGCAGCAGGGGTGTTCTGACCCGTCTGGGTTTTGACCACTTTTTTATTTTCCGGATGTGCAGGTTCAGCTCCTGGAGTACGAAACCAACCTCTCCGGCATATGCCTCAAATGCCGGTTTGTGCAGGTCTGCCCACAAGGCATCATACAATCGGTTTTGATGAGAAAGGATAAGCTGTTTCATCTTCTTCAGGTTATCCAGCCTGAAGCCCACCGCTTTGGTCTTGTGGGTATTAAAAAACTCTTCCTGGATTTTATTGATACGGCTGATCTCTTTTTTCATCGGTCGTGTTTTTTGCAAGGGTTACCTCTTCTTCAATCGGGCGAATGGAATTGCCTGGTTTTTCCGGAATCCGGGCCATCGCGTATTCAGCCAGTGCCGTGATGGTATAGCTGGGATTCACTCCCAGATTACCCTGGATGACTGATCCGTCAATAATCAGCATGTTGGGGTATCCATGCACCTCAAACCGTTCATTAACAACACCCGATTGTTTGTCCCGCCCCATCGGGCAACCACCGAGAATATGAGCAGTTGTCGGCCGGTTCAGGAAAACTTCGAGTGTTATATTTTGAGCAATACCTCCCGCTTTTTCAGCATATTTCTCCATGACCTGCTGGCCAATATCGATGTAGGCAGGGACCTTCTTCTCCCCGGTATTCCGGATTGCCATTCTTTTTTTGAACAGGCCCCTCTTCCACTCCACTTTCATGCAGTTGTCGATGGTTTGCATCACAAGAAAAATAACAAGGTTGGTCGACCAGTTGAAATTAAAAACGGTTTTTAAGAAGTGCACAGGATGGGACAGGGTTTTATACAGCAGCATTAATCCACGGATTAACGAGTTTCTGGCTCCGGGAACAGAGAGGGCAAAAAACCATTTCATGGCATTGGAACCATCTGGATACTTGACGATTTCAATGTGTGTGTCCCGGTCCGGATTAATGATGGAAGAGATGGGAATACCATTGTTCAGTTTTTCCCGGGCGCCTGAAACAGCGCACAACGTTTGTGAATTGGTCCTTAGCTCGTCTCCCAACCGTTCCGATAACAGGGGAAGGGTTTTGTATTTATGTTTCTGCTTCAGGAGCAGGTTCAGTGTGCCCAGTGATCCGCCGGAAACGATAATACCCCTGGATGTGAATACACTTCGGTTTTTCCTGAATGATTTCGTTACGGAACGTGTATGGATCTCATACTGGGTGTTCCGGTAAAGAATTTTCTCTACCTGTGTTTCCGGCAGGATCCTGACTCCCAGTTTCTCTGCGAAATAGAGGTAATTCTTATCCAGGCTGTTCTTGGCATTCTCGCGGCAACCCACCATACAACCGGCACACTCCGTGCACCCCTTCCGCTTCGGTCCGAGTCCATGGAAATAGGGATCTTTCTCCTGTTCGGTGTCCCCAAAATAGACCCCAACATCAACCCGCTCAAAGGTCTCTTCGCACGCGAAATCTTTTGCCACTTCTAACAGGAGCTGATCTTCAGCATTGAGTTTATCGTAATGCGTTCTGCCGAGCATGACCCCGGCTTTATGGTAAAACGGTTCAAGGACCGTTTTCCAGTCGTTAAAGGCATTCCATGACGGGTTGTTGAAAAATTCATCCGGGGGGATCACCAGGGTATTTGCATAGACCAGGCTCCCACCACCTACCCCGATGCCGGTAAGGATGCTTGCTTCCCTGTAAAAGGAGAGTTTCTGAATGCCGAACAGGCGCAATCCCGGAACCCATAAATACTTTCGAAGGTTCCAGTTGGTTTTGGGGAAATCCCCTGAACCATAGCGCTTCCCCTGTTCAATGACCAGGACAGAATAGCCCTTTTCTGCGAGACGCAGTGCAGTAACACTGCCTCCAAAACCGGATCCGATAACAATATAGTCGCAGGCTTGATCCATTCACCGGGTGATAAGGAATGGAATAAAAATAGGAAATATTTGATTTATTCTGGCAAATCCATCCGGATCTCTCTGCAATATAGATGAGTCGAATTGATGCAATTATTATGAACGTTTGGCATATTGCGGTCCATGGGAGAATTTCCCAGTGGGAAATTCAGTTTTGCCAAAGGCCCGCCTGCCGGTCGGGCAGGCATCCCTTCGGGACAGTTCTCGATTCTCAGTTTTTATGAAACTTATAACTTATCAACCAATAACTTATAACAGATCCCGCTTTGTAGCGGGATAAGTTCGACATTCATTTTTCACTTCAGCATTGCTTTTTGAAAAATGTGCCTCACTTACTCATACCGTATTGCATCCACCGGGTTGGCATTCGCAGCTCGGATGGACAGCAAGCTAACGGTGATCATTGCAATGATGACTGAAACCAGGGTTGCCAGGATAAACGGGATCAGGGTAAACCAGACAAAAGGAGATATGGAAAAATCGATCCGGTAGGCAAAATCCTGCAACCAGTGTACCATTGCAAGATAGGATATTGGCCATGCAATGATGTTCGCGATGATTACCAGGAGTAAGAAATCTTTATTGAGCATCCAGGTAATAATCCCACTGGTGGCTCCCATCACTTTCCGAATTCCAATTTCCCTTGTTCGCTGCTGGGTGCTAAATGAAGTAAGACCGAGCAACCCAAGGCATGAAATGAAAATGGTCAACAGGGCAAAGATGGTGAACAGGTAGCTCAGTTTCTGTTCTGAGGAATACATTTCGTCGAGTTTCTCGGTGAAGAAGAAATAATTGAACGGTAGAGTATTTCCCAGTTCAATGCGTTTTTCCTTGATGTATTCTATTGTTTCTGCTGTGTTGTCTTCAGTGATACGCACATAGAAATTCAGATTAGGATTTTCGCTCACCATAAAGATAAACGGCTCGATGGTATTATGAATGGAGGAGAAATGGAAATCCTTAACCACACCGATAACCACCCCGTCGTTGTGGGCTGTTCCGTCGGCTGGATTTATGCCGAACCGTACCCGTTTTCCCAGGGCTTCATCACCCCAGCCGAGGGCTTTTGTACCGGTCTCGTTGATGACGAATGCCTGGGTCAGATCTGTTGTTCTCTCCTCTTCAAAATAGCGTCCTTCCAGTAACTCGATCCCCATGACATCGAGGAAGTCATGATCGACAATGGAAAAATTGAGAGCCAGCTCAACCATACCTTCCCCTTGTTCTACCTGGAAGACCACCTTGGTTGCCATTCTCGGAGGAATTAAAATAGCAGAAGAAACCCCTTGAATGTGCGGATTTTTTAACAACTCCTCTTTGAAAGTCCTCAACTGGTTGTGGATGAAGGTTGTATCGCGGTTGGGAATCAACAACAGGTTTTCTTTATTCATCCCCAGGTCTTTATTCCGGATAAAGCGCTGCTGGCTGGAAACGACAATGGTACCAATGATCAACGCCACGGATAATATGAACTGGAAAACAACCAGGATCTTTCGCAGCAATCCTTTTCCCTCACCGGGCAGGGTTCCTTTCAGAACCTTTACCGGTAAAAAGGAGGAGAGGTAAAATGAGGGATAGCTACCAGAAACGATACCCACAAAAAGAGTAATCAGCAATACTGAAAAAATGGTGAATGGTTTAAACAGGTCGGATACCATAATATCTTTCCCTGCCAGTGTATTGAAATAGGGAAGGATCAATATGGTAAAGATAAGTGATAGGATCAGTGCAATGATGGATAAAACAACCGATTCACTCAGGAACTGGCGGATCAGGAATACACGCTGTGCGCCGATAACCTTGCGTAATCCTACTTCCTTTGCGCGGTTTGTGGAACGGGCAGTGGCCATGTTCATGTAATTAACACAGGCAATGATCAGCATGAAAACACCGACAAGGGAGAAGATGATGATGTAATTGAAGTTTCCCACGGGAAGATCAAATTCAAGGGTGGATCCGAAATGCACCTGGTCCAGCCGGGTTGACATCAGGTTAAAACTGGCATTGATCTGGTTCCCGAGAGAAGCCATATATTTTTCGTAAAAATCAGGAAATTTTTCATGGAGCCCATCCATGGTGGCATTCTCATGTAACAAAACATAGGCAAATACTGAAACGTTCCAGAAGGAACCGGCACTACGGTCATTGAAACGCTCCGTACCATAAAGCTCCACAACGGTTGCCATCGACAGGAGGCAGTCAAAGGTAAGGTGGGAATTGGACGGGACATTTTTAATCACACCCGTAACCCGGAAGTCTCCAAAGTTGCTTGAGGTCAGTACTTCGCCGATTGGATTTGCATCTCCGAAATAACGCTTTGAAAAGCTGTCAGTGATCACGATGGTATTTGGCTCATCCAGGGCATGGTCAGGAGATCCGAATATAAACTTGTGAGTGAATACGTCAAAGACCGTTGAATCGGTGAAATAGATGTTGTCTTCGTAAAACTTTTTATCCCCGTAGCTGAACAGGATATCCTCCAACCCAAATCCGGCAAAGCGTGCATACTTCTCTATTTCCGGGTATTCATCCATCAGGGTCGGTGCCATGGGCATGGGGACAAGGGCAGCCAGCGTGTTTTTCCCGGAGATGGTGAAATCGGATTCCAGGCGGTAGATCCGTTCGTAGTTCACATGGTGTTTGTCGAACGTCAGTTCTTTCTGAACATAGAGAAAGATCAGGATCGCACTGATCATGCCGATCGCAAGGCCGGCAATGTTGATGGCAGAATAGAATTTGTTGCGGGCTATATTTCTATAGGCGCTGATGATGTAATTTTTAAGCATCGATTTCGGTATTGGTTTGATTGAATCGAAAAAAATATCAACGATTGTACCATAATTTTTAATATATTATTATTCAAAGAGATATAGTGAACCCAGGGTTTTTTGGTTTCGCTGTTTTCGTTCGGAAATGGAACAGGGGTGTGCGGTTTTGGACAGGGTAAGATTTAGAGAATAGATAGTTACAGAGTCATACGATGACTCAACATATTTTCAATGGTTTGTTCATCGGACTTCTTCATTTGAAGATTAGGTAAGCAACGTGCTAACCATTACCACACAGTAGGGGGTGTATCAAAAATCAAATTTTTAGTCATCCTGTCCATAGGACTCCGGAGAATTTGATTCAGGATCTTATAATCCTGATTATTAACGCATTGAGATTCTGAAATACCCGCCTGCCGGCAGGCAGGAATTCAGAATGACGATCTTGCGGACTTTTGATACACCCCCAAACGAACCAGCCCGCCAGACCGATGTTCTATCGGGCCGGGAGGTTCGTTCTACTTGTTAAAATGATTCCTATGAACCTATCAACTTATCCCGTAGGTGCCATAGCCATGCCCATGGCAGATGCCTACGGCATAACTTATCAACTTATCCCGTAGGTGGCATAGCCATGCCCATGGCAGATGCCCACGGCATAACAATTAACATGAAAATTTCTAATTTTCATCCACCGGCAGGTTCATTTTTTTCAGGAGTGCAATATACCGGGGCTCATTTTTAAGCTCAGGGTACATTTTACCGAACAGTTTCAAATAGGGTAAATTTTGATCATGTATTTCATATCCCTTTTCGAAATAATCCAGTGCTTTGGTGATATTGGAAATTCTTAAGAAAAGCGAAGCTAAATATGCAGGAGGGAAAAATGCTCCTTCTTGAAGTGATTTCTCAACATCGGATAGTAAAAGTTTCAATGCAGAAGAATAACCGTTATTTTGATATTCTTCCATAATTTTTTTTAACGGTCTGATATGAACATAATTAGTAAGCAGGGTCCATAAATTTTCTATAGCTTTTAAATAGCTCCCATTATAATAATAGGCCTCTTCTGATTGCATAAAGGCAAATGGATGGCCGGGATCTAATTCCAGGGCTTTTTCTAACTTTTTAACACCTTCCTGAGCGTTGTCCGTGTAGACATCAACAGTTGCAGCAAGGGCCAGCACCAAAGGATCGAAGGGATCTATAGTTACAGCTTTGTCTGCCTGGAAGAGGGCTTCATCAAACCTGCCCAGCATAGCTAAGAGATGAGCATAATAAATCCTTGATTTTACATCGTTTGGATTTAAGTCCAGTGCCTTTTTAAATTCTTTTTCTGCGGTATCCCAGTCCCATTCCACCCAGGCAGCGGAAACTGCATTTGTATAATGGGCTCCGGGATAATCAGGATCCAGTTCTAAGGCTTTACTTCGGTTCTTAAAGATAATGGGCATTCCCTCACCCGGCAACATGGCACCCATTTGCACCATTCCCTGGGCAGTCTGGGCAATACCGGCATAGGGTGGAGCCCATTCTGGTTCTATTTCAATCGCAGTTTCAAAGTAATTCATGGCCTTTTGAAGATCTTCAAATCCCAGCCTGTCCCAGTACTGGAGCCCCTTCAGATATGCATCATATGCTTCCTTGTCAATTGACCTGGAACCGGTGAGTAAATTCTCTTCTTCAGGTGTCAGTGAAACTTTCACCTCTTCAGCGATCTGTATTGTTATCTGGTTATACAGATTCAGTATCTGGCTAATTTCTCTTTTATAGTCGCCTATCCAGAGTTGTCTTTCTTCCTGGCCTGCATTTATTAATCTCAATATAATGTTAATACTGTCACCTGCTGATATCAGATCACCCTCAATGATTGCGTCAACATTCAGTTCGGAGGCTATTTCAGAAACTGTCATATCAGCGTTCTTGTATTTATTGGATGACGTTGAGCCAATGATTCTGAGATTGCCAACTTTCCCCATATTTGTAATCAGTGAGGAGTGTAATCCTGCAATCAGATATTCCGGCACCTCATTACCAGTGTAATTTTCAAACGGAAGTATGGCAATTGATTCTATTGACTCCTGCATTTTGTTCTGGTTACTACCTAAAACTTTAATCAGAATAAGTGAAACAATAACTGCGATTACCAGGACAATAGAAGAAGTAATTACAACTGTTTTCCTTTTCTTACCGGCATTCCTTTTTTGAATTGCTGCTCTTTTATCAGACTCCGATGGGCTATCTACGGTTTGAGAATGATCACCAGTTTTCTCAGCATAAGAATAGTACCATTCAATTACCGTGGTAAGATCGAGAATCACTGGTCTTACCTGTTTGGGGTCAAAGTCCTTGGGATGAGAACCAAATGTCGACAGGCTGTTTAAGTGATGCATCGACACAATAATATTGTTCGGCACTTTGTCTTCCCTGTTCAGCTTATCGATAATTCCTTTGAGCGGCTCGGTCCCCCGTGGTCTTTTCAGTTCACGTTCACAGAGATCCGTGATGATCACCTCAAGGCACCTTCGGGCATACACCAGCACAATGTTCTCATCATCGGTCTTGACCAGCTTTTCAAGTTCCCTGTCCAGCCTGGGCTGTTGACCTTTGCACGAAGCGTGGAGCTTCTCCAGATCCTTGATTTCAGAAGACCAGATTGTCATAGAGCAGATGAGTTTATTGGTTAGGGATAAACTTTTTGATCAGGGTAAGTTCGTAAACTGATCTTTGAAACTGATGGATTGGCCAATAAAAAATGGCATGGCTGGAATTCACTCATTTTTAGTGCAAGCCATAGCAAGAGATCCTGTAAATCACGGCATCCGGATCCGGTGTATCCGGCAAAGAAATCTTACAAAATCTTTTTAATGTTTTCCGTAACGATATGCCCGTCAAATAACTGTACAATGCGGTGTGCATATTCCGCATCGGTCGGTGAGTGGGTGACCATCACGATGGTTGTGCCCTCCTTGTTTAGCTCGGTCAGCAGGTTCATCACCTCCTCGCCGTTTGCTGAATCGAGGTTACCCGTCGGCTCGTCAGCCAGTATCAATTTTGGATTAGCAACCACAGAGCGGCAAATGGCGACCCGCTGTTGTTGTCCTCCTGAGAGCTGTTGCGGAAAGTGCTTTTTCCGGTGTGCAATATTCATCCGTTCAAGCACCTGGTTGACGGTCTCTTTCCTCTTCGAGGAGGCAACCTTCATGTAGAGGAGGGGCAATTCGACATTTTCATAGACGGTCAGCTCATCGATCAGGTTGAAACTCTGGAAGACAAATCCGATGTTCGATTTCCTGAGGTTTGTTCTTTTCCGCTCATTGAATTTGGACACTTCAACATCTTCAAAATGAAGTTCCCCCTCTGTCGGATTGTCAAGAAGTCCCAGGATATTCAGAAGGGTGGATTTCCCGCAACCGGAAGGTCCCATTACGGCAACAAATTCTCCCTTTTCAACCGACAGGTTTACCTTGTTCAGGGCGGTGGTTTCGACCTCATCGGTTCGGAAGATTTTTACTAAATCAACGGTTTTGATCATGGTATCAGGAATTAGTGTGTAGGGTTATCATCCAATATGAACGTTCAAGTTATGATAAAATACTGAATTCTCAAAAAAATACAGGAGCTTCAAGTTTGAATTTGCCAGTAGAGTGTCTTTATTATTGGAGAACGATTTTCCAAGTTGTTTGCGCTCAATAGAGCGCTTACTATCGAGGCTGCAAAAGATTCGATTCCAGGTTGTTCTGAACTAATATTGCTAACTTCCTTCCAGTCGCAATATTTCTCTACAAAAATTGAAGCGATCAACCTGTGATTTTATCTGATGTTTATTACATTTATCCTTTCTGTAAATTAATTTAACGTTTGGTATTATGTTACCGGATTCAACCTATTTGACCGCCAGGATCGATTTACACTATCCGATCATTGGCCTTTACGATACCCCTGATTTTTCCCCTTTTACAGATCTTGTTGAACCGTCAAAAAAAATCAGGCAGTGTATCTTTCAGTTTTTCCCCGATTGGTGTAACGGAAAAACGCTTCACCTCACCCGGAATAATCATGGATGCGGTGGCTGTGGCCGGTACTTCTTCAGCGTCGAATATCGCGACAGGGAAAGTTTCATAAAATTCCTTGCTGATGAGGAGGGATTGAAAGCAAACCACGACCTCATGAACCGGTGGATCGATCAGGGGAATACCTACAAACCGCAACATGAACACCTGTTGATCGGACCGTTGCAGACGCACAGTGAAAATTTTCTGCGAACCATTACTTTTTTTGTTAACCCCGATCAGTTGAGTGCATTGATGATCGGGGCGCAATATTTCAGCAAGCCGGACGACCCGGCTACTGTTCTTGCACCGTTTGGTGCAGGCTGTGGAGAAATGCTGGCTTTGTTTGACGATCTGGAAATTTCCCAGGCAATCATCGGATCAACCGATCTTGCCATGCGCCGGCACCTGCCACCGGAAATCATGGTCTTTACGGTAACCAAAACCATGTACAGGCAGTTGTGTGAACTGGATAACAGAAGCTTCCTGGAAAAACCCTTTCTGGGAACTTTAAAAAAAGCCCGGGGAGGTCGATTGAATTAGCCCATCGTACTAATAAATTTTGTAACAGCGGTTCTATCCTTCTGCACATGGAAAACGATACAAGGACCGAGGAGCACTGTCACTCTTATTAACAACTGAGCCTTCCGCCGAATGGTCAGGTTTCCCATGAATCGGGTATAATAGTTTCGGCGGGTTTACTTGTTTTTTATTTCTCCCCGGGTTGCGCTCGCCCTGTAAAATATTCCGCTTATGCTTATTTCACAGGACAAGCTTACCCGGGGCTACCAATGTGCCGCTCCTACGGAGCTGAAATATCCAAAAATTTACAAATAATGTAATGTCTCGAATAACTCCTAATACCTTTAAGGAATAAAGTATTTCTCTTTTCATTAACTCAACATGCAAAAATAATAAGGCATGTTGAAAGCAGTTATAATCTTATTTGTAATTTTAACTCCAATCTAAATGATTTCAATTATGCGAAACAGACTTTTTATATTTTTTATTCTTTTTACTCTACCAGTATTAACTGGATGTGGACAGGAAAGAGGCAAATCATATGAAGATGTAATTAATAAAAATACCCTTAAAGAACAGGTCTATTTTCTTGCTTCCGATGAGCTGATGGGCAGGAATACCGGAAGCGAAGGGATACGGATCGCTGCCGGTTACATTGCGGACTATTTCGCCATGTTGGGTGTAAGTGAATTTGAAGATACTCCGGGCTATTTACAGAATGTCCCGTTTCAGTCTGTCAAGCCTGCCGAAACCTGTGAGGTGAAAATAGGTAACAGGCAATTGGTCCAGCGGAAAGATTTTCTCCATCGAGGCGGTGGACCCTTAACGGTAAAAGCGCCGGTGGTGTACATCGGGTATGGATTGGGTGATGAGGAAAATGGAACCGGTGATTTGAAGAACATTGATCTGGAAGGTAAAATTGTGGTTGCCGATATGGGTTCGGGAACACCGGGAGATTTTAATGAAATCTTTGCTCTGTCAGCAAGAAAGCGGGAGATGGTGAACCAATTGGGGGGAGTGGCGTTCATTGAGGTATTCAATTTGAATTTTTCCTGGGACCGGCTGGTCTCCTACATGCTTCGCCCTTCCCTGGAGTTGGATAAGACAGAAGATGATGCTGATGAGGATCAGATCACATACCTCTGGCTGGCTTCAGACAACGCAGATCTGATCGGGGAAATAAAAGCAGGTACAGTGAAAGAAGCGGAAATAAACTCGAGTGGATTGATGATTGAAAAAATACGGGATAACAACGTTGTGGGGTATGTTAAAGGGACAGATCCTGAAGTGAACGACGAATATATATTGCTGACTGCACATTATGATCATCTGGGTGCAGGAATGGCCAACGGGCGCGGTGCAACCCCCGAAGATACCATTTTCAATGGTGCCGGGGATAATGCCATGGGAACGGTGGCAGTCATGGGAGCAGCAAAAGCATTTGCTGAGCATCCTGCCCGGAGATCCGTCATTTTCCTGGCGGTTACCGGTGAAGAAAAAGGACTGCTGGGAAGCCGCTATTTTGCAAACCACCCGCTGGTCCCTCTGCAACAGATTATATTTAACCTCAACAACGACGGTGGAGGAATGGCTGATACAGGCTATGTGAATATCCTTGGCATTACGCGGACCGGAGCAGAAGAACTGATCACCTCCGCATGCAACCAGTTCGGACTTGATGTGAATACAGATCCTGCATTCGAATTCCTGTTCAATGCATCCGATAATGTGAACTTTGCCAGGAAAGGCATACCGGCACCGACATTCAGCCCGGGATTCAAAATATTTGACCAGAATACACCCAAACATTACCACAGACCGTCAGATGAAGCGGAAACGATTGATTATACCTATTATACAAAATTTGTCAGAGCCTATGCACGGGCTGCAAGGAACATTGCCAATGCCCCCGATACACCAACATGGGTTGAAGGAGATGAATACGAACAGGCTGGAAAGGAGCTATATAAACTAATAGAGTAACTAACGCAGATTACCAGCCCGGGAAAAAACCGATACAGACCAGCAGACAGGTAACCTCGTAGAGGTTTCATGGGCCGGTGACTCCAAAACCTCAAAATAATACGTTTCCTCAGAAACGAATTCATTCCGGTAAAACCATAAACCGATTGGTATTTCATGCCGGATTTGATTATCTTGGATGATCTTTTTAAATAAATACCTAACCCTTAAATACAAAAGAAAATGTTCAGAAAAGTTATGTTAATCCTGGGACTATTATGTCTGTTTTTTCAAACAGGACGGTCACAATCAGACGAGATCCGGAAGCTTTCACTTGAGGATTATTTTGATATGGAATCTGTTTCATCACCTCAGATATCACCGGCAGGTGATCAGATCATTTATTCAAAGCGATGGATCAATAAGTATGAAGACGGATCACAGTCTGATCTCTGGATCATGGATACAGGTGGTAAGAATGACCGGTTTTTCATGAAAGGAGGTAGTCCATTATGGTCACCCGATGGTAGCCGTATTGTCTTTATCCGATCGGGAGAACCGCAGGGATCCCAGATTTTTGTCAAGATCATGGGGATCGCCGGAGAAGCCACGCAAATCACACGCCTTGATGGATCGCCTTCAAACATTCAATGGTCTCCGGATGGGAAATATATTTCGTTTACCATGCTGGTGCCGGAAGACAAACACTGGCCGGTAAAGATGCCTGAGAAGCCCAAAGGAGCGGAATGGACACCTGCCCCCAGAATCGTTGAAGACCTGGTGTACCGTCGCGACAGGGTTGGATTTCTGGAGGATGGATATACCCAGATCTTTGTTGTTCCCGCTTCCGGAGGAACAGCGAAACAGGTAACATCAGGAGATTGGGATCAGGGCAGGGGTGGCTATTCGTGGACCAGGGATGGGAAGGAGATACTCTTCTCCAGCATACGGGTCCCTGAAGCGGAATACCAGTACCGGGAATCGGAAATATATGCGGTGAATGTAAAAACCGGAGAAGTCAGAACATTGACTGATAGAAAGGGACCCGATTATGATCCCGTTGTGTCACCGGATAATCAATTGGTCGTTTATCAGGGATACGATTGGACCGATGATGCCTATATCAATGCAAAACTATATGTGATGAATCTGGATGGAAGCAATTCGCGGGGTATTTCCGGAGATTTTGACAAAAGCCTTGGCGATGTCCGCTGGGCAGATGACAATACCGGGGTTTATGTTACAGTCAGGGAAGAAGGGACAAGCAATCTCTACTTTATCCCCCTGAGAGGAAGCATAAAACAGGTTACAAAAGGGACCCACATGTTATCCGTCTCTTCATTCAGTAAAAACGGGAAAGCCGTTGGTGTTCTTTCCGATCCCTATCTACCGGGAGATGTTGTGATTTTTGATTTTAAAAATCCTCAGCTCAAACAACTAACATTCGTCAACGAAGATATTCTTTCCGGGATAACACTGGGCAAAATGGAAGAGATCGGGTACACATCAACCGATGATTATAAAATCCAGGGATGGATCATTAAACCTCCCGATTTTGATCCGTCAAAAAAATACCCGCTTATACTTTCCATACATGGAGGTCCCCATGCCATGTACGGAGTTGGTTTTAGTTTCAGTTGGCAAATTCATGCCGCAGAGGGATATGTTGTTCTCTTTACCAATCCAAGGGGTTCAGCGGGTTATGGCAGTGCATTTGGGAATGCGATTGAAAACGATTATCCGAACAAGGATTTTGACGATCTGATGAAGGGGGTGGATGAAATGATTGACATGGGATTCATTGATGAGGACAACCTGTTTGTGTACGGTGGCAGCGGTGGAGGTGTGCTTACTTCCTGGATCGTTGGCCATACCGATCGTTTTGCAGCAGCATCCGTTAACTACCCGGTCATCAACTGGCTCTCCTTTGTGGGGACAACCGATGGCGTTTCCTGGTACCGGAATTTCGAAAAGTTTCCCTGGGAAGATCCTTCCGAACATCTGCGGAGATCTCCCCTGATGTATGTCGGCAACGTCAAAACGCCAACGCTGTTGATGACCGGTGTAAAGGACCTGAGAACTCCCATATCACAAACCGAAGAGTTTTACCAGGCGTTGAAAATTCAGAAGGTACCTACTGCTATGATCCGGTTCAATGATGAATTTCACGGGACCTCCTCCAATCCCTCTAACTATATCAGGACCGTTCTTTACCTGCACTACTGGTTTGATCAATACAAGAACGATAGAGAATAATCCGGGTAGAACGCAACAGGGAAATTTCACCCTACTTTAAAACAATATTTATTTGAAAATAAAATCAAATGATTACATTGGAATAAAATTTACTATTGAATATGAAAGCACTCCGGGTTCTTATTCCAAGAATGATTGTCCTGTTACTGGTCATCTTCAGTTACGTTGCCCTTCAGTCTGGTTTTGGGCAGGAACACGAAGCACAAGAACATGAAACAACAGAAATGGTTCAGAATGATGAGCCGGAGGCCATCCAGCAGGATCATGTTGAGGAGGCCCATTCAACAGCAGAGGACCATGCTGAAGGGGGTCACGGCAGCGACATGTCTCCTCTCTTTTTTGTGATCCTGGCACTGATTATTGGTGCAGCCACGCGCCAGTTTCTGAGGAAAAGTCCGTTGCCCTATACGGTTACCTTGTTGATCATCGGACTGGGATTTGGTGCAGCCACACGTCTCGGTTGGCTGAATACCTGGTCCATCGGGTCGTTGCATATCAATGTTAATTTCCTTGGCAACGCAGTGGAGTGGGCAGGACACATCAATCCCCATGTCATCCTCTATGTTTTCTTGCCCACCTTGATTTTTGAGGCAGCATTTGCCATGGATGTTCACACCTTCCGGAAGTCAGTTGCTAATGCAAGCATTCTGGCAATCCCCGGGATCATCATTGCCATGTTTCTTACCGGAGCGCTGGCCATAGGGTTAAATTTAGCAGGGATCGGTCTGTCGGGCTGGGGGTGGCCTATGGCGTTGATGTTTGGTGCGGTGGTCAGTGCAACTGACCCGGTTGCCGTGGTCTCGCTCCTGAAGGAACTGGGAGCCAGTAAAAAGCTGGGAACCCTTATCGAAGGAGAATCATTGCTGAATGACGGTACGGCAATCGTGTTTTTCATGGTGTTTTTCCTTGGATTTACCGGAGAAGCAAGCGGCGCTTCACCGGTTGTCGAATTTGTAAGGGTCTCCGTCGGAGGAACATTGATTGGGATCATTGTGGGAGCCCTGACGATCAATTGGGTCAGAAGAGTGTTTAATGATGCACTGGTGGAGATCAGTGTGATCATTGCCGCTGCATACATTACCTTTTACATGTGTGAACATTTTTTTCACGTTTCGGGTGTGCTTGGTCTGGTTGCCCTTGGACTGGCTATGGCCAGTGTCGGACGGACCCGGATCAGCCCGGAAGTGGAACATTTCCTTCATGAATTCTGGGACCTTGCTGCGTTCATTGCCAATACGCTGATCTTCCTCATTGTGGGCGTGGTCATTGCCCAGCAGGCTGTAATAACCGGGAAAAACTTACTCCTTCTGGGAATCTTTTATGTGGGTGTCCACATCATCCGGGTCATTGTCATCGCACTATTTTATCCAGCCATGAAACGGATCGGCTATGGATTATCCAGGAAAGACTCCTATGTTCTCTGGTGGGGCGCCCTTCGTGGAGCTATCGGATTGGCACTGGCACTGATTGTTGCAGGCGAAGAGAGCATCCCGGAAGAGATACGGAATCAATTCCTTTTCCTCACAGCCGGGTTGGTTACCCTTACCCTGTTGGTGAATGCCACCACCATAAAATACCTTGTGGAAAAACTGGGGTTGACAAAAATTTCACCTGCTAAAGCCTTAATGCGATCCAATGCCAATCTTTACCTCAGGCAGAGTACCGAAAATTCCATTGAAAAAATTAAGGAAGACCGGTTTATGAACCGTGCGAACTGGAGTGCTGTAAAGGAATACCTGCCCAAAACCGGAGAAGAGATCAATACTGAGGATATTAAAATTGAAACCATTGCCGAAACACGCAGGCGAATACTTGAAAAGGAGAAGAGTAGTTACTGGTACCAATTCAGGGATGGTTTGCTGGGACCGGTTTCTGTTCGACGGTTATCCGATGGAATTGATGATATCCTGGATGCAGGAGGCATGATTCCACTGTCGGCACGAAAAGATCTGGAAGAGTCCTGGAAAACACCGAAAATCCTGAACTGGATGCAAGGAATGCCGGTCATTGGGAAATTATCAAAAAGAGCCTTTTTTGATCGACTGGCAATCAGCTATGATAGCGCCAGGGGGTTTGTGGAAGCTCAGGAAGAAGCGCTGAAACTGGTTGAAAGCATGTACCGGGGACTTAAATCAGATGATTCAGTTAAGAACAAGGAGGAGGAGGAAAATAATCTTGCCATCATTGAAGAGGAGATCAATGAAAACAGGATACACGGATTGACCTTTCTCAGGAACCTCAGGAGAAATATGCCGGAGATCTATTCTGCCATCGCTACGCGTCAGGCAATTCGATCCATGCTGAATTATGAAAAGCGTACCGTTGAACGGTTACAGAAAAACGGAAGGCTCGAAAGCGATGAGGTGAAGAAGATGATCTCCTACATCGAGGTGAGAATGAAACGACTAATGGATTCACCCCCTTCCGTTGAACTACCTGATGCTGTCGAATTGTTGAAAGATGTTGCCTGGCTTCAAAATCTTGGTCCGAAAATACTGGATAAGGTGGTCTCTCTTTTCCAAACCAAAGTGTTTACCGTGGGTGAAAAAATCATACGGCAGAGCCACCACGATGATGGTTTCTTCTTTATTGCCCGTGGAACCGTGAAAGTTACGGTCGGAGATAAAGTGGTTGATATCCTGCCCCAAGGGAATTTTATTGGAGAAATTGCCGGACTGACAGGTCTTCCCAGGGCTGCCGAAGTAACGGCGGAATCTCCCGTTACCGTCCTCTACATGTCATCATTGCACATGAACCAGATCATGAAAGAATCACCCTTGCTTGAGAAACGGTTATGGAAGATCGCCGGTTCAAGGCTGGCTGAAAACCTGCTGGGAACGATCGAACCCTACAGTCGATGGCGACAAAACCAGATTCGAAACCTCCTGTCAAAAGGGGAGGCCTTTACCATGAAGGAGCATCCCGATTTGGATTTAACGGATAAAGTGGTCATCCTGCTGGTTGGAAAAGCAACCCTTAAAACGGATAAACAGAAGGTATATAACGCCCCGGCGCTCATTGAACAGCCGGATAAAACTGAATTTTCAGCGAATAGCCGGATATTTGTTTGTTAATACTACTTTTTTTACCTGCCGTTGTAAGAGAAGCGAGGTGACCGAACACCTGGCATTGAAAAGAGTTCCATCATCAATTTTTTTTATTCAAATATTAATTTCTACTTTTGCACGACCTTTTTGATTGTTTGTTGAAGTGAGAGGAAGCAGGAAATATGTGATTCGGTTTAAGGGCCTTAAAACCGGGAAACATACATTTGCATTTGATGTTGACAGGACGTTTTTTGAACCATTCGGAAATGCTGAGATAATAAATGCAGCATGCCACGTTGATGTTGAAATGACCAAACAGGCCAGGATGCTCGAACTGTTGATCCATATTACCGGACAGGTTGAAGTGCATTGTGACCGGTGCCTTGGACTTTTTCAGTTGCCTCGGGATATCCTCGAGACAATCTACGTGAAAATCAGCAATACCGAAGCAGCAAAATCTGATGATATCATTGTCCTTTCCGATAAAGAGCATGAACTGGACATTTCACAAATGCTGTATGAATTCATTGTTCTGAGCCTGCCCTATCAGTGCATTCATCCGGTCGATAAAGAGGGCAATAGCACGTGCGATCCGGATATGATCAAGCAACTGGATATCCATTCGGGGGTCAGGGAGAAACAAAGAAAAACAGATCCTCGCTGGGATCAACTGAAACAATTGATGAATACTAAATAAATAATTTTAAAACATAATGGCACATCCGAAAAGAAAAACTTCAAAGCAGAGAAGGAACAAGCGGAGAACACATTACAAAGCAACACCACCGACAGTGGCAACCTGTTCAAATTGTGGGGCTACTGTTCAATATCACAGAGTATGTCCGGAATGTGGCTTTTATCGTGGTAAATTAGCGGTCGAAAAAGCATCAGCCTAAAATAAAAAAAATCATAATTTCAAGTTCATACTAAATTCCAGGAAATGAAGATTGGTTTGGACGTAATGGGAGGTGATTTTGCCCCGGAAGCGACTGTTTCGGGAGCTATTTTAGCCCAGGATAAACTTCCTGAAGATAGCAACCTTGTTCTGATCGGCAATAAAAAAAAGATTAGAAATATTCTGCTTCGTGAAAAAAGGAATCCTGAGGCTTTCGAAATAATACCAACTACCGAGCAGATTGAGATGGGCGATCACCCGGCCAAATCCTTTGCTCAAAAGCCCAATTCGAGTATCGTTATTGGCTACCGGATGCTTCATTCCGGAGAAATTGATGGTTTTGCCAGTGCCGGAAATACCGGTGCAATGCTTGTTGGAATTGGATTTACGGTGAAAGGAATCCCGGGGATCATACGTCCCGCCATTGCTACCATTGTACCTACCATCACTGGTGGAGCAAACATTCTGCTTGACGTTGGAATCAATCCCGATTCCCGCCCTGATGTGTTATACCAGCACGGCATTCTGGGGTCCCTCTATGCAGAACATGTCTTACATATCGATAACCCGCGGGTAGGATTACTGAACATTGGTGCCGAAGAAACCAAAGGGAACCTGGTGGTGAAATCAACCTACGAGCTGATGAAAGGATCAACGGATTTTAACTTCATCGGGAACGTGGAAGGGAATGATTTTTTTAACGATGAAAAAGTGGACGTCATCGTATGTGATGGATTTGTGGGCAACGTGGTATTGAAAGCCGTGGAAGCATTTTATGCGATGATAAAAAAGAGAAAGGTCGAAGATCCCTTTTTTGACCGGTTTAACTTTGAAAATTACGGAGGCACACCGATTCTTGGGATCAATGCCAATGTGGTTATCGGACATGGGATCTCAAACGATGTGGCAATCATGAATATGATCCTCCAAACCCGGGAGGTGATTCATGTCAATCTGATAGAGAAAATTAAAGCCTTCTTTAAATGACCAAAATTAACGCAGCAATTACCGGTGTCAGTGGATGGGTACCGGAGTACCGGCTGACAAACCATGAACTGGCAAAAATGGTTGAAACCTCTGATGAGTGGATCATGCAACGGATTGGAATCAAGGAGAGAAGGATCCTTAAAGGCGATGGACTGGGGTCATCCTATATGGGATCCAGGGCAGTAAAGGAACTGCTGAAAAAGACCAATACCACTCCGGAGGAGGTGGATCTCATGGTTTGTTCAACCGTGACCCCCGACCGCATGTTCCCGGCAACAGCAAACATTATCAGTGATAAAGTGGGTATCAAAAATGCATTCAGCTTTGATATAAATGCAGCCTGCTCAGGATTCATCTTTGCCTTGCAAACAGCAGCTAATTATGTACAAATCGGTAACTATAAAAAAGTGATTGTTGTCGGGGTGGATAAAATGTCCGTCATAACAGATTATACCGACAGGACAACCTGTCCGCTCTTTGGGGATGCGGCAGCTGCCGTAATGCTGGAACCAACCACGGAAGACCTCGGAGTGCTCGATCACATTTTCCATACCGATGGATATGGAAGACATCATTTAAACATGAAAGCAGGGGGATCGGAAAGACCACCCACCATCGAAACCATACAGAACAGGGAACATTTTGTTTACCAGGAGGGACAAACGGTGTTTAAGTTTGCTGTCTCAAAAATGGCTGATGTGGCAGTGGAAATGATGGAAAGGCACAACATTAAATCGAAAGAATTACACTGGCTTGTGCCGCATCAGGCAAACCTGAGGATCATTGAGGCTACTGCCAGACGAATGGGACTTGCCAGAGAACAGGTTATGATCAATATTGAAAAGTATGGGAATACCACCTCAGCAACCATACCACTCTGCCTGTGGGATTGGGAAAATAAGCTGAACAAGGGTGATAAACTCATTCTCGCAGCATTCGGGGGAGGATTTACCTGGGGATCTGTCTACGTTAAATGGGCATATAACGGGAAATCTCAATCCTGAGCAGGTAAAAGGTAACAATATTTCTTTCGATATTTAGTTATCTTATTGCAGATAAAGGAAATAAAAATAACGCTTGATCTAATCCTCTTTTTTATATCTTTACTTTTCGATCCGCAGAGAGAATAGGACACATCTTAATTCAACTACGATGGCTAAAAACAATGATCACGAAAACAATGCAATTAACCTGATTGGCATTGGAACAGAAATCACCGGTGATGTGAATTCCAATGGAGATATCCGGATTGATGGAACACTGACAGGAAACCTGATTACAAAAGGAAAAGTAGTTATCGGGGAAACCGGTAAAGTGAAGGGAGAAATTACCTGTAAAAATTCCGATGTTTCCGGTGTGATTGAAGGTAAAATTGTTGTCTCTCAATTGTTATCTCTTAAAATCTCCGCAAAAGTAAATGGTGATATCCAAACCAATAAGCTTGCCATTGAACCGGGATCAAAATTCACAGGGAATTGCAATATGAATGTAGAATCTGTAAGCGGTGAGCCCCAAAAACCAAGATTCCAAAGCGAAATCAAACAGCCGGAAGAACAAAAAGCCAGTCAATGATTTCATAAAATATTCTGCTATTGCATTCCAAATGGTGGTGATTATCCTGGCCGGTGTGTTTGGAGGCATCAAGCTGGATCAGATCGTGAAACTGGAATTTCCACTCTTCACCCTGATTTTATCCACACTTTCCGTAGCCCTGGCAATTTACTATGCGATAAAAGATTTCATAAAATTCTGAATCCGTGTACAAATCCTTCAAGGAGTTTATCATTCAGGAAACTATTCTTGCAGCAGCGATTACCCTTGCCGGCTATTTCCTGTTTACCGGAATATTGGGAAAATACTACCGGAATATCATTCCTTTGTTGTTGGTGGTAGTCTATTTTCTCACGACAGCAGTACATGGATTCCTGCTGCATGCATACAGCCGGGAGCCACAAAAATTTATCATGAAATACATGCTTGCTTCGGCAATAAAAATCGTCTTGTATCTTATTTTTATCATTATCTACCTCCTTTTTTTCCCGGAGAATGCAGCAATCTTTCTGCTTTCATTCTTATCTTTTTACTTTTTGTTCACCCTGTTTGAAGTGTTTTCGATTCATCGGACGCTGAAGAAAAATCGTAACGATTAGTTTTGTACAGGTAATATTTTCCTATCTTTATGTTAATTTTGTTGCTGTTTTAACAACTACCAAGGTGAGTCAAATTCGGATGTTTATTCAGGTTCTCAGTTTGCTGGTTTTAACTCCGCTATGTCTGTTGTCTCAAGAGCACAAAGCTACTCATGATGAAGCCACACAGGAGACAACCCATGAAAGCAACCAAGAAGAATCATTTGATCCGGGCAGTTTCATCTTTGGTCATATCGGGGATGCATACGATTGGCACATCCTCAGTGTGAACGATTTTCATCTAACAGTTCCCCTGCCAGTTATTGTCTTCAGTCGGACCAGTGGGTTGCATTGTTTCTTCTCGAGTAAATTCCATCATGGTCATAGTTCCTATAATGGGTTTGAAATAGCCCGGGAGGGGGAATATGAAGGCAAGGTGGTAGAGGTTCTTGCCGATGGGGAGGTCATTCGTCCCCTCGACCTTTCCATAAGCAAAAACGTTTTTGCGGTTTTCATTAGTCTGGGGCTCATGCTGTGGGTATTCATTGCCGTTGCCAGGTTATACCGGAAAAGGAAAGGAAAGGCTCCGAAAGGAATGCAGAGCTTTGTTGAGCCCATCATTCTATTTATCCGGGATGATATCGCAAAACCATCCATTGGAGAGGGGAAATATGAACGGTTCATGCCCTATTTACTCACCCTGTTTTTCTTTGTCTGGATCAATAATATGATGGGATTGATACCGATATTTCCAGGGGGAGCCAATGTAACAGGGAATATTGCTGTTACCGCAGCACTGGCTCTGTTTACCTTTGTCATTACCACCGTGAACGGGAACAGGCATTACTGGCAGGAGATCCTGAATGCACCGGGTGTACCCTGGTGGCTTAAATTACCGGTTCCCCTGATGCCCATCATTGAAATTCTCGGGATGCTTACCAAACCGTTTGTATTGATGGTTCGTCTTTTTGCCAATATTTCTGCCGGACACATCATAGCACTTGGATTTTTCAGCCTGATCTTTATTTTCGGAGATATGCAACCAGTCTTGGGTTTTGGCGTGTCACCGGTATCCATACTGTTCACGATGTTTATGACAGTGCTGGAATTGTTGGTAGCGCTGATCCAGGCTTACGTTTTTACCCTGTTGTCTGCCCTCTATTTTGGCATGGCCACAGCAGAACATCATTGATCTTTTTCATAACCAAAACCATAATATTATGATTACATTATCCATTTTGTTACAGGCCGCTGCAGGTGCAGCAGTGGGGAAACTCGGGGCTGCACTGGGAGCTGGTATAGCGGCAATGGCTGCCGGAATCGGAATAGGCCGCATTGGCGGTACCGCATTGGAAGCCATAGCCCGCCAGCCTGAAGCTGCCGGCGACATTCGCGCAAATATGATTGTCGCTGCTGCACTGATCGAAGGAGTAGCATTCTTCGCAGTGGTCGTCTGTTTACTGATCGTATTCATTAAATGAATGAAAGGTAAAAACAGAAACCCGTTGCCGTTAAGCGATTGGCTTGACTGCAACGGGTTTAATTAAAACGGTGTACACATCAAAACATAATATGTCATGGAATTAGTAACTCCGGGGTTAGGACTTTTGTTCTGGATGATTCTCTCCTTTGCCATTGTCCTTTATCTGCTTAAGAAATTTGCCTGGAAACCCATTCTCAAAGCATTGCGGGACCGGGAAGCAAACATTCAGAAAGCGCTCGATTCAGCCGAATTGGCACGAGAACAGATGAAACAACTGAAAGCCGATAATGAGGCCATCATGCAGGAGGCAAGAGAAGAGAGGGATTTCCTGCTGCAGGATGCCCGAGAAGTGAAAGATAAGATGATTGCCGAAGCAAAAGAACAGGCAAACCAGGAAACACAAAAAATCGTGAAAGCTGCCAGAATGAAAATCAGGAATGAAAAAGCAGCTGCCATCGAGGATATTAAAAACCAGGTTGCCTCACTTTCGATAGAGATGACAGAGAAAATCCTGAAACGGAAATTGGCAGATCACAAAGAACAAAAGGAATTGATTAGAAAACTCCTCGATGAGGTCAAATTGAATTGATCATCATTTCGGGGGAAATTGATCAACTGAAACCTAATGAACGAAAGCAAAATATCGGTTCACTACTCAAAAGCCCTGCTTCAGTTTGCGCTGGAGAAGAAGAAGCTAGATCCTGTCTATCAGGACATGCTTCAACTGTATCAGATATGCCAACAGGTTGATGAATTGATTTCCATTTTTCACAATCCGATTATTCCGCAATCAAGAAAGAAAAAAATAGTCCGGGCTGTTTTCAGTGGCAAGGTAACAGACATTACACTATCCTTCCTTGAGATGGTGATACACAATAAACGGGAAATTTACATTCCAGATATCTCCAGAAGATTTTTAGATGATTATAAACGACATAAAAAAATAACCACAGTCATCTTAACTACCGTAATTCCTCTTGATCAGCAATTAAAAGAGAGAATTATTCAGTTGGTCCGGAATGCATATCATACAACCGTTGAACTTGAGGAGAAGCAAAGCGAACAACTTATTGGTGGATTCATTATTAGAATGGATGACCTGATGCTGGATGCCAGTGTCTCGAAAGTACTAAAGAAGATGCGAAAAAAACTGATCACTAAAGAGTTTGAGCGTAGGTAAACGACTATAAAACAAGGAAGTATAACATAATAATCAATAAATATGGCGAATATCAGACCGGCAGAAGTTACTGAAATACTGAAAAAACAATTGGAAGGTATTCAAACCGAAGCAGAGCTCGAAGAGGTTGGGTCAGTTCTTCAGGTGGGAGACGGAATAGCCCGGGTATATGGGCTTTTTAACGTTCAGTCGAACGAATTGGTGGAATTTGAAAATGGAATAGAAGGGATCGTGTTAAACCTGGAGGAGGATAATGTTGGCGTGGTTTTGCTAGGACCATCGGAAGGGATCAAAGAGGGTGATATTGTTAAACGGACCCGCAGGATTTCTTCCATACAGGTCGGGGAGGGATTGTTGGGCCGTGTCATAACAACCACCGGTGAGCCGGTGGATGGAAAGGGCCCCATTGAAGGAAAAACCTATGAAATGCCCCTCGAACGTAAGGCGCCGGGTGTCATTTTCCGGCAACCGGTCAATGAACCCATACAAACCGGCATCAAATCAATCGATGCAATGATACCGATAGGAAGGGGACAACGGGAGTTGATTATCGGCGACCGGCAAACGGGAAAAACAGCCATTGCAATCGATACAATCATCAATCAAAAAGAGTGTTTCGACGAAGGAGAACCCGTATATTGCATCTATGTCTCCATCGGACAGAAAGGTTCTAATGTAGCCGGAATTGCCAAAACACTTGAAGATTATGGAGCCATTGACTATACCATCATTGTCTCTGCTACTGCTTCGGATCCTGCCGCAGCACAGTTTTATGCTCCTTTTGCAGGTGCCGCTATTGGAGAATTCTTCCGGGATACCGGACGATCCGCCCTGATCATTTACGATGATCTTTCCAAACAGGCCGTTTCATACCGGGAAGTATCCCTGTTGTTGAGACGTCCCCCCGGACGAGAAGCTTATCCGGGAGATGTTTTTTACCTTCATTCAAGATTGCTGGAGCGAGCAGCAAAGATCATCGAATCGGATGACATTGCCGCACAAATGAATGACCTTCCGGAATCCATTACATCCATGGTGAAAGGAGGTGGTTCATTGACAGCACTCCCTATTATTGAAACCCAGGCTGGCGATGTCTCCGCCTACATACCCACTAACGTTATCTCGATTACAGACGGACAGATCTTTCTTGAAGCCGATCTGTTTAATGCAGGAATCAGACCAGCAGTGAATGTAGGTATTTCCGTTTCCCGTGTTGGCGGAAATGCCCAGATACAAGCCATGAAGGAAATTGCCGGAACACTCAAAATAGACCAGGCACAATATAGGGAACTGGAAGCATTTTCAAAATTTGGCTCGGACCTGGACGCAGCAACACTGGCAGTCCTGGATAAGGGTGCCAAAAACGTCGAAATATTGAAACAGAGACAATATTCACCCGTTCCGGTTGAAAATCAAATAGCCATCATATTTTGCGGAACACATGCTTTGCTTAAAGACGTTCCTGTTGAAAAAGTCCGGGATTTTGAAAAAGAGTTTATTGAATTCCTTGAACTCAAACATTCGGATGCCCTGAAGGTTTTGAAAGGGGGCAAAATAACGGATGAGATCATGGAGACCTTAACAAAAGTAGCCAAAGATCTGTCGACAAAGTTTAAATGATGTTGATTCTTGTACTCTTTTGTAAACGATCAGTATGGCAGGATTGAAAGAAATAAGGACCAGAATTGTATCGGTAAAATCAACCCGGCAGATTACCGCTGCCATGAAAATGGTTGCTGCTGCAAAACTGCGGAAAGCACAGAATAGAATCATTCAATTGCGACCTTATGTCAGTAAACTGGAAGAAGTCCTTGCATGCCTTACCTGCCAGTTGGAAGTGAATGTTGAAAACCAATATACTGAAGAACGGGAGATAAAACGTGTACTCCTCGTTGTCATTACCTCAAACAGAGGACTTTGTGGGGCTTTCAACGCAAATGTGGCAAGACAGGCTGTATCATTGGCATACGAGACATACGGAGACCTTTTTCAGGACAGTAACCTCCATTTTATGACCATCGGGAAAAAAGGGAGTGAATTACTGAAGTCAAAAAAAATTCCCATTGTTGATACCAACCACGAAATATTTGATGACCTTACCTTTGAGCATGTTGTACCCATTGCTGACCGGATGATTCAGCAATACCTGGAAGGAGAATATGACAGGATTGAATTTGTCTATAACCATTTTAAGAATGCAGCAGTTCATTTATTGACACAGGAACAATTCCTGCCCATTCGCTTCGAAGCGAAAGCGGATATGTTACCCCAAAATCTCGATTATATATTCGAGCCAGACCATCCTTCACTCATTGAAAAACTGATGCCCAGATGGTTGAGGATTCAGTTATACAAAGCCATTCTGGATTCCTTCGTGGCCGAACAGGGTGCAAGAATGACAGCCATGCATATGGCAACCGATAATGCAACGGAATTGCTACGCGAACTGACCCTGCATTATAACAAAGCAAGGCAGGCAGCGATCACAAAAGAAATCCTGGAAATTGTCGGAGGAGCAGAAGCGCTCAGAGGATAATCCGTATTGTCAATCTATCTCTCCTTCAGCAGATCTACGGCTTCCTGAACGGAAATTTTCTCTCCATTTTTATAGGCTACAATGAATCCTTCCACCTGATTTTGGTTTTGGAAAACCTTCGTTTCAAAAAGCGTAGCGAATTTGCCAACAACATAACGGTAATAGCCATCGCTTTTCATCAGGTAAGGCTTTTCGGGCCCCGAATAAATTTGTTTCAATTGTTCATCGGTTGCCGGAGAGGTTTTGGACAGTATTTGAATGGTAAAAAAGATCGTAACCGGAGGGGATTGGGGTTCCACAACAGGAATGATTTCACCGGGATCGGTTTCCGTGGAATCGGGTTGATCCGGTAGCACCTCCAACGTGTCGGCTTCAACCATTAAAAAAGAGTCCGGCTGTTTTTCCGTTTCTTCGATGAGCAGAGGGAGTATAACTTCTTCCTCGGTCAGGGTCTCCGGGAGAGAGTCCTCCAGGACAGTGTTGTCGATTTTAAAAGTGCCCGTATCCGGAAGTTCATCCAGCGGCAATTCAGGCTCACTTTCGACTACCGAATCCATTGCAGTTTCAGGAGATAATCTATCAGCAACACTATCCACTGCTGCAATCTCTTCCTCAGGAGATGTTTCAGTGGCAGGCAATGCAGCGGTCGACTGGTAATGGGTGAAGGCATCGATTTGATGATTGATGGCTGCTATTTCGAAACCATACGCATCGGCAAACAGCGGATATGCTTTTTCAATATCCCCCTTGTTCTCCGCCTTACGGCGATACTTCTTGGATTTTTTAAAGGCCAAAGAGGAATTTTTTTCCAGGCGAACCCCCTCATCGGGGGAGGTGGATTTTTCACGGAACTGCTTTAGACTTTTGTGGTAAATTTTATACAATTTCTTGTGCGCCTGCTGATAGATATAAAAGGCCTCAATCTCCTTCTGCATCTTCTTCTCTTCCAGTTTTGAGGCTTTGCGTGTTTTAGCCCGCCGTGAATTAACCTGAATATCGTTTATTTGACGCTCATAATTCGTTGCCTTATCCATGGTTAACGCTGCTTTGTTGAAGTGTTTCTCGATTTTGCTTATCTTCTTTGATGCACTGCGGGGTAAAGCCCGGTTAAAGGCTGAATTGTCTTTTAACGTTTTTTCATCACCCTGTGAAAAGGAGAATAAAGATAGTAGACATAAAAACAGGGTAACAAAAAGTCTATTGGATAGAAAACAGCGGAGTTTTTCCTGTTGCATCATGGTAGATCAAGAGATGTTGGTTGGTTAAAATTACGCTTTTCCGGATCAATCCCCAAATCCTTCCATTTTTTAAAAGTTACAGATCATTGTTATCTTTAGCTTTATAAACTACTTCATATGCTGACGCTGGATACTACACGTGATATGGTGAACAAAGCCCTATCCAACCTCGTTTTAAAAACCCAACCTGCAGAGTTGTACGATCCGATACGGTATACGCTCTCCATTGGAGGCAAGCGATTACGCCCATGCATGGTGATCATGGGATGTAACCTGTTTAAGGATCAGGTCGATGAAGCCATTCACCCCGCTCTGGCAATAGAGATCTTTCATAATTTCACGCTGCTTCATGACGATATCATGGATGATTCACCCATCCGAAGAAATCAGCCTACCGTGCATAAACAATGGAACCGGAATATAGCCATTCTTTCAGGAGATGTCATGGCATTTCTTGCTTACGGACAATTGATTCAGACCAGAACGGATATCATAAACGATCTTATTTATATTTTTACCCGGACGGCTGAAGGGGTTTGTGAGGGACAGCAATACGACATGAATTTTGAATCAACAGGCAAAGTAACTGAGGTAGAGTATCTGAAAATGATTGAATTAAAGACAGCCGTATTGATTGGTGCTTCCCTTAAGATCGGCTCGGTTATTGGAGGGGCTTCCACATCGGATGCGGAAAGCATGTACGCCTTCGGGAAAAACCTTGGCATGGCGTTCCAGCTTCAGGATGATCTGTTGGATGTATATGGGGATCCAATAATCTTCGGGAAAACAATCGGGGGAGATATCGTGGGGAATAAGAAGACGTATCTGCTTGTGAAAACGGTTGAGATGGCCGATGAGAAAATGAAGGAGAAAATCATCGACCTGCTGGAGGACCGGAAGATGGAGAGGGAAGAAAAGATCCGGTCAGTAAAAACAATCTACGATCAGTATGACATAAAACAACGAACCAATGAGATGGTGAATAGCTATTTCAGCAAGGCGAACAGCATGCTTGAGGAAGTTCGCGTGGAAGAGAGAAGGAAACAGGAGTTGAGAAAGCTGGCCTTATCCTTATTGGACAGAGAAAAATAAACAGAATGATCACTTCTTAATCACCCCCTCAATATTGAACAGGAATCCAACGGTAAGGGACCATTGATGAAATTTTCCCAGGGTGTATTTCATTTCAGCGAACAGTAAGCTTCTGCGACTCACCTTGTATCCGGACCCGATCCCGGCATTGAACCCCGGATAGTTATCGGAATAGTCGTTTGGGAATGTCTCTTTTCCCAGGTACTTTGATGACAGGAAGTTTACATCCAGACCTGCCAGTGCATAGAACGACCACTGTGTTCCATAGGTAGAAAAAATGTAGTGAAGGTCGAAATCCAGCATCCATACCAGTGATTTTCTTTCACCATTGTCTTCTGCCAGATACTCTTTATTCGGAAGAAAAAGGGTGGTCGAAAAACTGACTTCCAGTAAATCGGCAAACGGGTATGAACCCCGCAAAAAAAGTCCGGGTATTCCCGTGTTAACACCGTGATAAGTATATCCATCTCCTATTCCCGCACCACCGCCCAGGTAAATATCCTGAGCATGGGTTTCGTGCAATGAACAAGGGATTAGCACCATGGCTATCATGAACAATCGATGCATTTTTATTTCCATTTTTGACCCTTTCCTGATAGAGGTAGTTAAACTAATAAAAAATACTAAATTTGTAAGGGTATAGACTATTTGTTTTTAAAAAGGTAACCTACATGGCAAAGAGCATTGGTAAAATCTGTCAGGTAATTGGACCTGTTGTTGACATAGCGTTTGACAAAGAAGGCTCAGAATTACCCAATATCATGGATGCGCTTGAGATCAAACATGAGAACGGGGAGATCCTTGTTGTGGAATGTCAGCAACACATTGGAGAAAACACCATACGGGCAATTGCCATGGACTCTACCGATGGATTGCAGCGGGGGATGAAGGTGGTTGCTACCGGCAATCCGATTGAGATGCCTGTCGGTGAACAGATCAGAGGCCGCCTGATGAATGTTATTGGGGAACCGATTGATGGCATTGGCCCACTGGACAGGTCAAAAGGATATCCGATACATAGAAAACCGCCTAAATATGAGGAGCTATCGGTTGAAAAGGAGGTTCTCTATACGGGGATAAAAGTGATCGATCTGATAGAACCTTATTCAAAAGGGGGTAAAATCGGACTTTTTGGAGGTGCAGGCGTTGGAAAAACAGTGATCATCCTGGAACTGATCAACAACATAGCAAAAGCCTACGAAGGACTTTCTGTCTTTGCCGGTGTTGGAGAAAGAACCCGGGAAGGGAATGATCTGCTACGGGAAATGCTGGAGGCGAGAGTTATCACCTATGGAGAGGAATTCATGAAGGACATGAAAGCAGGAGGATGGGACCTCTCGAAGGTGGATATGAATAAACTCAAAGAATCAAAATTGGCACTGGTATTCGGACAGATGAATGAACCACCGGGAGCCAGGGCCAGGGTAGCCCTTTCGGGACTCTCTATTGCTGAATACTTCAGGGATGGGGATAAAGAGGGTGAAGGACGGGATATCCTCTTCTTTATGGATAATATTTTCCGCTTTACCCAGGCAGGATCCGAAGTTTCAGCCCTGCTTGGGAGGATGCCTTCAGCCGTAGGATACCAGCCAACACTTGCGACAGAAATGGGGGAAATGCAGGAGCGTATTACATCTACAAAACATGGATCAATCACCTCCGTGCAGGCAGTCTATGTGCCTGCAGATGACCTGACTGACCCTGCTCCGGCAACGACCTTTGCCCACCTGGATGCTACAACCGTCCTGAGTCGGAAAATTTCAGAGCTGGGCATTTATCCAGCAGTCGATCCACTCGATTCAACATCACGAATACTAACGCCGGACATCGTTGGTATGGAACACTATCAAACAGCACAACGGGTGAAAGAGATCCTTCAACGAAATAAAGAACTTACCGATATCATTGCTATTCTAGGGATGGATGAATTGTCGGAAGAGGATAAACAAATTGTCCACCGGGGAAGAAGAGTTCAGCGATTCCTTTCGCAACCTTTCCATGTTGCCGAACAATTTACCAGTGTGCCTGGAGCACTCGTCTCCATTGAAGATACCATCACAGGGTTTAATAAAATAATGGACGGTGAAGTGGATGAATACCCGGAAGCTGCATTCATGATGGTGGGTACCATTGAAGAGGCAATCAAGAAAGGAAAGAAATTGGTATCCGATTCAAAATAATCGATTTGTTCCTGCTACTGTCAGGTAGCTGTGTGAACAAATCCAAAAAATGCTTGTGACTCATGTTTTTGGAAATCATAACTCCCGATCGGAAACTGTTCACCGGAGAGGTCAAGCTGGTTCAGGTTCCCGGAACAAAAGGCTCCTTTGAGATCCTGAAAAACCATGCCCCGATTGTTTCTTCTCTGGAAAAGGGGACCGTTAAAATTATAAATCAGCAGGATCAGGAGGATTTTTTTGATATCGAGGGCGGGGTCATAGAAGTAAAGAAAAATAACATTATTATCCTTTCAGAATCTCAGAAGGAATGAAATCATTCTATTGCAGTATTGCCATTTTTTGCCTTTCCATCCTTTCATTTAGCCAGAAAAAAGTATCCTTTCAGGCAGCTGATGGACTGAAAATCACAGCAGACCTCTATGAATTGAACGAGACAAATCCCTATCTCCTGTTGTTTCATCAGAATGGATCAAGCAGGGGAGAATTTCATGAAATAGCCGGCAAATTGACAAAATTTGGATACAACTGCCTGGCTGTCGATCTGCGATCCGGAGAAGAAGAGAGCTATGTTCAGAATGAAACAGCCCGGAGGGCGAAAGAACTTGCTGTTTCAAATGACCTGATCGATTGTATAAAAGACATCGAAGCTGCTATAGGATATGCCCATGAGAAGAGTGGCAAAAATGTCGTGCTCTTTGGAAGTTCTTTCTCAGCATCCCTGAGCCTGGTAATCGGGAAAGACCATCCGCATGTTGAAGCCGTTATTGCCTTTAGCCCGGGTGAATTTTTTCCATCAGATTTTAAGGTGAACGAGATGCTGGCGGATTATACAAAACCGATTTTCGCAGCCGGCATGAAACGAGAGGAACCCTATCTGGTGGATATGCTCGTACTGGTACCGGATGACAAAAAAACCATTTTTGTTCCTGAAACCGATCAAGGTGGATATGGAGCAAAAGCCCTCTGGGAATCCAACAGCTCCTCTTTTGAATACTGGCTTGGCTTGATGGTATTCTTTAAAAACATAGCACCTTCAGAACAATAATCTTTCAATTCGACTCCTGAGACCAGGAACGGTAAATTCTTATATTGTGGTAAAATACCTTGTTGTTCGCTTTAGTTCTATCGGCGATATCGTGCTTACTACACCGGTAATTCGATGCCTGAAAAATCAGGTGCAGGACGCAAGAATACATTACGTCACAAAAGAACGATTTACCCCCATTCTCAGTAGCAATCCCTATATCGATCACATTCATTCTTACTCCGGGAACCTGAATGCACTGATCAGTGAACTGAAAAATGAACATTTTGATTATATCATTGATCTTCATCATAACCTGAGAAGTGCTTTGCTGAAATCCAGGATCAGGATAATATCTTTTTCATTTCCCAAATTGAATGTTCAAAAGTGGTTATTGGTGAACCTGAAGATCAACCGACTGCCCGATATGCATATTGTTGACAGGTATTTTAAAACAGTTCGGTTATTTGATGTAACGAACGATAATCAGGGGCTCGATTATTTCATCCCGGAGGAGGATATCGTCCCACTGGAAAGCTTACCTGTGGAATTCAGGAAAGGATACATTGCTTTTGCCATTGGCGGTTTACACACCACAAAAAAGCTAACTGCGGAAAAAATTATAGGGATCTGTAAAACGGTTGATAAACCGGTTATTCTACTGGGAGGAAAAGATGACACAGAAACGGGAAGTGAGATTGCTGAAGAGGCCGGGAAAACCATCTATAATGCATGTGGTACCTATTCCATTAACCAGTCAGCCTCTCTTGTACGACAGGCTGAACTTGTTATTACACACGATACCGGGCTGATGCATATCGCTGCTGCATTCCGGAAGAAAATCATCTCCATCTGGGGAAACACCATACCGGAATTTGGTATGTATCCATACCACCCTGATCCGGCATCGGTTATCATTCAGGTCCCAAATTTATCCTGCAGACCCTGCTCAAAAATTGGATTTGACAAATGCCCGAAAAAACATTTCAAATGCATCAATGATATCGATATTGATCGGGTCGTGCAGATAGCGAACGATCGTTTAACTGAAAAACCATGAAAACAAATGAGTTCCGTACTCATGCCCACAGGGTAGTCGACTGGATGGCTGACTACCTGGAAAGCATTGAAACCTATCCGGTAAAATCAACGGTATCACCAGGAGATATTTTTATTCAGATTCCGGATCAACCCCCGGGAAACGGTGAACCGGTAGACCAAATCATGAATGATCTTGACCGGATCATTATGCCGGGTATGACACACTGGCAAAGCCCAAACTTCTTTGCCTATTTCCCCGCAAATTCCAGTTATCCCTCCCTGCTGGCAGAGATGATAACCAGCTGCATGGGTGCCCAGTGTATGATCTGGGAAACCTCTCCTGCCGCTGCAGAACTGGAAGAAAGAATGATGAATTGGCTTGCCGGTATGATTGGACTCCCCCAAACATTTCATGGTGTGATCCAGGATACAGCATCTACAGCCACATTGGCTGCATTGATAACAGCCCGGGAGAAATTTACCGATTATGAGATCAATGACCAGGGTTTCGGGAATCAGCCTGATTTTAGAGTCTATTGCTCAACAGAGACACACTCTTCGGTTGAGAAAGCAGTTAAAATTGCAGGCTTTGGGAAACGTAACCTGGTCAAAATTCCGGTTGACAGGGAATTCCGGATCGTACCGGAAAACCTGGATAAGACCATTATGCATGATAGAAAACAGGGGAAAGTGCCGCTTTGCGTGGTTGCTACCATCGGAACAACCGGCACAACATCAATTGATCCGCTGAAAGAGATATCAGACATTTGCAAACGCCATCAACTATGGCTTCATGTAGATGCAGCCATGGCCGGTACAGCCTTGATATTGCCCGAATACCGTTGGATGATAGAGGGGATCGAATCGGTCGATAGCTTTGTTTTCAACCCCCATAAATGGATGTTCACTAATTTTGACTGCTCGGCATATTTTGTTCGTGATCCGGAAACCCTGATCAGAACATTTGAAATTTTGCCGGAATACCTTAAAACCCGGACGCGGGGGATGGTGAATGATTACAGGGATTGGGGAATCCCCCTTGGAAGAAGGTTCAGGGCACTGAAATTATGGTTCGTTATCCGGGAGTTCGGAGTAAAAGGATTGCAGGAAAAGATCCGGCTTCACCTGGCACTAGCCACGAAATTGAAAGAGATGATACTCGGAGATCAACATGTTGAACTGATGGCTCCGGTACCATTGAATACCGTATGCTTTCGGATTAAACCCGACGGAATTGAGGATGAAGAAACAATCAACCGTTACAATGAACAACTGTTGCAGGAGTTGAACAGTTCCGGGAAACTATACCTGACCCATACAAAATTAAATGGGAAGTATACGCTGAGAATGGTAATTGCACAAACCAATGTTACAGAACAACATGTTATTCGCGCATGGGAAACAATAAAAGAATATGCCGCGAGAATAACTGAACAGTAATAATTCGAAAGAAATGTGTTATTTTCACCCGTTTCCAACAGGAGCGTGAATATCAGTTTTGTGACACCCCTTGAATTTACTGACTGGTTATGAGGAAAATTGCTGATTTCTTGTTTTCTCCCCATGTAATGGGATCGTTGATCCTGATCTTTGCCGTATCCATTGCCATGGCAACGTTTATCGAGAATAATCATGGTTCAACTGCTGCAAGGGATGCTGTATATAATACAAAATGGTTTGAACTGCTGCTGCTGATTCTGGCATTTAACCTTACGGGAAGAATCATTCGATTCAAACTCTATGTCAGGAAGAAGCTATCGATTTTTTTATTCCATTTTTCCCTACTCGTTATTCTGACAGGATCGGCTATAACCCGCTATTTCGGATTTGAAGGAAGCATGCATATAAGGGAGGGTAAGCAAACGAATCAGATCCTTTCTCAAAATATCTACTTGATGGCCGGTGTTAAGGCCGGTGTGGCAGAGGAGATGTACCGGGAAGATACCCGGCTGCCTGGCTATTCCAACAAAACATTCTCAAAATCCGTGAAATTGAATGGGACCAGATACACCATTCGATTGGAAGAGGCTATTCCAAATGCCATGGAGTCACCAACCCCTGATCCCAATGGAGAACCGGTTGTATCCCTGATTGCATTTGGAAAGGAGTACAGGCAATCCGTGATCCTGTACGAGGGGGAAACAAAAACAGTAGGAGAAGCAACCATCGGTTTTAACACGGATAGTGAAGCGGTGGGAATCTCCATTCAATATAGGGATTCCCTGTTGTCCATCCGGTTTCCCCAGGATGCAGTAACCAGCTCCATGATGGGAAACCGGGAAGAGATACTGGAAAAGGATCATTATCATCCGTTTGAAAAAAGAAAAATATATTCCTCAGATGGAATTCAGCTGGTGCTTCAGGAAATGTATGATAGGGCAATCACCCAGTGGGTCTCTGCACCGGCAGAGTCCTTCATTACCGAAACCGATGTGTTTGTGTTCAGCATAACCGGAAAGGGAAAAACAAAAAGAGCCATCGTTAAAAGTCAGATCAACCGTCCCGGAGAGACCACGGCTGTGAACATGAATGGCGATACGTTATACCTCTCCTATGGAAAGTCAATCATCACCCTTCCCTTTGCTATCCGTCTTGAAGATTTCCAGCTGGAACGGTATCCCGGCTCAAACAGCCCCTCTTCTTTTGCCAGTGAAGTAACCCTCATCGATCCGGAGAGCAATAGGGAAGTTCCATTTAGAATTTACATGAACAATATTTTAAAACATCAGGGATACCGGTTCTATCAGTCTTCCTACGATCCGGATGAAGAGGGGACCCTATTGTCAGTAAACCATGACTCCTCAGGAACCATTGTAACCTATATCGGATACTTTATGCTTGTTTTCGGTATCCTCTGGTCTTTGCTGAACGGTAAAAGTCGGTTCAGGACTCTTGCCCGGGTGGGTACCGGTAAGGCAGCCCGGCAGATCGGAACAATTTTTGGAATACTTCTGGGATCCCTGTTTATGGGTTCCGGCACGGTTGCCCACTCGCAGGAGTGGATTCAGGCGGAAAACAGAACCATTCCCTATAAACATACCCGGAAATTTGGAGAAGTGCTGGTTCAGGATAACAATGGAAGGATCAAACCACTGAACACGCTGGCTTACGATGTGATACGCAAGGTGACAGGGAAAGAAAAATTTTTGGGATACCATCCAACACAACTCTTTCTGGGGATGCTTACAGATCCCGGATACTGGCAAACCGTCCCTTTGATAAAGATCGGGAACACCAATCTGGCAAAAGCCATGGGTGTGGATGGGAAATACGGATCCCTGATGGATTTCATTGATATGGCACGAAGGGGGGAATACAAATTGAGCGCATACGTTGAAAGGGCTTATTCAAAAACACCTTCCACAAGAGATAAGTTTGACAAGGAAGTGATCGCGGTTGATGAACGGGTGAATATCTGCTATATGATATTTACCGGGACAATTCTGGATATCTTCCCTGAACCGGAAGATACTGGCCACACCTGGTACTCACCGGATGAAGCCTATTTGCATGTTCCCCAATCGGATTCGTTGTTCATCAAACACATCGTCCAGATGTACTTCCAATCAGTCACAGAGTCGGTTAATTCGGATGAGTGGGAACAACCCGATGAATACCTGGACGCGATCCTCACCTATCAGTACCGGAATGGGGGTAATGTACTTCCTCCCGGGAATAAAGTGAAGCTGGAGATTCTCTATTATAATGTTAATGTATTTAAAAAGCTGTTTCCACTCTATTCCCTGTTGGGATTAACCCTCCTCCTGTTGCTGATTGCTAACATTATTATGCCGAAATTGAATATCCGGTATGTGGTTATCCTTATCCTTGTACCTCTTACTTTGGGATTTGTTGCCCATACAGTTGCCCTTGGAATACGGTGGTATATCTCCGGACATGCACCCTGGAGTAATGGATACGAATCGATGATCTATGTGGCCTGGGCTACCATGCTGGCAGGATTTCTTTTTGCCAGAAAATCATTGATTGCCCTGTCGGCAACGGCTGTTTTAGCTTCCCTTACTCTCCTGGTGGCACATTTGAGCTGGATGAACCCGGAAATTACCAATCTTGTTCCCGTGTTGAAATCCTACTGGTTAACCTTCCATGTTTCCGTTATAACAGCAAGCTATGGATTCTTGGGACTTGGGGCACTTCTCGGTTTACTTAACCTGATTCTGATGTGGTTGAAAAATGAGGGAAACAGAAAGAGGATCGAAAAACAAATTCTGGAACTGACAAGAATTAATGAAATGTCGCTGATTCTGGGTTTGTACTTCTTAACCATCGGCACAATCCTTGGAGCAGTCTGGGCTAATGAATCGTGGGGAAGATACTGGGGATGGGATCCAAAAGAGACCTGGTCCCTGGTCACGATCCTGGTTTACACCTTCATTCTTCACATGAGACAAATACCGGGTTTAAACAACGAATATGCATTCAATCTAAGTGCACTGGTGGGATTTGGATCGGTATTAATGACCTATTTTGGGGTTAATTACTACCTGACTGGCTTGCATTCCTATGCAGGGGGAGATCCGGTGCCGGTTCCCGCATTTACCTATTTCATCCTGATAACCATCCTCCTGATAGCAGCTTTTGCCTATGCCAGTGAAAGAAAATTAGAGCCACGGATCACGGGTGACGAATGATGCGGTTTAGTTGTTGATGTTAAACCCAAAAACATTGATGTTAAAGATTATCGAAAACTCATTTCTGTTTAACATTGGAAGGTAGGCATATTCAACCCCCAGGGAAATGGGAAACCGGATTCTCAGGAAATGGAGATCCATGACCAGACTGCCCCCGGTAGATGTAAACATGTCATAATGCTTGTTGAAGTCAGACGATTCGGTATTGAAGATCTTTGCACGTGAGTAATCATAAAACAGACTGCCCCTTACCCGTTTAAAGTAGATGATGGAGCTGATGTTAATATCGGGATACCAGATTGGCAGGGAATATTCACCTGAAATGCTCTGCAGGTTCTCCGCAAGGGGTAAAACAATGGATGAACTGTATCCCCTTGGAAAGTCCAGGGAATTATAGTAAAACATCCGCTTAACGTTGTTTCTCTTTTCAATTCCTGCCGAAAGCTTGAGGCTGTGATTGGTCATCAATCCGGGAAGATAAAAGGCCATCCTCAAGGAATAGATTGAACCCTGTTCTTTCCCGCTAAACCGGTTGCTGGCGTACCTCAAATCTATGGTTTGCCCCCATTTTGGCAGAAAATCACGATGGGCAAGCTTCAGGTAATTGTATCCATAGAGACGATAGCTGTTGGTCCAGAGCCCTTTTTCATACAGGTATGATTCATCATTGTAAATATATAAATTCCGGTATTCCGTTTCGAACGAAGGGACCAAACCCCTGACGAAACGATCCCGTGTAAGATTAAGGGGTATGTATATACGGGAGTTAAACGACAATTCAGAAGATGAAACATCAAGTGAATCCGGATTGACCAGGGGAACACCACCATAATTCAGGGAGAGATCAATCACCGGTAACAACCCTTTATAGGTTAGGGTTGAAAAAAATTGGTGACGGGAATTTTTATATGCATAACCGATTGATGAGATAACAGTGCTTAACTTGTTCTGAGATAGCAACATAAATCCAGGATTTATTTCAAAATGATCCAGGTCGATTTTATTGAGATCGGTATAGAATGGAGCCCAGCTATGGACATTGAAAAAATGGGAGAGTTTCCGATAGGGTATGACTTGAAATTGTTTCTGGGGGACATCCGATGTTTCAATTACATCGGCTTCCTGACTGGTGAGTACTTCATGCCAGTTATTCCCGGGTTTCGTTACCTCTTCCAGTGCTATAAATTCCAGATCCGTCAGATCCATTTCGGCAATATTGTATCCGGAAGAGGAGTAATCGGAAAAAGCGATCCGTTGTCCATCGGGAGAAACCGTTACATCGAAGGCACCGTTCCTGGATGAGGTGACCTGGAAAATTTCTTTGGATGCCATCTCGATAGCATAAAGGTTATCAATTCCCGAGCAGGTGGAATGGAAAAACAGATAATTCCGGCTGGGAGCAATGGTCAGGATATCTTCAAAACCGGGTTCCAGCATCGCTTCCCATGTTTCAGAATCCAGATCAACCTTATGAATGCTTTTACCACTGGCGGTCAGGAGGATCAGATAGATGCATTCACCATCTTTACTCCAGGTTGGCATCATGGCATGTGCTTTTGCAGGAATGGTAATTTCCCGGATCACTGTTCCGTTTTCAGTGTTTAGGATAAGCAGGCTTTCCTGGTTTTGTATGGTGACCTCAATGGTTGAAATGTTGGTGCCGTCAGGCGAAAGTGCAGGTGAAAAATATCGTGTTTCCCGGGTTAGCGGGGTTTCCTGTCCGGAGGGGATATCAAATTTTTTAATCACCGAGAATTCCCGGTTACTCCATCGGACATCCGGGATAATTTCAGTCCACAGGATGGTGTTATTGCTAACGGAGAGGCGCACGGGATCGTGAAATCCGGGTTGATGTATAACGGTTTCCTCCCCATTCCGGTTAAGGGCAACAAACCGGGGTATTTTATCCAGGCTCGATTTTTCGGCAATGATCACACTGTCATTCAGGTATTGTGGAAAACGATAGCTGGTGTAGAGATCCCGATTCCTGATATTCAGGGTATCAAATGAAGTGTAATGAAGTTCCCAGGCATAATCACTCCATCGATGACCAAGCTCCATGAACGTTGCATCATATAACCGCCGCTTGTTCAAACCCAGATGATTGTAAAGACTGAAATGTATAGGACTGATGAGGTAGGGGTTCCGGGCTACATAATTGAGGGATTGATCCCACCAGCGGCTGCCATATTTCTGTCTGGAATAGGCGATCATCTGGTAACCATACTGGTAATAATCTGGCACATAATCCTTGTATGATCCCAGGTATGCCTTATCGTACCGGTAAACCCCACCCTTTTCCAGGGAGAGTGCACGAAGCTTCATTTCAAAAGAGGGTAATCTGCCCCGTCCTGCCCTGGAAAGGGCAGTTTCCGTTGCTACCGCATCTCCTTCAAGATACCAGATGGGTAACATGCCAGAGATGACGCCGGTAGCCATCTCTCCAAAAACATAGTAGAGAATCCTGGTCAAGCCCTGGTGAAGTTTGTCCACCTGTACTACGTGTCGTAATTCGTGCAGGGCAAGTTGTTCTAACGCATCCTGGGGATAAATATCCTGGGGGGAGGTGGGATAAAGTTCCATCCGCTTGGGTGCCCAGGCAACAAAACCGTTGAACCGAACAGAATAATTGTGAATGATCACCGAAATCTTCCGGGGTTTGTTTTTCAGTGAAAAGGAGACGTAATTGTAGGCATACTCAAGAAAATTCGCCAGACGCTGTGCTTCGTTGATATAACTTTCGGGGAAAATAATCTGGTAATTTTCGGTTCTGATCTGTTTCCATTGAATGAATGCAGGATCCTGACCCCTCTCGTAAAACTGCGAATGAGAAGGCATTGCAACAAATAACAGAATGAAAGAAGCAATAAGAAAAGCGAAATTACGGTTTTGAAGGTGATGAAGCATGCCGGACACTGTAAACATTCCAAATTAATCAAATCGGGATAAATGATTTTCTATCCACCCTTTCTTTTTGTAGTATACCCTGCCTTATTCAGGATTTGAATGATCCTGTTCCGGAAATCGCCCTGAATCAGGATTTCATCCCCCGTTACACTTCCCCCGGTATTGCAGGTTGATTTTAAAAGCCGGGCCAATTCTTTGCGGTCATCGGTGGTGCCGATAAATCCGGAGATCAGTGTGACGGTTTTTCCTTTACGGCTTTTACGGTCAACGGAAACATACACTGTTTGTTGTTCCGGTGGCAGGAATTTCTCTTCCGGTGGGTCATTGTATGTGTATTGATATTCCGGGTTGGTAGAATAGACAATACCGCTACGCTGTTTTCTCTTTTTTTTGCTGCTGTTTTTCATCTCTCTTCAACCTGTTAATGGGAAAGGCATTTTGAAAATACGCATTAATTTCAATTTTAATGTGGCTCAAGAAGAAAAAACATTAAATTCGCTTCGTTGTATTGATCAGAAATCTGCTAAGGATGAAACAGTTCAGACTATATAACCTCACCATAGGTTGGTTCATATTCATTATCGCTTCGGTTGTCTATTTGTTAACCATTGAGCCAACCACCAGTCTCTGGGACTGTGGTGAATTTATTGCTTCGGCATTTAAGATGGAAGTCGGACATCCACCGGGCGCACCCTTCTGGATGATCATGGCTCGGGTACTTTCCCTTTTTGCCGGAAGCGATGTCTCTCAGGCAGCAAAAATGATCAATACCCTGTCCGCCCTGGCCAGCTCCTTTACCATTCTTTTTCTCTTCTGGACCATCACCCACCTTGCCAGAAAGATATTGATAAAAGGCGATGATTATTCAACCGGAACAATGATTGCCGTGATGGCGAGCGGGATCGTTGGGGCATTAGCCTATACCTTCTCCGACACCTTCTGGTTTTCAGCCGTGGAAGGAGAGGTTTATGCAACCTCGTCACTCTTTACGGCCATTGTTTTCTGGGCAATCCTTCGGTGGGAGAATGTAGCCGAAGAGAAACATGCCGACCGGTGGTTAATCTTTATCGCCTACCTGATGGGCCTGTCCATTGGGGTACACCTGCTCAATTTGCTCGCAATTCCAGCCATCGTTTTTGTTTATTATTTCAGGAAATATGAACCGACAAAACGGGGATTTATTTTAGCAATCCTCATCTCTATTATCATCCTGGGTGTTATCATGTACGGGATCATACCGGGAATTGTAAAAACATCCTCCAGGTTTGAACTCTTTTTTGTCAATACAATCGGCCTTCCTTATAATTCCGGAGTACTCATCCATATCGCTTTCACGATTGCCTCCATTGCCGGGGGAATCTATTTCACGAGGAGAAACGATAACCCGATATATGCTGCCCTCTCGTCAACAATAGCATTGATCCTTTTGGGTGTCCCCTTTATGTCCGACTCTTTGCTTCTGAACCTCCTGTTGCTCATCGTTGTTGCCGGGATTGTTTATTATCTCTCAGCAAGACATCACATCATTCTGAATACCGTTATTACGGCAGCCCTGGTTATCCTGATCGGCTATTCTTCTTTCACCATGATCCTGATCCGATCCACGGCCAATCCCCCGATGGATGAGAACAATCCAGAAAATGTATTCTCTCTCCTCTATTACCTGAATCGGGAACAATATGGTGAAAGGCCGCTTCTTTACGGGCAGTATTACAATGCACCCATAGTAGACGTTGCAGAAGGAAATCCTACCTATACACCCCAGGACGGGAAGTATGTCCTTTCAAGGTATGCTTCGAAGTATGTCTACGATGAACGATTGACTACCTTCTTTCCCAGAATGTGGAGTGCCCAACCCGATCATCGCCGGATTTACGAGGAGTGGGGAGAGGTAGATGGTGAACGAATCAGTATCCAGAATTCACGAGGGGAAGATACCTTTGTTGAGAAACCCACCTTTGGGCAAAACCTCCGGTTCTTATTTACCTATCAGATTGGCCACATGTACCTGAGATACTTCATGTGGAATTTTTCCGGCAGGCAGAATGATGAACAGGGCCATGGAGGACCATTGAAAGGAAATTGGATCAGCGGAATTAAGTTTCTGGACCGGGCAAAAATTGGCAACCAGGATAATTTACCCGGACATATTGCAAACGATAAATCCAGGAATGCCTATTATTTGTTGCCCTTTATTCTTGGATTAGCCGGCTTCTTTTACCACGTTCAGAGAAACCGGAAAGATTTCTGGGTCGTTTTGCTGTTGTTTTTGTTTACCGGTATCGCCATTGTGGTTTACCTGAATCAATATCCAAATCAGCCCCGCGAACGGGATTATGCTTATGCTGGATCCTTTTATGCCTATGCTATATGGATTGGATTGGGGGTGCTTTCTCTTTTTGATGTCCTGTCAAAACCCATGAGGAAGGAATGGGGTGCCATTATTGCCGGTGTGCTTTGCCTGATACTGGTTCCAGGTGTTATGGCAAAGGAGAACTGGGATGATCACGACAGATCAGGGCGGTTTACCGCGAGAGATATTGCCTACAATTACCTCAATTCCTGTGCCCCGAATGCCATTCTCTTTACCAATGGTGATAACGATACGTTCCCCTTATGGTATGCACAGGAAGTGGAAGGAATACGAACCGACGTCCGCGTGGTAAACATGATGCTGTTCAACACCGATTGGTACATTGATCAGATGAAACGCAAAGCCTATCAGTCCGATCCTTTGCCCCTCTCTGTTCCCAGGGAGAAATACAAGGACGGAACCAACGGGCAGGTTTTTATGATTGAAAGAGTGAAAGAATATATCCCTGTTAAACAGGTGATCGACTTTGTTGTTAATGATGATGAGGCAACGAAAATAAGGTATGAGAATGAGTTGTTGGATTACATCCCTACCAAAATGTTTCGTATACCCGTTGATTCCGCTACAGTAGTTGAAAACGGGACCGTTGCTCCCGAACTGGCCGATCAAATTGTGAAATCCATCGATATCAGAATAAACCGGAATTACCTCCTGAAAAACCAGCTGATGGTCCTTGACTTACTGGCTCAAAACAAATGGGAAAGACCCATCTATTATGTCACCGGAGGACACGATGATGCCCTGGGATTGGAAGAGTATTTTCAACTGGAAGGTTTTGCCTACCGTTTGGTGCCGATAAAAACAGAAGGAGCAACCGGATTCCTGGAAATGGGCAGAATACATGCCGATGCCATGTATGATAACCTGATGAATAAATTCAAATGGGGCAGGATGAATGAAACCGATGTCTACCTTGATTTCTATAACAAAAGAACCTTCTCGGTCATCAAGATCAGGAATAATTTTACCCGCCTGGCGGAAGAATTGGTTAATCAGGGGAAGAGGGATTCAGCAGTAGCTGTTCTTGACCGCTGTATGGAATTGATGCCGCAGGAAAGGATTCCTTACGATATTTTTACCGTCGGCATAGCAGAAGTCTATTACAAATGCGATGAACTTAATAAAGCAAATGCAATCATCGATCAGTATGCCCTGGTTTGTGAGGAGGAGCTTAATTACTACTTTTCTCTGAGGCCATCCATTGGTAATGCCATCGATTATGAGAAACGGTTGAATCTACAGATCTTCCAGGAATTGGTGCGGTTAACACAACGATTCGGGCAGCTTGAAAAAGCAGCACGCCTTGAAGAAACTTTCAATGATCTGTATAACCGATATATGGTGAATAATCCCCGGTGATCAATCCATCAGTATCCTATTTTAAGGGCACCGATTTTTTACTGGCAGCAGACTTATCCTTTAAAAAGTTTCGGTTTTGCGATGGAAACTTTCTCTTTTGTTGGTTTGAATTCAAAAATGGGTTCCAGATAACAGGCCATGGTCTCCAAAAGCTTTTCCGGCAGGACAGGTTTGGAGATAAACTCATTGCAACCGGCAAGAAAACAACGCTCCCGGTTATCAAATGTATCGTAGGCGGAGATAGCAATTATGGGAAGCTCTTTATAATACTTACGTATCTCCCGGGTAGCATCCGATCCGTTTACAAACGGTATCAGGACATCCATCAACACCAGATCAACTTGTTGATCTTCACTGCAGCAGATCTCTATAGCATCCAGTCCGTTTTTTGCCCATAACACCGTTGCATCCACCTCCTTAAGCAGGAATTCAAAGTATTTGAAATTTGGCTCATCGTCTTCAACAACCAGAATTGTTTTGCCTTGCCAGTGGTATGGATAGATCTTTGTATCCAATGTGCTGTTGATTGGGGGTTCAGTTTTCGGGATGAAAAGATACATAATAATTGGTTATGTTTCAGGTTGTGATATAAAAATAATAAACAGGTCATTGTTGAAAACTCGTTAATAAGGATGAAATTTCATATCTTGCCCGCACTTAGAGAAATACCATACACCAGGCTACATGACAAACAGGGAAAGAAACGGTTACATTACCAGGAAAGAATTCCTTAAAAAATCCTCTGCAGGAGTTGTCGGGGCAGGATTAATTGCTAAAAGACCAATTTCCTGGATGAGATGGACGAATGAACCGGGAAGGAGAGTTCTTGGAAAGACAGGGATTGAAATAACCACGCTGGGTTATGGAGCATCAAGAACCCAGCAACCAGCATTGCTTCTGGCAGCCCTGGATGCCGGGATAAATTTTCTGGATACAGGACGGTCTTACGCAAATGGACAGAATGAGGTGATGATTGGTAAAACCGTTAAAGAGATCCGGAAGAATCTTATCATTCAATCAAAGGTTAGGATAAGGCCCTCGGAAACAGGAAATGCTTTGAAAACAAAAGAAGTTTCTCAAAAGATCAGGAGCATCATGCAAAAATCGTTGGATGAAAGCTTGAAAGCATTGCAGACGGATTACATTGACATCTGGCTTATCCATGGTGCCGAATCGGAAGAGATCATCCATCACCAAACTGTTATGGATTTTTTTTCGGAGGCTAAGAATAAAGGAATCATCAGGGCTTGTGGCTTCTCCTCCCATCACAACCAGGCGGAGCTACTGAAAGCAGATAACAGGGTGAACTTTTATGATGTAGCAATGGTTTCCTATACGTTCGCAGGATCATACACACACTCCATTACCGGCCGGTATAGTAACTATGACCAGGGAGCACTGGAAGATGAAATGAAACAGGCAGATCGAAACGGCAAAGGGATTATTGCCATGAAAACCTGTTCTGCAGGGCCCTACAAGTCACAGGTTGATCAGCAGCCCTCCTTTGGAAAAGCCATTCAATGGGTGTTGGATAAACCCTTTGTTCATTCTGCTGCGGTTGCTATGGCGAATTTTACCCAGATCGATGAGAATATCAGGGCCATTTTCGGATAACCGTTGAACAAACAGATTTATATTCACTCACCAGCCGGTAAATGAATCCTGATAATAGAAATGAGCCTACGGGATTTTGAATAATTTTGGATTTGCTGCTATGAGTTCTTCTTTCAATGCTGGGGGAAGTATTGCATTAACCAGGCTTTTTGCCGAAAGAAGCTGGTTTACTGTCAGACCCTCTGCTTCATGAATGTCTGTACCTTCCAGCACAGTATCCGAGAAATCAGCATCTTTTACGATGGCTTCTTTTATGTTCGATTGGGTCAGATTTGCCTTGACCAAAACGGCACCGGTAAGATCAGCCTCTTTGAGGTTTGCGAAGCTTAGATCCGCTTTTGTTAAATCGCTGCCTTTCAGGTTAGCCTCTTTCAGGTTCAGAAAACGAAGGTCAGCCCTCGACAGATCGGTGTTTGACAGATCAACCTCTTTCAAAAAATCAATGCTATATCCCTCCTGTTTAAGAAAATAATCCAACTGAATACTGACCACTTCAGAATCAATTTCAACCGGTGCACTGGGGATAGCTTCCATTAGACCCTGTTTGTGCAGTTTCAGGAAATCATTCAGGCTGATATCCTCTATTGTAATTGCTTTTGGGTCACGAAGCGATTGTTCCTGAGCAGGCAAAGAACAGATAGTACAAAAGCTGAATAAAAATAACAGGAATAGGCGTAAAGTATGAGTTAACATTCTTGTATTCATAGCAGATTTTTAGTACGTAATATAATACAACTGTGTACCGAAAGTCAAGTTTTTTGAAGAAAAAATTATGTGATTACCCTGCAGAGCGAAGAAAAAAAGGAGAATACACAACGCTAAGTCACTGAAAAACAAACTGATATTGTCAGACTGTTCAGGATATCAGTCCTGAACAGATTGGATGGAATTTTTTACGGTGGATCGTGATCTACGGAACTTTATAAATGAATGAGTTGATGTTCATGCCCGCTCCAACGGATGCAAAGGCAAGGTAATCGTTTTTCATGAACCGCTGGTATGGAAGTTTACCCTTGAGGATCAGATCAAGCAGAGTAGGAAGGGTTGCTACCGAGCTATTTCCATATTGAGAGATGATCATGGGCATGATATGCTGAGGAATAATCTTCTCTCCGAATAGCCTGAAAATACGTTGGAGAATGGCTTCATCCATTTTTTCATTGGCCTGATGGATCAGTACCTTGCTGATATCGTTCAGCAATAATTTTGCCTTCTCAACAGCGTCTTTAACAACCTGCGGAACGGTTATCAATGCATATTCATACAACTTCTTGCCGTTCATTTTTATAAACAGCTCCGCTCCTGAAAGGTCCGGATTATAAGATTTATCCATCCGAAGCATATCGGCATACTCCAGGGAATCGGACCGGGTGGAATGGGATAGTATACCAATTGGTTTTCTGCTGACTACGGATTCCAGGAGAACTGCCCCTGCCCCATCCGAATAGATCATGCTATCGCGGTCGTAAGGATCTGAAATTCGTGACAGGGTTTCTGCTCCGATAATCAATGCCTTTTTTGCATCACCCGATTTCAGGAAATAGTCTGCCTGAATAACCCCCTGCAACCAACCTGGACAGCCAAAAATCAGATCGTAGGCAATGGTGTTCGGATTCTTAATGCCCAGTTTCTTTTTTACCCGTGCTGCAAGGCTTGGAACAAAATCAGACCCTTTCTGGTTAACTCGTACATCTCCAAAATTATGGGCAACAATGATGTAATCCAGGCTTTCCATGTCGGTATTTGACGATTCAAGTGCATCCAAACTGGCAAAATAAGCCAGGTCAGATGTAACCAGATGGTCATCAGCGTACCGACGCTCCCGGATTCCCGTTATCTCCTCAAACTTGGATATGATCAGGTTTGTCGGTGAGTCAATTTTTTCTCCTTCCGGTGAATAAAACAAATTTTCAAGAAATGTTTCATTCGACACCTTTTTGGGTGGAATGTAACTGCCGGATCCGGTGATGACCGTATATCTGCCTTTTTTCATAATTTCAGGATCCCTTTGTCAATTCATTGTGGCAAAGGTACTAAAATTAATCGTTATCCAGTGAAATCGAATGCCGGGATCAGGATAAATGAAAAAAACCCTGTGGTTTCCCGCGTTGGATTAGTGGTTCAAATCCCTGTTTGTCCATCCATCGGTTAAGGTTGTAAGGAAAGCAACCAAATCTTCAATCTCCTGGTTAGTCAGTTGAAGGTTCCCGAGTTCATCTTTGTTGACGTTTTCTGCAACTTCAGGAGCAGGCCATGGGGCAATATCCCGTGTATTATAGAAAGCAATTACCTCGAAAAGAGTTTTGAATACTCCGTTGTGCATGTAGGGAGCCGTTATGGCAATATTACGCAAAGTAGGTACACGGAACTTACCGTTCTCACCCGGATCCATAACCGTTTCCCCCAACCCCAGGTCCACAAAATCAAAACCATCCGGATTCAGGTCCTCCGGCAAGAGATAGAATGGGTTTTCCGGATTGCTCGGAACACCTAAATTATCATAGGTGTAGTCTGTAAATAACGGACCGACTCCCTCAACGGTAGGAAAGCTCGGATGGCATGCATCACAGTTCCCCTTTTCCTCCGATACAAACAGCTGTAAGCCACGCATTTCAGATTCCGTTAATTCAGCTTCTCCTTTCAACCAGAGATCATACTTTGAGTCAAAAGGGCTGACTTCGCTGCTCTGTTCATAGGCCGCAATGGCTTCTAACATGAATGTGAAGGCTTGCACCGCTTCGCTTAATGCTCCCGGTCCGAAAACATCGCTAAACAGATCAGCATAATCCAGTTTACGGAGTGATTCGGCAATTGTAATGGTATCCGGATTAGCCATTTCAAGAGGGTTTAAAGGAGGACCTGCAGCCTGTTCTAAAAGATCATTTGCCCTGCCATCCCAGAAGAGACCTCCAAACCAAATGCTCTCCTCCTCATCGTATTGCAGGGGTGGAATATAGGCTGCATAGGCAATCGTCATGTCATTCCGGTTGCCATATATACCCGGACGGGCACCCCTGGATACAGGCAGGTCCCTGTCAGGATCAGCAAAACCCGCAGAAGGATCATGACAGAAAGAACAATCCTGCCCGGGAGGTGTAGAAAGACTCTTTTCAAAGAATAATAATTTCCCGAGCTGTTCTTTTTTTGTTGACGAATCATGGGTAGCAACACCCGTCATAACAGAACGGGTATCATTCGTAACATCACCTTTTGGCTGACAGCCGGCAATGCATACAATGAGTGTGATGGAATAGATCCTTTTCATTACTTGGGCTAATTTTAATACATTTGATTCAACAGTAAGCAAATACAAAACGAGAACGATGGATTGCACACTTCTCGTATCGTGCTGGAAAAATTACAAATAATTTTGTGAAAAAATGAAACAAACAACTCATTTTGCATTGCGGTTAACCTCAACCCTGTTGTTTTTATTACTCTGCTTTGCGTGCACCCGATCCGATGGTCCTGAATTTTCAGCGGACATCATCAGCCAGATCCCCTGGCGAAGCATCGGTCCGGGAAGATACGGGGGTAGAATATCCGATATTGAAGTAGTCCAGCAGGAGAAGCTGACGGTTTATATTTCAGCTTCTACAGGAGGAGTATTCAGGTCTGTTGATACCTGTCGAACCTGGAGCCCCCTGTTTGATCATGTAGGAAATTCACTTTCTATCGGAGATATGGCGATATCCTTTTCAGATCCTGAAATAATCTGGGTTGGAACGGGAGAGGCATCCGGTGAACAAAGCTCCGCCTCCATTGGTGACGGAGTATACAAATCCCTGGATGGCGGGTCAACCTGGCAGCACGTGGGATTGGAAAAGACCCGGCACATTTCAAGAATCCGTATCCATCCGGGAAATTCCGATGTTGTGTATGTTGCTGCTACCGGATCCCGATGGGGTGCCAATGAAGAGAGGGGAATTTACCGTACAACGGATGGTGGACAAACCTGGGAAAAGATACTATATGTTGATGACAACACCGGGTTCTCCGATCTGCTTCTGTTTCCGGATGGAACAACCCTTTTGGCTTCTGCATGGCAGCAATACCGGAATGCCTGGGCTCATGTCCAGAAGGGGCCCAATAGCGGGTTGTACCGCTCAACGGATGGAGGAGATTCCTGGAACAAAATTGAAGAAGTGATCCCACAGGACAATATTGGCCGGATTGCTCTGGACTATGCTCCTTCAGATCCCGACCGGGTTTATGCCTGTCTGGAACACGATTCCCTGGGATTTTTCAAATCGGGAAATATGGGTGAGACCTGGGTTTCTATGAATGACAGGGTGCGTACATCCTACTGGTACGGAAGGATCTATGTCGATCCGGTCAATGAAGAAAGGGTGTGGATAATGGGTACATTGGTGCAGGAAACCACGGATGGAGGAAATTCATTCAACCGGATACAAATGAAGGGTGTACACGCGGACCACCACGTGGTATGGATGAACCCGGAAGAGAGTGCTTTTATGATTTTGGGCAATGATGGTGGGCTATACCTTTCACACGACAGGGGAACAGCCTGGACTTTTATTGGTAACCTTCCGATCGGACAATACTATAACATCAGCACCGACCATCGCGACCCCTACTGGATCTATGGAGGACTGCAGGATAATGGTGTCTGGGGTGCCCCGTCCAAATCTTACTGCAACAAGCTGATCTGTAACAGTGATTACATATCTGTTGTTGGTGGCGATGGCTTCTATTCTGCTTCAGAACCACTCGATGCCAATGTGGTGTATGGGGAATTTCAGTATGGATTCATTGTCCGGTATAATATCAACACGGATGAACGAAAATCAATCCGGCCCAAACCGGAATCGGAAGAGGAGGAATACAGGTTTACCTGGAACACTCCCTTTTTTATCTCCCCGCACAAACCACATGCACTCTATATTGGTGGTAATAAACTTTTCAAATCGACAGACCGTGGTGAAAACTGGGAGGTTATCAGTGAGGATCTGACACGAGGACCCAAACCGGATACCATTGCCATCATGGAAATAAAACCCGTGAGGAAACCCTATGCCGCACTTACTGTACTGTGCGAATCTCCGCTCAGGAAAGGATTGATCTATGCCGGGACTGATGACGGGAACCTGTATCTTACCATGGATGACGGGGAAACATGGACAGACCTGACTGAAAAACTGCCCGGTCCGCAGGACCGTTTTCTTACCCGGATAGTGGCTTCCGTTCATGACCTTGCCACGGCTTATGTAGCATATGGCAGGTATTATGAAGCCGATGACTTTACTCCCTACCTGTTCAGGACCTCCGATTTTGGGGAGACCTGGATTGATATTACGGGAGATATGCCTGGAATGGCACTGGTGAAAGGCTTTGCAGAACATCCCGGAAATCCACACCTCCTGTTTGCCGGAATACACAATGGATTGCTGATCAGCATCGATGACGGGATACACTGGGTTCAACCCAATAACCTGTTAAAGGTAGCTGTAGATGATATTGAGATCGCAGCATTGGATAATGACCTGGTCCTGGGGTCCTATGGTCGTGGATTATTCATCTGGGATGATATTACCATGCTGGAGGAACTTACAAAAGAAGTGCTGGAACAGGAGGTTTTTCTGTTTACTCCGAGGGAAACGATTTTGAATGATACGGTTGAACTGGAAGAAGAGAATGATCCTTACGATTTCAAAGCACCCAATCCGCCTGCAGGAGTACTCATAACCTATTACCTGAAAGGAGAACCAAAATCAGAGAAAAAGAAAGTCCGAATCAAAATCACGGACCCGAAAGGAAATACAATGAAGGAAATCTCGGGGACAAACCACAGCGGATTAAATCGGATAACCTGGGACCTGGAAGGTGCCGATCCCGGTACATACACCATTTCCCTGATGGCACATGGAGAAACATTGAACCGGAGTGTTTCTGTGAAACCTCCCACCTATAGGAGGAATTTCTGGCACTGATTGTATCAAATAACATGTCGGATGATTTGAAATATTTGTCTAATTCATTGATAAATTATCTGTGTCGCACCTACGGAGCGATTATGCCTTAATATTATTCTATGCTACCAATGTGTTGCTCCTACGGAGCAATTATAATATACCGAAAAAGATTTTTAATTTGGTTTTGTTTGGATAGAAATTTAAATCCTGATACATACCCCGAAAAGGGGTATAATAATGAGTAACCACCGGTGGCTACCGGTGGTTAATAAACGTACGAGAAGACAACAACCCTATTGGGGTTGAATTGTTCTTCATAATGCTATACTATTAAACCCCTTTCAGGATTTTTTGTTATAGTTTACAAGCGTTAAACTGGGGTTTTGTATATCTTGCAAACACAGTATAAACGATAGGGTAACCGACTCAATGGACAACCAAATGTCAGAAACACCAACTGAAAAAGAAACTTTTTTTTTTAAACCATTAACCGGTTATATCCATTCAAATGTGCTTGATTTCAGTACAATCCCTGAAGAGAGGAAGACTCAATTGAACGATATCACTGATTATATATCCGGAAAAGTAGGAGAAAGCAAGCCGGTAAACTTACTTTTCATCTGTACCCACAATTCCCGGAGAAGCCAGATGAGCCAGCTCTGGGCACAGGTCGCTTCATCCTATTATCAGATACCACAAATTTTCTGTTACTCGGGAGGTACGGAAGCTACAGCATTCAATACAAGGGCTGTCAATGCACTAAAAAAAGCAGGATTTCAGATGGAGTCAGATACGATTGGTTCAAATCCCGTCTACCGGGTAAGTTATGCTGATGGTGTAGATCCGGTTAAAGCCTTTTCAAAAAAGTTTTCACATCCGGTCAATCCGCACAACGATTTTATAGCGGTGATGACCTGCTCGGATGCCGATGAAGCCTGCCCGGTTGTTCCGGGAGCATCAGCCAGGTTTTCCATTCCATACGAAGATCCCGGGACTGCAGATGGAACCCCGGAGGAGGAGTCTATATATGATGAACGTTGTCAACAGATCGCAACGGAAATGGTTTACCTGTTTGCTCAGGTGAAATAGTAATGGTTTTACCGGTCGGACCGGCTCCCTTGGGCCAGAGCACCTTCCAGCGGTCAGACCGAAAGGTACCGTCCGACCGTTTTCAACGGTCCGACGGATTTGGTTTGTTCAACAGCCGGACGGACATGTCCGGCCGCCTCAAGCCGGCTGACCGATGGATTCATTTCACAACCGATTGCTCATCCGGAAAATAGGATGAAATCACAAATCCCAGGGAACTCCGAAGGAGTCCTACGGACAAATAACAAATAAGCACCTCCAGGGGAGTCCTTTGGACAAATCCCAAATTCCACTTTCCAAAAAACAAACAAATTACAAAATACAAATCCCAAAAGTTTCATTATTTGATAATGAATATTGGATTTTATTTGTTATTTGTGGGTTGATATTTGGTATTTGTATCTACTGTTCATAAGTTAAGAGAACAGTCTATCTTTACAGGATAGAACAATCCAACATAACCACATGACCCTTACAAACCTGATCATCCTGATTGCAGGAACCCTGCTTTTGATATCCCTCTCCTGGATCGCATCGATCCGGGAAAAACGGTATCATGGTATCTACCGCTTCTTTGCATTTGAATCCATTTTTCTTATCGTGCTGATGAATTATCGGGTGTGGTTCAAACATGTTTTATTCGTCAACCAGATCATCTCCTGGATACTGCTGCTGGGTTCATTGATTTTTGCCATATGGGGATTTGTGTTGTTATACAGGATGGGAAAACCGGCAGGACATATGGAAAGAACAACCACCCTTATAACAATCGGCTTGTACGGTTGTACGCGGCATCCGTTGTATCTCTCGCTGATTCTGCTTGGTTTTGGTGCCATGCTGAAAGATCCCGGATACCTTCAGATTATTCTGGCAATAATTAACTTTTTAGCATTGATCTTTACAGCCCGGGTGGAAGAGCAGGAGATGATCCAAAAGTTCGGCGACGAATACCGGGATTATATGAAGAAAACAAAGATGTTTTTTCCGTATATACTGTAAACTTACTCGTCAGACGACTCACCGTCGTCTGACGAGTAGCCGATTTTCGTATTACGTGTTAAATCTTAGTTCGACATTCATTATTCATTTCAACTTCGGTTCATGAATAATGTGTCTTACTTACTCATACCGCAGGCAATCGGCCGGATTCGTGTTGGCTGACTTGAGGGCGATGAAAACAACCGGGATCATGCTGGTTACTAATAGAACAACCAGAGGCAGCATAAAGATCCAATAGGTAACTGATGCCTGGTACGCAAAGTTCCGCATCCAATGAACAATGAAAAGATAAGAGATCGGGGTCGCCACCAGAAAGGCAATAACGATCTGAAACAGGAAATCTTTGGTAATCAGGGAAACAATCCCGGCACTTGTGACCCCAAGAACTTTTCGAATACCAAATTCTTTGATCCGTTTGGTGGTAACAAAAAGGACCAATCCAAAAATCCCAAGACAGGTAATCAGGATAGCCAGAAAAGCAAACCAGCTGGTTAATTTGCCGGTCATCTCTTCTCTTGAATAAAAACTGGCAATAAACTTGTCAAAGAATTCATATTCAAACAGTTCATTCGGGAAAAAATCGTTCCAAATCATTTCAAGATTGGAAAGCAGGTCGTTTTCATCTCCTTTCTTATAATGAATGCTTAAAATAAAATATTCACCCGGTCGAACAGAAAGAGTAACCGGAATGATCTGACTGTATAAAGATTCAACGTGAAAATCATTTACAACCCCAATAATTTCATGATTCTCTGATCCCCTGAGAATCGATTTGCCAATCGCATCAACAGGCTTATCAATCCCCATCCGTTTTATCAATGCTTCATTAACAACAATACGTGGAACTGTATCAGCTTCTGAATAGGAGGTAAACCAGTTACCTGCCAGCAACTCAAGATTAAACAGGTCCAGGTAATTTGTATCAACATATTTTATGTCGAACATGTACCTTTCGCCTTCCGGAGCTCCCGGGTAGGAGAAGAATGACCCCAACCTGGTATTGGAGGCAGGTGCGCCATTCGAAAAAGAGAGATTAATAAAATAGGGTTTTTGGGAAAGGGCATGATGGAGCCGATTCAGAGTTACAGGATCATTATCCGGCAATGTGATATTCACGATCTCTTCCTTGCGGAAACCCATATCCTTTTCCTGCATATAATGCAACTGATAGTAAATGGTTGCTGTAACCATAATTAATCCCAGTGAAGTGATAAATTGCACTATGATGAGGATATTCCGAAGTGAAAATCTTTTTTCTCTATTACTGCGAAGCGAACGGTAAAGAACCCTTGCCGGCTTGAATGAGGAAAGGATTAAAGAAGGATATAGCCCTGTCATTGAGGTGACAACCAGAATAGCCAGGAACAGGTATAAAAACAGGGAGGATGAAGCATACAATTCCAGAGTGATAGTTCCTTCAAAGAGCCGGTTTACCGAATTAAGTAAAACCTCTGAAAGAAGCAGTGAGATGATTACAGCAAGAACAACCAGGATAAGATTTTCGAACATGAACTGGTGGATCAGGTCCCGCCGGGAAGCACCACTTACCTTTCTTATCCCAACCTCCACCGACTGCTTCATGGCATGTGCGGTTCTTAAGTTTATCACATTAATGCTTGCAATAATCAGGATAAGAATTCCCACAAAAGAGATGATAATGATGAATTCTTTCGATGTGGTATAACCAGGATTATCCAAACTGAATGTTTTGTTTAGGTGAATATCCCTGAGGGGCTGCAGGCTAAAAAATTCCATCTCCCTGTCATCCGGATAAAGGTATTTTTCTTTCAGGGTACTGAACTGATCTTCAAACTGTTGCAGAGTTGCACCGGAATTTAATTTAACATAGGTATAAAATCCTGATAATGTAGCCCCCCACTGGTTATAGTTAAAACCAAAAATACCCTCGTTAAGAGAGTTAATGGAAACAAGAGCAGAGTAAGGCAGATGAGTATGAATATCCGGATCCTTAACAAGACCGGTGATGGTAAAGCGTATGGTATCAAACAGGATTAACGATTGACCAATTACCGAATCAAGTTGAAAATGCTTCTTGGCAAAACTTTCTGTTAAAACAATTGTGTTGACGTCCCGGAGTGCTGAAGAACGATCTCCTGCAATCCAACCGCTTTCAAAAACATCAAGAAATTCAGGTTCAGTAAACACCAGGTGATCCTCTGCGATGACCTCATGATCGATGATTACCCGTTGAGATTCCCTGTAATACACCTGGACAACCTTCTCAAAACCGGTCATGCTTTCACGGATCGCATCAGCCATGGGTGCCTGAGTAATGGCACAGAAATCATTTGATTGTGGCATTTTAAACAGGTGGGTTACCCGGTATGTGCGGTCACAGTCAGGATGAATCCGGTCAAACTTCAATTCATTCTCCACAAAAAGAAAGATGATCAGACAACTGGTAATTCCCAGTGCCAGACCAATCAGGTAGATGATCGAATAGGTTTTGTTGTTGAGAAAACTTCTCAGTGCTGAGATAAAATAGTTGCGGAACATGCCGGGATTTTTAAGATCATGCCCAATCTGCATGCCAAGTTTATTAACAGGCTGTCAAACAGAATTATATGAGTACAACAGGCATGTTTTAAATCACTCCTGATGTTCCGAAATGAAACGGAATCTGTTTCAGAATGGTGCAGGATGGAAGATTAAAACTCGTCAGACGACTCGCGTTCGACTGACGAGTTTTCATTTAGATATTCGGTAACGAAGCCGGATAAACGATTAAAAGAGATCCTGATTTGCATCAGGATAAGTTCGACATTCATTATTCATTTCAACTTCGGTTCATGAATAATGTGTCTTACTTACTCATACCGTAGACACTCAGCCGTATTCAGCCTGGACGATCTGAAGGTATGGTAAAGCATGCTCATGAGCGTGAAGAATAAAGATAACAGAAGAGCAATAACGTAAGGGATGACCGAAAAATCGACTCTATAAGGGAAGTTTTGCAACCAGTTTTTTACCAGAAAGTAGGCAGCCGGCCATGCGAGGATGTTTGCCGCGATCAACAGGATCATAAATTCCCGGGCAAACAGGCGGCTGATTGAGAAAAACCTGGCTCCCATTACCTTCCGAATACCTACTTCTTTCGTTCTTTTAGCTGTCGTGAATGCCACGAGTCCATACACTCCCAGGCAGGCGATGATTATCGCAATAACGGCAAGGGTAAATACAATTTTGGAAAGTTGATCTTCAACCGTATACATCCGGGCATGGTATTCGTCGACAAATTCATAATCATACGTATCCTCCGGAAAGAATTCAGCAAATTTGGTTTCGATGAGCTTCATGGATTCTTGTAAGGCGTTCCCTTCCACCCGAAAAGAGATACTCCGACCAACCAACCTGTTTTGATAGGGCCGGATCATAAACGGAGTAATGGTGTTTCGTACCGAAAGAAAATGATAATCCTGTACTACACCTACTATGGTAGGCATCATTGCTGTATATCTTCTGTAGTCACCTCCATACCGTATTTTCTTTCCAATCGGATCATCAAACTCCAAGCTCTTAACGGCAGCTTCATTTAATATTACTTCATCTTCAGCTTCTCCCTCTCCCGGTTGAGGGTCACTAAATCCTTTCCCCTCCACCAATGTCATTTCATACGTGTCCAGGTAATGCTGATCAGCATAATTCACATTAATCCGGATAAATTCTTCATCCTGAGCTCCTTCCCATGAAATTCTGGTCCAGTTGGTCGATTCACACACCCTGTAATCATGCACCGAACCACTCACAATACCAGGGTATTTTAGAAGTTCTGACCGGAAGGTATTTATCTTTGTTACTGAAGTATCATTTAGGGGGATACGAATGACCAATTCGGGATTATATCCCAGGTCTTTATTCTTCAAATAATAAGCCTGCCGGGCCACCCCTATAGTTCCAATAATCAGGGCAACGGATATGAAGAATTGTACAGTGATCAGAAGTTTTCTGAGGATTGGATTTTTACTTCCCTGGGTCGGTTGAGTTCGGAAAATGGCAAGCGGGGAAAATCTTGAAATTAGGATCGCGGGATATAGACCAGCTAACAATCCAAGAAGAAGGCCAACAATAATTATGAAAAGGAATAAAGAGATATTCTGAAAATAATGAAAATCAATACTTTGTCCTGTGATTCGGTTAAACAGCGGGAGAATTGATTCGAAAAGCACAAAACCGATAAACAGAGCGAATAGAGTAATTAGTAAAGATTCTCCAAGGAATTGAGTAAGTAAAAGCCTTCTTTGTCCACCATTTATCTTCCTGAGGGCAACTTCCTTCGATCGTACAGATGATTGTGCAACGGATAAATTAGTGAAATTTACACCGGCCATGATAAGTATAAAACCAGCGATAGCTGCCAGTATATACACGTTTCGGATATTTCCCTGTACAGCATAATCCCACCTTAAGTTTGCGTAAAGATGAATTTCTTTTATAGGCCTCACATCCAGTTCATTCAGGGTTTCTTCATAAAAATACTCTTTCAGTTTATACCTTATTTTATTCCTGAAGTTCTCAATATCATGTCCTGGAAATAAGACTACATAAATACTTACCCAATTATCTCCCCATGCTGTAAATGAATCTGCACCGTATAACTCTTCAATCGTTTTTACCGATAATAATACATCAAACTGGAGGTGAGAATTTTTTGGCATATCCTCCATGACACCTGTGATCTCAAAATCGACACCGTTTATTTCGTACACCTCTCCAACCGGATTATCCTTTGTGAATAACTTTCTGGCAACAGACTCGGAGAGTACTACCGATAGTGGCTCTAAGAGTGCCTCATTGGGATTCCCATGCACGAGCGGAAATGTAAATTGCTGCAGAAAATCCTCTTCAACGTAACAACCTTTTGCCTTGATCACTGATCCATCTACAGCAGTTAAATTAAGTTCAAGCAAACTCGTAGTAGCAATGAATCGCATGGATGATTCGATTTCCGGAAAATCATTTTTAAGTGCCTGCCAAAGAGGGGTCGGACAACCAGCCATCCGTTCAATCCGGTTCCCTTCGTTCATGATCTGTTCGACACGGTACAAACGGTCTGCGTTTTCATGGAAGTTATCAAAACTCAGTTCAAACTGAATATACAATGCCAGGGCTATGAAAATAGCCAGCCCGAAGGATAATCCTAAAATGTTAACAATGGTGTTTGACCCGTGTTTTATCAGGTTTCGGATGGCTGTTATATAATAATTGCGCCACATGACTTTTTTAGTTACTGCAAAATCAAGATGCGTGCCATTCTTATAAAGCAAAGTAAATCAAATTATTAGAATTTGTTGCCCAGTCAAACTGAAAAAAACGTTCAATTTTTAAACATTTTGCGTTCAATTTTTAAACATTTATCCGTAATTTACTTCAAAAATTTTAAAAAATGGAAGGACGATTATTGATCATTGATGATGACCGGCAGATCCTTGAATCACTTGAACTTTTACTCAAATACGAATTCCGGGGCATTGATACCCTGTCTAATCCAAATATGATTTTCAACAAAATGGACCGGGAGGATTATGATTTGATACTTCTGGACATGAATTTTGCGGCAAAAATATCATCCGGGAATGAAGGGATATTCTGGTTGCGCAAGATTTTGAAAAAGGATCCTGAAGCTGCGGTTATCATGATAACCGCGTATGGCGATGTGGACCTGGCTGTAAAAGCCATGAAAATTGGAGCCATGGATTTCATTCAAAAACCATGGAACAGTGAAAAATTAATAACAACCCTGAAAACGGCTTACCAGCTGCAGCAATCGAAAAAGAAACTGCAAAAACTCGAACACAATAACCTTGCGTTAAAAGAAGATCTGAACAAATTTTACCCTGAATTTATTGGTGAATCAAAACCGGTGAAGGAAATATTCAGGGTAGTTGCAAAAGTTGCCGGAACAGATGCCAATGTATTGATTCAGGGAGAAAATGGTACGGGGAAAGACCTGGTAGCCCGGGAGATCCATCGTCAGTCAAGCCGGGCTGATGAGCCGTTCGTTCCTGTTGATCTTGCTTCATTGAGTTCAACACTTTTTGAAAGCGAACTGTTTGGGCATGTGAAAGGTGCATTTACCGATGCGAAGACCGACCGGCCCGGGCGGTTCGAAACTGCCCGTGGAGGAACGCTGTTCCTGGATGAGATTGGAAACTTGCCGTTCTCCCTGCAGTCAAAGATCCTTACTGTCCTGGAAAGCCGGAAGGTAAACCGGCTGGGCTCCAATAAGAGTAAACCGATCGATATCCGGTTGATCTCAGCAACAAATAATAACTTGCTGAAACTTACGGAGGAACACCTCTTCCGGGAAGATTTACTTTACAGAATCAACACAGTAAAAATTGAAATGCCACCACTGAGAGAACGCGGGGAAGATATCATTCTATTAGCAGAGTATTTTATAAACAAATTCTCTACAAAGTATCAAAAACCAACCCTGAAGATAGGACAGAAAGCATTGGATAAATTACAGCTGTACACGTGGCCCGGTAATGTAAGAGAGTTGCAGCACACCATTGAAAATGCTGTCATTCTCTGTGAGAATGAGGTCCTTTCACCAGGGGATTTCAACCTTCAAGCAGTACCCAGCTGGGATACAGATAGCCTTAACCTGGAACTGGTGGAACGGAATACAATTGAAAAAGCACTTTTAAAAAACCGCGGGAAATATTCAATAACAGCGGATGAGCTGGGAATTTCGCGAACCACCCTCTACCATAAAATAAAGAAATATGGCCTTTAACAGTTTTTATATCAATGTATTGATCAGGGTGAGCCTGTTTGGCTTAACAAACTTTGGGTTTTTCTACCTGTTGGTTACAAAGCAGCGATTCTTTTCCATGGTTTTCCTTGGTATCCTGATTGTCTTGCAGGTCGTGCTCCTGATTCATTATGTAAATACCACAAACCGGAACCTGGCCCGTTTCCTTTTATTGCTGGGTGAGGAGGATACAGCATTTACCTTCTTGAAAGAAAAGGTGGAAAAGACCTTCCAGGGATTGCATTACAGTTTTAAGAGCCTGAATGAAGAGATCAGTCGCATCCGGCTGGAAAAGCAGTACGCAACAATCCGGTTTGAAAAGGTGCTTAACCACATGACCGCAGGGATACTTGTATGGAATAATGACGGTGCGATCGAGGTAATTAATAAATCCGGATTGTTCATGTTGGGAGTGCCTGGGATGAAGCACATGAACGAGTTGGACAGGATAAAGCCAGGGTTACAGACTAAAATCACTGCCATTAAACCGGGAAACAGGGTGATCATCCGCATGGAAAACCCCTGGGGAGAAACGCAGAACCTCCTGTTCAGATCCACCGAGTTTCTTCTTGGAAAAACGAGATTAAATCTGGTATTCTTCCAGGATATCCGGGCTGAGTTGGAAGAACAGGAAATCGAATCGTGGCAAAAACTGATCCGGGTATTGATCCATGAGGTTTCCAACTCGGTGACACCCATAACAACCCTTGGAACAACCATAAAGAACCGGATTTCTTCTTTTTCATCCGCCATGAACAGGAAAGATGATGCAAAGACAAACCTGATCAAGGATATAAGCAGGAGTGCTGAATTGATAGAGCAGCGTGGTAACGGATTATTGGATTTTATCCAGCAGTATAAAAGCTTCATCCGTCTTCCGGAACCACAAATGAAGAATATTCCCGTGAAGCTTCTGTTAGATGATGTCTGTTCCCTTTGTTCTCCCATGGTAAAGGATTTACCAATAACCATTAACTGCCAGACTGTTGATGAAAACCTTCAGATACGAATCGATCAAAAAATGATCGAACAGGTACTGATCAATCTGATTCAGAATTCAATCGACACCCTTGCGGTAAAATCAGATGGGTCAATTAATCTGGCAGCCAGGCTAACCAAAGATGCAGTGGAAATCAATGTTAAGGATAATGGAGAAGGGATCCCTCCTGAAATACGTGACAAGATTTTTGTTCCATTTTTTACCACAAAGGAAAGGGGCTCGGGCATCGGTTTAAGCTTGTGCCGTAAAATCCTTCAACTGCATGGGGGAACCATGCGTATCAGTTCAACAATTCAGAAAGGAACCACCGTTTCCCTGTCATTTCCTAAATAATTCGTGGTTGAACAGCGGAAAGAAAGGGATAGTGCCTAAAATGCCTTGAATTTGTGATTTGATTCCTATCCTTAATTGTTTTATTTTTATTGTTGCAACACAGAAAAATTGTATACATTCATCTGACCCTTTCAGGTTAGGATCTAATGCTCTCCCCTTACCCTGTTCATCCAATGTGATATTGTAAGTTTTCAGGAACTTATTCACTTCTTCCTTAAAGGTCATCTTTCGGTGGTGGTCTTCCTGGTTTTTGATATAATTGCGAACAAGCTCAATATCTTTTGGTGAGACAGAGAATACACCAAACCCTTCCTGCCATGCAAATTTTGTACGGATAAAATCGTTCTTGTTAATCCAGTTGGATGATTCACCTTTAATCAGATTGACTACATTGGAGGTATTTTGTGTGGGATTAATACTTACAAGCAGATGAATATGATCAAAACCTCCGTTTACTGTATCAATGCCAGGCCCACCATTCTCATAGGGCTTGGCCAGACATCCGCCAGGTCCAAACCCCATTCACGGAACGAAACCGATCCTGTCAGTTCGCTGATCTTTCCCTGCCCAACTTTCCTGAGATCCATCTCCAACTCTT
>CAYMFM010000003.1:0-104412 GCA_964389685.1 uncultured Rikenellaceae bacterium
TGAGTATGCCGGGTGGTGTGGGGGGACAGCGGTGCGAGCCGCTTCCTACCCGATTGGAAGATACCGGTACACAGGAATCCCCGGTCTAACTACAACCGTTATTCCCGGGAACTGGTTTCATGGACCGGGCTCTACAGACCTTAATTCAATGATCTCAACTGTGATACGATGACTGAGTTAATACCTCTTCTGAAGTAGCAGGTCATCGTATCACTATTTGATATATATTCGTCACCCGAACTGCAGTGGCCTGCATAGGGTCGTCTGACGAACCAGGGAGCTATCATCTTCTGTAGGTAAAATTTATTACCTTTGATTCCTGAAATTTTACGAACAACCGCTTCAATGGATTTAAAAATATCCAGGATAAAACAGGTTCCAAAAGACCTGTCGGTCATCTACCTGGTCAAAAAAGAGACACCCCTTACCACTCTCCCGTTCACCGGAGCCGAGTTGAAGTATGTTGAAGAGAAGATAAAACAGGATGCGCCGGTCATATCGGTCAATTCCTATTCCCGGTGGAGCTTTGTCCAGGTGATCGAAGAGGGGAAAGCACAATACGCGATAAACGAAGAACTGCGGAAAGCTGCCGCTAAGATCTATGCAGTAATCAAGGAGAACAAAATTGAAACCATCGTACTCGCGGAGGATGAGAACCAGCCTGATGCCATCCTATCTTTTGCCGAGGGGTTGGCACTGAGTCACTATCAATTCCTGAAATACATCAAGGAGCGGGATGAAAAACGGTCGTCTCTGCGTCACCTGATGATCTGCAGTAAGTCGATCAGGGAAAAGCAGGTGGCTCAATTGACTTACCTGCTGGAGGCGGTCTATCGCTGCCGTGATCTGGTCAATGAACCGTTATCCTATCTGACGGCACCGCAACTGGCAAGAGAGATAGAGAAGCTTGGTAAGGAAGCCGGTTTCATGGTTGAGGTGTTCAACAAGAAAAAGATTGAAGCCTTAAAGATGGGCGGATTGCTGGCAGTCAATAAGGGCAGTGTTGATCCGCCCACGTTCAGCATCCTGGAATGGAAGCCGGACAGACCAAAGAACAGAAAACCACTGATCCTGGTCGGGAAAGGGGTTGTGTATGATACGGGGGGGCTAAGTTTAAAACCCACCAAAAACAGCATGGATTACATGAAAAGTGACATGAGTGGAGCTGCAGCAGTGGCAGGAGCCATCTATGCTGTATCAAAAGCAAAACTGCCGGTCCATGTTATCGGACTGATCCCGGCAACCGATAACCGGCCCGACGGGAATGCCTATGTCCCGGGAGATGTTGTTAAAATGTACAATGGTACCACCGTGGAAGTACTCAACACGGATGCAGAAGGAAGGATGATCCTTGCCGATGCGTTGAGCTATGCCGGCCGGTATGACCCGGAACTGATTATCGACCTTGCTACATTGACCGGTGCAGCAGCTGTTGCTATCGGGAAATATGGAATCGTGGGTATGGGCAATGCAGACAGGAAATATTTCGACCGGCTTGAAGAGAGTGGGAATGCTGTGTTTGAACGGATTGTGGAATTTCCCTTCTGGGATGAGTACAATGAATTACTGAAATCGGATATTGCGGATGTGAAAAATATCGGTGGCAGGGATGGAGGAGCAATCACGGCCGGAAAATTTCTTGAACGGTTTACCGAATGCCCCTACCTTCACCTGGACATTGCCGGACCGGCATTCCTGGACCGGGAAGATTCCTACCGGGGAAAAGGAGGAACGGGAGTGGGTGTGCGGTTGCTCTTCGATTTCTTGAAAAATTACAGACCATGAAGTTTACCATGAGTATAAAAAATAGCTACATTTAATTCCCCAGCCGGTGCCTGACTAAAAGGGATACCGCCGGAGTGAGTTATATAGAAAACAGAAGAATATGCCAGATCATACCCTAAAAATCGGAATTTCACAGGGAGATATTAATGGAATAAGTTATGAGGTTATCTTAAAGACCCTGATGGATAATCGGGTGAATGATATTTGCACCACCGTAGTTTATGGTTCACCGAAAGTGGCTGCCTATCACAGGAAGGCACTCAACATCACCAATTTCAGTTTCAATAACATCAATACCCCGGAAGAGGCAAATCTGAAACGGGCGAACATCATCAATTGTCTTGATGATAACATCCGTGTCGAGTTGGGAAAATCGACAACGGTTGCCGGTGAAGCGTCCATTATATGCCTCAAAGCGGCAGTGAGTGATCTGAAGGAAGGGAAGATCGATGTTCTGGTCACGGCGCCGATCAGCAAACACAACATTCAATCAGCCTCCTTCGAATTTGTCGGGCACACCGAGTATTTAAAGGATCAGTTTGGTGTGGATGATGTGGTAATGATCATGGTAAACGACACGCTGAGGATTGGGCTGGTAACGGGTCATATTCCCCTGGCACAGGTGGCTTCCACGATCACGACAGAACTGATTCTAAAAAAGGTAAAAACCCTGCACCGGTCCCTCATGGAGGATTTTGTTATCAGGAAACCAAAAATTGCCGTGCTGGGACTCAATCCACATGCCGGCGACCATGAGCTGATCGGAACCGAAGAGAAGGAGGTGATTATCCCGGCTATACGAAGTGCCAGAGAGGAAGGGATGCTGGTATTTGGCCCCTACCCGGCTGACGGTTTTTTTGGATCCAGACAGCTTACGCGGTTTGATGCCGTGCTCGCCATGTATCATGATCAGGGCTTAGCTCCGTTCAAATCGATGGGACTTGCCAATGGGGTGAATTTCACAGCAGGTCTTCCCGTAGTCAGAACCTCACCGGCTCATGGAACAGCGTTTGAACTGGCCGGAAAGGATGAGGCATCGCCCGATTCGTTCCGTAGTGCCCTCTTCCTTGCCTGTGATATATATAAAAACCGTGGGTTATATAAGGAGTTGACCAGCAATCAACTGCCTTCTTACGATGAAGATAATGGCAAGGAATAGGTGCTGCTTTCCCTGTTGATCGTCCTCGCCTGGAAAAAACAGTGATTGCTTCTGCTGCAAAACATACAGAATATCCTACTCTATGATTGAAATCATTATGCAAGGTAATATTAATACTTAATTTTGTCTTCGAGATAATACCTGAATAAAACCAAAACATACCGCTATGGCAAAAATTACTCGGCAGGATGCTCTTGATTACCACAGTCAGGGGCGTCCGGGGAAAATTGAAGTGATCCCAACCAAACCCTACACCACGCAGATCGATCTTTCTCTGGCGTATACTCCCGGAGTGGCTGAACCCTGCCTTGAGATTCAGAAAAAACATGAAGATGCTTATAAATATACTGCCAAGGGAAATTTAGTGGCAGTAATCTCTAATGGAACCGCCGTTCTCGGACTCGGGAATATCGGTGCATTGGAAGGAAAGCCGGTGATGGAAGGAAAAGGTTTGCTCTTTAAGGTATTTGCTGATGTCGATGTATTCGACATTGAGGTCGATACCCAGGATGTGGAAAAAATGATCGAGGTGGTCAAAGCCATTTCTCCGACCTTCGGAGGAATAAACCTGGAAGATATAAAAGCACCGGAATGCTTTGAGATTGAAGACAGGCTGAAGGAAGAACTGGATATCCCGGTGTTTCATGATGATCAACATGGAACGGCGATCATTTCCAGCGCGGGGCTGCTCAATGCCCTGGAACTGAGCGGGAAAAAGATCGGGGATATCAAAATGGTAATCAATGGGGCCGGAGCAGCTGCCGTGTCCTGCACCCGCCTCTACATTAAGCTGGGAGCCAAACCGGAAAATGTAGTGATGTGTGACAGCAAAGGAGTGATCAATTCGAAGAGAACTGACCTGAATGAAGTAAAGAAACAATTCATTACAAAACGCAATGTCGATACCCTGGAAGAGGCGATTAAAGGGGCAGATGTCTTTGTCGGATTGTCGGTGGGGAATGTTCTCTCGAAGAAGATGGTAAAAAGCATGACTTCAAACCCGATCGTTTTTGCCATGGCAAATCCCACACCGGAGATTTCGTATGAGGATGCATTGGAAGCCAGGGAGGATGTTTTTATGGCTACCGGGCGGTCCGATTACCCGAACCAGATCAATAATGTCCTGGGATTTCCGTTCATTTTCCGCGGTGCACTGGATGTCAGGGCAACAAAAATCAATGAGGAGATGAAAATTGCTGCGGTGAAGGCACTGGCTGATCTGGCGAAAGAGCCCGTCCCGGAGTATGTGAATACCGCCTATAATGTTACCAATCTTACCTTTGGAAGAGAGTACTTCATCCCCAAACCATTGGATTACCGGTTAATTGAGCAAGTCGCATCTGCCGTAGCCCGTGCTGCGATCGAATCGGGTGTGGCACAGAAGAAAATTACCGACTGGGATGCCTATAAAACCGAGTTGAGCAGACGGCTTGGACACGAAAATATACTGCTCCGGGGAATCCGTGAAAAAGCTATGAAAAATCCGAAACGGGTGGTCTTTACAGAAGCAAATAGTTTTAAAGTACTCAAAGCTGCCCAGACTGTCCTGCTCAATGGACTGGCACATCCAATCCTCCTAGGGGATGAGGATGAGATCAAAGGCATGTGCGAGGAGAACAAACTGGAACTTCAGGATGTACCCATCATCGATACGAAAAGTGTAAAGGAACAGAAACGGAGAGAACGGTATGCCAAACTGTTCTTCGAGAAACGAAAGCGAAGGGGAATAACCTATAATGAAGCACTGGAGAAAATGTACGACCGTAACTATTTTGGTATCATGATGGTTGAGACCGGAGAGGCGGATGCATTTATCTCCGGATTTTACAGCAAATATGCCGATACCATACGACCGGCACTGCAAATTGTAGGGACAAACAACCCGCTGAACCATTATGCCGGAATGTATATGGTGTTCACGAAAAAAGGTCCGTTTTTCTTCTCCGATACAACCGTCAATCCACAACCCTCGGCACAAACCATTGTGAATACGACCATTTTGACTGCCGAAGAGGTGAAGAAGTTCGGTATCGAACCACGCATAGCCCTGCTATCCTATTCAAACTTCGGGGCACAGCGTGAAGGCAGCCCGCGCCGGATGCAGGATGCCATTGATATACTCCATCGTGATCACGCCGACCTGATCGTCGATGGGGACATGCAGGCTAATTTTGCATTCAACAGAGACCTGAGAAAGAGTAAGTTCCCGTTCTCCAAACTGGCCGATGAAGACGTGAACACGATCATCTTCCCGAACCTGAGTTCCGGAAATATTGCCTATAAGATGATGCAGGAGATAGGCAATGCGGAAGTCGTCGGTCCGATCCTGCTTGGAATGTCGAAACCGATCCAGATCCTGCAATTGGAGTGCTCCGTGAGAGAAATCATCGATATGACAACCATCGCTGTTATCGAAGCCCAGTGTATTGAGGAAGAAAAGTGTAAGTAGTAGTGAGTTGTGAGAAGTGAGTTGTGAGAAGTGAGAGGTGAGTGATGAGAAGTGAGTGTGAAAGACGGTGAGAGGTGAAGGTATTGCGAATTGCGAATTGCGGATTGTGAATTTTAAAAATTGCCCTTTAGAAATATTGAAAAAGGGAAAGCGTTAACTCATATCTTTAGCGTACAGAGTTACAATGTTTCGAGCTCTGAAAGCCTGCCGGCCGGAGCGAAATATAATACTATTCATTTTTTTGCTCCAGCGGAGCAAAACCTTGGTAGTCAAGGGTTGATAATCCCAAAAATAAAAGGTCCAACTACAATCCCTCATCACCGGGAAAATAATTCATGGACCGGAAAGCTCCATACACAGATTTACACCCTCACAGCGCAGGAAAAATAAATAATGGAAGGCCCGATGTAAGAAGAGATAAAACAATCAGGCAGCATACCATTTTTTTCGTTATTTTAGCTTCCATTAATCCAGACATCCTATCATGTTCGAATACATTCAAGGCAGGTTGGTGGAGCTAACCCCCGCATATGCCGTAATCGAAGCGGGGAATATTGGGTACTTTATCCACATCTCGCTCTATACCTACACGAAACTGACGAAATCAACAGAGGTAAAATTGTTTATTCATCAGGTGATCCGGGATGATGCGCGCCTGTTTTTCGGATTTGCGGATAAGCACGAGCGCGAAATGTTCCTGATGTTGATCTCTGTTACGGGTATCGGAGCCAATACTGCCAGAATGATAATCTCCTCCCTGTCACCTACAGAAATAGAACAGGCAATCTTCGAAGGAAATGTCGCATTGTTGAAGAGCATTAAAGGCATTGGGACGAAATCTGCTCAACGGGTAATTGTTGATCTGAAAGACAAAATCGGAAAAACCGCCGAAATTGATGAAATATTTGCTACAGAGAGCAATACTCTAAGAGAAGAATCGTTATCTGCTTTAGTGATGTTGGGCTTTTCCAAAGCTTCCGTTCAGAAAGTCCTGGATCAAATTCTTCAGCAGGAGAATGAAATTACCGTTGAAGAGTTGATCAAAAAAGCCCTTAAAAAACTGTAGTACTATAAACTATTGTCCATTGGACTTTTGAAGAGAAGGTGTAAATATTCACTGGTATGGATTTGTTTTATTCTGCCTGGAATACTTCTTTCAACCCCTTCAGTTAATGCGGGTTATGGAAGCTTTTCCTCACCTGCTTTTCTGGTACAGCAGCAGGACACTGTCCGCAAGGAGCGGGATATAAACCTGCGGTATAACTTCGATGATCATTCCGGTAATCCTTACCTTAACGAACCGCAATCGGGGCTATTCCTTGACCTTCCCTCAAACATTATTACCACCGTTACATACGATCCGGAAACAAATGAATACATCATTACAGAAAAAGTAGGGAACTTTAATTACCGGTTGCCCACATCGATGAGCCTGGAGGAGTACCGGAGGTATGAGTTTGAAAAGTCGATGAGGGAATACTGGAGGGAAAAAGCAAGTGGTGGCGGGGTGGATTACCGCGCTTCACTAATACCACAGTTGCGCATTGGAGTGGAAGCTTTTGATAAGGTGTTTGGAAGCAATACCATTGACATTGTACCCCAGGGATCGGCAGAATTGATCTTTGGCGCCAACATTTCAAAAATCGATAACCCGGCACTGTCAGAAAAACTCAGGAAAGTCACCACGTTCGATTTCCAGGAAAAAATTCAAATGAACGTTACCGGGACAATCGGCGATAAGATGAAACTGGGAGTGAATTATAATACCGAAGCCACCTTTGATTTTGAAAACAAAACCAAACTGGAGTATGCCGGGAAAGAAGATGAGATCATAAAGAAGATTGAAGCGGGTGATGTTACACTTCCGTTAACCGGTTCCCTGATCACCGGAAGCCAGAGCCTCTTCGGACTGAAGACCGAACTGCAATTCGGTAAACTGACCATCACCAGCATCTTTTCTCAGCAGAAAGGGAAAACATCGGTTATTGAAGTGAAAGGTGGAGCACAATTAAGTGAATATGAGATCTATGCCGATGATTACGATGCCAATAAGCACTTTTTCCTTTCCCAATATTTCCGCAATAATTACGACCGGGCGATGAAGAATCTGCCCATCGTTAATTCAGGGATCAACATTGAACGCATTGAGGTATGGGTAACCAATAAGACGAGAAACTTTGAGGATTCCAGGAATATCCTGGCATTGATGGACCTTGCCGAATCGGATGAGAACATCTTCAACACTATCCCGCAGTTTGCTCAAACCGGATCGGGACCCTATCCCGATAATGACCTGAACGGGCTATACCAGCAGATGATCACCACCTATATGCAGGTGAGAAGCATTGATCAGATCACCTCGATCCTTGGACCACTGGCTCCCGATTTTCTCATTGGACAGGATTATGAAAAAGTTGAAAATGCACGCAAACTGAGTGAACGGGAATATGCCATCAACAGAAAGCTGGGGTATATATCCCTCAATTCGGCATTGAATGCAGATGAGATCCTTGCTGTTGCCTATGAATTCACCATTGGGGGACAGGTTTTTAAGGTTGGGGAATTTTCATCCGATGGGGTTAGTGCTCCGGAAGTGCTCATCGTGAAACTTCTCAAGGGGACCAACCTGTCACCCAAATTGCCTACATGGGACCTGATGATGAAAAATATCTATGCTATCGGGGCATATCAGGTCGACAACCGTGATTTTGAGTTGAATGTTCTTTACCAGGACGATAAGACGGGTAATGCGGTCAACTACCTTACCGAAGGAGATATCAAGGAGAAGATCCTTTTGCAGGTGTTGAATATGGACAACCTGAACTCCCAGCTGGAGCCTTCACCGGATGGCAAGTTTGATTTTATCGAAGGGCTAACCATCAGTTCGAAAACCGGGCGTGTTATTTTTCCCGTGCTTGAACCGTTTGGCAGTTACCTGAGACAAAGAATCGGGAACGATGCTGTAGCGGACAAATATGTCTTTGAAGAGTTGTATGATTCAACCAAGGTAAAGGCACAGCAAATTGCCGAGAAGAATAAATTTATCCTTGCAGGGGTCTATTCATCTTCGTCGGGATCTGAAATTTCCCTCAATGCCATGAATGTGCCCCAGGGCTCGGTTGTAGTAACAGCGGGGGGAATAAAACTGACGGAAAACGTTGATTATACGGTGGATTATAACCTGGGGCGTGTAAAGATCATCAATACCGGTCTTCTTGAATCGCAAACCCCCATCCGGGTCTCCCTGGAATCCAATCAGCTGTTTAACCTGCAGACCAAGACACTCCTTGGGACTCATCTCGATTACCGCTTTTCGGATGATTTTAACATCGGTGCAACCCTGTTGAACCTCACAGAACGACCGCTGACACAGAAGGTGAACATTGGTGATGAGCCCATTTCGAATACCATCTGGGGTCTGAACACCACCTATCATACCGAATCCCAGCTTTTGACCAATATCATTGACAAGCTTCCTTTTCTGGACACCAAAACGCCATCCAGCATCACATTCACCGGTGAGTTTGCCCACCTGATACCGGGGCACAACAAGGCGATCAAGAAGGAGGGTGTATCCTACATCGATGATTTCGAGGCAAGCGAGACACCCATTGATCTCAAATCACTGGCTGCCTGGTCAATATCAAGTACACCACAGGGGCAGGATGCCTTTTTCCCTGAAGCAAAACTCAACAACAATGTGACCTATGGATTTAACCGGGCAAAAATCTCCTGGTATGTGATTGATCCGCTCTTCCTGCGCAATAATTCAAGCACACCCAACCACATCAAGAATAATCCTGACCTTCAATCCAGTCATTTCGTACGGGAGGTGTTTGAAAAGGAGATCTTCCCCAACAAAGAGAGCCCCAGCGGTATACCGACCAACCTTGCCGTGCTCAACGTTGCCTTTTATCCCGAGGAGAAAGGTCCCTATAACTACGATGTGGAACCATCAAGCTATTCTGCCGGTATTGGCGCCAGTGGAAGACTGAATGATCCTGTTTCGCGCTGGGGAGGAATCATGAGGGAAGTTCAAACCAATGATTTTGAGGCTGCCAATATTCAGTTTATAGAATTCTGGTTAATGGATCCCTTCGTGGAGGATCCGGACCATCCGGGAGGAGATCTCTATTTCAACCTTGGAAACATATCGGAAGATGTGTTGAAAGATTCCCGGAAAAGTTTCGAAAACGGGCTCCCTACTTCCCCGGAAATTACGCTGGTGGATACCACCAATTGGGGAAGGATCCCGCTCATCCAATCGCTGGTGAATGCGTTCGATAATGATCTCAGTTCGCGGAGGTACCAGGATGTTGGACTGGATGGTTTGAGGGATGAAGATGAGAAAACCTTCTTCGAGCCCTACCTGTCACAACTCCAAACCCATGTTGATCCGGATGTTTATACCCAGATGGAAGAGGACCCGTCAAGTGATGATTTCCACTATTTCCGGGGGAGTGATTATAATGCCCGGGGACTGGATATTCTCACACGCTACAAAAAGTATAATGGGCTGGAGGGCAACTCACCCACCTCCGAGCAGTCGACTGAAGCTTATCCCACCACCGGATCGACCCTGCCGAATGTTGAGGATATTAACCGTGATAATACCCTGAGCGAAACAGAAAGCTACTACCAGTATCATGTCAGCCTGAAGCCCGAGGACCTGCAAATCGGCCAGAATTTTATTACCGATATTGTGACTTCAACGGTAAAGTTTGCCAATGGTGAGCAATCTTCGGTGAAATGGTATCAATTCCGGGTTCCCCTGACCGATTACCAGCGCATTGTTGGGCCTATTCAGGACTTTAAATCCATCCGGTTTTTACGAATGTTCCTTCGTGGTTTTCCGGAGGAGGTTATTCTGCGTTTTGCGAAGCTAAACCTGGTACGGGGAGAGTGGAGGAAGTTCAATCTCTCTTTCCTGGAGGGTGGGGAGCGCATCACGATTCCTGAACCTTCCGATGGTTCATTCGAGATCTCTTCGGTGAATATTGAAGAAAATGCAAGCAAACAGCCGGTGAATTATGTTTTACCACCTGGTTTTACGCGTGAGATAGATCCGACAAACCCCCAACTGCAGCAATTGAATGAACAATCCATTGTGCTGAAGGTTCGTGATCTGGAGGACGGAGATGGCCGGGCAGCTTTTAAGAATGTTGACCTGGATATCAGGCAATATAGGAAAATCCGCATGGAGGTGCATGGTGAGGCATTGCCCAATATACCCCTTCTCGATGATGAAATTACCGTATTCATCCGGTTGGGATCGGATTATAAAAACAATTTTTATGAGTATGAGGTGCCACTGAAACTAACGCCTCCGGGCCGATATGACAAGGATAGTGGTTCCGACAGGAGAATTGTATGGCCCGAAGAGAATAAATTTGTCATTGACCTCGATCTTTTTCACCAGACAAAACTGGCAAGAAATGAAGCCATGAGAGATCCCTCTTCCGGGATCAGTATCTCGGATATTTTCAGCCAATACGACGGTAACAGCAAAATTAGTGTTTCAGGAAACCCGAACCTGAGCAACATCAGGACGATCATGATCGGTGTAAGGAATCCGCTAAAACAGCACAGCATGGAGCTGGATGATGGCTTGCCCAAGTCGGTCGAGGTATGGATCAATGAATTGCGGTTAACGGATTTTAACGAGCAAGGTGGCTGGGCAGCAAATGCCAGGCTTCAGGCCCGGCTGGCGGACTTTGGCACCCTCGATATAGCCGGAATGACCAGTCAGCCCGGGTGGGGGAGCATTGAGAAAAAGGTGAATGAGAGAAGCAAAGAGCAGGTGATACAGTATGATATTTCAGCAAACATGGACCTGGGACGCCTGCTCCCTGAAAAACTGAAAATGAGGGTTCCGGTGTATGTTGGCTATTCGGAAGGAATCATCAATCCCGAATACAACCCGCTGGATCCGGATGTCCCCTTGAAAGAGGCACTCGACCGCGCCTCCAGTGATGCGGAAAGGGATTCGATCAAAGAGATCTCACAGGATTATACCAGGATGAGAAGCATCAATTTTACCGATGTTACCGTGGAAAGAGGCAGCGGAAAAGCCAGACCGTGGAACCTGGCAAACTGGTCGCTGAACTATGCCTTTAATGAGAATTATTCAAGGAATATTAATACCGAAATAAACCTGACCAAAAATTACCGGGGAGGGATCAACTATGTCTATAATTCCCGGCCGAAAAATATCACGCCCTTTAAAAACGTGAACTTCCTGAATGCACCCTCACTCAGGCTGATCAAAGATATAAACTTCTATCCGGCGCCGAACTACGTTTCATTCAGAACGGACCTGTACCGGCACTATAACGAGGTGAAAACGAGAAATATAAATAATCCTTACCTGAAAATCGAACCAACCTTCAGAAAAGATTTTGAATGGAATCGCTATTATGATTTCAAATATGATATCACCAAAGCCCTGAAATTTGATTTTTCAGCCAACAATACAGCCCGGATCGATGAACCGGAAGGAGGAGTGGATAAAGACCGGTATAAGGATGAATACCAGGCATGGAAAGATTCGGTGCTCACCAACCTGAAAAACCTGGGCAGAACCACCCGGTATCACCACGTCATTAATGCAACGTATACACTGCCGATCAATAAGATCCCACTGTTCAACTGGATATCTGCTTCGGCACGGTACAGTGCAACCTACGAATGGGATGTCGGTCCTGTCTTCCCCGATAGCCTGGATATTGACCTTGGTAATACCATCATCAATTCGAATACGGCTCAACTGAACGGCCAGTTGAACATGATGAACCTGTACAACAAAGTGGGATTTCTGAATAAGATCAATCAAAGGTACCGGGGTGGTCAGCGGCAGCCGCCCAGCGAGAAACGCTATAAAACCGTTACCTATCGGCGCGATAACCTGAGACTCACGGCCGGTGAACCCAAATCCATCTATCACCGACTGATGACAAAAGATATTGAAGTCACCATGATCGATCAGGATGGCAGGGAGGTCGAAGGGGACCTGGTGATTGAAAACGATCGGAAAGTGGTTTTTACTGCGGCAGAGGATTACCAGAGCGTTCGCGTGGAGGTCAAAGGGCAGATTGAACGAAAAGAGAGCCCGCTGATCTTAATCGGTGAGACGACTGCTCGGTTTTTGATGGCGGTGAAAAATATTTCCATCTCCTATTCACAAAATGAAGGAACAATATTACCCGGATATAAACCGGGAACAAAATACCTGGGTATGGATCAGGCGAATGGTGCGCTGGCACCCGGATGGGCGTTCATCCTTGGCTGGCAGGATGAAGGATTTGCCGATAAAGCGGTTAAAAACAATTGGTTAACGCTCGATTCGCTGGTGAATAATCCCTTCACCATGACCCATAGCGAAAACTTTAACCTCCGGAGTTCCATTGAACCCTTTGGCGGAATGCGGATAGACCTTACCGCTAACCGCCGTTTCTCACAGAATATGAGTGCCTACTATGTTGCCGATGTGAATGGGAATTTCCCGGATAGCACAAGAAACAGAATGCTAACCGGGAACTTCAGCATGACCTGCTTCACCGGATTCACCGCTTTTGAGAAAATATCATCCAAAGACAATTATCGCTCTGAAAATTTTGAACGGTTCAAACGATACACATTCACCATTTCCGAAAGGCTGGCAAAGGAGCGGCAAAAAAAGGATCCCGGCTATGACCCGGATATAGATCCTGAAACCGGATTGCCGATTACCAGCGGTTATAATAACGGTTATGGATTGACATCACAGGAGGTGCTGATTCCTGCATTTCTTGCCGCATACTCAAAACGTGACCCCGATAAAATATCGCTCGAAACATTTCCCTCCATCCTGAGCATCCTTCCAAACTGGCGAATTATCTATGAGGGATTGACCAACATTGACTTTTTACAACGGTTCCTGAAAAAGGTCACCATAAGCCACGCATACCGATCCTCTTTCGATATCGGATCCTATACCACGAACCTCTATTACCAGGAGGAGGGTGGGATTAACCACATCCGCGATATCCAGTACAATTACCTGCCAAGGTATGAAGTCATCAATGCCAGTATCAACGAACAGTTCAGTCCCCTGGTGAATGTCGACCTCACCTGGATCAATGATATGACCACACGGTTCGAAATGAAAAAGAGCCGGACACTGGGCCTGAGTCTGGCAAACAACCAGCTTACCGAGGTAAACAGCCAGGAATATGTGGTGGGTGCCGGATACCGTTTTAATGATGTACAGATCACGTTGAGAACGGGGGGGCAGCAACGGGAATTGCAAAGTGATTTAAACCTCAGGGCAGATTTTTCGATACGTGATAACAAAACCATCATCCGGAAACTGGTTGAAGATGTTGACCAACCCACCGCAGGTCAGCGGATCCTGACCATAAAAGTCACTGCCGATTATGTATTGAGCGACCGCTTTAACCTGAGGTTGTTTTTCGACCGGGTCGTGAATGATCCGTTCGTAGCCCTGACCTTCCCAACAGCAAATACAAACTTCGGTTTCAGTATCCGTTTTACCCTGTCCCAGTGATGGGTAGTGTATACCGGGGATTGGATTCATGGGATTACACTACAGGTAATTCAGGTTTGCAAATGGATAAAAATGAGCATTACCCGATTAATTTCACCTTGACGCCCACAGTTTTTCTAAAAAATGGTTAATTTTGAAAGCATCATATTGACCAATAATAAATCGTATCGTCATGAATGTTCCAGAAAATTTGAAGTATACCAAAGATCATGAATGGATCCGTGTTGAGGGGGAAAAAGCCTTTGTCGGGATTACAGATTTTGCTCAGGGGGAACTGAGCGATGTGGTTTTCGTTGAGATTGAAACCGAAGGTGAACAGCTTAACAAAGAGGAGGTCTTTGGAACGATCGAAGCGGTGAAAACCGTCTCCGATATGTTCATGCCCGTTTCGGGTACGGTACTGGAAGTGAATGCTAAACTGGAGGATAGTCCGGAAATCGTTAACAAGGACCCGTATGGGGATGGTTGGATGATCAAAATATCGATCGATGATCCTGCTGAACTGGAGGATTTGCTGACCGCTGACCAGTACAAAGAATTAATTTCCGGGTAATATCGCATTCCAGGGAAGACCGCACGATATCGTTGATATACTCACCGGGGGAGGAAGGCAAAACTAAGCTACTATCTCCCGGTGATTTTTTTCTGATGCATTCTGGTTGCGAAACAGAGGATTAGTAACAAGTTTAAAAATGTAACCGTACTTTTTCGGTCCAGCAACGCGTTACTCCATGGGTTGGTTCCCTTTCAGCATGAACGACAGAAGGAGGATGCCGGAGATCAGTCATTTGCTCTTTCTCCTCATCCTGGCTGTTGCCGTTTTTCTTCGCTTTTACAGGATTTCTGATATTCCGTTTACACAGGATGAATTCAGTGCCATTTTCAGAACAGACTACGCCAGTTTCGGCGATCTGATAAACTATGGAGTCAAGCCGGACGGGCATCCTGCAGGGATCCAGGTGCTGCTGTTCGCCATTATCCGGATCTTTGGCGTTTCCAGGGTATTGCTGAAAATTCCTTTCCTGCTGTTTGCCAGCATTGTCTGGCTTACAGGATTGTTCCTGATCGAAAAGAAGAGGTTGGGATATTATCTTATGGGAGGCCTTTTAATACTCCTTGCCTACCTGCCACACCTGCCTGTTTTGCTTCATCAGATGAAAATGAAAGGGGTTGAAGATTGGCTGGCGAAACCCGATATTTTTTTCGTAACCGACTACCTTGCGTATGTTTTTCATTTTTCGCCCCTCCTGATGCTGGCTGATCTGCCTCAGGAAATACAGTATATTGATGACTCAACAACCTTCCCAGATTTCAGGGAGTACCTTTCCCTGCTGGAGACAGAATACCTCATTTACGCCTGGACAGCTCCGATAGCCGTGGAATATGAAGAGCTGGTAAAAGAGTACTTCCCGTATCATCTGGAGTGGAAGAAATCCTTCCTGACGGATCCGGGATCAAATCCGATTTTAGTCGGATCGGTCGAATCGGGTGGGGACGAATTAATATGGCGGGGAAATGCGGCTCGTGATTTTTTGCACGGGAGTGAACAATGGGGAAAAGCTTATCTTTCCATACGATTACCAGGAGAGATCCTTCGGCAGAAAAACCTGGTTTTCAAGACGTATCTCTGGAACCGGGACCGGGCTGATTGTTATATCGATGATTTTGAGGTTACAATTCATGCCGGAAATCAGAGATTATATGGATTGTTTGAAAAGATTGATTAACACAACAATGAAAAAGAGACTTCCTTTCTTCATAATCCTTTTTTTCCTGCTGGTTTACCTGTTATTTCCTTCTCATAACTCTTCTATTGATGCTTATTACTATGCTGCCTCGATCAGGCATTCAGGAGAGTTGTTTCATCCCCATCATCTATTATATAATTTTACCGGCTACTTTTGCCTGAAAGCGGTTGAGTCTATGGGAATGTTCCCGGATGTTCTTGCTTTCCTGAAAATGGTGAATGCCCTGGTTGCTGCGGTATGCCTGGTTGCGGTCAGCCGTATTTTCAGACAGATGGGCAAGGATACTTTAGAGATAGCAGGTTTTCTGATCCTTACCGGGAGTAGTTTTGCCTTATGGCGGTTTGCCACTGAAAATGAAACCTATCTTTTTCCACTGGCACTGTCATTATTTGCCAGTTCAAATTTCATCCGTTACCTGAATATAGGGAAGTTACGGTATCTATTCCTGGCCGGTACGTTTGGGAGCCTGGCTATACTGTACCACCAGATACACCTGTTTTGGTGGCTGGGGCTTTATATCGGAGTTATTGTTCACAGCAGGAGGTGGAGGGCAATTATCTTATACGGGTTACCAGCACTCCTGATCCCTATTGTCTATGGTATTGTTTACATTGTTTTACGTAACAGCGCCGCTATAAGTGGTAACCTGGCCCATTTCATTTTCAAGGATTTTTATGCCGGGGGAGTGGATATGACCTTTGACTGGTCGAATCTCTACCTTACAGGTATAAACTTTGTGCGTTCCTACATCCAGGTCCATGGATTGATGTTTTCCCTGATCAGGAAAAGTCTGCTGTATATTATTCCCGGGGTTATTGCATCCGCACTGCTGGTCGCAGCCCTGATTCAAAAACGGTTAATTACTCAGCGCATTCGGGGTGAAACCGGAATATTTATCAAAACGCACGTTTACATTTTTATCCTGCAGTTGATCTTTGTATTCTATGCTGTAGGAAATGCCGAGTTCATGGTAATGCTCCCGGTATTGAGTTTCCTGATCATTGGTGGGTTGTATGATATAAGAAAGCGATCCCTCTACCTTGCCGGGGCCGTCCTTTTTATATGGAACATGGGTTATGGTATACTGCCGGTTTGGAAAACCGATCACACGCCTCATCAGGAGATCATGCAGTGGGTAGAAACTCATCCATCGGATCTTTTTATCCTCATGTCGGACCAGCACATCATCAGCAAGGTTTATTATTCAACCGGAACAGAGGTGTTACCGAACATTCAGAAAGCTCCGGAGCACATGGTTTCACGGGGTCAGTCGCTTTCCGTTCTGCATGAAAGGATAGAGGGATACCTGAAATCGGGGAGGAGGGTGTTCACCGATTGCATTGACCGGCCCCGCATCATTACAAGGGAGCAGCTCCTTGACCGGGGGATTAACCGGGAATTTTTCAGTCGGTACAGTGTTTTACCGGTTGATTCCATAACTACTGTTGTGGGCACCTATTATCTTCATGAAATCGTTACAGGGGGGGGTACCTCCGGGTCAGTCCGGGTGGTAAGGCTGGAGCCGGTCAGAGGGTTTTTTTCACTTCCACTTCCTGGTATCCTTCGATGATGTCACCCACTTTAATATCGTTGAAGTTAGCTACATTCAGGCCACATTCATAACCGCTGGACACTTCTTTTACGTCTTCCTTAAATCGTTTGAGTGAACCCAGTTCACCGGTATACACCACGATTCCTTCGCGGATAACACGAATCTGAGTATTTCGCTGCATTTTCCCTTCTTTGACGATGCATCCGGCGATGGTTCCAACTTTGGTGATCTTAAAGGTGTCGCGGACTTCAAGTGTTGCCACGATTTCTTCTTTCACTTCAGGGGACAACATTCCCTCCATGGCTGCTTTGAGTTCCTCAATGGCATCATAGATGATGGAGTATAAGCGAATATCGATCTCCTCTTTTTCAGCCAGTTTGCGGGCGCCCAGTGAAGGACGGACCTGGAATCCAATAATGATTGCATTGGAAGCGACAGCCAGAAGCACATCCGATTCGGAGATCTGTCCAACCGCTTTGTGTTTGACATTGACCTGGATCTCTTCGGTTGAGAGTTTAATCAGGGAGTCAGCCAGCGCTTCCACCGAGCCATCCACATCACCCTTAATGATGATGTTTAGCTCCTGGAAGTTGCCGATGGCGATCCGTCTGCCGATCTCCTCCAGTGTGATGTGTTTTTGTGTCCGGATTCCCTGTTCTCTCTGAAGCTGTTCCCGTTTGTTTGCTATTTCTTTGGCTTCCCGGTCACTATCCAGGACATTAAATTTATCGCCAGCCTGGGGAGCGCCGTTTAAACCGAGGACGAGAACCGGTGTTGCCGGACCGACTTCTTCCACTTTATGTCCTCTTTCGTTGTACATGGCTTTGGTGTGCCCGTAATAACTGCCGGCGAGGAGTATATCACCCAATCGCAGTGTACCTGCTTCGACCAGGACGGTTGCCACATACCCGCGGCCTTTGTCCAGGGAAGATTCGATGACTGTGCCCAGAGCGGATTTATCGGGGTTGGCTTTTAATTCGAGCATTTCCGCTTCCAGCAGCACTTTTTCAAGCAGTTCATCAACGTTTGTCCCATGCTTCGCAGATATCTCCTGTGACTGATACTTTCCTCCCCAATCCTCGGTCATGAAATTCATATTGGCCAGTTCTTCCTTAATTTTTTCAGGATTTGCACCGGGTTTATCAATTTTATTGATGGCAAAGATAATGGGAACACCTGCAGCATGGGCATGGTTGATTGCTTCCACGGTTTGAGGCATGACGTTATCGTCGGCTGCCACCACAATGATTGCAATGTCTGTTACCTGTGCTCCACGGGCACGCATTGCGGTGAATGCCTCATGGCCAGGTGTATCCAGGAAGGTTATTCTTCTCCCGTCGTCGAGGCTAACATTATAGGCTCCAATATGCTGTGTAATGGCCCCCGCTTCACCTGCGATAACGTTTGTTTTTCGTATGTAATCGAGCAATGATGTTTTCCCATGGTCGACGTGTCCCATAACCGTAACAATAGGAGGACGGAATGTCAGATCCTCCGTCTTGTCTTCCTCCACGTTAATGGCTTCCAGGGCTTCAATGCTGATGAACTCCACTTTGTATCCGAATTCATCCGCGATAAGTGACATGGTTTCTGCATCCATTCTCTGGTTAATGGATACGAACAGACCCAGGCTCATACAGGTAGAGATCACATCGTTGGGTGAAGCATTCATCATGTTTGCCAGTTCATTAACCGAAACAAATTCAGTTACTTTCAGGATATTTTTCTCCTGTTCTTTTTTCTCGACAGCTTCCTGCTGTTTCAGGCTAACAGCATCTCTTTTTTCTCTTCTGTATTTTGCTCCTTTGGATTTCCCTTTGGTGGTTAACCGGGCTAATGTTTCCTTGATCTGTTTCTGCACATCCTCCTCATTCACCTCCTGGCGGAGTGGTTTCTTCTTTTTCTTTGAAGCTGTTTTTTTCGTCTCCTTGGAGATCTCTTCAGCCAGGATTTTTTCAGGATCATCTTCAATACTTACCCGTTCTTTATCTTTTTTGATCCTTTTTCTTCTTTTCTTTCTGGAGTCGTCATCGCTGGATGATGCAACCAGTTTCTTTTTCTCTTTTTCTTCTTTTTTTGGAAGGTCGATCTTTCCAACGACTGTTGGTCCGGTAAGTTTTTCAATTTCGGATTTGTAAACCTTTTTTTCTTCTTTTTGGGGAACCTCTTTTTCCTTTTTTGTTTCTTTTGCGGCAGGTTTTTCTTTCTCTTTTTCTACCTCCACTTTTACGACCACCTTCGGAGCAGGTTCTTCCTCTTTTTTAGAGGGTTCAACGGCAATATCCTTTTCTTTCTCTTCTTCGGGTTTCTTTTCTGCTTCCTCTGCAGGAGGTTTTTCAGCAGGCTCTTTCACGGTTTCAGTTTCGGGTATTTTATCCACGATGTCGGCTGCACCGCTTGAATCTTTTATCAGCACCTCCTCTTCCTGTTCTGCTGGTTCTGCAGCTGCTTCCTCTTCCGGGGCTTCTTCTTTTTCCTGGGTCTCCATAAAATGACGCATGCTCAGCTTTTCCGATTCCTTCTTGACCGTGATTTCGCTACTGTATTCAACAGAAAGAAGCTCATATGCCTCAGGAGGCAACTTGGTATTGGGATTCGTATCAACATCAAAACCCTTCTTATGCAGGAATTCAACGATGGTTGTAATACCTACGTTAAACTCCCGCGCAGCCTTGCTCAATCGTATTGCTTTTGTCCCTTGTACCATAACCTTTTCCTCACCTAATGAAATGGCCTAGATGCAATGCAAATATATAAGATATGCTATAATATAAGCCTTTTGCAATGAATTATTCGAATTCGGTTTTAAAAATATTAATTACTTCACGGATCGTTTCTTCCTCAAGATCGGTCCGTTTCACCAGGTCTTCAATTGAGAGATCAAGAACACTTTTAGCCGTATCACAACCGATGGCTTTCAGTTCATCCAGGATCCACCCTTCGATTTCATCAGCAAATTCATCCAGTTTCACATCCTCTTCATCTTCAGTACCGGACTCACGATACACATCAATTTCATACCCTGTCAGCTGACTTGCCAGTTTGATGTTTAATCCTCCCTTACCGATAGCCAGTGACACTTCATCGGGTTTCAGATACACTTCGGCACGTTTTCCTTCTTCATCCAGCTTAATGGATGTGATCTTAGCCGGGTTCAGGGCCCTGGTAATATAGAGTTGCGTATTGGTAGTATAATTGATCACATCAATGTTCTCATTTTTCAATTCACGCACAATTCCATGAATTCTTGATCCCTTCATGCCGACACATGCTCCAACCGGATCGATTCGTTCATCGTATGATTCAACGGCAATTTTTGCTCTTTCTCCCGGAATACGGACAATTTTTTTAATGGTGATCAATCCGTCGAAAATTTCCGGGACCTCCAGTTCAAAGAGTCGTTCCAGAAATATGGGTGATGTCCTGGAAAGGAGAATCAACGGGGTATTGTTTTTCAGTTCAACGGATAGAACAACCGCGCGTATGGTATCTCCCTTTCTGAAATAATCGGAAGGTATCTGTTCCATTTTGGAAAGGATCAGTTCGTTCCCTTCATCATCAAGGATCAGTATTTCACGTTTCCACACCTGATACACCTCTCCGGTAACAATATCTCCGATACGGTCTTTGTACTTGGCGTACACGTTGCTCTTTTCGAGATCCAGGATTCTGGCGGTCAGGTTTTGACGGAGTGCAAGAATGGCACGACGGCCAAAATCAAACAATTTCACCTCATCCGTAACCTCTTCACCCACTTCATAGTCATCATCAATCAGTTTTGCTTCGGAAAGTTTGATCTGGAGATTTTCATCCTCAAGCTCATCATCGTCAACCACCTCCCTGTTACGCCAGATTTCAAAATCACCTTTGTCGATATTGATAATGACATCAAAGTTTTCATCTGTTACATATTTTTTCTGAAGCAGATTTCTGAAAACATCTTCCAGGACACTCATCATCGTTGCACGGTCGATATTTTTCAACTCCTTAAACTCAGAAAACGTGTCGATAAGATTTAAATTTTCCATCCTCTCACAGTATTATTAGTCAATAACCGCTTTAGTTGTTTTTATCTGATCAAAATCATAAAAACGGCAAGTCTTCTCCGGCTTGCTGTTTTTTTGCTGATCTGGTTTCATAATGCATTCAAGTTCAATGCCCTTCTTTGAAACGGCAATCAATTTTCCACGCTGTTTATGCCCATCCATGAAAACCACCTCTACCATTTTGTTAAGGTGCTTCTCATATTGCCGTTTGACCCTGAAGGGCATGTCCAATCCGGGAGAAGAAACCACCAGGTCATAATCCCCGGATTCCATACTGAGGTGATTCCCGATAAACCGGCTGATCTCAGCACATTCATCAATCGTTATTCCCTCATCCTTATCCACCCGGATTGTAATTGCATTTCCCTTACCAATCCTGATATCTACAATGAAGAGATCACCATTCCGGTATTTCTGTTCAATCAGTTCCCGTATTTGTTCTTCCGATATCATCCAATTTCTATAAAAATAGGGGACCATGTCCCCTAAAATATTATACAACCCGTCATTCAAAGCGCAAACTTAATGATTATTATTGAAACTCCAAAATTTACGGTTTTTTATCTGGTTGTCATAACGGCAGGGCAGGTATGGGGTGAAACGGGAATTTAACGGGTTATTTGCGAAACGGAACAGCCACTATTCCGGTGTGGGTGGTTTTTCTATTTGGTAGAGATTCAGATTGTTCGTATTTTCAACCGGTAATTCATTATGAATAATCAGTGAACCTGTCAAACAAGAAAAAGATCATTAATGATCCGGTTTATGGATTCATAAACATCCCGTCCGAGACCCTTTTTGATCTGATTGAGCATCCCTATTTTCAGCGATTGCGAAGGATAAAGCAGCTTGGTTTAACCAATTTTGTTTACCCGGGAGCAACACATACCCGGTTCCAGCATGCACTGGGTTGTCTTCATCTGATGGGTTCTGCCATTCAGGTTATCCGGTCGAAGGGGATCAGCATAACCGACGAGGAGGCTGAAGCAGTGTCCGCTGCTATTCTGCTTCATGATATTGGTCATGGTCCTTTTTCCCATGCACTCGAATTCAGCATCATAAAACGCATTACACACGAAGACCTCTCCCGTCTGTACCTTGAGTTTTTCAATACACTGATGGGGGGCAGGTTGGATATGGCCATTCGTATATTCGAGAACAGCTATCATAAAAAATTCCTTAATCAGCTTGTTACCAGCCAGCTTGATATGGATAGACTGGATTATCTTCGAAGGGATAGCTTTTTTACGGGTGTTACGGAAGGAGTAATTGGTTCAGACAGGATTATTAAAATGCTCAATGTGGTCGATGATCAACTGGTGGTTGAATCAAAGGGTATTTATTCAATAGAGAAATTTCTGATTGCACGCCGATTGATGTACTGGCAGGTTTACCTGCACAAAACGGTGCTGGCAGCTGAACAGCTATTGGTCAAGATCCTGAAACGTGCAAAAGAACTGGCACATGAGAAGAAGGAACTTTTTGCCACACCTTCGCTCCGGTTTTTCCTTTACAACGATGTTACACGGGAGAAGCTTTTTTCGTCGACTCCGGCGTTTGATGCGCAACTGGTGCTGGATCATTTCTCAAAACTTGATGATAATGATATCATTACCTCTGCAAAGGTGTGGTCTGATCATGAGGATTTCACCCTCTCATTCCTTTGTAAAGCAATGCTTAACAGGGAGTTATTCAGGATTGAGATCCAGAATGAACCGTTTGAAGCGGACTACATTGACCGGATCAGGAAGAGGGTGAGGGAGGAGATGAAGGTTGAAGAGAAGGTGCTGGACTATTTCATTTTCACGGACTCGGTTAGCAATTATGCCTATCTGCCGGATGAACCTCAGATAAAGATCCTTGGTAAGAACAACAAACTGACGGATATTGCACAGGCTTCGGATGTGTTGAATATATCTGTCCTTGCAAAAACGGTCAGGAAATATTTTTTATGTTATCCGAAAAATATACAAGTACAATAGATCAAAAAACAGAACGTTATCCACTCGTTTAATTAACAAATTGCAAAAACATGGAATTTACCGCAAAAACCATCGCAGAATTTCTTCATGGGGAGATCGTTGGTAATCCGGATGTAACGGTAACCACGGCATCGAAAATTGAGGAAGGGAAAAAAGGAACCATCTCGTTCCTTGCTAATCCAAAGTACATGAAATACATCTACACAACAGAGGCGTCCATTGTTCTCGTAAACAGGGATTTTGAGCCGGAACGTGACGTTGGATGTACGTTGATTAAAGTGGATGATGCTTACCAGGCTTTTGCATCGTTGCTGGAACTTCAAGATCAGGCAAAACCGGTGAAAACCGGGATAGATAAGACAGCCATTGTGGAGAAGAGTGCAAAAACGGGGAAGGAGGTTTACCTGGGTGCATACACCTATATCGGTGAGCATGCCGTAGTTGGAGACCATGTAAAAATTTACCCCCAGGTCTATATTGGGGATCATGTCGAAATTGGAGATCATACGATCATTTATCCCGGTGTTACAGTATATGAAAACAGTAAAATCGGGAAGGATTGTGTGATCCATTCCGGCACCGTTATTGGATCGGATGGTTTTGGATTTGCCCCACGGACTGATCAGGGTTATAAGAAAGTACCTCAGATTGGAAACGTGGTGATTGAAGACTGGGTGGAGATTGGTGCTAATACTACCATTGACAGGGCAACGATCGGTTCAACCATCATAAGAAAGGGTGTGAAATTAGACAACCTGATCCAGGTGGCTCATAATGTTGAGATTGGTGAAAATACGGTTATTGCAGCTCAAACAGGAATCTCCGGTTCTGCCAGGGTGGGTAAGAATTGTATGTTCGGTGGTCAGGTAGGATTAGCAGGACACCTTACCATCGCCGATGGAGTGAAAATCGGAGCTCAGGCAGGTGTTCCCTCCAGTATTGAGGAACCGGGAAAAATCATTCAGGGAACTCCCGCACAGGAGCTGCGGCAATTTCAACGCTCTTCCATTGTTTTTCGCAGACTTCCTGATCTGAAAGCGAAGATTGATGAACTGGAAAAAGAACTGAACGCGTTAAAAAAGAGGTAGAAACCGGTTTCATTGGTCAATCCATTTGGATCTTTGGCCTAACTGCCTTCACGCTGGAATGAACCAGATATATTGTTTTTTTGTATCTTGCGCGAAATTTTTGAATGAACCATGGCAGAAAAGCAGAGAACCATCAGTAAACCCATAACGTTATCGGGTAAGGGACTTCATACCGGATTGGATGTGGTAATTACCTTTAAACCCGCTCCCGAAAACCATGGATATAAATTTTGCAGGGTCGATCTGCCTGAACGGCCAGTCATTCATGCTCTTGCTGAACATGTCGTCGATACATCAAGGGGAACCACACTTGAAGAAGGAGGTGTAAAAGTTTCTACCATTGAGCATGTATTGGCTGCTTTCTTCGGATCTCAGGTCGATAATGCCCTCATTGAGATCAATGGCCCGGAAGCACCCATTATGGGTGGGAGTGCGAAGAAATTTGTAGATGCGATAAAAGAGTCGGGGATTGTTGAACAAAACGACAAAAGAAACTACTTTGTCGTTCACGAAAAAATCACCTTCTCCGATGAAGAACATGGGATTGACGTGATCATCTATCCCGATGATCACCTGAGCTTTAATGTGTTGATCGATTACAATTCGCCCATTCTCGGGAACCAGTATGCCATTCTGGATCATCTTACCGATTTTGAAAAGGAGATCTCCATGTGCAGGACCTTCTGCTTTTTTCATGAATTGGAGACGCTGGCAAAGCAAAACCTGATCAAAGGGGGAGACCTTGATAATGCCATTGTCATCCTTGACCGTAAAGTAAGCCAAAAAGAATTGAACCGGATCGCTGATCTTTTCAATAAACCCCATTTCGATGCCAATTCCGAAGGGATACTGAATAATGTTGAATTGCATTATCCAAATGAACCGGCACGTCACAAACTGCTCGACCTGGTTGGAGATATGGCGTTGATAGGACAACCCATTAAGGGCAAAATTGTTGCCACCCGGCCCGGCCATTTCGCCAATACCCAGTTGGCAAAAAGAATCAGGCAGGAGATCAAAAAGATTGAATCAAAAAAATCAATCCCCGTCTATGATCCAACCGTACCACCGGTGATGGATATCCACCAGATCAGGAATACCCTTCCGCACCGGTACCCTTTCCTTCTCGTGGATAAGATCATCCACATGGACGATCACTCTGTTGTCGGGATCAAGAACCTTACCTATAATGAGCACTTTTTCCAGGGACATTTTCCCGAAGAACCGATTATGCCGGGTGTACTGCAAATAGAAGCAATGGCCCAGGTTGGCGGAATGCTCGCATTACACAGTCTCCCCGACCCTGAAAATTATACCTCCTATTTTGTGAAGATCGATAAGGTGAAGTTTAAACACAAGGTGATTCCCGGAGACACCCTTGTTTTCAAAATGGAACTAACCGATCCCATCCGAAGAGGAATCGTCAGCATGTTTGGACAGGCTTTCGTTGGGAATACACTGGTCATGGAAGGAGAATTAATGGCCCAAATTGTGAAAAATAAGGAATAATGCATCACAAACTTAGCACCATAGACCCCCATGCAGAATTAGGTAAACAGGTAGTCGTTGAACCCTATACCACCATCTATGGCGATGTTGTAATCGGTGATAATACATGGATCGGCCCCCATGTTACCATCATGGATGGTGCCAGGATCGGGGAAAATTGCAAACTGTTTCCGGGAGCCGTTATCGCTGCTATTCCCCAGGATGTTAAATACAAAGGGGAAGAAAGCATTGCCATTATTGGGAATAATACCACCATCAGAGAATGTGTTACGGTGAACAGGGGAACTGTGGTTAAAGAGAAAACGGTTGTTGGGAATAACTGCATCCTTATGGCCTATTCTCATGTAGCACACGATTGTGTTATCGGAGATCATTGTATTCTGGTGAACAGTGTTCAGCTTGGCGGTGAAGTGGTTATCCACGATTGGGCAATAGTCGGTGGAGGAAGCCTTGTTCATCAATTCGTACACATCGGTGTCCATGCTTTTATAGGAGGAGGAGTGATGGTAAGAAAAGATGTCCCACCTTACGTGAAAGCAGCCAGAGATCCCGTATCTTTTACCGGAGTCAATACCGTTGGACTGAGAAGGAGAAACTTCTCTATCGAAAAGATTACGGAGATACAGGATATCTACCGGTTTCTTTACCTGAGCAAAATGAATAATACCGAGGCGCTGGAAACCATAGAAAAAGAGTTCCCGCAATCGGAAGAGAGGGATACCATTGTCTCTTTTGTCAGGAATTCAAGCCGGGGAATTATTACCGGGTATTCGAAAAAAAGTAATACGTCAGCAGAATAGGTCAGGGATCTATCCCTGGCGGAGGGAATTCCATCCCTGTGCGGTCAGTTCGACTACATTTCCATCCCGGGTAACCAGATACGTTCCCTCTTTTGCATCTGTAATGTGCCCGATGATACGTATATCCGGATTACCCGCTAACCTGTCGTGATGATCGAGTGGAAATGTGAAGAGCAACTCATAATCCTCTCCGCCATTCATAACTGCAATCATGGGATCGATCATGAACTCATTACCAAGAGCTGCTGTAGATGAATCGACCGGTATTTTATCCTGATAAATCCTGCAACCTACCTCTGATTGTCTACAAATGTGCAGCATGTCCGAAGAGAGACCATCGGAGATATCGATCATGGAGGTCGGGGTAAGATCATTTTCCTGAAACCATTCAATGATACCTCTCTTTGCTTCGGGTTTTAATTGACGGTCCAGAACATATTCATATCCCGTAAGATCAGGCTTGAATGCGGGGTCCTCTTCAAACAGTCTCTTTTCCCTCTCAAGCAATTGTAATCCCAGATAGGCAGCACCGAGATTTCCAGTAACACAGATCAGATCAGTAATCCGGGCTCCATGGCGATAGGTGATCCGCTTTTTGTCAACCTCCCCCAGGGCTGTAATGCTGATGGTCAGTCCGGTTACGGAAGAAGAGGTGTCTCCTCCCACAAGGTCTACCGAATACCTCTCGCAGGCAAGTTTGATCCCCTCGTAGAGGGATTCCATGCTTTCGAGTGAAAATTTACCGGAAATACCGATAGATACAATGATTTGTTTTGGACAGGCATTCATGGCGTAAACATCCGAAAGATTTACCACTACTGCTTTGTATCCCAGGTGCTTTAATGGGGAATAAATGAGATTGAAATGGATTCCCTCAAGAAGCAGATCGGTGGTGATAACCAATGTTTTACCCCCTGCCTCTACCACGGCAGCATCATCACCAACACCTTTCAACGTGCTCTTATTCCTTATCGTGATATCTTTTGTCAGGTGGTCGATCAATCCGAATTCTCCTAAATCGGCAATGGATGAGGGAGTCTGTTTTTTCTTTGTCATGATCTGATTTCATTTGGTGCAGGAAACCATATTTTCAGACAAAGTTTGGGATTAATTTAATTAGTTTTAGTATATTTGCCTTATTTAGAATAATTCTATATAACAGATAAATCCCGCATTTTACGGAACAATAATGAGGGTAGAGAATGAGTAGTGATCAGGACAAACTATTGAATGAAGTCACACAGAGTGATTATAAATACGGGTTCTATACCGATGTGGATATTGATTCGTTTCCAAAAGGCTTGAACGAGGATGTAATTCGCAAGATTTCTGAAAAAAAGGGGGAGCCCGAATTCATGTTGGAATTTCGTTTGAAAGCTTACCGGCACTGGTTAACCATGAAGATGCCGCAATGGGCTCATCTTACTATTCCCGAGATCAATTATCAGGACATCATTTATTATGCAGCCCCGAAGCAGAAAGTCAGACCCGAAAATCTGGATGATATTGATCCCGAGTTAAAGGCGACGTTTGACAAGCTCGGTATACCCCTGGATGAGCAAAAGCGTCTTACCGGTGTTGCCGTCGATGCGGTAATGGACAGTGTATCCGTGAAAACGACATTCAAGGAGACCCTGGCTGAATTGGGAATCATCTTTTGTTCATTCAGTGAAGCAGTCCGGGAGCATCCCGACCTGGTTAAGAAATATATGGGAACGGTGGTTCCTTACAGTGATAACTTTTTTGCTGCATTGAACTCTGCTGTATTCAGTGACGGTTCATTCTGTTTTATTCCAAAAGGGGTGAGATGCCCCATGGAATTATCGACCTATTTCAGGATCAATGCGGCGAGCACAGGACAGTTTGAACGGACATTGATTGTGGCTGAAGAGGATAGTTATGTCAGCTACCTTGAGGGGTGTACGGCTCCCATGCGGGATGAGAACCAGCTTCATGCTGCCATTGTTGAGATTGTTGCCATGCAAAATGCAGAGGTGAAATATTCAACAGTGCAGAACTGGTATCCCGGGAATAAAGATGGGAAAGGTGGCATTTACAATTTTGTTACCAAGAGAGGCATATGCAAGGGGGACCATTCAAAGATTTCATGGACTCAGGTTGAGACCGGTTCTGCCATTACCTGGAAATACCCGAGTTGTATTTTAAGGGGGAACTATTCTACGGCTGAATTTTATTCCGTAGCGGTTACCAATAACCACCAGCAGGCGGATACCGGTACCAAGATGATCCATGTTGGGAAGAACACAAAAAGCACGATCGTTTCGAAGGGTATATCCGCCGGGAAAAGCAATAACAGCTACCGTGGACTGGTCAAGGTGTTGAAAAAAGCCGGGAATGCACGAAATTTTTCACAGTGCGACTCGCTGCTGCTTGGAGATCGTTGCGGTGCACACACATTCCCTTACATTGAAGTGGATAACAAAACGGCTATTGTTGAGCATGAAGCAACCACCTCCAAGATAGGTGAAGACCAGATCTTCTATTGTAACCAGCGCGGAATCTCAACGGAAGATGCCATCGGATTAATTGTCAACGGATATGCCAGGGAAGTGATCAATAAACTACCCATGGAATTTGCTGTGGAAGCACAGAAGCTTTTGCAGATCAGCCTGGAAGGTAGTGTTGGATAAGGATAAGAATAGAGCCTGTTGCTGTTTTATTGCATTGGCTCATCCGGTTAAACAGTGAATATTATTTAATTTATATCGATATGCTAAGTATTAAAAACCTCAGAGCCGAAATTGACGGGAAAGAGATTCTGAAGGGAATCGATCTTGAGGTACATGCAGGAGAGGTTCACGCTATCATGGGACCGAATGGTTCAGGAAAAAGTACGCTTGCCATGCTGCTTGCCGGTCGTGAGCTGGCAAATGTGATAGAAGGCAGTATAACGTTCATGGACAGGGACCTCTTTACCATTTCCCCGGAAGACCGGGCCAAAATGGGGATCTTTCTGGGATTTCAATACCCGGTTGAGATCCCGGGTGTCAGTATGGTGAATTTTCTTAAGGCAGCCCTCAATGAAAAAAGAAAATACCTTGGCCTTGATCCATTGTCTGCATCCGATTTCCTGAAGGTCATGAGAGAGAAGAAAGCGCTGGTTGAGATTGACTCCAGGCTGACAAACCGCTCGGTAAATGAGGGGTTCTCGGGTGGAGAAAAGAAGAAAAATGAGATCTTCCAGATGGCCATGCTGGAACCGAAACTGGCCATTCTGGATGAAACGGATTCGGGTCTGGATATTGATGCCCTGCGAATCGTGGCTAAGGGAGTAAATAAGTTGAAAACCAGCGAGAATGCTACGGTAGTGATCACCCATTACCAGCGACTGCTCGATTATATTATACCCGATTATGTGCATGTTATGTACGATGGTAAGATCGTAAAGTCCGATGGAAAGGAACTGGCTCAGGAACTCGAGGAAAAAGGATATGAATGGATCAAGGAGGAGCTTGCAATGAATGGGATCATTCAGGATAAAAATTACAAGTGACCATGGATGAGATTGTACAGGTAGTGGATTGGAACAGGGAGATGGTTGAACTGTATCATCAGAACAGGGATCTTCTGACCGGGGAATGTCCCGATTTTATCAATTCGGTCAGGGACAGGGCAATAAAGCAGTTCGAGAAACTTGGATTCCCGGGCAGATCAAATGAAAAATATAAATACCTGACTTTTAATAATCTGTATAAACATCAATTCCAGGATTACCTCTCTGTGAAACGGTTTGATTTTGATGTCAACCACATTTTTCATTGCGATATTCCAACCCTCGACACCCATGTGATTTTGCTGTTAAATGGATTCTTTTTTAACCGTGAGAACTTGATGACTCAATTGCCTTCAGGTGCTGTTGTTGGCAGTCTGCAAGCAGCCATGAAGGAATATCCAGAGCTGGTGAAAAAGCATTACGCGAGGTATGCAAACATGGATCAGGAGGGACTGGTCGCCCTGAACACCGCTTTCGCCAGTGACGGGATATTTATCCATGTCCCGGAGGGTGTTGCCATTAATAAGCCAATACAGGTCGTGAACCTGCTACTCTCCAATGAAAATACAAGAGTGCAGCACCGGAACTTGTTCGTCATCGGAAAGAATGCAGATGCACGGGTGATCATATGTGACCATGCACTCTCTGATCATCGGTTCTTTACCAACTCTGTTACAGAGATACAGGTAGATAAGAATGCCCGGATGGATTATATCAAAGTCCAGAATGAGCATAATCTGGCAACCAATGTTTCAAGCCTTTATGCAAACCAGGAGCAGGACAGTACGCTCAATACCAACATCATCACCCTCCATGGTGGAATGGTCCGCAATAATGTGGATATCGTGCTGAATGGAGAGGGTTGTGAAACCAATGCATCGGGACTCTATCTTGTTGATAAGCAACAGCATGTTGATAATTACACCTTCATCGATCATGCAAAACCCAATTGCCTGAGCAATCAGATTTATAAGGGTGTGCTGGATGATTTTGCCACCGGGGCCTTTAATGGAAGAATTCTTGTACAAACGGATGCGCAAAAAACAAAGGCATTTCAGGCAAATAACAACATCCTGCTTACGGATGATGCAGCAATGAACACCAAACCCCAGCTTGAGATTTATGCCGATGATGTCAAATGCAGCCATGGAGCAACCGTGGGGCAGCTGGATGAAGATGCACTGTTTTATCTCAGGACCAGGGGTATTGAAGAGCGGGAAGCACGGTTAATGCTTATGTTTGCATTTGCGCACGAGATCATATCCCGTATCGAGGTTGAACCCCTGCGTAACCGGATCGACCACCTGGTGGATAAGAGGCTGCGGGGAGAATTATCACGATGTGAGAACTGTGCGATGCATTGCGGATAAAAAAGGTACCTGGAAATAACACGATTAAAAAAACATTCCGGCGTGAGGTTAAATGTTGAAAAGATCAGAAACGATTTTCCTCTCCTTCAGCAGAGAGTAAACAACCAGCCACTGGTATACCTGGACAATGGGGCAACTACCCAGAAACCGAACGTTGTCATTGAGCGGATAAAACAACTCTATGCTCAGCACAACAGCAGCATACACCGCGGTGTTCACTGGTTGAGCCAGCAGATCACAGGAGAGTACGAGGAAGCCAGAGATATTGTCCGGAATTTTATCGGTGCTGAGCACAGCCATGAAATCGTTTTTACCAGTGGAACAACCGGCTCAATCAATGCCGTCGCTTTCTCATTCGGGGAAAAATATGTCCGGGAAGGAGATGAGGTGATCATCTCCGGGATGGAGCATCATGCCAATATTGTCCCCTGGCAAATGCTGTGTGAACGGAAAGGGGCACACCTGAAGGTCATTCCCATTAACGATCAAGGTGAACTTATTCCCGGTGCCCTGGAAAAGCTGATTACTTCCAGAACAAGGATTCTTGCCATAACCCACGTATCCAATGTTCTGGGAACCGTAAATCCGGTGAAAGAGATCATTGAAGCGGCGCATGCAGGAGATGTGCCCGTCCTGATCGATGGTGCTCAGGCTGTTCAGCATGGGAATGTGGATGTTTCTGATCTGAACTGCGACTTTTATGTTTTTTCAGGACATAAAATTTACGGGCCCAATGGAATCGGTGTACTGTATGGGAAAGAAAAATGGCTGGAGGAAATTCCACCCTACCAGGGAGGCGGAGATATGGTCGACCAGGTAACTTTCGAAAAAACAACCTATAACCAGTTACCCTTTAAATTTGAAGCAGGAACAACAAACTACATTGGAGCGATTGCAATGGCTGAAGCGCTGAAATACCTGGAGCAAATCGGTCTTGATCCAATCACTGAATACGAGAAAGAACTGCTCGGGTATGCCACTTCCAGGCTTGAAGAATCGGGTGATATACGGATCATCGGTAATGCAAAGAAGAAGATCAGCATATTGTCTTTTCTGATCCAGGGTATTCATCAGTATGATGCGGGAATGATCCTGGATAAGATGGGTATTGCGGTCAGGACTGGTTCACATTGCGCACAACCGGTGATGGACCGGTATGGAATAGATGGAACCCTGCGCGCCTCACTTGTATTCTATAATACAAAAGGGGAAATAGACCGGCTGATCGATGGATTACAACGGGTGAAAGAGATGTTGGGATAACCGGATGGATGAATTTGAAAACGATTGATCATGGATATAAACCAGATACAGGATGAGATCATTGAGGAGTTCGGCCTGTTTGATGACTGGATGGATAAGTATAACCATTTAATCGAGCTGAGTATAAACCTGCCAGTTTTCCCTGAAAAATATAAAACCAATGAGTACCTGATCAGCGGATGCCAGTCGAAGGTCTGGTTGCATGCTGAACTGAAAGAGGGAAAGATCATCTTCCTGGCTGATAGCGATGCCATCATTACCAAAGGCATTGTCGCCCTGCTGATCCGTGTCCTTTCCGGTCGCAAACCCACAGAGATCATCAACCAGGAACTCTACTTTATCGATCGCATCGGATTAAAGGAAAACCTTTCACCCACCCGATCGAACGGACTGCTGGCTATGGTAAAGCAGATGAAGCTGTATGCCCTTGCTTTTGATGTCAGGGAGAAGAAGTAAAATATCGTTAATCGTTAAACGCCTGCCGCCAGCTGCCGGACTGGCAGGGTTCACACGCCGGAGGAGGGCGGGCAGGGTAACTATCGAATACCAACATGATCAAATCATACCCTTTATGAGAAAAATAATACCCTTTAAATTTTTATGGACGTGGATAACCTATTACAGCTGGAAACAGAAATCGTCAGGGTCTTAAAGAATATTTTTGACCCGGAGATCCCTGTGAATATATATGACCTGGGCCTGATTTATGAAGTGGATGTGGATGATAACAATGTGGTCACCATCACGATGACCCTGACTGCTCCCAACTGTCCCATGGCGGATGATCTTATCGCAGAAGTTCACCAGGGCATACAGGGTATCGATGGCGTAAAGGAAGTGAAGGTAAACCTGGTATTTGATCCGCCATGGGATAAAAGCATGATGAGCGAAGAGGCAATGCTTGAACTGGGATTGCTATAACCCGGTTGAGAAAGCTTCAGTTACTTTTCCTGGATTTCCCTGATAATCCTTCGCTTGTGTTGATTCAGTTCCGGATACTTTTCTGATAGTTTATTGAGTATGAATTGATCCACCCGGGCATTGATTTCCATGGTACCTTTGTCCAATAAGCCGGGTTCTTCAGGCACTCCCTTTGTAGGATTGTCAGAAAAAGTAACTGACATTGTTGCGTAACGTCTGGAAAAATAGTATCCATTCAGTTTTTTAAGATTGGGTTCCATTGAGCGCATCGGACTTGGTCCGTTTATGGCAATTATCCTGCTATTAAATGTTAGTGTTCTTCCGCAGGGCTGCTATTGCTTGTCAGATCAAACCTATATTGGATTGCCCTTGTTTCCATATAAAGCGGACTTGCCTTTTGATGGGGATAACCATGGGCCTTACTATTCTACCGGGCGATCAAGCAGGCGTGTAAATGACATGGAAGCCAATTTCCAACTACCATCCAGCTGCAAATACACTTCTGTCACCGTGAAAGGATTGGTGACCTCATTCCCTCCAACAACTGCTAACAGTGTAATTCTGTTTAATAGGATGGCAGTTGTGCCAATAATATTCACCGATACTTCATGGATATCCGCTTTCTTATAGTGAATCCCACCGCTTTTGATAACATTGAGTTCATGTTCTTTGGTCATGTTGCCGCCCATGTGTACAAATACAGCTTTTTCGTGAAAGAGATTGTCAAGGATATCTACTTTTTTGTCTGACATCCACTGCCACTTCTCTTTGGAGAGATTAATGATTTCCTGTTCGGCGGTTGAATTTTGTGCGAAGGACCATTGCGCACTCAGAATTATGATAAACAGTCCAAAAATTAATGCTTTCATAATATTGTGTATTTAAAGGTTTTAACTTTTGATCATAACTTTTTTGAATATTCACTGCGGCTTAATCCAGTCCTTTTTCCTTTAACCAGTTAGACATTAAGTCGGCAATTTCTACATTGTTCAAATCAGAAAATGGAAAGTGAGTATTGCCTTCGATACCGATTTCTGGCAAGTGAACTACGGTGACATCCCCTCCGTGTTCATTTACGGCATCTCTCCACAACTTTGCCATTTCAAGTCGTACCCGCCATCCATCCTGTCCTGGGTTGGGATTTGGTTCATTGGGGATGTTATCGCCATAGAAAATAATAATTGGGATCTTGGTAAGCTGCATAAACTCTTGCAATGGTATTGCAATAGCTCGGAGAGTACCCCCTGAGCTTGGTTTTGGCTCAGGCACCTCTCCTTCTGGAAAAAGAAAGCCGCTTCCCGGCTCATAGGAAATGATCGCTTTAATATTTTGATTTTTGACAGCGGTAAGCCAGCCCATTCCACCCGAATGTGAATGTGTGACCAGAATGGCCGGGCCAATTTTATCGAACAGCGCCGAAACAGCCTCTGCATTAACATTTACATCGATTGCCCCAATGCTGGGGGTCATGGATCGGAAATACTGGTTCAGCGTAACTGAATCATGCGCAAACTGTACGCCTTCAAAATAGTCTGGCCATATACCGATACGAAAAGTGCCAAACCATTGCTGTTCGTCAGGTGTTGGTGCAATGTTGGCAGCTACGGTACTGCGACCGGCATCCCCTCTGCGTGGCTGGTCAATGAGGTACACAGGAAAACGCCTGCGCAAAAAAATGTTCTGAAATCCTTCCCGCCCGTCTGGTGTCGTTTCCCAGGTTTTTGAAAACTGCCCGAAACCATGCCACATCACTAAGGGGTATTTATGGGCATTTGCAGGAATCTGATAAAACACATACGCATGATCACCACGGAAAGTCTGGCCTGCCGGGGCCGGATTGTATGGATCAAAGGTGCCGGGATTGGTAATCACTGTTCCACCAACAGCAAAACTGCCTTGCTCCTTGATCATTATCAAATCACTGCTAGTGTCATTTATCCTGTTGGCACAGGATGTTACTAAAAGCAGCATGAAGGTAACGCCGATCCATTCAATGTGAGTGACGCTACTGTTCGAGAAGGAAAAGCCGCTATTACAATGCATCAATTTCCTGAATGCCAATTCAATTCTCATAAGATTTCGATCATTTTATTTCAAGTTTGCAGTTGTCTTTGTCATATAGGTATGCAAAAACCTTCCGAATATAAGTACCTCCCAACTTCTTTCCTCCCATACCTGTGGTCGGAGAACGGTGGAATTAACCGGCGCCAGCACTTCCGCTGATTAAAGCTGAAGACGATTCAGGCGTCCGGTTTAATGAGTTGTTCTGCTGATTATTCTTCTCCAAGAACTTCAATATCGGCTAGATCTTTCTTGCGTCCGGTTGCTCGTTTGTTGGTTATAAATTGTTTTTTACCAATGTACGAAACAGATACATCACCAAAAAGACCTGGTTCTTTTGAAGCATCAGCTTCCTCCCATGTTACACCGCTGATTGATGTTATTATATCAATGCGCACAGGGGGAAGTCCAAGTTGAATTACCTTGTTTTGATCTTTAAAATCGTTGATTGTGAGATCAAGCGAACTGAAACCAAAATCAGCTAATGCATTGATAATACGTTTGGCGTTAGCATTGTCTGGCTTTACGAAAACATCAATATCACCTGTAAAACGAGGTGCTCCATGAAAAGCCAAAGCGTAGCCCCCGACGATTAAGAATTGTACTTCATGTGCGTTCAACAATTCGAGAAACTCTCTGAAGTCTTCCTGTACTTCCATAGTATTGACGTCTTAGTATTTCAACAGCCGAAATTCGCTCTTCAGGTGAACGTTTTTGCCAATAAGCCAGATCGTCCAAGATGGAACTGCGGTCTATTTTTCGTTTTGTTATCACCTTTTGTATCATATGTACAATATAAGATTTTAGGGTGAAATATTAACTATTTTATTCAGCAGAACATATATTCTACTGCAAGTTACGGGATAATATGATTAAGTGCAAGTTAAAAACGGAATCCTTATAATATCCGTTTTTCATATAATATAAAAGATTTATCCATATATTGATTATCTTTTACAAAAAGGTTAATTTCTCTTTTAAAAGGTAGTTCAATCAAATGTTCACTTGTCAGGAAATTTCAGCTAAAATCAAGATCCATGCAATCCAGCTTGGATTTGATGCATGTGGTATAGCAAAAGCCGAAAGCCTCGGACAGGATTCATTCCGCCTGACACAATGGCTCAATGCCGGGCATCATGGGGAGATGAAGTACATGTCTGTTCATTCTGAAAAAAGGATCGATCCCCGTGAACTGGTGGAGGGAGCAGAATCGGTGATTTCGGTGATTCTGAATTATTACCCGGAAAAGGTCCAGTCCGATCCCAAGGCTCCCAGGATATCCAAATATGCATATGGGAGGGATTACCATAGTGTTATAAAGAAAAAACTGAAGGAGTTACTCGATTTCATCAAAGCAACTATAGGTCCTGTGGATGGACGATACTTTGTTGATTCGGCTCCTGTGCTTGACCGTGCCTGGGCGGCAAAAGCCGGACTAGGATGGATCGGGAAGAATTCAAACCTCATTTCCAGGAAATACGGGTCGTTCGTTTTCATCGGTGAACTGGTAGTCGATCTAAAACTTGCCTGTGATCGTCCAGTTAAGGATTATTGCGGGGATTGCACACGCTGCATCGATGCCTGCCCGACCGGGGCGATTGTGGCTGACCGGGTGATCGATTCGCGAAAATGCATCTCCTACCATACCATTGAGAACAAAGGGGAGATCCCTGTTGAGATGAAAGGCAACATGGAGAATTGGGTGTTCGGTTGTGATACCTGCCAGGATGTTTGTCCCTGGAACAAGAATCTAACTCCGCACCGGGAACCCGGTTTTAATCCTCACCCGGACCTGCTGAAACTTACCCGGAAAGAGTGGTTTGAGATGGATCAAAAGCGGTTTCAGGAATTGTTCGCCGGGACCCCGGTTATGAGGTCGAAGTATAAAGGATTGAGGAGAAATCTTGAGTTTTTAAAAAGCTCACAATAGGTTGTAAAACTCACCGGGTGACTCGCTTAAAAAAAGTGTAACTGACCCACAGTCACCCGGTGAGTATCCTTTTCATTATCTGGAGTTTTTAAAAGATTAAGGCTCAGGCTCCCACCATCTCCGCCAGGCGGATCCGGCAGGCAGAGAAGGCTGAGGAAAAGTATCCTCTTTAGGAATGTGACTTCTTTTCTGTACACGCTTGCTAACAAACTGTATGAATTTACCTTTGTCAAATAACAAGATTATAAGTTGTCAGACTTCAGCAAAATCATCCTGCGACTCTGTAACGAATTACCAGCCTTTATTTGATAAATGTAAATCCCTGAACTTGTTGGTTGATTATTACTATCCCTTCCATCCCAAGTAACTGACCATTTCCCGGCAGTCTGATATTCATTTGTCAGGATTCGTATCTCCTGTCCGAACATATTGTATATTTTTAATACTACCCTGGAAGGATTGGTTAACTCGTAGTCGATGGTCGTGGAAGAATTGAACGGGTTGGGATAATTCTGTTGCAGCGTGAAACCTGCCTGTATTAGGTTTTTTTGTTCCTCGTTGAAATTTGTTTGTGCGTATGGGTCAAAAGCATACAAATGGGTTGACTGTATCACCAGTGCAGTCCTGTTTCCTACCAGATGAGAGACATAATTTCCCTGTGATATCAACTCTACCCAACTATCAGCCAAACCGTTATAGGTATAAAATTTACCGAATCCATTCATGCCCACCCAGGCTGAGATCAAGCCAATATATCCAGGGTCATAACAATAATACGGTTCTTCTGAAATCGTGTGTGTGGTCCATTGATCTGTAAGGGAGCTATACCCGTGTAAAATCTTGCCGGTAGTATTAAAAAAAGCCGCTGACATGGTTCCCAGCCCATTCTGATTAAATTCAAAATCTTTCTCGTGAACGCTACACTTTTCAGTATTGAATAAGAAAGATTGATGCTCTGATCTTGCATAGGCCAGGACACCATTTATTTTTGAATAAACGTAAATACTGTCGGGGAAATTCCTTTGCATAATCATATCATGGGAAGAAGAATAAACAATGATTTTGTTCTCGGGCCAGGTTTTGTAAAGATATACATGTGGCGTTGTATTCCCTCCAACACTTATTTGCTTCTGAGTGTCAATCCAGGACCATTTGTTGGTATTGCTATTATAAAAGTACATTCTCATGGTGTCAGAAGTTGGACTCCACCTGCAAAATGTCGCATAATCATCAGCTGCAGAAAAATTTGTAGTATGATCATAGCCCAGTGGAATTAATTCTCCATGATTTTCGACAGGATTGAAACCCCATCCATACTGTGCATCAAAGACACACAAAACAGATCCTCCAACTTGAAAAGCACTGGTTGTACTCGTGTAAACCAAATCGGTATGGATTTTATTGAATTGGCCATCCCTTGCCGAATATAGGAAAAAGCGATAGTGTGATATGTCTTTTTCAGTACTTAAATCAAAAGTGAATTGTCCTCCGATATTTCCATTTCCATAATAACTTTCGGCCTCCCAGTCAATATCGTATGTGACAGTGTTCCAGGCGCCCAGGATTGTGCTATAACCATAGAATTTTACCCTTACCAGTATAAAAGGTGTTACCACCGTTCTGAATCCAGAGGTATAAGCAATAAAAGTATCTGCTTCAATAGTACCGGTATTATAAAAATATACAGCAGCTTCATTTTCACCAGTCGAATAAGGGATCACATCGAATTGATTGTCAAAAGCGCTGTATCCAACGAGTAGAAAATCCTTTCCCATACCCGTTTTATCTATCATTCCGGCATAACCATGATCATATTTTTGTTGACTTATGGTACACCCGTCTTCAAGCTTGTTAAATGTTTGGGTATGGGAACTATATACCACGTTTATAATGTCGGCATAGAGATCAGTTTTTTGGAGGACAAGTATAATACAGTCCACCTTTGGGTAGTATAAACCATTGCTGAAATTTGCCGGAAGTCCATAATCGTATTGTTGCCAGGAACCCAGCGAACCATCAAATACATAAAACTTCTGATCGGTGACAAAAAAGGCCAGACTGTCACTGCATCCATAACTTCTGTATGGTTGGCTGGAATGATCGTTCAATAACGTGCCCTCATAATGAATTGTGTCCCAAACACCCAGGGATGAACTATAACCGAAAAGGAGATCTTCCGACCAGGCAAGTACAACATTTCCCTCTGTCTCCAAATATTTGAATATTTGAACTACACCCAAGTCAACCAGCACCCATTCACCGATTTTAATATCAAATATTAATACGTATTGTGAGTTGGATTGCGTATGCCCAATACATCCATCGCCACAGTCATAATAACTTACTCCGGAGCCCAATGTATCGAGTGAATACCCTACCCATCTTCCATCCTGAGCATACATGTCTGTATTTAACGACACAAAACCAAGAACTGCAGTTAATAATAAACATAAATAGAATTCATTCTGTCTGAACATATTACTAATTTCTTTTGATTAACAATTTGTAATCACACTTTGTATTTACATACAATTTTTACAAATAGCAGAAAAGGAATAATTTACATAAAACCTATATCCTAATGCAATTTACGGGATAATATGATTAAGTGCAAGTTAAAACCGGAATCCCTATAATATTCATTTCATAAGAAACACCCGAAAGATATGGGTGGGAAGGAGCTCTCCGAGTTCCTAACAACCCTTGCCAGGGAACGTAACGTTTCGGCTGCTGTTTGCCGGCACCGCGGTGATGCGAACCAAGTTTACTGGATTGAAAAGAAACCTGGAATTTTTGAAAAATTCACTTTAGGTTGGATAACTCACCGGGTGACTCGCTAACAAAAAAGTGTAACTGACCCACAGTCACCCGGTGAGTATCTTTTTCGTTTTTTTCTTATAACTTATAACCACCTCCTCCTTCGCCCCGAGGGCGAAGGAATTTAAGTTCTTAAATAAAGGATTCAATAACAAATCCCTAAACACTCGAAGAGTGTTAAAACCGCCTTATAAGAATTGCGTAAGAAAACCGGGACGCAGGGTAAATGCCAAAAAGATAAAATGCTGTCTGATCCCGGCTTCCTGCTTGCCCACCCTGCCTTGCCAGCCAGACAGATTTCTCAGTCAGCCGCCGCTTCAGCCAATCGGCAAATATGGCTGCCCATGATTGTGGACTACGGTGGGGAAATCCTGCCAGTCCGTCATGCTTTGATTAATTCCCAACTGGCGAAGAAAACGTAGCAGATTAGCAGCAGGCAGAGGCGGGAGAGTTCATTTTATCTGTGGCTGCTGCCCGCCCGACTGAACGACTTCAGTCGTTCGGGCGGGGGTCCCTTGGTTTTCAAGCAATTCTTATGCAGCGGCGATTTCTTTTGCCATAGGGATGCCTATGGCAAAGGCTGCTAAAAATTTCATGGCAAAACTACCTGCCTGAACGGCAGACAGGCGGCTTGAAAAGCAGCGCAACCAAACTCGCGGCTGTATCATAAAAATGGCTAACTGCAAGATGGCAAATTGAGTAGGTATATCTATAAATGCAAATAGGATGGTCTTAACTCTATATCAGCTTTTGAAAGTGAATTTTAGTGACAGTGTCAAAATTATGTTTTCTTTGGTTCTAAGATAATGAAGGATTCATGATACACCCTCTCAGACAAGGTTGCTGGGATGGCCCGCCCTGTGAAATAATGCAAAATAGGAGCGGCTTTGCCGCTATTTCATAGGGCAAGATGGCCATACCCCTTACTGAATTTTCTTCACCTTGTTTTGTACATAAAATTTTTTCCCGTAGGGATGCCTTCGGCAAAAGGCCGTTCTTTCGCCCTTCGGGCGAAGGAGGAGGAAGCCTTAGCCTCTTCTCTACGCTTCCACCACCGTAACCACCACATTCCTCCGGTCCCTCGGGCCATCGAACTCACACAGGAAAATATTCTGCCAGGTCGATAATCCCAGTTCTCCGTTTATGAGGGGGATGATTTCGCCAGGACCAACAATGCCGGCTTTCAGGTGGGCATCGCCATTATTATCCTGGTGATCGTGTTCCCATACACCAAAGGGGATCAGCTTATTCAGAAGATTGATTACGTCGGTTTGCACCGATTGATCCCAGTTCTCCTGTATCATAATGGCAGCAGTGGCTCCCTGAACATAAACGCTTACCAGCCCGTTGGTTATGTTGCTTTTACCGACTATGCTTTTTACCTGGTTTGTAATATCATACAGCCCGTTGTGACTATTAGTACTTATTTGTATCGTGTCGCGCATTTTTTTTACTTTATTGTATAAAATTACATCATTTAGACTTAATTTAGTGAATACCTTGTTAAAAGAGTGGTCTATGAAGGAATTAGAATTACAATGGCAATCATCAGACAATCTTGCTTTTTATGTAAAAGTATGGGATCCCGAAGAGGCTCCGCGTGCAGTCGTTTGTCTCATTCATGGTATAGGGGAGCACATCAACCGTTATAATCACTGGGCTTCGGCTTTTGTGAATGAAGGATATGCCGTGATTGGTTTTGATCAGCGAGGGCATGGAAGATCGGAAGGTAAACGTGGGCATACACCCTCCTATGAGATCCTCCTTCAGGACATTGAATTGTTGTTGACCAAATCCCGGGAACGGCACCCCGATATTCCCGATATCCTTTTCGGACAAAGCCTTGGAGGAAACCTGGTTCTTAATTATGTTTTGCAGAAAGAGGTAAAACCAACCTGTGCCATTGCATCCTCACCCTGGTTGCGGTTAGCTTATGAAATTCCCGCAATTCAGGAGAAGCTTGGAAGAATTTTAATAAGAATGGTACCGGGTCTGATTCAGAAATCGAACTTTAACGTAAACGATCTCTCAAGAGATCCGGAAGTGGTGCAACGCTATCTTGAGGATCCGCTGGTGCATAATCGCGTTTCATTAAACCTTGGTTTTTTATCGATCGATGCCGGATTATGGGCCCTGAAGAATGCCGGTAATCTCGATGTCCCGGTACTCCTGATGCATGGTGACTCGGATAAAATCACATCACACCAGGCAACGATTGAGTTTGCTGAAAAGGCGAAATCCTTTACCTGGCTGAAAATCTGGGAAGGCCTGACCCATGAACTGCATAATGAACCGGAAAAAAAGGCAGTGTTTGATTTTGTCTTGAACTGGATCAGGATCTATACCGAAAAAGATACGTTGTATGACAATTCAGATCTTTCCTGAATAACGAAGTGTACTATTGAATATCAAATAGGCCAAATCCAATGGAACTGTATCGTACCACTTTCCCGATACCGGTTAACAGCTCATTGCTTTCGTATACAAAGCCGGCCGTTTTCATGGGATCATGCTTTACGGAACAGATCGGACAAAAACTGACGGAACTGAAATTCCCGGTGGATGTCAATCCGTTTGGCGTGATCTATAACCCCTGGTCGGTTAAAAATTGCCTCGAGGTGCTGATCCGGGAGAAGGAATTCACAAAAGAAGAGCTCCATTATTTTGATCATCAGTGGCTGAGTTTTTATCACCAAACCAGCTTCTCTCATCCCGATCTTCAACACTGTCTGAAAACCATCAATGACGGTGTCCGGTACTCATCCGGTTTTCTGAAAACGGCTGAATTTCTGTTCATTACATTTGGTTCGGCACGGGTTTTTACCTGGAAAGAGTCGGGACAGGTGGTTTCAAATTGTCATAAGATCCCGGCGGATCAATTTGAGAGAAGGATGCTCTCGCCGGGAGAAATCACCAGGATGTTCGTGGACTTGATGAATGAATTATCGGAATTTAATCCACGGTTAAAGGTTGTTTTTACGGTAAGTCCTGTCAGGCATTGGAAAGACGGTGCGGTGGGGAACCAGGTTAGCAAAGCCACCCTACTTCTGGCTATTCACAACCTCAGGGAGAATTTTTCGGAAACCGGATATTTCCCTGCCTATGAGATCGTGATGGACGACCTGAGGGATTACCGGTTCTATGCCGAGGATATGATCCACCTGAACCGGACAGCCAATGATTATATATGGCGGCTGTTTAAACACTCTTTTATTGAGAAGGAGAGCCAGGAGACCATCTCAGAGATAGAAAAGATCCTGGAGGCAGTTGCCCACCGACCGATGAAACCGGATTCTGAATCCCACAGGAAGTTCCTTCAGGAAAGCCTGAAATATACCCGGCAGGTACAGAAGGAATATCCTTTCCTGGACCTTAGCCGGGAGATGGGTTATTTTAAAGGAAAAGAGAAGTGAAGCTCAACGTTCACCGTCCAACCAGAAAAGCACAAGGAACAAATCACAAATTACAAATAGCAAACTACAAATAAATTCCAACTCACAAATCCCAGATTACAAACTAGTTACCTCATCTTTGAATATTGGGATTTGTCCATTATTTGTCATTTGGAAAGTGTTATTTGTTTATTGTCCCCCTTTGGTTAAAAGCCTGCCGGCGGGGTGTGGGTTGTCTTGTTCTAAAAAAACTGGGATGTTATGCATGCCTTCAACCCAAAGACGCCCATGTTGGGCGTCTCTACAATGGATGCATTTCCGATGCGTTATCGGTATGATCAAGACAAGGCACTAGCTTGTCTCTACGGTTTCATTTCATTTAATTTCTCGTTATTCCTTTTTTACTGCTTACTGCAGACTGCGTACTTTTTCCCGTAACCCGTAACTTTTTCTTTTCAACGGACCAACTGATCAACCTATCCCGTAGGGGTGCCTATGGCATAACTTCACTCACTTCTCTCAGCCCCCACTCATCAATCATCATTCATCAATCATAACTCACAACTCACTTCTCCTGACTGCCGTCAGGCAGGCATTTCTCCCCCTCTCTACTCAACAACCAGCTTCTGCATATACACCTTATTATCAGCTACGATCCTGACGAAGTATATTCCTGCCCGCAGGTTCGCATCGGTCACTTTAATCAGGTTAGTGCCGTTGGCGGTTTCACAGGCTTTTTCAAATACCACTTTTCCTGCAATATCGTAGATCTGAAGATTCAGTGGACCATCGGTAACCAGGTCAGCCCGTATGGAGAACCGTCCATCACCCGGATTCGGGAAGATGGTTACCAGGCTTTCACGGACTCCAGGAATGAGTGTGGAGGTATAGGTAAAATCAAATGTCTCATTGGTTGCTGCATTCCCCACCTCATCTTCCACATCATTTACCGTAAGGGTGTGGGTTCCGGAATGCATTCCTGTAATGTTAAGGCTTACGTGCGTGTTTTCATAGAGGTATGCACCAAGCACCGTAATGCCGTTGTTGATGATGAAGTTGCCGGTTACCTGTGATGTGGTGGCATCGAGCCGCTCGTTAAAGTCAACCATCAACCAGACTGAATCAATGATCTCGATTGCCGTAATATAGGGTGCATCCGTGTCGCCCCCTGAAGTGAAATCATTCATGTCCCGCATCAGGATCTGGTATTCTGAAGCATACTGGCTCAGTACCCCGGTGATATTCACCACACCCGCTGGAAGTTCATGTCCCACAAGACGGGATTCGTATCGTGAGAAGATGGGCATGGAACCGGTACCATCACTGAAGGTGTATGAATTGTTGCCATCGGGAATAATTATCCCTCCCTCGGTAAACTGTGCATTCCTGATCGTGACAAGCATTCCTTCATATTGTTCACTAACCTGGGATACGGACAGTTCAATTGGTTCAATGGGCGTGCCGGAAGCGAAATTATACATGTAACTGACATCACCCAGTTCAGTCAGGTTCTGGTATTCGGAAACTGTCCCTGCTACAACGATACTATCCCCGACCTTTCCCCGCTGGTTTGATCCGAACACACACAACCCGCTGTAGGGATTTTCCGAGGATTGGATATAAAAGGTATTGTCAAGATTGGCTACCAGGATACCGGAAGTTTTAACATCCTGGGCGTTCAGCGGGCTTGAACTACCTGTTCCCTGGATCGCGGAGATGGTAGTTAATTCTCCCTGATCAATTGTTTTGGGTACCCGGTATGAACCATGAACAACCTGGTCGTTTGTGCCATCGGTAGCAACCACCTTGAAATAGAGGTATTTATTTTCCGTAAACCCTGTGAGATCGATGGTCCCGGTATAGACATCGACCGAAGATGACATAGCGGATTCATGGGCTTCGGAGTTGTATGAGTTACCCCAGAAAAGGGTAACACCGGTCAGGGTGAGGGTGGAAGTAATCCGTACGCTGATCTCTGTCGACTCTCCGCTTACCGGATATGCAGGGTCCATGCTCATCTCCCCGATAGCAATATCCGGTACCGGATCACTGTTCCAGATCAGATCGGCAAATTCGGGATGGTCGACAAACGGATTCCTGTTTTGCTGCGACTCCCAGATCCGTTCGTTTCTCCGTCGCTCAAAATCGGATGGCGGGAAATCCCGGTTCCATTGCAGCAGGGTGGATAACTTCCCATGTTCCGGGGCAGGGAATGTATTCAGGGCATCTACGGTTTCAAGATCCAGTTCATCATTCTCCCCTTCATACCGGGTTGCCATGTAAAAGATGATCCGGGCAACCTGTCCCTTTACCGCATCGGAAGGTTCCCACTGGTTGGAGGTATAATAGGTCCCGGGGGCTTCTGTTACTTCCGTACCGGTTGCAGAGCATTTATCAAAATCGAGGTTGCTTCTGAGGATATTCACGGAGGCATCCGTGGGGCGAAGGTTAAATGCATCTCCATCCATTGGCCTTATGCCTGAAAAATTACCGTGGGATTTTGCCCAGACGTGCTCCCGGTTGATATCATTTTCCCCGGTTCCATAGGTGTCGGCATACTGTGACCGCTGGGTATAAAAAAGGATCACGTTGCTCTCATTCAACGGATCCGCATCGGAATAGTTAATGATGTATTTTGCCTGTGAATAGGAAAAATCGATGTGCCCGCTGATGATATCATTCAGGATCGATTTCAGTTCACTGCCATTTTTCCCATCGGTACCGTTGTAATACCCGGCAGGCTGAGCAAACAGTGTTAACGGAAAGATCAAAAGGGCAACAATAGGATAGAGCTTCTTCATCTGGTTAAACTGGTTCATAACAAATTAGAAAAGGAATTGCAAAGATACATTATATCTTCTACCAAGACCAAAGAATACGGCTGAGGATTTCGCATCAAAATCATTATAGGTCTGGTAATTATAGGGATCATTATTCTGAGCCGTTGCGATGTATTTTTTATTCATCACGTTCAGCACATTCAGCCTGATCTGGCAACGGTAATCCATGATCTTAAAGGTGTAGCCTGCATGCAGGTCGAGCAGGAAATAGCCGGGAATCTCCCATGAATCCCTGGGAGGGCCGTGTATCCCGGTACTATCATTATACCATTCGTAGGATTCCGGTGAACCGTCCAGGGTAATGGGGTCGAATTCAGCATAGTAATTGGTAAAGTAAGTAAACTTGGGTTTCAGGTAGGCTCCTTTAAAAGGTTCGATGCGAAGTTGTCCGGCGACCTGGGTTTGAGCTGAATTTCCGACATGCACCCCCTTTGCATCAAAGTATTGTGCATCTACAAGCTGGCGGTTATCGTCATAGATCCTTACCGTATCTTCGGAGTTCCAGCGCCAGTCACCCAGGGAGACCAGTCCTTCCATGTCAAGCCAACCTGTAATTTCCAAAATAAAATCCATTTCTAATCCCTTGTGCAGGGCATCCATGCCATTGATATTGACCGATTGTTCCTCGAACTCACCCGGAGAGATCTCAACCAAAATCCTGGATGCCACATCTACAGGCTTGTTTTCCCAGACGGTATAGTATCCGTTCATGTTGAAGGAAACGTGTTGACTTTTGAAGGAATACCCCATTTCGATCGCTTTTACCTTTTCATTTAAAATCTCACGGAAGAGGGTGTTGTCATAGTCGAAAACATTATTGAATCTTGGAGCTTTGCTAAGGTAGCCGGCATTGGCAAACAGGTTCATCCTGGAGGTAAGGTTATAGTTTGCCCCGCCTTTAATGGTCCAGCCAGGTAATTCCTTCCACTTGCTTTCGGGCTCCAGCTTAAAGTAGTCTATTCTTTTATAGGCTGAGTAAGCACCGGTAAGGTTTATGAATGAGGAAAGGGAGCTGGTAATATACTCTGCCTGTAAAAAGAGTCCTCCCCACCGCACCAGTCCAACGTTGTAATAATTATTTTTATCTCCTTCGTACAGCATGTGTTCTGCCGGATTGCTCAGGTCCATGTTTTCATCTGTAAAATCTGAAACGGCATAATCGCCTCCCAGCAGGTCATACACGGATTCGTAATGCGTTCCCTTGTAACTGCGCAGATCGATTCCTCCGGATATTGAGAGATCCTGTGTGGGATCGTAGCTCAGCGTGGAGAGGAGTCCGTACCAGAAGTGTTCATTCGTCAGTTTCCGGAGGTAGTTGGTTGCGGCATGAAGTTCGGGATCATAGAATGTATTAATGGAATATTCACTAATGTTGCGGTTGTAAACGTTTTGGAAAGTTTTCTGGCCCAGGGAGTCGAGTGTAATGGTTCCCTTTTCCCGGATTCCACCTCCTCTTCCGATCGACAGGTAGGCAATGTTTGAAACATACAGCCTGTCGCTGACTTTCCAGAAATCTTTGAGTGTAATCTGGGGTTTATGGTATTGGTTCTCCCGTTCGCTTATGGGTTTCGATTCGGCATCCGGATTATTTTTTGTCCTGGCAAGGTATCCCCAGTGCTGGTTATACCGGACACCCCTTGCAGGCCAGGTTTCAATATCTTCCTCGGGGACTCCCAGGTCCCGGGCGATCTCCGCATCGTAAAACTGGATGGGCAGTTGATAGGATCGCTGACCGTGTTTTTGAGGGGCACCGTAAACCGATGCCGAAACGATATGCTTTCCCAGTTTCTTATCCAGTTTCAGGTAATAGAAAAATCCTTTCACCCAGGTTTGATCGACCCAGCCATCGCCCTGTTTATAGGAACCGGCAACTGAAATTCCCCATCCCCGGGATGTTTGTCCGGTGGAGTAACCGAAGGAGGTTTGCAGGTAGCCATCGGATCCCACCTCCTGTTTGACGCTACCTTCTTTTCTTGCATCGAGGCCTCTGGTGATGATGTTGATTGTTCCTCCAACGGATGGCAGGGCCAGCTTGGAGGCTCCCAGTCCCCGCTGGACCTGTATGGAACGGGTGACGGCATCCAGGCCGAACCAGTTAGACCAGTACACGTGACCGTTTTCCATATCGTTTACCGGTACCCCGTCCAGCAGTACACCTACATTGCGGCTGCTGAATCCCCGGATGGTTACCTGTGCATCACCGTCGCCTCCCCCTTCGGGTGTGGCATATACACCCGGGGTTGAGTTCAACAACATGGGAATATCCTGGGCAGCGATCTCTTCCTGCAGTTTTTTCGGTTGAATGTTGCTGAATGCAACCGGTGTTTCCCGGGAACGGGCTACATCGGCTACCACCCGGACTTCATCCAGGACAACGGTAACCAGCTCAAAATGCAGGGATACCGGTTGATCGGTTACCTCTACCCTCTGCGTTTGGGGTTCAAATCCAACATAGGAGACACGGATGCTATACACACCGGGTTGGACTTCCAGGGTAAACGTTCCGTCATAACCGGTTACCGTACCCACTCCTTCAGCCAGTAGTACATTCACGCCGATCAGCGGCTCCTTGTTCTCCGAGTCGATAACCGTCCCGGTAATAGTCTGTTTCTGACCATACAGGAAACAGGTAAACAGTAAAAAAACGGGGAATATAAATCCTGTTCTTCTCATAATCCTGGGCAGAAGATGGTTCGATCCTGATTACATCCTGTTCGAAAATCAGGGATGGGGATCTCCCTCCCGGTGCTCTCTATCTGATCAGCAACTTCCGGTATGTTTTTGTTTGATCTTCCAGTGTAACCTGTAATACGTAAATCCCCGGATTAAGTCCCTCAACAGTCAAAGAGATGTTGTGTGGTGATCCGGTTTGAGTTACATTACGGAGAGTCTTTCCTGTAATATTTAACAGCCGGATCTCAGTCATTCCCATTTGTGATTCAATTGTAAATGATGAACCGGTAACCGGATTGGGATAGATCTTCACAAGGCTGGAATATTCCGGAGATGTGACCGATGAAGGTTGTCCGGTGATGGTGATTACGATCTGTCCATATGTTCCCGACCCATCTTTTGAAATAGCCTTTACGACAACATCGCCATCTTTCATGGCTGTAACCAGGCCCTCACTGTTCACTGATGCTTCACCGGTTCCATTCTCCACCACCCAGTAGACCGGTTTGATGGTTGCATTTGCCGGTTCCACGGTTGCTGTAAGCTGACGCGTACCCGCGGGCGTATCGATGGTGTTATTACCCCCTTCGGCAGTAACGGTTATCCCGGTAACAGGGATCACGGTTTCGTTGGTAACCCGGATCAGGACGGTAGCCTGCGGGGTCTGTGAATAACCGTCATGGGCTGTCACCTGCAGGTAGAAACTGTCGCGTTCGGCAATAATCAGTCCTTCGGGATCGAACACCTTGATTTCACCCGTTTCGATATCCATCTCAAACGGGATCAGTCGGATATCGTTGATGTAGACGAAGTTTCCATAATTGATATAATAGAATAATGGATCCTCCTCTTCATCGGTTGCCACCGGATTGCCGATAACAGTACCGGTTGCAGCCTGTTCAGCCACAACAAATTCATAGGAGTAGATCGGGAATGCGGGTGTTTCATTTGCGGGTGCCATGTCAAATTCATGCCAGCCGAGGTATTCGAAGGTATTGGCTGACAGGGTATCCCACTGTTCCAGTGTATTAAATACCGAAGGATTGGTGGTCACCCCTGTGGTAATATCGGGTTTCCGGATCAGGGTGTGATCGGCAGTGAGTGCTTTTCCTTCACCGGTAAAATAGGGATAGGTGTCGCTCCAGGCTTCTACCGTGCCTCCATCCGGAAGGCCAGCCTCTGCCGGAGCGGGAGCTCCCCATCGGGCAAAGAGGTCAACCAGGGTACCGTTGCTCTTTTCAAGTGCTACCGCATCATTCCCATTGAAATACATCGCTTTGCTGATGTCGTATACCGGGCAGAGGAAAACATCCGCCCGCTGCTCCAGCTGTTCCCAAATCGGAGCTTCCTGACCCTCACCTTCCGGATCGCGCTTATCCAGAACCGCAACGTAGGAACGGTAAGGCTGTAACTCGAAAGATGGCAGATCGATATACCACTGTGTCTCAGGAGGGGGGATATCCGCTCCATTTGAATACCGCGTTATACGATAACCGCCCAGATCAATAGCCGCATCGGTCGGGTTGTAAATCTCAAGCGCTTTATTGGTTGACCACCCCTCCACATATTCTGAGATGATCAGATCGGTTTGTGCATGCATCAATCCTGAAAAACAGGAGATGATGAAATAGAGTAGAAGTTTTTTCATACGTTGTTCTGTAATGGGTTTTTAACAAAAACAATAATACGCAAAAGAAGGGACTAAAATTACTAAATTTTTTCCAGATCCTCCGGTGTATCAATGGAGAGGCTGTCGTATTCAGTGGTTTTAACATAAATGGTATAGCCATTCTCAAGCCAGCGGTTCTGTTCCAGTGATTCTGCCAGTTCAAGTTTGGAGGGTTTTAACCGGGTAATTTCACGGAGTATATCCGCTTGATAGGCATAAATACCAATATGCTTCAGGAAGTTGTGATCCCGGATCCATTCCGAGCGTTCTTTACCCCGGATATGGGGGAGGGGTGAACGGCTGAAGTACAGGGCTTCCTGCCTGAGGTTACAGACTACCTTGGTTATGTTCGGATCATTCAACTCTTCAGTGGATTCTATCACCTTTACCAGGGTGGCTATCTGGGTAGCAGGATCAGTAAAACAGGTCATCAGATGCTGTATCTGTCCGGGATGAATGAATGGTTCATCTCCCTGGATATTAATCACGACATCCACGATCCGGTTATGTTCTGCTGTAAACTTTTCAAGGGCTTCAGCACACCGGTCAGTACCACTGGCATGCTCGGGTGAAGTGAGGATTACATTTCCCCCGAAATCCTTAACAGCTGTTTCAATTCTTGCATCATCCGTTGCGACCACAACCTGTTCGAGAAGGGATGATGCCTGTTCATATACGCGGCGGACCATGGGCTTCCCGGCAATGTCAGCCAGCGGTTTACCGGGGAAACGGGATGAATGATACCGGGCGGGGATTATACCAAGAAATTGGATCATAGGAAGTGATTGAAGAAAATTTCAAAATACATTAAACAAATCAGATACCTTCGAGACACTGTTCAATTACTTTAGGGAAATGTTCATATTCAAGCTGATGAACCCTTTCGGCAAGAGTTTCCGGGGTGTCCTCTTTTTTTACCGGACAACGGGCCTGAAAAATAATCTTTCCTTCATCGTATTTTTCATTGACATAATGGATGGAAATTCCCGATTCAGCATCCCCATTATTGATCACGGCTTCATGAACATGCCTTCCATACATCCCTTTTCCGCCATATTTGGGCAGAAGGGCAGGATGAATGTTGATTATTCGCCCTGAGAATCGCTGCAGGATAGTTTTGGGGATTAGCCATAGGAACCCGGCAAGGACCACAAAATCAATCTGAGCATCCTGGAGCTTATCCAATACCACATCTGTTTCGTAGAATTCTTCGCGTGTAAAGATGAAGGATGGCACACCCAGAGCGGTTGCACGGTTGAGCACATAGGCATCTTTTCGATTTGAGAAAACAAGTGCTACCGTTATCGTTTGATGGCCCTGAAAATATTCAATAACGTTTTGTGCATTGGTCCCGGAACCCGAAGCAAAAATTGCAATCTTTTTCATATACAATGACTTACAAATAACAATTCCATTAAAATTACGCTTATTTTCAAAAATTGAGGAAAAAAAACATAGAAAAAACCAAAAAAGATTATTTTTATTTGAATAATTATGGTGAATTACATTTCTTTGCACAGTTACATTTTACCGTTAGTATTAATTAAAACTAAAAGTTATGTCAGACATTGCATCAAGAGTGAAAGCGATAATCGTTGATAAGCTTGGAGTTGATGAAAATGAAGTAACAGATGAAGCTAGTTTCACCAATGATCTTGGAGCAGATTCGCTTGACACGGTTGAGTTAATCATGGAATTTGAAAAGGAATTCAACCTGGGTATTCCTGATGATCAGGCAGAAACAATCAGTACCGTGGGAGAGGCGATCAAATACATTGAGGAGAACGCTAAATAATTGTTGATACTGCGTTAAAAGGGTATATATATGGAGTTGAAGCGTGTGGTTGTAACAGGCCTTGGAGCGATTACTCCAATAGGGAAGAATGTTCATGAATATTGGGATGGTCTGAAGAATGGTGTTAGCGGGTCTGACTGGATCACACACTTTGATGCCGAAAAATTCAAAACCAGATTTGCCTGCGAAGTAAAGCACTTCGATCCCCTCGATTACTTCGATCGGAAAGAGATAAAAAAGTTAGATCTGTTTGCCCAGTTTGCTTTGGTTGCTATTGATGAAGCCATTGTTGATTCGGGTATTGATCTTCAAAAGATCGACATCAACAAAGCAGGGGCGATCTGGGGTTCCGGTATTGGCGGGATAAAAACATTTATGGATGAGATAAGGGGCTTTGAAGCCGGGGATGGAACACCCCGCTTCAGCCCTTTTTATATTCCCAAGATGATTTCCGATATTGTAGCCGGATTCGTCTCCATGAAATATGGATTCCGGGGTCCCAATTTCGGCACCGTTTCTGCCTGTGCAACATCAACCCACGCATTGATCGATGCCTACAATTACATCCGTCTGGGAAAGGCAAATCTTTTTGTGTCGGGTGGTTCTGAAGCAACCATTAATGAGGCAGGAATGGGTGGCTTCAATGCCATGCAGGCCATTTCAACTAATAACGATGAATACAAAACCGCTTCCCGACCGCTGGACAAAACCCGCGATGGTTTTGTTATGGGAGAGGGAGCTGGAGCCCTTATCCTGGAAGAGTATGAACATGCTTTAAGCCGGGGGGCGAAGATCTATTGTGAAATTGCCGGAGGTGGTCTCTCTGCCGATGCTTACCACATTACAGCCCCACATCCTGAAGGACTGGGTGCAGCACTGGCCATGAACTCAGCACTCGAGGATGCAAACATGAAACCGGAAGAGGTAGAGTATATCAATATCCATGGTACGGCAACTCCACGGGGAGATATTGCTGAAATGATTGCAATACAAAAAGTTTTCGGTGAACATGCCTACACCATGAATATCAGTGCTACCAAATCACTCACCGGACACCTGCTCGGAGCTACCGGTGCAGCCGAAACCATTGCATGCATTTTTGCCCTGCAGCGGGGGATCATTCCGCCGACCATCAACTATTTGCACCCTGATCCTGAAATTGATAGCAAGCTGAACCTTACCATCAATTCTGCCCAGGTAAGAGAAATAAACGCAGCATTGAGCAATACTTTTGGATTCGGTGGACATAATGCATCCATTATTGTAAAGAAACTTCCAAGTTAGTTTCGTGAATAAAGATTCTTCTAACCTGCTCAATGCTAATTTCACAGGGAAACGAGCGTTTTATTCCCAATTGAAAGCAATCCTGGGTTTTCGCCCTGGAAACCGCAAATTGTATGAATTGGCATTTGTTCACAAATCGGCTTCCATAAAACTGGCAGATGGATCACTCGTGAATAATGAGCGACTCGAATTCCTGGGTGATGCAATCCTGGATGCCGCCATCTCACACTACCTCTTTGAAATGTATGATCATCAGGATGAGGGATTTCTTACTAAAATAAGATCAAAGATCGTGAACCGTGATAACCTTAATGCACTGGCTGAAAAAGTGGGGATTGACAGGCTATTGATTTCAAACGTTAACCAGAATATGTTCGGAAGAAACCTCTACGGTAATGCCCTGGAGGCATTGATCGGGGCCATTTATCTGGACCGGGGATACAGGTTTACAAAAAAATACCTGATACGCCGGGTTATTCATCATCATCTTGATCTGAAAGAACTTGAAAAAACCGAAATAGATTTCAAGAGCCAGGTGATTGAATGGGCACAAAAACATAAAAAGGAGATACACTTTTATTCATCCGATCATTTTGATGCAGAAAATAAATTGCTACACTTTTCCGTAAAACTGTTCATTGACGAGCAGCCGGTTGGCTCAGGAGAGGGATTGTCGAAGAAAGAGGCAGAACAACATGCATCAGAAGAGGCGCTGCACAGACTGGAATCCGCAGACAAATAGCGTAGTGTATTGATTTTTTCATAAAATACTGGAATTATGGTTATTTTTATCCTGGTTATTCCTGATGATGATGAAAAAGAGATTACATAAACTTGCCGTTGAACCGGATTATCGGTTTTTCCTCATTGGCATCTCTTCACACGAAAACGATTATCACCTCTGCTGGGCTATAAACCAGAAACTGAACCTTAACCTGCAGAAAAGAGCAAATTATGTATTGTTTAATCCGAAACTGAACACCGACCAGGAATTTTCATTCTATGCATATGAGGATGAGGAAAGCTTCCTGACCTATTACTTACTGTCAAACCGTTGTGATGATGGTTTCCTGGTCGAAGAGTTCAGGAACATCGATTTTTTAATGCAGGTGCACGGTGATTTGCCAGAGGAAGAGGAGGAAAAGCTGATCCGCAACCTGCGATCGATTCCCGTTATCAGCACCTCCTTTGTCATTGATCCCCGTACACTGAAATCACGGGATCGGCTGCTAATTCAATGAATAGAAAAAGGCTGCCACGTTTGCGACAGCCTTCTCTTTTTTTAACCCTAAAAATTTAACCTAACACAGAATTGATTACTATTTAGCTTCTTCTATTTTTTCTCTTTTTCAGCCTTTTTCTCTTTTATCTCTTTCTTCTCTTTGGATGTGTCCTTCTTTATTATGGTAATCTCAATCTCCTCTTCTCCTTCTTCATTCTGTTTCTTAATCACCTTTACGTTTTTCTTTACAACAATTGTGCCACCCTCATCATTTTTCAGGAAAACATCAAATGTTCCCTCTTCATCATCGTAGGTTTTGATGTAGACATTTCCTCCTTTAATATCCTGGATCTCATCGCCTTTCATGATGATTACGTTACCATCTTTTTTCTTGATGACAATCTCTTCAACATCATCCAAATCTGCTTTTTCCTTAACCACATAGTAGACTCCCACTTTATCTTCATCCACTCTCTTAAGATCCTTTTCACCAACAAATATAGCCACCGATTTCAGGGAATCTGTTCCCTCTTTCTTCAGTTTAATGGCATGAGTGTGCAGATCACCGGAACTAAGAACCTGAAGATCAATATCTTCAATACCAGCGATTTCCTGTATCAGTTTCTTTAACTCATCGCTATCTGCTCCGGATGTAATTTGGAGTGTTGTATCCACCGTTACTTCATCATTTTGCATGACTTTCAGGTGAACTTTGGTCTTCTCCTCATCCTGAGCAAATGCAGTCATTCCCAGAAACAGTGTTAATGTAACCAGGAGAAATGGGAAACTTTTTTTACTTGCTTTCATAAGTAATTTTCATGGTTTGTTTTATGCAACAAAAATACATGGAAGTTGTGTTAACGAAACTTAAGGATTGTTAAAGATTGTTAAATATGAATCAGATATATTGAGTAACCCTATCTTTGTATTGTTATGAGCAGAAAGCTGATATGGATTCTGACCATTGTCATGACTGCCGCATTGCTGGGTTTGATCGGTGTACAGGGGTACTGGATCCGGAATGCCGTGGAGGTTAAGCAGCAACAGTTTAAACAGGTGGTAAACAAAGCGCTTGCATCGGTTACTGAACAGCTCGAGGAGATGGAAACCATGGACAATATTGTTGAGGAAATAATCAGCGATTCCATCCCGGGGGAAATCCAGATTATAGGGAACGATACTGCGGATAGCCTCAGCACACGGATCATTGTTGAATCGGGAACAGCAGTTCTCCATGAAGGCAATAACATCATCTATTTACCCGTCATGAAGTCTTACATCCCTGATTCGCTGGACTCCCCTCCACCGTTTCCTGAAGTCCACATACAAACCCGGGAGCATTATGAATCCTATGTCATCAGGCGAAATGATCTCAGAGCATCGTTATCGGACAAGGTTGACAATAAAACGATATTTGTTGAGAATGTCCTGAAGAAGATGATCAAGGAAAATCCCAGGATCGAAGAGAGATTGGATCTTGCGATCCTGAATGATCTGATCAGAAAGGAGTTTAGTCAGCGGGATATTAAGTTGGATTATGAGTTTGCCGTACGAAAAAGCCCGGAGAATGAATTTATTTTTCAATCGGAGGGTTTCGAGGATATCACAAAATCGGAAGTATACCAGAAAGCACTTTATCCAAATGACCTGGTATCCAATTTTAACTTTCTGACACTCTATTTCCCGAATGAAAAGAACTACTTTTTGAAATCCCTGGGATTCATGGGAGTCTCTTCCGCCCTGTTGACCTTGTTACTGGTCCTTATTTTCCTGTCTACACTCTATATCATCTTCAGGCAAAAAAAATTATCGGAGATCAAGTCGGATTTTGTGAACAACATGACCCATGAACTGAAAACGCCGATCTCCACCATTTCGCTGGCATCGCAAATGTTAAAAGACGATAGTATTCCCATCATGGAAAAGAATGTGAATCAGATAACAAAAGTTATTGATGATGAGAGCAAGCGTCTGGGTTACCAGGTTGAGAAAGTGCTGCAGATGGCTATTTTCGACCGGGGAAAGATCAGGTTGAAAATAAAGGAGATGGACATTCACCGGCTTATTCAAAATGTGGTTTCAAATTTCACCATGCAGGTTGAAAACAAGAATGGTACCATCGATCTCCAGCTGGAAGCTGACCCCTCCACCGTGGGTGTTGATGAAGTACATTTCACCAATATCATTTCAAACCTTCTGGATAATGCCATAAAATATTGTAATAAGAAACCGGAAATACTTATTCGTACAAAAACATCCGGAAGAAAGATCATAATCTCCGTAGAAGATAATGGTATTGGGATCAGAAAGGAAGATCAGAAACGCATCTTTGAACGGTTCTATCGTGTTCCCACAGGCAACATTCACAATGTAAAAGGATTCGGACTGGGATTAAGCTACGTAAAAAAGATCGTTGAAGAGCACGATGGCACAATTGTTGTTGATAGTCAGCCACAAAAAGGCACTCGGTTCTCTATATCACTTCCACTTAACACTGGCAATAATGCATAAAATCCGGATCCTTTTAGCAGAAGATGATGAAAACCTGGGTTCCCTGTTGAAGGAATATCTCCTGGTTAAAGGGTATGAAACCTGTCTCTATGCAGATGGGAACAAAGCGTATAAGGGATTTATACAGGAGCATTTTGATCTCTGTTTGCTGGATGTGATGATGCCCGTAAAAGATGGATTTACACTGGCGAAAGAGATCCGGTTGATCAACAGCGATATACCGATCATTTTTCTCACCGCGAAATCGATGAAGGATGATGTGTTGGAAGGCTTTTCACTGGGTGCCGATGACTATATCACCAAACCCTTCAGCATGGAGGAACTGCTGTTCCGGATCGAAGCCATTCTCAGAAGAACAATTCCCGGTGCCAATGATCAGCAACCGGATCAATACGAAATCGGTGATTACCTGTTTGACAGCCAGAAGCAGCAGCTCATTAAAGGGAAAGAGATTCAGAAGCTGACGACCAAGGAATCGGAACTTCTTAAGTTGCTGTGCAGCAATAAGAATAAAGTTCTGGAGCGGAATTTTGCCCTGCGAACGATCTGGATTGATGATAATTATTTCAATGCCAGGAGTATGGATGTTTACATCACCAAGTTACGCAAATACCTGAAGAATGATCCCTCCATCCAGATTATCAATATCCACGGGAAAGGATACAAGCTGATTTGTTGAGTATGCATAAATAATCCCGGTTCTACAACGGGCCCTGTGAGATAAATGAAGCTTTTACTATTTCACAGTGCGGGCTTCGTCACCGTTAAACGTATACCGGTATTCGGGTGCCAACCCTGCCTACGGGCAACAGGCTGGTTTACCACAACTTGCTGCGGAAATAAGAGTCCAGAGCTTGCTCTGGGAATTACTACCAATTCATACCCGGAGGTGCCATTTCTCGGGTTTGTTAAACCCTTTTAGTTTTGCATATTCTTTCGCCTGGTGCATGAAAGCCTGCAACCGCAATTCAATGGCTGCATCATCCTGTCCGTCGTATGCAATGCTTTCATAGGGAAGGTTGCCATGGTCCTGTTTGAATTTATGGGATACGGAAGCAATAACCGTTCCGGGCAAGCAGGTAAAGGGCAGAATATTAACGATCCCGGATATGTTCGTATTGGCAAGAAGGACAGAGCTTCCGAGGTTAAGAGCCGGATCACCGTCATAATGCCTGTGAATATACGGTCCGCAACTGTCGAGCATCTCTCGTATCGTGACATCCCTCTCTTCTTCAAACAGTCCGTGAACGGCTTTATGCAGGTTTTTCGCTGAAATGTTCTGGGAGACATCCTGTATTTTTGATTTGATCAAACCTTTAACATCTCCTTTCCACAGGCTATCCCGGGTGTAGCGATAGGTTGAGTAACTCAGCCATTCGGAGAATGGAGCAATAAACGTTTCGGCACCGAATTTTTCCAGTCGCTGAACCAGGTATCCGCTGCAATAGGGATTATCCCTCATGAATATCTCACCTACAACGGCTACAACCGGTTTTCGTTCACCATTGATGAACTGTATTTCTTTAAACTTCTGAGCTTCACGATGCAATACTTCAGAAAGGTCTTTTGCACCGTTTTCAATGGACCGGACGACAGCATTCAAGGCTTTCTGATAAACCCGGTTTGTTTCTCCGGGAATGGCTTCATAGGGAATTCGTTCCTGTTTTAATTTCCTGAGCAGGTCAACGGCGACAAACCCTTTCCATGCCGTATACCGGAATTTAGTCCCATGTCCTCCCGATATATCTTCATACGATGTCTCATTACTGGGAGAGATGATTTTGGTATCCTTATATCCAAGGCGGTCAAAGATAAGCCGTTGAAATTTATTATATTGTCCGAAGCGGCAGGGGCCGTTGTGATCCGGCATGAAAAAGCTGATCGTTGAAGGATCCACTCCGGGTTCCATCAGTTTTTTGAGAAAACTTCCGGTAGTGCAGATCATGGGGAAGCACTCCCGGGCTGATGTATACTTTCTGCCGATCTCAAGCGCCTCCTTATCCTGCATGGGTAAAACTTCCGATTTCAGCCCACAGCTTCTCACTGCTGCTGCAATGGTATACGCTGCATCGCACATATAGGGAAAGTAGAGGATCCGGTCTTCCAGCGGAGATGATTCCATGACGCCCGGACGGTACACTTTTTCCATCCTGCCTTTTGACAACCTCGATCCCCTCAGGCTGTCGAGAAAGGCTTCATAGCGTGTAATCATGCCGGCATCTGCACTGTGTTCATCAATCTCAATCTCAAGATAGGGTTTGCCGGCCATCTCCTCATGCACGAAATGGGACAGGAATGAATCGGGACCACACATGAAATTTCCCATGTAAACGGCATGTAGTTTTTTATCCCTGGCAACGATCCGGGCTGCAGCCAGTACCTTCTGCCCGTTTGGCCAGTACATCTGGGGATAGTCATCGGTAATGCGCTCGCTGCCCAGTGGCAGATAATCAATGGGTATGGGCAGTACATTCTGGTTAATCAGCTTTTCAACCATCCTCAGGTTCAGTGCAGGGTCTCCGGTATTGTAGGAACGACCAAGGATAACGAGTGTCTCCTTGTCATCCGGCAGATTCTCCAATACCTCCTGACCACGCATTATCAGTTGATTTTCGAATGCGACCTGCAGTTCGTCTGCTTTCCGGATCGCGCGGATCACCTTCTTTGACGAAATCCCGAATTTTTCCTTCATGAAGTCCGAAAGCTCCCTGTCCAGCACTTTGCCGAAATATCTGAAATTCAGTGTTGGAACAAGCATTTTCTTCTTCAGATCTTCGCTGGTAATTGCAGCTTTCACCATAAATGGGAAGGTTTGAACCCATGGGCAGTTGTAATTGCTGGTTGTGTTACCCTCCTCGGCTTTGGCATTGATGATAAATGGCGTAAAGACATGGTCCACCTCTTCGTTTTCAAGCAGATCCATGATGTGTCCATGCATCAACTCAATGGGAAAACAGGTTTCCGCAACGATGATCTGGAGCGACTTCTTGATCAACTGGTTATCCGACTCGGGGGAGATGACCACATGAAATCCAAGCTCCTGGAAAAATGTTCTCCAGAAAGGAAATTGTTGATAGAACAGGACCAGGGCTCTGGGTATACCAATGGTGGTCCTGCCGTTCTTTGGCTCCTCCTGGAAATCCCCCATCAGATAAGATAGCCGTTCATCAAATAGATTCGGTATTCCTTTTCCCTTGCCTTTCCGTTCATCCAGTTCATACCGTTCACACCTTCCTCCGTAAAACAGGGGCTTCTTTTCTCCTTCAATCCGTACTCTCCGGATCTCACATTGGTTCGAGCATGACTTACAGGTGAATCGATCCACTTTATACGGTACCTTACTGACATCAAATCCCTTAAACCGTGTTTGTTGACCTTCAGCTATCGATTCCCTGGCAAGCATGGCTGCTCCGATGGCACCGGTAACATCAAAGTGGGGGGGGACAATGATCTTCTTGCCGGTAACTTTTTCAAAAGCGGCTACTACCGCTTTGTTATTGGTAACTCCACCCTGGAAAAAGATATGATCACCAATGCGTTTTTTCCGGACCACTTTTTGAATGTAATTCTCAACAATGGAGTATGCCAGGCCTCCAACGAGGTTCTCCTTCTCCACTCCTTTTTGCTGATGTGAATTGAGATCAGATTCCATAAACACGGTACACCGGCTTCCAAGTCCTGCCGGCTTTGGAGCTTCAAGTGCCAATGCACCAAACTCTTCAACAATATTGATATCCAACTTTTCAGCTTGTTCTTCAAGAAAAGACCCCGTTCCTGCAGCACATACCTTATTCATCTCAAAATCAACAACCACACCGTTATCGATACTGATGTATTTTGAGTCCTGGCCGCCAATTTCAAAAATCGTATCGACCCGGGGATCGAAATCAATGGCTGCTGTTGCCTGGGCAGTGATCTCATTCTGTATCGTATCGGCACCGATAAAATCTCCGGTAAGGTAACGGCCTGATCCGGTGGTCCCGGCACCTTTAACAATCACTCTGTCACCAACCTCTTCATAAATTTCTGACATCCCTTTTCTGATCGCCTCAAGTGGTTTACTGGCTGTGGGTAAATACCTTCGGGCAATGACGCGGTTCTGATCATCGATCAGCACCACATTGGTACTTAACGATCCCACATCCAATCCAAGGTATACCTCTATTTTTTCTGACCCGGCAGGAATGGAATGAACCGTTTTGTCGTACGTTGCATCCGATTCCTGAAGCGGTTCATGTATATCACCTCGGGCATGAGCCGTGGTAAGGTAGTGCTCCAGTGACTCCAGTCCCTTAAATCGGTTCTCCTTACTGTCTTCCTGGCTGAGAATGAAATAAAGCGCACCGATTGCCCCCATAGAGGCATGGTATTTGGGTATGACAAGATCCGATTTTCCGGCTTTTAACAACTCCCTGAATGCCCTGACTACACCTGCATTTGCAGCAACACCTCCCTGAAAAATGACAGGAAACTCAAATTGTTTTCCTTTCCCCAGGGCACTGATAAAATTCCTGGCAACTGCAAAACAGAGGCCTGCAACAATATCGTGTACCGGTGTGGCAATTTGTTGAAGGTGTATCATATCACTCTTGGCAAAAACACTGCATCTGCCGGCAATCCTTGGAGGATTTTTTGACTTCAGCGCCATTTCCCCAAATTCCTTTTCAATGGCAACACCAATTCGTTTTGCCTGCTGATCAAGGAAAGATCCCGTTCCGGCTGCACACAGATTATTGAGTGTAAAATCGGACAGGCGGCTGACGTTCTCCTTCTCATCTGCATGCATAAAGATCAGTTTTGAATCCTCACCCCCCATCTCAATAACCGTTTTAACGTGCGGGTATAAACGGGCTACTGAAGCCGATTGGGCAATGATCTCATTAACAAAATGCCCGCCAACCAGTTCAACAGCAAGTTCTCCTCCTGTACCGGTGAAAGCCAGGGTCTTTATGGATTCGGAAGGATGTTTTTTGAATATATCGCTGATCAGTTCTTTGAGTAAATGAAAAGGTTTTCCGTGACAGAAATGATAATGGTTTTCAAGGATGTTCATCTTTTCATCCATCAATACCGTATTGATCGATATTGAACCGATATCCATTCCCAGATGTAGCTTTCTATCCATGAACGAAATATTTGAAACAGGTGTATGTATAGATATAGATCGCTAAATATATATAAAAAATGTAAATTAAGAAGACAAAGTTACGAATTTGACGGGTTTGACCAAAGAAACTTAATCGAGCTTCAGGACGGCCAGGAAGGCTTGCTGGGGTACTTCAACATTGCCCACCTGACGCATACGTTTTTTGCCTTTTTTCTGTTTTTCAAGCAATTTACGCTTCCGGGTAATATCCCCTCCGTAACATTTGGCCGTCACATCCTTCCGCAGGGCTTTAACGGTTTCCCTGGCAATGATTTTGGACCCGATAGCAGCCTGTATGGCGATGTCAAATTGTTGCCTTGGTATCAGTTCCTTCAGCCGCACGCACATTCTCCGGCCAAAATCATAAGCATTGTCTTTATGGATAAGGGTGGATAGTGCATCCACCATTTCACCGTTCAGCAACACATCGAGACGTACCAGGCTTGCCTTTTGGAAGCTGGATTGGTGGTAATCGAATGAAGCGTATCCTTTGGATATACTTTTCAGTTTATCGTAGAAATCAAAGACGATTTCGGAAAGGGGCATTTCAAACGAGACCTCTACGCGATCGGAAGTAAGATAAACCTGGTTTTTAAGTGTTCCTCTCTTGTCGATGCAGAGTTTCATGACCGAGCCGACAAATTCTGATTTGGAAATGATCTGCGCTGTTATATAGGGTTCCTCTATATAATCGATGACAGTGGGTTCAGGCAGACCGGAAGGGTTGTGTACTTCGATGACCTCACTTTTCCTGGTGTGTACCCTGTAGGATACATTCGGGACAGTGGTTATGACATTCATGTCAAATTCCCTGTCCAGTCTTTCCTGCACAATTTCCATGTGCAGGAGCCCTAAAAAGCCACATCGAAAGCCAAAACCCAGGGCAGCAGAGGATTCAGGGGCGTAGGTCAGGGATGCATCATTGAGGTGCAGTTTTTCTATTGATGCACGTAGCTCTTCGTAATCATCTGCATCCACCGGATAGATCCCTGCAAAAACCATCGGTTTAACATCTTCAAATCCTTCAATTGCTTTATCACAGGGATTCTCAACGTGTGTAATGGTGTCTCCAACTTTTACTTCGCTGGAGGTTTTAATCCCGGATATGATATAACCCACATCACCGGTCTTCATTATATTGCGCGGTTCCGTCTTTAGTTTCAGTACACCCACCTCATCGGCATGGTATTTTTTCCGGGTTGCCACAAACATCACATGATCACCGGTTTTTATCTCACCGTTCATCACCTTGAAATAGGCGTGAATACCCCGGAAGGAGTTAAATACCGAATCAAAGATTAATGCCTGTAACGGAGCATTCGGATCCCCTTTTGGCGGGGGGATTCGTAAAACGATCTCCTCCAGGATGCGGTCAACCCCATACCCGGTCTTCCCACTCGCTTCGATGATATCGTCCCGTTGACAGCCAACCAGATCAACAATCTGATCTTTCACTTCCTCCGGCATGGCAGCCTCGAGATCCATCTTGTTCAGTACCGGAATAATTTTCAGGTCATGTTCAATGGCAAGGTAAAGGTTCGAAATGGTCTGAGCCTGGACCCCCTGGGTGGCATCGATGACCAGCAATGCCCCTTCACAAGCGGCAATCGACCGGGACACTTCATATGAGAAATCAACGTGACCCGGGGTATCGATCAGGTTCAGATAGTAGGTTGAACCCCCGTGCAGATACTGCATCTGAATGGCATGACTCTTAATGGTGATGCCTCTCTCCCTCTCCAGTTCCATGCTGTCAAGTACCTGGTCTTTGAAGTCCCGCTGTGAAAGAGTATTGGTTTTCAATAACATCCGGTCAGCCAGGGTACTTTTACCATGATCAATATGGGCAATGATGCAAAAATTTCGTATGTGATCCATCCCGGTAAAACGTCAGTTCAAAACGAACTACAAAGATATTTATTTCAACCAATTATTAAACTGGGGTTGAATATTAAAACTTTAAATGAAAAATTCAACCCCTGCCTGCCAGCAGGCAGGGGTTCAGGGTTGTAATTTCCTTGCACATTTCAACCACCGGTTACCACCGGTGGCTAATCATTGTTCTACCCCTGCCGGGGTAAATTCAGATAGCTAAAAACTCATTTCGAAATAAGGACCTGGGATAAAATCTGCCTTCAGATGGTTATTTGAAATTTTGTTACCGAAATTGTGAAGTATTACACTGCCGGTGAGGCAGGATCGCTCTCAAATTACTCTTCGCCGTCCGTAGTAATGATTCCCAGCTCAGTGAGGGTAACGGGTTTGTAATTCGTGGGGGGAAGGAACACCGATTCACCGAGGGATTCCTGACGCATATCAACTACTTCATTCACGGTTTGGTAGCCAGTTTTGTATTTTTTCGTCCGCAGAAGGTATGTGTTCTGTATCAAGCGGTTGTATTCAGTCGAGGTCTGGTACACCAGTTCGTTTTCAAAGCCCGTACTCAACTGGCCAAGCAGGCGCAGGTATTTTCTCTGATCCAGATCACGGGACACATCCAGCTTCTCGGGGATCCAAAGATCTTCCATGATTACGCCATTTAAAAAAACCTGGGATTTAGCGGTTTCATACCCCAGAATCGTATCTTTTTCAGCCGTTTCACGGATAAAAATATCCAATGTGGAAGTGGTATCCGGATGTTCCATGATCCGCATCATGGTTTCAAACGTTTTCCTTGCTTCATCCTGTTTTTCTTCCGGTAGCTTCTTTACCTCAAGATCGATCATCAATTCCAGTGTCTCCCTCACCTCTTTCCGGTAATCTTCCAGGGTTCCTTTCCAGTACATGTGAATCTGGGGTTTCAGGAACGTAATCATATTCTGGTTCAGGTCAAAAATCGTTGTAAGATCCGGGTCCACTATTTTGATCCTGTTTTCCTGAAAATAGACGAGGTGACTTCTTATTTCCTGGTTATCTGTATCATAATTTTCAATCGTGAGTATCCATCCGGAGTAAGCTTTTGTTATCAGGATGAAGGAAACAAGCACAATTCCCTGAATTCTTTTCATGATTGATTTTTGTTGGGTTGGTCTATCAAAATTACCAATAATTCCTGAATTTTATTTTTTTTTAACCCGAAAGATGGTAATTTTATGTAGAGCCTGAAGTGCAATATCTACCTAAACTATACCGATCATAAAATAGATTTCATCATGAAAACGAACAGACGTCAGTTTTTAACCAGCTCATTTGTAGCAGCAGGAGCGGTGGCTGTCGGATCCTTTATGAACACTGCTTTTGGAAAGAACTATTCCAGCCCCATGGGTGATGCGTTTTTAACACCACCGACAGATATCGAATCAGACGAGGATTTCTGGTTTTGGGTTCAGCAATCATTTACCGCATCTCCCAATATCATGAACCTGAATAACGGCGGAGTATGTCCCCAACCCAGGGTTGTCCAGGATGCATTCGAACACTACAACAGGGTAAGTAATGAGGGACCAGCCTATTACATGTGGCAGGTTGTGGGTGAAGGAAGAGAGGCAGTAAGGAAGGATCTGGCCCGTCTTGGCGGTTGCTCCCCGGAAGAGGTAGCCATACAGCGGAATACCACAGAAGCACTGGAAACGGTAATCTTCGGAATGAACCTGAAGAAAGGTGATGAAGTGGTATTGACCAAACAGGATTACCCGAACATGATTAATGCCTGGAAACAGAGAGAAAAACGAGACGGAGTTGTCCTGAAATGGATCTATCTTCCTCAACCCGTGGAAGATGACGACCTGATCGTGAAAACTTATGTGGATGCCTTTACCTCCAAAACCAAAGTGATAGAGATCATGCACATGATCAACTGGTCAGGCCAGATCCTTCCGGTTAAAAAAATCGCAAAAGCCGCCCATGACCATGGGATTGATGTTCTGGTCGATGGAGCCCATACCTTCGCTCACCTGCCCTTTCAAATACCTGACCTGGATTGTGAATACTTTGGCACTTCACTCCACAAATGGCTCTATGCTCCCTTCGGCACAGGCATGCTCTGGGTCAAAAAAGAGAAGATCAAAGAGATCTGGCCCTTTACTGCTCCCGGAGACCCGGAAAGTGATAATATCCGGAAATTTGAAGCCATGGGTACCCGCTCGTTCCCGGCAGAACTGGCCATCGGGAAAGCCATCGATTTTCACTATATGATAGGCCAGGAGAGAAAAAAGGAGCGGCTGAACTTCCTGCGCAATTACTGGATGGAGCGGATACGGGATATCCCGAAAGTCAAATTTTTTACCTCCTTTGATCCGAAATATGCCTGCGGACTGGGGAATTTTGGGATCGAGGGAATGACACCGGGAGAATTACAAAAAGCCCTCTTTGACCGCTATAAGATATTCACCGTGGCAATTAACTGGGAAAATATCGTTGGCGTGCGGGTTACACCGAATATCTATACCACAACCTCCGATCTGGATCAGTTCGTGCAAGCCGTGAGGGAAATTGCAGGGTAGGACAGAGATAAAGGATGAAGGATGAAAGATGAAGGATGAAGGCGGCAGGCAGGATTGACGGATCTCCGGGGTAAAAGTCCAAAAAATTCAACGCCCTTGAATCAGGACTATCTATATGGAATATATACGCAATTGCCATTATCCACTCATTCAGGCACATTCAGCTAAAGCTGAACTTTTGTCTGCGAAACTTCGTTTCACTGCATCCAAAAGAAATGTGCCTGAACGGAGCGCTAAACCAAATTGCTTTGTAACTTTATAGTAACAATCAGCTTTAGCTGGATATCGAATCAAAACGTGCCCGAACAACATGCTAAACGCAATTTGGTACCGCCCTTGCGGGCTTTACAGTCTGCTCGAGCAAGCTCGGCAGCCTTCGCCCTCAGTGCGGAACTTAGTTTAGCGCTCCGTTACCGCACATATTAGTAAGATATGCCAATCATAATAAGTAAAAACGGAAAGAAAGCAAAGAAAATCACTGAATCTAACTTTGTGAATGAGGAAGGCTTACAGAACTTTATTTATGAAAATCCTGATAGTGTTCCCCTTTATGAAATAGATGAAGATATTCGATTGCTGATTCTAGCAAGAGAGGTTCCTACTAGAAGTGGACCAATTGATGCTATTGGGATCGATGCCAACGGCGAAGTTTATATTATTGAAACTAAGCTATATAAAAACCCTAACAAAAGATTGGTTGTTGCCCAGGTGCTTGATTATGGCGCCTCAATTTCTGAAAACATTGACAATGAGTTAGAATTCTTTCAAGCAATTAAGGAGAAAGTGAATTCGCATTTTAAAATGTCAATAGCTGACAAATTAAATAGCTTTTATGAACTTTCAACTGAGGAGTCATCTGAAATAATTGAAATCTTTAGGGAAAACTTGGCAAATGGGAAATTACGTTTCGTTGTATTAATGGACCACCTTGAAAAACGACTTAAAGATCTGATTACATTTCTAAATCGCAATTGCAGATTTGACATCTATGGTGTTGAGTTAGAATTCTATAAATATGACGATTTTGAGATTACAATTCCAAAGCTATTTGGATCCGAAATCAAGAAAGAGGTTTCCAATAAATCAGGGTCCAGTAAAAGAAGGACATGGAATGAGGATAGTTTCTTTGAGGAACTTAGTAACAACCTTGACCAAAAAGAGGTAGAAACAATAAAAGACTTCTATAGATTCTTTTTGAAACACTCTTACCAGATAAAATGGGGAACAGGTGCTTTGAAAGGTTCATTTAATCCGGTTTTTACTAAAATAGGCCCAAAATCATTAGTAACAATTTTCACAGACGGGTCACTTCAATTGAATTATGCCTGGTTCATAGAAAATGAAAAACAACTGAAATTCAAGGAAAAATACCGAAAGCTTTTCTGTCGACTTTATGAACTACCTCCTGAAGATGATCATGCTAAATATCCAATCTATCCAATCACAAAATGGAGAAATAAAACAAAAGAAATCCAAGGATTGATTATAGAACTAATGAAAGGTGAATGAAATAATACGTGCGGTAACACGCGCTCATAAATAATTGCCGAGACAGTAGTAAATTTAAGGTTTGTGGCTCGCTTAAAGGTCTGTGTATCTTGATAGGAAAGCACTCCGTAGTCGGCAACTATTCATAGCGCAACCGTTGGGGCAAATGTGGAAAACTTAAAACTGACTAACGGAGAATTAAGAAAACAAAGCAGTATATTTGTAACATGGAGGTAAAAACGGACTTATATTTAGGTGACTGCAAAAAAGTACTTAAAAAACTACCTGACAACTGGGTAGATTTGATCTTCACGTCTCCGCCATACGCAGACCAAAGAAAAAATACATATGGAGGCATTCACCCTGACAAATACGTTGACTGGTTTTTGCCTATTTCCAAGCAACTTCTCCGAGTACTCAAGCCAACAGGCTCGTTTATTCTCAATATCAAGGAGCGAGTAGTTAGGGGTGAGCGTAGCACCTATGTAATGGAATTGATCCTTGCAATGAGAGAGCAGGGCTGGCTATGGACTGAGGAATATATCTGGCATAAGAAGAATTGCTATCCAGGCAAATGGCCTAACCGTTTCAGAGATGCCTGGGAGCGTCTTTTGCATTTCAACAAGGAGAAGAAGTTTAATATGTATCAGGAGGAAGTAATGGTTCCAATGGGCGACTGGACAAAAACCAGACTTAAAAAACTAAGTGAGACAGACAAAACACGTGACGAATCTAAAGTTGGAAGCGGCTTTGGCAAAAACATATCAAAATGGCTCGACAGAGATATGGCATATCCTACCAACGTACTTCATTTAGCGACTGAGTGTAATAATAAAAACCATAGTGCCGCATTTCCAGAAGGATTGCCCGAGTGGTTCATTAAATTATTTACAAAAGAGGGAGATACTGTTCTTGACCCATTTATGGGCTCAGGAACAACTAACCTTATTGCCAATAGAATGAAAAGAAACTCTATTGGAATTGAAATCGTCCCAGAATACTATGAAATGGTAAAAAGCGAAATCCAACCGGTAGAGCTTTACCTATTAGAACCTAAAAACAAATATGAAAAAGCTAAATCTGAAGGACATATCGCAGTACGTTGAGGACAACATAGGTACCTTTCATCAGAAAAGGATTTTGAGTCTTGACACATTAAGTCTCTCAAAGGTATTGAGGAGAAAAAATCCCTACCTCTTCAAAGCCAAGTATGTATTGACGGCAGACCAAATCGTCAAAGGACTGGTGGACGCTCACATCTCTTCAAATGAGGAAACCATATTTGGCGATTGGTTAGAGGGTCTAGCAATCTTCATCAATGAGAAAGTTTATGGCGGTTGGAAATCAGGCATTGCTGGAATTGACTTAGAATTTGACGATGAAGACAGGCGTTACATCGTTAACATTAAATCGGGGCCTAACTGGGGCAACAGCAGTCAGATCGCCAAAATGGTTTCCGACTTCAAGACCGCCAAAAGGACCTTAAGGACAAGTAACTCTGGACTATATATCGTTGCAGTCAATGGCTGTTGTTATGGGAGGGATAACAATCCCGATAAAGGCGACTATTTCAAATACTGCGGACAGAAATTTTGGCAATTTGTCTCTGGCGACACTGACCTCTTCACAGAAATCATTGAACCACTCGGACACAAAGCAAAACAAAAGAATGACGAGTTCTTAAAATCGTACTCGCATATGATAAACAAGTTCACCAGAGAATTTACCAACGACTTTTGCGACAGTGACGGTGCAATAGATTGGGAAAAATTGGTGAAGTTCAATTCATCAACCACACCACCAAAAAGAAAAAAGAAATAAAAAACACTGGCCCCAACAATATAGGATTTAAGGCGCATTAGAGCCAAAAGAAATATGATAATTCTGGCTGGCATTTTTATCCTAACATTTATTTTGCAATAAAGGGTTTTTACACAGACTCCCGTTGGTTGCTATCAGAACGCTATAAATTGAGGTTAAATTTGTAATAATTTGACAAACAGATTTCGAAATAAATATCTCATTGAATCTTCACGTTTACAAAATTGGGATTATAGCTGGAATGCAGCTTACAGTGTTACGGTTTGTACAAAAAACAGGGAATGTCATTTCGGTGAGATTGTTTAAGGGCAAATGAATTGAAGCTAAATAATTCTAATAACCCGAGACATGAAAATCACTCAAAAACAGTTACGAATCCTGAGCGGATTCTGTATTCTCCTCGGTGCCATCGTTGTTGTCATAACAAACTACCTAACCGATAAAAACCTTACTGAACCTAATAAAATATGGAAATGGGCAGGCATTGGAATTATGATTGTTGGATTAATTTTATTAATGCCATGGGTGGAAAAGAAAGGTAAGGATTAATTCACATTCAACAACGGGTTATTAACCTTCGCAGAGAATAATTTGAGACATTTCTCTCATTCTTTTCCCGTAAACCGCGATTTGACCTCTTTGGCGGCTATTGCTGAAATTTCGATCCGGGCACCGAGAGGGAGATTGGATACTTCAATGGCTTCGCGTGCCGGAAAGCCTTCCGTGAAAAAGGTTCTATACACCTCATTCATGGCACCATAATCCCGGATATCGGTCAGGAAGACCGTACATTTCACCACGTTGGAAAAATCAAGGTCATTTTTTTTCAGGATGGTGCCAATATTTTGCATTGCCTGCCGTGTAGCCTCTTTAATATCTCCTCCAACCAGTTTCCCTGTTTCCGGGTTCATTGGGATCTGGCCGGAGACAAACAGCAGCCCGCTATCCGTCATAACTGACTGGCTGTAAGGGGCAACCGGCCTGGGGGCAGCCTCCTGGGAAAAAGCATGCACGAAGAGAATGAGAAGAATGAATGAGAATATCATTTTTTTCATGATCATAACGATTTGGTTATTTAAACAATGTTTACCGGATGACTAAATTAAGAAAAGAAAGCGAAGATCATACCGGTGAATCTTCAATTATTGCTATCTTGGAGTTTGTTTCCGAAAGATGTTGAATCATGATCACGTTTCTCCTGGCTATCGTTGCCCTGATTGCCGGTTATCTTATATACGGTCGTTTTGTTGAAAAGATTTTCGGAGCGGATCCGCAGCGGGAAACCCCTGCCTTCAGGCTCCGTGACGGGATCGATTTTGTCCCAATGGGTTGGGGAAAGATCTTCCTGATACAGTTTCTGAATATTGCCGGGCTCGGTCCGATCTTTGGCGCTGTTGCAGGAGCAATGTGGGGCCCTGTAGCTTTTCTATGGATCGTTTTCGGGTGTATTTTTGCCGGTGCAGTGCACGATTATTTTTCAGGTATGTTGTCCATAAAAAACAACGGGCTTAGCATACCCGAGGTGGTTGGGAAGTATCTGGGACTGGGTTTTAAACAGGTTATGAGGGGGTTTACGGTAATCCTGATGGTGCTGGTTGGTGCGGTTTTTATCATGGGTCCAGCGAAAATATTGAGCGGTTATACTACCGGTTATATAGGATACGGACTCTGGATCTGGGTGATCTTTGCCTATTACCTTCTTGCTACCCTGTTACCCATCGATAAATTGATCGGAAGGGTCTATCCGCTGTTCGGTTTAGCCCTCCTCTTCATGGCACTTGGAATATCTATCAGTCTGATCCTGAACCGGTATGCTATCCCTGAGTTAACGCCTGCGAACCTTGTAAACATGAATGCAGAAGTGGATAAATTTCCCATTTTCCCCATGTTGTTTATTACCATTGCCTGCGGGGCTATATCCGGTTTTCATTCCACCCAGGCACCACTGATGGCCAGGTGCCTGAAGAATGAAAAACAGGGAAGGAGGGTTTTTTATGGTGCCATGGTTGCGGAGGGTATTGTTGCCCTGATATGGGCTGCTGCTGCGATGAGTTTCTTTGGAGGAGTGGAGGAGTTGAATGGGGTGATGAGGGAACAGGGGGGTAATGCAGCCTGGGCAGTGAATGAGATCTCCAATTCATTGCTGGGGAAAATCGGGGGGCTGCTGGCCATTCTTGGGGTGGTTGCTGCACCCATCACCTCCGGCGACACCGCCTTCAGAAGTGCCCGGCTGATCGTCTCGGATTTTCTGAAGGTGAAGCAGGTGAAGATTATCAACCGGTTATCGGTAAGTATTCCGCTCTTTGTGATCGGCTACCTTCTGACACGGATCGATTTCAGCATCGTATGGAGGTATTTTGCCTGGTCGAACCAGACGCTTGCCACTATTGTCCTCTGGGCAATATCCGTTTTTCTCATTCAGGAGAACAAGTTTTTCTGGCTCACCCTGATCCCTGCTGTTTTTATGACAGCCGTAACCTCTACCTATTTGCTGATTGCTCCCGAGGGATTCCAGCTGCCGGGGCAGATTGGATATCCGGTCGGTATCGGATTTGCCCTGGTCGCCCTGCTGCTTTTTTACTATTTTACCGACTGGAAGAAATAAAAAACCCCATCAGGTTTGGTACCGATGGGGTTTTGATGGGTTATATATGGGTATTGATTACATCATACCTCCCATACCCGGGCCTCCTCCCATGGGTGGCATGGGCGGTGTTTCTTCTTTTTCTTCCGCCACGACACATTCGGTAGTCAGGAACATTCCGGCTACAGAAGCGGCGTTTTCCAGGGCAATTCTTGCCACCTTGGTAGGATCGATCACACCCGTTTCATACAGGTTCTCATACTTGTCCGTTCTGGCATTGAATCCAAAGTCCTCTTTTCCTTCACGTACTTTCTGTACTACGATGGAACCTTCGATCCCGGCATTCTCGACAATCTGACGAATGGGCTCTTCCAGTGCACGTCTGATGATCGCTATTCCGGTGTCTTCATCCGTGTTTTCACCTTTCAGGTTCTTCAGTGCATCGATTGCCCTCAGGTATGCCACACCTCCGCCGGGAATTATCCCTTCTTCGACAGCAGCACGGGTTGCATTCAGTGCATCATCGACACGGTCTTTCTTCTCTTTCATTTCCATCTCGGAAGCAGCACCGATATAGAGGACAGCCACACCGCCGGCAAGCTTGGCAAGCCTTTCCTGCAGCTTCTCCTTATCGTAATCGGACGTGGTTGTCTCGATCTGTTTCTTGATCTGGTTTACACGTGCGGTAATGTTTTTCGAATCACCGGCTCCATTGACAATGGTCGTGTTCTCCTTATCAACGACCACCTTTTCGGTTTCGCCGAGCATGTCGAGTGAGGTGCTTTCCAGTTTCAATCCTTTCTCTTCCGAGATAACGGTTCCTCCGGTCAGGATTGCGATGTCTTCCAGCATTTCCTTTCTCCTGTCACCAAATCCGGGAGCTTTGACTGCTGCAATTTTTAAAGCACCACGTAGTTTGTTAACCACCAGCGTAGCCAGTGCTTCCCCGTCAATATCCTCAGCGATGATCAATAACGGTTTCCCTGCCTGTGAAGTTGCTTCAAGGATCGGCAGAAGGTCCTTCATGGTGGAAATCTTTTTATCATGCAGGAGGATATAGGGTGATTCCAGAACGGCTTCCATTTTATCCGGATCGGTAATAAAATAGGCAGAAATGTAGCCCCTGTCGAATTGCATTCCTTCAACCAGTTCAACGGTGGTTTCCGTACCTTTTGCTTCTTCAACGGTAATAACGCCCTCTTTGTGAACTTTTTCCATTGCTTCGGCAATCAGTTTTCCGATAGCGGAATCATTGTTTGCAGCGATCTTGGCAACCGCTTCAATCTTTTCTGTATCTTCGCCAATGGTCTTTGTCTGGGCTTTCAGGCTTTCAACCACTTTAATAACGGCGCTATCAATTCCGCGTTTCAGATCCATAGGGTTAGCACCTGCGGTGACATTTTTCAACCCCACATTGATGATGGATTGTGCCAGGACAGTGGCTGTGGTGGTTCCATCACCAGCGTCATCAGCTGTTTTTGAAGCGACCTCTTTCACCATTTGTGCCCCCATGTTCTCAAAATTATCCGGGAGTTCTATCTCTTTGGCTACCGTAACTCCATCCTTGGAGATCATGGGAGAACCGAATTTTTTGTCCAGGACAACATTGCGTCCTTTTGGCCCTAAGGTTACTCTTACTGCCTCTGCCAGTATGTCAATTCCTTTTTTCAATTGATCTCTGGCTTCTATGTTAAATTTTAATTCTTTCGCCATTTTTCTTACATTTTTTGGATTATTTGATTGGTTTGAATAGTTACAAGATTGCCAGGATATCCGATTGACGCATGATCAGATATTCCGTTCCGTCAACATTTATTTCGCTTCCGGAATATTTTCCATACAAGACGGTGTCGCCTTTTTTGACTTCCATCTCGACATCTTTTGTGCCGGAACCGACTGCGATTACTTTACCTTTTTGGGGTTTTTCCTGAGCGGAGTCAGGAATAATTATGCCGCTTGCGGTTTTTGTGTCAGCCTCCATGGGTTGAATCAAAACCCGGTCGGCCAGTGGTTTGATTTTTACGTCAGCCATTTTTTATCTGTTCTTTAATGTTAAACATGTAAAATTTGTCAATCCAACTATCACATATTGTGCCAAATCATAAACGTCCGTAAGTTCGCCTTTTCAACAAGACAGAATAACAGTTGATCGGGTAATGTTTTCTGTAAACCGAACGACGCTGCTGTGTTATATAATTGATAATAAGGTCATTATCCAAATTTTCCCGAAAATCCGAAGGAGTAAAAAAGGTGTCAGTTTTATGACACTCTGACACCCTGTTTTTTTCTGTTACTGTTGAAGAATCGCTTATTCACCACCCCCGGTTGGTTCATCCTGTTCGGGGGTTGCAGTCGGTAAATTGGGTATAGTTGTCGGATCGATTGCATTGTCGATCTGTTCCTCAATGATTGAGCGGTTAGCATCATCTCCCCGGGGAATGGTGGCACTGGCCAGCAGGCTGAAAAAGAGGAGGCAACCGGCAAGGGTCCAGGTTGCTTTTTCCAGGAAGTCAGCGGTTTTACGGACACCCATGACCTGTGTCGATCCGGTGAAGTTGGCGGCCAATCCTCCACCTTTTGAATTCTGCACCAGCACGATAAGGATGAGCAGGACACAGGCCATCAGCACCAGAATTGAGAACAATGTATAGATTCCCATGTTATTTTGACTTATAGTTTGTTAATCAGTTGTTGTATTTTCTCGATTTGACTTGCAAAGTAACTACTTTTTTCGGGAAATTTCAAACTTAATTTTTCATAGGTAAAAATCGCCTTGGAGTAGTAACCCTGTTTTACGTAGATCCGTGCAAGGGTATCACTGATCAGTCCGTCATCTTCCGTGACACTGGGGACCGAGATATCTTCCTGCTCTTCATCCGGTTCATCGGAAGAGATGATTCTCGGATCGGATGAAAGAAATTTATCGATCAGCTCATCCTTGGATTTGTCTCGTGGTGTTGCAACGGATGGTGTTTCCTCCTCCTCATGGATCATTTTTTCCTGCAAGTGGTCGAGCCAGACAGCAAACGAAAACCGTTCGGTTGTGGTTATATCGGTAAAACCGGTTTTCTCTCCGGAGTCTTCTTTACCGATTACCGGCCCTTCCTGATCTTCGGTTGGTTCCTTTTCTTCCCATGGAGACTGATCTTCGGAATCCCGGGAGTATTCAAAGTTCAGCAGGTCACTCACCATACCGGAGCTGCTGGTTTGTAATGGTTTGGTATCTCCTTCTACAACCTTCCCCTTTCTTTCCGGATCGATACCCTCTATTTCGTGGTGAATGATCTCCTCATCCTCATCGATCAAAATAATGGGCTCGTCAGGGGAAGGCTCTTGGGGAGTGTCAAGAGTATCCGTTTTCGGTTCAGGTTCCTGTTCTGCCGGGGTGGTTATTGGTCTCTTTTCCTGAAGCAGGTGGTACAGGACTTCGCGGTCGGTGATGTGTGCAGCAGAGACCTTGAGCTGGCTCGGGAAACGGATATTATCCAGAAGATGAAGGTTTTTCAGGTATAGAAGATGCCCGCTCTGGAAATAGGGAAATTCATGGACCAATTCACGCATCTCATCAACACTGCTCTTGTCCAGGAGTTCCGGATGATTCATGAATTGTATGAATTCTTCCCTGTTCATGTGAGGGTACATTTACCAGTTCACAAATGCTTTGTTAAAAACATCTTCTGTAATCTGTTCCAGGATCTTTTCCAATAATTCATCTTCAACGGCACTTAGATCCTGGGAGCTCTCATAATCTTCATACCGGGTAAAGACATTCTCAAAGTTCTGGTCTGGCTGAAGGGCATTGGTATATTTAACCCTGACTGAAACCGTAAACCGGTTCAATGCAGCCACTTCATCTCCGGTAATTGCCATCGGTGCAGTGTTATAGCCGGTTATTTCACCTTCAAAATTGACATCCCCGATACCGTTCACAAACTCAAGGCCGGTTTGTGCCCTGAATTTATCTTTCAACGCATCGGTTAACTGCTGGTCAAAGCCTGCGCGGATCACTCCCCCGTTCAGATCAGCCCTGTTTGGGAAAAATTGAACAGAGATGGTTTTTACATCCGGAGAGATGGAAGCACCCGAAAAGGAATAGGTTATCTTACATCCCGGGGTGGTTACCAGGATGGTGCCAGACAGAATCAGGATAACAATCCGATATAATCGTTGAAGCTGAAACGGGTTTTTCATGACTTGTACCTTCAGTCAATGTTATACTCTTTAATTTTTCGATAGAGTGTTCGCTCTGATATACCCAGCTCTTTGGCAGCATGTTTTCGCTTGCCATGATGTTTTTCCAGGGCTTTCTTTATCAGTTCGATCTCCTTGTCAACCAGTGAAAGGGATTCTTCCACGATCTCTTCTGTATCCTGAATGGTATTGTCTTCCGGTGAAGTGACCTCAAAATGAGAAGGGGCTTCTTTCGTTGGCGTCTCCACGCTCTTATAGAGTTTCTGGATCAGTTGTTCTTTGCTATCACTCATTTCAATATCACCATGATCCTTCTCCATCAGTTCAAACACCAGTTTCTTCAGGTCATTCATATCGTTTTTCATATCGAAAAGGATCTTATAGAGTATCTCACGTTCAGAAGAGAATGACCGGCTTTCGTCTTTCTGTATGATAGCCGGAAGTTTCACACCCTGGTAATCGGGCAAATAACTCCTCAGGGTATCGGCACCGATGAGCCTTGTTTGTTCGATAACGGATATTTGTTCTGTAATATTCTTCAGCTGCCGGATATTTCCCGGCCAGGAGTAGCTCAACAGGACCTTTTGGGCCTCCTCGTCGAGACTGATTGCAGGCATCCGGTATTTGTCGGCAAAATCGACAGCGAATTTCCTGAAAAGGAGATGAATATCTTCTCCACGTTGCCGTAGGGGAGGAATAATAATGGGTACGGTATTCAGGCGGTAGAAAAGATCCTCCCTGAATTTTGCTTCCTGAATGGGGATGAGAATATCAACATTGGTTGCTGCGATAACCCGGACATTCGTTTTCAATACTTTTGAAGATCCCACCTTGATAAATTCCCCACTTTCCAGAACACGTAGCAACCTGACCTGCGTAGCCAGTGGAAGTTCAGCCACTTCATCCAGAAAAATGGTTCCTCCATTAGCCACCTCAAAATATCCTTTTCGGCTGTCGGTAGCCCCTGTAAACGATCCTTTTTCATGGCCAAACAATTCCGAATCGATGGTCCCTTCGGGGATTGCTCCACAATTGACAGCGATATACTGGCCGTGTTTTCTTGCACTGTATTGATGAATGATCTGTGGGAACACCTCTTTACCGGTACCACTGTCACCAGAAATGAGCACCGACAGATCGGTAGGAGCAACCTGGACGGCAATGTCAATAGCCCGGTTTAATCCGATATAATTTCCAATAATACCAAAACGCTGCTTTATTTTTTGTACATTATCCATAGTTGCTCTGCTGAAGTCAAATCCATTGCGAAATTATAGATTTTTTGACAATTTATCCGGTTTTTTGCTCGTGAATTCGAGGAGATCGGACAGATTGGCACGTTACATGGTCGGATTTAAAACGTATCCAATACCTCGACAATTACATCTTTGACCTTGTTGAATGTTTCAAGGTTTTCCTCTTTGATGGGTTGGACCGGTGGAGCTTTAACCCTTAAGGGATCGATGGGTGATCCGTTCCGGTAAAACCGGAAATCAAGATGCGGACCGGTGGATAATCCGCTGCTCCCGACATACCCGATGGTTTCACCCTGTTTGACATATTTCCCGGTGTACATTCCATGGGCGTAATGGCTAAGGTGAAGGTAAGCGGTGGTATAAACGCTGTTATGACGAATCTTCACCATGTTCCCTGCATCCCCGTTTCTTCCCATCTGGATGACCTTTCCGTCACCGATGGCATGGACCGGAGTACCGACCGGTGCTGCGTAATCGACACCATAATGCGGCCGTCTGATTTTCAGGATGGGATGCAGTCGGGAATGGGAGAACCCGGAACTGATCCTGGAGAACCGCAGAGGAGCCTTCAGAAATGCTTTTTTCAGGCTCTGACCATCGGTGTGGTAATAGCTCTCTTCCCCATCCTGAATAAAGGGTATGGCATAAAACTCTTCACCGGCATGCTTGAACCAGGCTGCGTATATTTTCCCCAGCCCGACAGAGACCGTATCAATATACTGCTCTTCATACATCACCTTGAACTCATCTCCCTTCTGTAACCCGAAGAAATCGATGCTCCAGGCAAAAATTTCAGAGAGCTCAATGGCTAAGAGAGGATTTATTCCGCTGTCGGTCATGGAATACCATAGCGAAGTTTCTATCGTTCCCCGGGCTGTTTTCTGCACAGAAGCTAACTCTTTCTCTCGCTTTGTAACCAGTATCGAATCGCGCAGGTCAATAACAAAATATTCGATGGGGGTATGTTCGTATACGAAGATCTGAGCAGTTGAAAGAGAATCTTTTAAACAGAAGAGTGTATAGTGATTGCCCTGCCTGATGTTTCGCACATCAAAGATGTTTTTGGATTTCCGCGTTATCTCTTGAACCGTTTGAGAAGAAACATTATACCGGTACAGGATGTCTGAGAGGTATTGGTTTCTGCGGACCCTCCCGTCGATCAGGTCATAGGGTTCAATGGGGTAACCGTACCGGGTTTCAACAACAGGTGTTAACCGGACAGTGTCCTCTTCAACCAGGGTTACCGGTGTTTCATTCGATTCGGAGCCACCCGGGAAAATGAGCAGCAACAGCATCAGGATGAACCCGCTGAAAAACCGGACCAGAGGTGCCGGAAACAGGGTGCTATTTTTTTGATTTGTGTTCAAACAACGATGTTTACAATTTTTTGGGGGACAACGATCACCTTTTTTGGTTGTTTCCCTTCGAGCCACCGCTGTGCATTTTCATCCTGCAGCACGGTAGATTCGATATCTTTCTTACTCATATCCGTCGGCAGGTTTATCCTGAACCGTAGCTTCCCGTTGAACGATACCGGGTATTCATAGGTTTCCTCTTCCAGTAACTGTTCATCATATTCCGGGAAGGGCTGGATGGATATACTCGGGGCATTTCCCAGGATTTTCCAGATCTCTTCTGCCAGGTGAGGTGCAAAGGGTGATAAAACCTGCATGAACTGTTCGGCAGTATTTTTTGCCACTCTTCCTTTTTTTATGCAAAGATTAGTAAAGATCATCATCTGGGCTATGGCTGTATTGAACCGCAGACCCTCTATATCGTTCTGAATTTTCTTAATGGTTTGATGGAGTGATTTGAGAACTTCCTTATCTTCTTCAATATCCTGTATATGAGCAGGATCTCCGAAGAATTTATATACTCTTTTCAGAAAGCCAAAAACCCCTTTGATACCCTTTTCCGACCAGGGTTTGGTTGCCTCGAGCGGACCCATGAACATTTCGTATAATCGCATGGAATCGGCGCCGTACTTTTTTACAACATCATCAGGATTAATGACATTTTTGAGCGATTTTGACATCTTAGCGACAATCTGCTTCAGCTCTTCACCCGTTTTTGCATGATAGAATTTTTCATCCTTTTCTACCACATGGTCTGAAGATATTTTTGCACCGGTCCTTGTTTCATATGCATAGGCAAGGATCATCCCCTGGTTGAACAGTTTTGGAAAAGGTTCCTGGTGAGATACTATTCCCAGGTCATATAATACCTTATGCCAGAAACGACTGTACAGAAGGTGCAGCACAGCATGTTCCGCACCACCGATATAAAGGTCGACCGGCATCCAGTATTTCTCCTTTTCGGGAGCGAATATTGCATCCTTGTTGTGTGGATCCAGGTATCTGAGGTAGTACCAGCAGGAACCGGCCCATTGTGGCATAGTATTGGTTTCACGCCGTCCTTTTCTGCCGTTTTTGTCTGTAACCTTAAGCCAGTCGGTTGCATTGGCAAGAGGCGACTCACCTGCTTCACCCGGTTCATAATTCTCCAGTTCAGGAAGTTTAAGGGGTAATTCTGATTCATCCAGCAGACTAATGGTACCATCTTCCCAGTGTACTGCAGGGAATGGTTCTCCCCAGTAGCGCTGACGGCTGAATAGCCAGTCGCGAATCTTGTAGTTAACGGCATAATTACCCAGCCCGTTTTTCTTCAGCCACTCAACGGTTGTCCTGATCCCTTCATCTTTGTTCATTCCATTGATATCCAATCCTGTTTTAGGTGAGGATGAATTGATGTAATTACCATCCTCGGTCCAGCAGGCTTTTGTGTTCAATACCTGTTGTCTGAGTTCGGGATCTGCATCAATCGGATCCATAATACATACTACCGGGATGTCGAATTTCCTGGCAAATTCAAAATCGCGGGTATCATGTGCTGGAACGGCCATTATTGCACCTGTACCATATCCCATCATCACATAATCGGCAATCCAGATCGGGATCCTCTCTTTATTGACAGGATTAATGGCGTAACGCCCGGTGAAGACACCCGTTTTTTCCTTTGCCAGATCGGTACGGTCGAGGTCCGATTTCAGGGCTGCTTCCCTTACGTAAGTTTCAATCTCTTTTGCTTTTTTAGCTGTTTTGATTTGATCCAGCCAGGGGTGTTCCGGTGCAATGACCATGTAGGTTGCACCGAACAGAGTATCCGGCCGCGTGGTAAAACAGCGAAGCTTTTCGTCCAATCCCTCCACAGTGAAATCCACATTGGCACCTTCAGACCGGCCAATCCAGTTCCGTTGTTGGTCCTTAATACCTTGAGGCCAGTCCATCTCATTAAGCCCCTCTAATAGCCGTTCCGCATAATGTGGAATCCTTAACCACCACTGCTTGAGATTCTTTTTTGTAACCAGATTACCACATTTCTCATGTGATCCGTCAACCAAAACCTCCTCATTTGCGCATACAATCTTGCAGCTTGGGCAGTACCATACCTGGGCATTGGCATAGTATGCAAGCCGATGATCATCAATGAATTTTTTTTCGGCATCCGGACCTTCCTGTTTTACTTCATCCGGGATTGTGAGTTCTGCAATAGGCCTGCCCCTATTTTGTTTTTTGTCGAACCAGGTAATATACATCTGAATGAATATCCACTGTGTCCACTTATAGTATTGTGTATCTGTCGTGTTTACCTCACGATCCCAGTCATAGGCAAGTCCCAGCGATTTTATCTGTTTGCGGAAGGTATCGCAATTTTTGCCTGTAGTAACAGCAGGATGTGTACCGGTCTGTATAGCATATTGTTCTGCTGGTAATCCAAAGGCATCCCATCCCATTGGGTGCAGCACATTAAATCCCTTCATTCGCTTGTACCTTGCTACGATATCTGTAGCCGTATATCCTTCAGGGTGACCCACATGCAGACCGCTTCCGGAAGGGTATGGATACATGTCGAGCACATAGTACTTCGGTTTACTCTCATCAGCTTCGACACTGAAAGTTCTGTTTTCTTCCCAGTACTGCTGCCATTTCTTCTCTATATGCCGAAAATGATAATTCATGGGGTTCCTGTTGGTATCGGGTTTCTGATTAACAAACAGCGAAATTAATTATATTTTTTAAATTTGCACGGAATATGGTCCCGTAGTTCAATTGGATAGAATACCAGATTCCGGTTCTGGCGGTTGCGCGTTCGAGTCGCGCCGGGATCACATAAGAAAAACCTCCTCCTTTCAGGAGGTTTTTTTATCAGGAAAAACCACCAGAGCTTGCTCTTTGGCGGTTTTTTCTGATTAAAAAAAATTGCGGCGAAGCCGCTAAGGTTTTTCTTATGTGAAAGCCCACCCTTGCGTCCGCCCCGCTGAAAGCGGGGCAATCCCGCCCATAAGACATTTTCGTGTTGTGTTAACCCGAAAAATTCAAAGAATTTTTCGCCATTTATGGCTGACGAAAAGTCAAATTCAAGTATGTCAACTGTTTAACCCGCATTATTTATGAATAATCCGGGTTAATCCACCTTTGTGGATCACGAGTCCCTGACTGAGAGTCATGGGGGAGTAATCCGCCGGGATAACAAAAAATAGGCCTGGGCCTTTTTTTGTGGCGGGGCTCGAACCAAGAATATCTAAGAAAATAGTCATGCTGAACTTGTTTCAGCATCTTTAATAGATTCTGAATCGAGTTCAGAATGACAGAACAGAGCTCGCTCTTTAGCGGTTTTGCTGATCAGTCCGAAACAGTAAACTCGTATTGTCCCGACAGCAGTTCATAGACTGCCTTATGCTTTTTATACCCGGTAAAGGTCACTCCTTCAGCGATTTTCGCAGGCACATTACTTTCTTTCACGGTCTGTTCCGGATCTGCAGGTAAATAAAGCGTCGCACCCGCATTGGCTGGAACGGTTACTTGAACGATCAGGATACCGTTTTCAACTTTCCAGGAGCTTTCTATTCTCCCATACATTGAGTCATAATAACCGGTTGCCCACTTCATTTTACCGGTAGGATCGGGTTCAGGCTGCAGGATGAAGTGCTTGAAACCGGGATGGCTTTCATCCCGCTGTATTCCTGCAGAAAAAGCCATCATCCATTGCCCGACTGCGCCAAAAGAGTAGTGGTTAAACGAGTTCATGCTGTTATTCCCTCCAAATCCATCTTCTATCGTATAGGAGTTAAGGCGCTCCCAAATGGTAGTGGCTCCCTGGTTTACAGGATACAACCATGAAGGATAAGATTCCTGCTGCAACATTCGATAGGCAACATCATTGAATCCGTTATCGGAGAGTGCCTTGCTGATCCAGGCCGTTCCGATGAATCCCGTCATCAAAGAACAGGGAGGCCGGACTACACCGGCATCATCCGCTCGTTTAGAGGTACATGCCTTTGCCAGGTTCTCAGCCGCCCCCGGTCTGTTTTCTTCGTTGAAGGCGCCCAGAGCCAGGGGGACGGCGTAAGAAGCCTGTGTGTCGACAAATACTCTCTCACCTGTATCCTCCTCACGGGGTATGTTATCCTGGCCTGGTCGGGTTATTCTGTTGAATGAACCACTGTTGGCAGATTTAATGGTCTTATGCGTTTCCGGGTCGATGAAGGTAGCATTGAAATGTGCCTTCCTCTCTTCATATTTCCCCCAATACCTTGCTGCATCTTCATTTCTGTAGAGGATCTCTGCAACCCTGGCTATGATCTCCAGGTCAAAAATATAGTAAGCTTCCCACAGGAGGGAGTTATCGTTTTTATTCCCTTCCGGACTCAGCCAGTCGCCAAGTGGACCTTCTGTCATTACACCGGTTTTTTCATCAATCCGCGTTTCGAGATAAGCCATGTACTTTTTCATGGCATCATAATGCTCCTGCAATAGTTCAATATCTCCATATTGCAGGTAGGCTTCCCAGTCTACTGTCATTCCTGCGCTTCCCCAGAGGATCCCTCCGAAACCTCTCCCGACCGGTGCTACATCTGAAAACCGGCCGTTACTATCCTGCATGTCACGCATGGCAAGGAGATGGCGCTTCAGGAACTGATTGGCGTCAGCCAGATAGGTGGCGGTCCGGGAAAACACCGAAATATCACCCGACCATCCCATGCGTTCATTACGCTGTGGACAATCAGTCGGGATCGATAAGAAATTGCCCCTTTGTGACCAGACAATATTTTCCCACAACCGGTTGACTTTCTCGTTGGAGGTAATGTAGGAAGCGGTCAGTTTCTTTACGGAGCTGATAACCAATCCCTCAATCTTCTCAGGCGGCACTGCTTCGTCGATGCCTGTAATTTCAACATATCTGTATCCGTGAAATGTAAAATGAGGCTGGATGATGTTTTTCCCGTCCTTCATAATGAACAGGTCCTGTGCGTTTGCAGCACGGATATTTTCCAGCATGACCATACCTGCGTTATCCTGGTATTCCTCCATGTCCGGGTAAAGCACCTCGGCATATCTTAACCGGATTTTTGTGCCAGCCTTTCCATTCCCGATGGTTATCCTTGGGATACCCACCATGTTTTGTCCCATATCGTAGACAAAAACTCCCGGGCGGACTTCTGTCATGCTCTGTGCTTTCAATGTTTTAACAACCGTGGCACTCTCCCCGATCTGGCCAGTCAGACAGAGACTGTCATAATCCAAAGCTGTTGTGGAACCCATAAAACCGGTTGAACTACCGGTAAAAGCGGTTCCTTCCAGGGGGACTGTGACTGCTTCTTTCCAGGTGGAGTCGTCATAACCGGCTGTGGCCCAATTTTCAATGGCAGCTTCTTTTCTTGCATCATAAACCTCTCCCTGGAAAAAACTGCCATATATAACCGGACCATCGTGATAATATTTCCACTCTTTATCGTTTGAAGAGATGATTTCCTCAGTTCCGTCCTGATAGGTTATCACCAGCCTGGCCAGCAATGACTGCCGGTCGCCGAAGTAATTCCAGTTGCTACCGGTGAAGGTATAGTTACCGCTCCACCATCCTTCGCCCAGCTTTGCCCCCAGGGCATTCCCCTCACCCGGAATGATCATGCTGGTCACGTTATAGGTCTGGTACATGTGCGTTTTGTTATATTGTGTCAGTCCCGGATTGAAATAATCTTCACCCACACGGTTCCCATTCAGGTATATCTCATAGACACCCCGTGCCGTAACATACAAACGAGCCTGTTTAACACCCGTCCCGGCAGCGAATTCTGTCCGTAGCAATGGCATGGAATTACGGCTTGGATTGGCTGTAATGAATAATTCATCCTGACTGCCATCAAGAACGTACTGTCCATTGTTCACAGAGAAGCCGGGATTTCCGGATTCCGTATAACCGGCAAAGATGCCGTGATAGCCTGGTTTTGTCAGGTCCTCGAAAAAGATGGTATTTGAGGGTCTTCGGTAATGTTTAATGGCAAGTTGAGAGAGGTATGCTTTCTGGCCTTGATCTACTGAAAATCCAATATCCGCCAGCATTGGAAAACTGATGTAATCACCACCAACCCCAACCGGATTGATGTTGAAGCCACCACCACTCCGCCAGGAAGCGCGGGGATTCTTCAATGTGTGATCCGGATCCGTTCCATTTATACCGATGGTCAGGATCCCGAAAACACTGTGGATGTAAATGTTGTGCGGATCGTATTTGTTTTTCCGGTTGATGATCGTTAGCGGGATATCAATGCTGTATAACGGTTTATCCGGCTGGTCATCCGGATGGTACCCCACGCGGTAAATATTGAACCGGGCCAGTCCGGATGACGATCCGTTCACTTCTGAAATATCAAGTTCCAGCTTAACATAGTGTCCGTCTCTTCCGCTTTCGATCCCATAGATATTCATGTTTTTGTCGAGCAGCCGGTTATCGTTGGCACCCAGTATAAAACCTGCCCTGGTACTGCCTGTTGATTCATCAAGACAGAGGGTGTATTCCACCTTGAATACCGAGAGGTAGTGGGAGTAGAGTACCATATATGAAGCCCTTCCACCAATCCATTCAGCACCATCCCATGCTAATAATCCCGGATCGCTATTCATCAGGCCTGTTTCAAACCATGAATTGTCACTGACAGGTTCTTCATCCTGATCCCAAATGGTAACCGACCAGGTATAACATGTAGCTGGTTGCAGGGGTTTACCCTCGTACCGTATTGCAAGGGAAACATCACTTTCGGTTTTTTCGGTATCCCACATGAGGTTTCCGGATGGATCAACCACTTTGATACGATAGGCTTTCTGTTTCAATCCCCGTGCTCCCTCAGGGGCAATCATCTCCCAGCTGAACCGGGGGTGCGCCACATCGATGCCAAGGGGGGTTGTTGTATATTCTGTCTGCAGGTTCTTTATGCCTGTTGCACCATATACAATGCCGGTGTTAAGAATAACTGCCAGCGATGCTAACAGGATGGATGTAAACTGTTTTCTCATGTTGATGATGATTGGATTTAAATTTAATCCAACTGTAGCTCAAATCCAAATGATAAAACCTGACAGTGTCAGGTTAAGTAAGTTTGGTTCATTTCATAAACACCAGAGCATTCCGGTCTAGGTAACGATTCCCCGGGAATAACGGTTGTGGTCGGACCTGTTATTCATGTTGTTCCATTTACCCAGGGCTATTCATGCTATCTAAAGAACGCCCTGGGCTATTATATATCGCTCCTGCCTGCCGGCCGGCAGGCCTTTGGAGCTTGGAAATTAGAATTTGTTTGTGATTTTGTGGATGGGATTTGTGATTTTAATCGTTAGGGATTCTGTTCACACTTCACTGTTCACGATTCACTAATCACTCTCATATCTCTGCTCTCAATCAAGGACTAATACGACTCGCTTTAACTACTCTTCCCATTCCTCCAGCTTTTCCCTTGCCTTCAACGCTGGTTCATAGTCAGGATCTGCATTCTCCCAGATACTCACTGTTTTTTTTAAGTGTTCCAGGGCTTTTCCCGTTTTCCCCATTTCATAATAAACCAAAGCCATCTCATAATTGGCATCGGGTGAGAATGGATGAGCAGTCAGGGCTTTTTGAAGAGCCTCTTCTGCTTTATTATAGTTCTTCAGGTTTCTGTAACAACGTCCGATATTAATATAAATATTTGAATTTGTTGGGTCTAACTTCAATTGCTCCATGTATTTCTGAACAGCCAGGTCATGCTCCCCTTTCAATTCATGAATTTGACCGCGTGCATTCAGAACCACTCTTTGCAAGGTTTCAACCTTCATTTCTGAAATGAGTGATTCAACTTCAAGAATACTGTTTTCAGCCTGTTCAATATCCTCTAATTCCAGGAATAAATACAAATATCCTACGTAGACTAAATTTTTAAGCAATGGATCCAACTCTTCTTTCAGTGTTTCAAGAGTTTGGGAAACAACATCTACTCTTTCCAGCTTGCTAAAACGCTCCATCGAATGAATTTTAATCGATATTAAATAAATTGGAGGTGTAAATTTTTCCCATTCATCCTGTTTCAGGTATAAATATTCCAGTTCCTTTTTCATTTCTCCCCTCAACTCATAATAATATTGCAGTTTAGTATACACCTGAGCTTTCTCTTCCGGAGACTTGCTTTTTAGCAAAGCATCTTGATACTGCTTTAATGCCAGTTCGAAATTTCCTGATTCTGATTCAATATCGGCAAGACTAAGAAGGCCAGATATATTTTCCGGCTCAAGCAGTAATGCTTTTTCATAAAAGGATTTTGCCTCTTCAAAGTTCCCCATGATTTTGTGCAGGCTTCCGATAGACCGGAAAGATTCCGGTCTGTCAGGGAAGTACTCTGCGTACCTGTTGTAGTATTCCAGAGCTTCCTCAAATTTTCCCAACGCTTTATAGAGCGAACCGATTTCTTTATAAACTGAATACCGTTCCGGATCAAGTTTTAATATGTATTTATATTCGGCAATCGCTTCCTCAAGTTGGTTTTTAATTATATATATTGAAATAAGCGTTAACCGGGAATCTATGTCTTCCGGGAAAAGAGTAACGAGCATCTCGAAAATAGCATATTGCTTGTCATACTGTTGATTGAATTCAAAATAGGAAGACTTCACAAATAATTGCATCTTTTCCGGTAATTTATACAGGTGATTCATTAATGGTTTAAAGATCCATGCTGCGTTTTCACTTTGATTGGTCAAGAGGTATAGGTGATATAAATAAAAGTAGGCCATAGAAAAGGTTGAATCTTCCTGGACCGATTGATTCAAATCATTCAGGGCTTTATTCAAATCCTGGTTAAATAAAACCTCAATATGTCCTGCGATATACCATTTGTATGCTGTTAACGATCTCGTTAAGATCTCGGAAACCGGCAGATCTTCCGCTTCTTCGATGTGGTAATCGGGTATTTCCAGATCATACTTAAGCTGTACTGTCAGTTGGTCGACAAGATCAAAAATATTATGATTAGAAAACTTGTTCCCATTGATAAGTTTACCATTCCGGGTGTTATATAATTTCGCATTTACAGAATAGATATCATCCTGTTTTGTAAATGATCCGGTCAAGAAATAATTCATATGCTGTTCATCTGCCATTTCCTTTTCAAGCATTAAAGGTAATCCTGACAGATTTGGATAACCTGCTTCCTTAATTTTCTCAAATGAAGCAGAACTGCAATTATCTACTGTTTCTACTTCAATGTAATAATCCTGAATCAGATCCGTACTCAGCATATCCGTAATACCATAAGTTAACCAGTTCAGGGAAGTATCACCGGATTCATTATTCAGGAAGAAGAGCATGATTTTTTTTCGGAATTCGCTTTTGGGAATTACCCGTTCAATTGTCTGACCTTCTTCATCTTCCAGGGTAACCCTTGCTGTTGCAGCCCCCAGATCTTTTCCTCTAAACAAAAAGAGCAGAAGAAAAATCGCCGCAAGGACATTTGTAGGAATACCAATTTTCTCAATTTTTGTCCATGTATCACGCCCCGGTTTCCCATGTAAGTATGCCAGCAGTAAAACCGTCGGGATCATGGAAGCCAGGATTACCAACCCGAATTCCGGCAAGTGGGGTGATATAGAAAATCGATTGATCAACCAATCCAGAAATTCGATAATAGCCCAGCTTGTTGCCAAATAGATTCCAAGAATCTGAGGAACACGGCGCTGTAACAAGTCCTTAAAAATTGTCATGCCTGTTTCATATTTTATATTATAAATATAAACCATCTGATGGTCAAAATCAAATGGATAGAATATGGGATTCACTCGTTTTACAATTGAGGGATGGTTTGTGAAGCAGGCAGTTCGTTGTACGAGTTGTTTTCAATGCCTATCCTCCCCATTTATCGCTATTCCTTGACTCTTTACGAAATTGGAATTTGTGATTTAAGATAAGAGACGTGATACGATGACTAAGGGAGGCCTGTGAATGAAGTGGAATGTCATCGTATCACAGTCGCCCATAATTGTCGAATATAACTCACCGGGTGATTCCAAATCACCCGGTGAGTGTACAAGTGAATTTTATGCTTATTGGTTACTCAGCAGGTTTGATATTGAGTAATAGGGAGCGGGTTTTAAGGAAACAATAGAGTTGTTCCAACCCAAACAAAAGAACAATCAAGTCCACAATAAGTAAGAGTATACTACTCGTATCATTTATAAACCAAAGGATACCGGATATTCCCAATACAAGGAAATTTATCAAGTGAATCTGTTTTATGTAGTTATCTGATAAATGCGGAATGTAAAAGAGAAATTTAAAATGCATACCCTATCTGGACAGACAACAAGTAGAAAACGAACAAATCATTCACCCATTCCGTATCGTAGTCAACATCAATACGTTTTGATTGAACGATACCAATATAGTCACCAATGGCTAAACAGAATCCTTTTTTAAACACAAATTTATACCCTAATCCGCCTCCAAAAGCCCTGACGTTATATGTCGCTCCTGTTGAATAATTTGAACGCCCATACTCTATACCGGGACCCAGGAAGAATCCATCAATCTTTTGTTTGGGTTTAACATAATACCTGACGGAAAAGTGTATCAGGTATGACATGTCCATGCTCCCATGTAACCTGCTTGAGATTAATCCAAGATTATGCAACCGTATACCGGTATTGATCCCTACATATTTTCCAATTGCAGGCTCTATGTTAATGGATGGCCCCATCGTAATGAATCCCAATGCATCAAACATGATCATACCATGGATATTCTTTTGATTTTTGGAGGTCGCCACAGTATCTTGAATGAAACTTTCATACTGAGCAGCTATAAGCATGCATGTCAGGAGTGTGAACATGACAATGATTGATACAATCTTCTTTTTCATAGTTGGATCAGGTGTTAGTTAGTGTAGTAAAATTACAATAACCTGATAACAAAGTCAATACTATTCAAACCTTCTTATCAATATAGTTTGTTTTCACCTAATCCTCCGAAGATCCGAAGGATTATCCAATAGGGACTGAAAGGTATGGTTCTCCTGATTAACGTCTGAATATCCCAGTCCATGGAGCGATTTCCCATTGAATAACAATGCAGTTGGACCGATTGTTCCAAAGAACGCGAGCCCCTGGCATAAATGCCAGGGTAATTTATTGAACTATAGCTATATATCTGTTACCCCGGCATTTCCCGAAGGGATCACTATGTGACATGCCGGGGGTTAGGCAATGCCTGAACAATCGCCGGAACTGCATTGTTGTTCGAAAAACCATACCGTTCATCCTTCCAAAGGAATGCCAATGGCAGGCGAAAGGTAGTAAACCGGCTCATAGCGACAAATTAACGCCTGTCCCGTTCCGGTCCATGAGAGGTTCTCCAGATAAATAGCAGCGCAGTTGGACCGTTATTTTTGGTGTTGCACAAAACCCAGGGTGGCGTCCGCTTACGCGTCCTTGCCCTGGGCTGCTATATGACGCTCCGTTGGAGCTTGAATAAGAATACTATTTTTTCTGTTTATTGGTGACTGAGGACTGGGGACTGTGGACTCCTACCTGCTGTAGGCAGGGACGGGCAGGCTATGCCACCTATTGAAGAATGCAGGTACAACTTATCAACTTATAACTTTTAACATCACCCACTCCGTACTTTTTTATCTTATCCTGAAATAGGACACAACCATGCCACACACATCCATTAACCCACCATCTTCACGATATAAAACCCGGCAAGACTGACGATTGCTGTCAGCACGGCTCCCCAGGCGATATCGATAAAAACGATCTGGATCGGCCAGCTTTTCAGCGTAGCCAGGTTGGTCAGGTCGTACGTTGCATAGGCAATGGCTCCGAACAAAGCTCCCAATAAAATGGCATTCACGACGGAATCTTTATTTACGGAGGGGTATATCGCAAAAATGGATATCCCGATAATGTATATCAGGTAGAAAATAACGGCAGCTGTCCAGTTCACCCGATCGCTCAAAAAAGAACCCAGGTATTTACGGTAAAGATTTTTTGCAATGAATCCCAGCCAGATTATGTCAATGGCAAAGAAAACGACAGCTGTCAACAGGTAGCTGATGATGATTTTTGTGATGTTCATGGTGATTTGTTATTATGTTACATTTTTTCTCATTCAAAATAAGTACATTTCCTGCGATTCTGAAAAAAACAAAAAAAATTATTATGGAAGAAAGAGACCAATTAGTTGATCAGATTGTCGCCCGCCTGCAATCAATACAAACCCTGGATGAATTCAAAGCAGCCAAGGATGAAATTATAGATCTGATGGAGCGGATTTTCAAGTCCGGGGTGGATGCCCTCAAAGACTTTTTTGAAAATGTATTCAGCATGACACCTGAAGAAAAACAGGAAAAATCATTGAAATTTCAGGATGAGAATTACCTTCTCGATCCGAAAATAATGCAGGAGATGGAGCGTCTCGATAATTTGCCCGGGACTGAGAAATTTGGCGATGAGTTTGAAGCTGAGATGGAAAAACGCCTGGGACCGTACCTGGAGCAGTTTACAGAGGAGATGGGTAAAAACATGGATGCTTTTATGGGTGGTATGGTGGAAGGCATGGCCGAAGCAATGAAACCGGCAGAAGAGGTAGAAGGAACCGAAGAAGAGTTTATCTTCGATTACAATAATCCCGATACACCGCAAATGCTGTATGATCTTTATGTAGCCCGGTCCCTTGAGGAGTTGGAAGAGAATAAGGATAATCTGATCGAGACATTGGAGGAACAAATGCAGAGCGATATCTGGGATTTGGAGGTTCTGACAGACAGAGAATTTATGGAACCCCAGGAAGCTGATATTGAAAAGATTGAAAAAATTCTCCACCGCATGAGACGCTTCAAGCCGGAAATGGAAAAGGAATTTGCACGGATTGCTGCATTAACCGGTGCTGCTGAAAAGGCCGGAGAAATACAAAAAGAGATCATGGACCAGCTAAACCCCAAGGTCAGGGAGATAAAACGCCATCTGGCAAAACCATGGAAGCGGTGATGACCTTTCGGCAGGATGACCAAAAAATCGATATGAAAGTTACCCTTCCTACACTGAAGGGTATGGTTTATCTGATCAACGTCTGAATACTACGGTCCATGAATTGTTTTCCCGGGAGTAGCAGTGGTAGTTGGACCGGTTATTCATATGCTACCATTTACCCAGGGCTAGTCATGCTATCGCATGAACGCCCTGGGCTACTATATGATGCTCCTTTGGAGCTTAAAACATATGATATAGGTATTACCGTCGTACTGCGAGTAACTATTAACAATCCTTCAAGTGTGATGCTAACCCGTCCCGTTAGGGTGAATGAGAATAGCCAGTCACTTCAGTGGCTGGAACAAGCAGGAAAAAAATAGAACGTCCCGGAGGGACTGAAAGACTTACAACTTTGTGATTCCGGGAACTCGTCGCCCGAGCTGAAGTCGAGCGACGAGGAACAATTTTAGTGCCCCGACTTTTTAATTTCCAAGATTATCCAAAAAAGTTTAGCCGAATAATAATATCCCCCTTGGGAGGGGGAATTAAAGGGGGAGGAATGGTTATATCGTTACCGGCTGGCCCATTACGGATCTTCGCCCGGATGACGTAGTCGTACGGGTGACGGATGGGTTTTCGTTTATAAAGGCGACTTGGGAAACTGCTGGCCCTGTGATACGGTTATCTCATGGGGGTGTCTCAAAAGTCAAATTTTTAGTCATCCTGAACCTGATTCAGGATCTCATACGCCTGATTATTAATATATTGAGATTCTGAAATAAATTCAGAATGACTGTTTTTTAGACTTTTGAGACACCCTCCTACCAACATTCGACTCCGGAGTCAAGATATAAACTCTTTGCAACATAATATTGATCACCATAGCTATCATAACCCGTCCCGTCAGGGACTGGTGACTGTAGACAACTGCCTGCCTGAATGGGTGGGCCTGTTCATGGTTCAGGCTCAAACCCCAACGCTTCAATGTACCCCGTATTGGGGAAACAATGTTCAAAAAGAGAATTTTCAAGGAATTCGTTCAGGGCTTTCTGAACCCGTTCTATATCGGGCCGGTTTTTTCGGATATTTTCATAGGTACTCCGGTCACTCGCTGCATATTCGCTGATCCAATGATAATCTTCCGGCTCCTCAAAATTCATGATACCCCGGGTATTGTTCATCTTTTTATAGGGCCAGAAACACCAGCCTATCGCATGCTCATTCAGCAAAGCCCTGAACTGGGCTACCCATTCGTCAGTGTTCTCCCCCGTTTCGCCGATATAGACGGGAACCTGATGTTCTTCCCTGAAATCAAGATATGTCTGTATTGCTTCCTGGTTTACATCAAACCAGTATTTGTGAAATTCATACACAATGTTTTCACCAGGTAATTCAGTGAATACATTGAAACTGGTGCTCCAGACCGATCCGTTAAGAAAGATGGCATGATGGGGATCCACCTGGCGGATTGCTTTGACCACCCGCTGATAGATTGGAAACAGGATGCTGTTCAACGTATCGATTTCGTCAGTGAAATAGTGAGCAACGGGTTCGTTGATAATGTCATATCCTATTATTGTCGGTTCGTAATACATTGATTTTCGCGCTCTCTTTTTCTTCTGCAGGTGTGCCTGCATTCTGGCATGCGGTTAATAAAACGATAACTACTACCAGCAGGATCGGTATCATTCGGTTTTTTATCATAGTAATGAATATTTTTTACAAGAGTAATTTTCAAATTTTTGTTTCGATATCCATTCGGACAAACTCCTTATTTTATTATTCCATTAATTCACAGGGCGATGCCCTGTGCTGGTATATCAAAACCTTTCAGGCTTTTTTAATAGTTTCATGCAGAACTTACGGGTAATGGCAACACACAAACCCTTCAACGCATTAGTAAACCAGTGTTTGAATAGCATGGGGCAAAATGGTTACTTCAACTGCCATGGATCCGATGAACAATTTAAAGGATATCTCCTCACTGCTCTGGTTTATCACAACCGTTGCGATCTTTCCATCGACATTCATAAAGGAAGTACATAACAAATGACTTCTGCTGCTTGTCGTACTAACTCGTTTAGCATCCGGCTGAATGAATTTGGAGAAATGTCCAATATAATAGTAGGAGGGGGTAAAAACCAATTCTCCTGTCTGAGTATCCGCATGGACCGGGGCAAAACAAAAGTTCTGAACGTGGTTTGGCCCCCCGGTTTCGTCCAACAGTATATTCCAGTCGGTCCAACCCACTGCCCCACGATTAAAATCGTTGATCATAGACCGGCCATACCGTTCAGCATTGGGCCAGTACTGGTATCTTTCGGAGCTGAAATTACCCACACAACCCTCCGTGAACAACAGGTTTTTTGATGGATACGATGCTTTCACGTTGCTCAGGTTGTCATACATGGGCTGGCCTCCCGTCCATGTTTCGTACCAGTGAAACCCCATTCCCCATGCGTATTTTGAAGCCTCAGGATCCTCAAAGATCGTGTTGGCTCTGTGACTCATTAAATCCCGGTTATGATCCCACACAACAATCTTTTTGTCTCCAAAACCCTCCCGTTCCATGGTCGGGCCCAGGTGATTTTTCAGGAAATCCCGTTCTTCTTCAGCGGTATAAATGCACGACTCCCACCGTTGAGTTGCCATCGGTTCATTCTGAATGGTTATTCCCCAAACCGGGATACCCTCGCTTTCATAAGCTTTTATAAACTTCGTGTAGTAGAGTGCCCACGCCTGATAATATTCCGGCAATAATTTTCCCCCTCTGAGCATCTGGTTGTTGTCTTTCATATACCCGGGAGGACTCCAGGGACTGGCAAACAGTGTGAGCTTACCCCTGGCAGCTTCAATGGTTTTTTTGATCAATGGGATACGATACTGTTTATCATGGTCAATGCTGAAGGATTGTAACTCCTTATCTCCATCCGTAACATAGGTATAGCTTCCACTGCTGAAGTCACAACTGTGGATGGAAGTGCGTGCCAATGAATAGCCTATTCCCTCTTCACAATCATAGTATGCGGACAGGAATTCCTCCTGCTTATTTTCCGGTAAACGGGCAAAGACCTCTGCCGATGCATCGGTAATGGCTCCTCCGATTCCCAGCAGGGTCTGAAACAGTTTATTGGGATTTACAAAGACAGCAATTTCTGTTTCCAGCGGTTGTTCGGCTGGTTCAAAAACCCTGTTCCCGGTGAGTGAAATCCTGAGATCAGTACTATCGGCTGTGGTATAAACCAAAACTTCTCTGCCTTCTGTAGTAAATTCCTGGTTTACTGGCGGAGGTTCATTACTGGTAGTGCATGCTGCTGCGAATAACGCCACCACTAAAATTGTGATACCTTTTTTCATCTTTTTCTTTTTTATATAGACTTCATAGAAATAGCTAAAAATATAAGGGTCTGAAACGAATACCATCAACCCGGTTTATTTCCACTGCCGGGAATGGAATTTTTATCAAATTTACATATTTGAAAATTGTTTAACCCCATTTCCTGCAATCGAAAACAAAATTCTCGATGGGGGTTTCACCAAGTATCTCATGGTATTTAGGATAACCGCTGGGGGAGTAGGAAAATTTCATGAGAATAACCTGTTCATCAAAAAAAACCTCCTGCACCGTGAATAATGCCGAACCGATGGTGTTTGCCAGGATATCCCACCACGAAAAGCCCCAACCCTCATACAATCCATCATACACTTCAATGGGTGCCTGGAAAAGAAATCCAATGGGTGCTCCATAAATAAGTGCTCTCCGTTTATCAACACCTGCCCATCGCAAAGCATAATAGGCAGAATAACTTTCATGATGTCCGCCGCATATTCATTGACCACTTAACCGGCTAATCTTGATTTAATCCGCAGCATGGTTCTGGGTTGGATGGTTAAATTTAAACCACCCGGCGATCAAATACAAAAAACCTGTCAGGTTTAGTAAGCAAACCAGTGATACGAGGAATAAGTGAGGACCACCATGGCAGTTGAAAGTCATCGTATCACTATCCACGATAATTGTATAAAATAACTCACCGGGTGAGCCTGTGAGTGTTTAAAATACCCCTCGCAGATCGACTTCAGTTCGGGCTGCGAGTTTTTGGTGCATATTACTTTTCGGTCAACCGGTTTATTTCCCGTTCCGGAACCAATGCTTTCGAAACCGTTCCGGCTGTAAGTGTTTCCTCCAGTGTGAAATCGGAGGTAGCTTGTATATCCCGGGAGGATGCCCCGATCTTAATTGTATAGGTACCTGCTTCAGCAACCCAGGTGGAGGTTGCTTCATCGAATGAAGCAAGATCTTTGGTGGTAATGGTAAAATTCAACATTTCGGTTTCACCCGGTTCCAGGAGCCTGGTTTTTCCAAAAGCCACCAACTCTTCCTCGGGCTTGTTCAATTTCACTTCCGGCGCACTGGCATAGACCTGCACCACTTCACGGCCGGCAACATCTCCTGTATTCTTAACATCAATGGAAACAGTCAGCTCACCTGTAAAATCGGTTGAACTGAGCTCCAGGTTATCATAGGCAAAGGTGGTGTATGATAATCCATAGCCAAATTCATAGGCAACCGGTACATCAAATGTGTTATAATACCGGTAGCCAACATAAATATCCTCCTCATAAACTACCTCCCATGGTCTTCTTCGCATGAATGAAAAACCCGATTGATCCGGACGATCATCCTCCATGCCTTCCATCTCCACAGCTTGACCCGGAAAGTTTTTTGCCGAGGGAGAATCTTCATACAACATCGGGAAAGAAATGGCCAGCTTACCGGAGGGATTAACTGCACTGCTCAGCACATCAACAATGGCATTTCCTGCCTCCTGTCCGGGTTGCCATGCACAAAGAACAGCATCCGCGAATTCACGCCAGCTGGCGGTTTCGATCACTCCGGCAATGTTCATTACGACAATGACTTTTTTATTGTTAGTATGAAACGCGTCAGATACATTCCGGATCATCTCTTTTTCAACAGGAGTCAGGTAAAAGTCCCCTTCAACAGCCCGTCTGTCACCACCCTCGCCCGCGTTACGGCCAATGGTGATCAATGCTATTTCTGCCTTTTCTGCAACCTGCTGTGCCAGATCATTCGATACACTCATTTCCGGCAGGAGTACATTTCCTCTCATAAAGGATTCAAACATATTCCTGGGCTTTGGCAGCTTTGCCCTTGCCTCTTCCATGTACTTACTGTACACTTCAGCCAACTCCTCATCAGGAGTATACCCTGCGCTCTCCAATCCTTCAAACAATGAAATGGTATAGGCTTCATTCACATCGCCGCTTCCTGTTCCACCGGAAATGATATCATACGAGGTATTTCCAAAACATGCCACACCTTTTATAGCAGGATCCATTGGAAGAGCGCTCTCACTGTTTTTCAGCAACACCATACCATCCGCTGCTGCCTGGCGGGCAATTTCAGCATGTGCCTCCAGATCCGGAGTACTGGAGAACGGGTACTTGTTGTAACGGGGAGTTTTCATCATAACACGCAATGCCCGTGATACATTCCTGTCCAGTACCGATTCGTCCAGTATACTGTCCTTTACAGCAGTAATGATTTCCTGGATCTGTTGCGGTCTTCCCGGCATGATGACATCGTTTCCAGCTTCCATCTGGGCAACGACACCGCTTCCACCACCCCAGTCCGTCATTACATACCCTTCAAAACCCCAGTCATCCCGCAGAATCTTCGTTAACAGATCGTGACTCTCGGAAGTGTACGGACCGTTTACTTTATTGTAGGAAGACATCACCGTCCAGGGTTGAGCTTCCGTAACCGCGATCTCAAAACCCCTCAGGTAGATCTCGCGTAATGCCCGTTCACTGACGATCACATTGACCGACATCCGGTTGGTCTCCTGGTTGTTGACCGCAAAGTGCTTTATGGATGTCCCCACGTTGTTCGATTGAACTCCCTTCACCATGGAGGCTGCCATTTTCCCAGTTACCAACGGATCTTCTGAATAATACTCAAAATTGCGTCCGCAAAGCGGATCCCGCTGTAAATTCATTCCCGGCCCTAAGATTACATCAGCGCCATATTCCAGCACCTCATTACCCATCGCCTCGCCTACAGTATATACCAGTTCCGTGTCCCAGGTGGAGGCAAGTAACGTGGCTATTGGAAATGCAGTGCAGTAATAGGTATGCTCATCACCTTCCCTGGTCGGAGAGATCCTCAACCCGGCAGGGCCATCCGCCAATACCTGGCTGGTAACTCCTTTTTCAGGGAATTCTGCCATAAACCCGGCTGCACCGGGAAGATAGGTTCTGACCTGGTCAACCATGTTGGTATAGGCTGTGTCTTCTTCAGCCTCATCACGTCGGCCGAACTGCCTGAGTATGGAATCCGGCAGGTTCATAAACATTCCTGTCCCGACCAGGAATTGCGCCTTCTCTTCGAGGGTCATCGTGGAAACGATCTCCTTGATTTTTTTGTCCAGCTGACCTTGTGAATCACCCGAAGTGCATTGAATCATCATGCTTGCAATAACCAATGAAAAACTTGCAAGCAGAACTGTGATCGGTCGTACTCGTTTCATATCTGTGGAGTTTTTAATGGTGAATATAAGAATCATAAAGATAATCCATCAGAAAAAAATCCCCCAAAAATTTTGTATAATAATTTTTTATATTAAGTTTGTAGCGCAAACAAAAATGTAATACAAATAAAATTGAATAGCCATGTTCAAAAAATTAGATCCAAAGCAGATTGAAAAGAGTGTTCTTTTCCTGCAAAGCCGTGACGGCATCCTGGATATTTTCTTTGGTTTGATGCTCGGGGCTGCAGGGATAAATGGCATTTACACCTACCTGGAATGGAATATTCCCTGGTACATTCGTTTTCTGATCCTCATCCTGCTGGTCCCGATGCTGATTGCCAAGTTCTTCATTACCACTCCCAGGGTCGGGTATATAAAGATGAGACCGGTAAAAGGGGGAAGGCTGATTATACTGAAGATTTTTCTCCTGATCAGTTTCGGATTGACCATCCTGATGCTCGCTGCTTCAATTTTCAAATTGCAATTCATCCATGGTCAGATGTTAAGCATGCCTCCGGTTATTTTTTTCGGAGCGATCCTGTTGCTGATGAGCTTTGTTGCCTGGCTGATTGGTTTGTACAGTCTGTACGTAGTTGGATTGGCAGCAGGGATTGGCTTTTTCCTGGACGAGCCATTAGGTCTGGATACGATTTTGAATCTTCCCGGGGACCTGTTTATTTTCTGCATACCCGGAGCATTGATTGCTATTTACGGAGCGATCAGACTTGTCCTGTTTCTGAAAACTCACCCATTACAAAACGTTAAAGCTGATTTCGAACATGAGTGAAGATTTGATCATAAAGCAGGTTATCGGGACGGATAAGATCATCCACGAACCCGCCCGTATTGTTCTGCTGGCAATACTAAACGCTGCAGACCAGGTTGATTTTACATTTCTGCTGAATGAGACCGGACTTTCCCAGGGAAATTTATCGAGTCACCTGAGCAAGCTGGAAACGGCGGGGTATGTTTCCATTGAAAAAACCTTTCGTAAGAAACGACCACGGACCCTTATTTCCATGAATGAAAAAGGGAAGTCTGCATTTCAGGATTACCTTAAGACGATGAAGGAGTTTTATAATAATCTTTAGTGATGAAGGTTTACTCACCGGTTGTTCCGGGCAAATCCCTTCAGGCCACCCGCTGAATGCAATAAGTATAGCAATCAGATTTTGAAATTGAATACTGTTTTAAGGAATAAACTCCTGTATCCGCAACAATGATAAGATCATTATAGTTGACGTGAAACAGTCAATGCATCACTATCCAGGCTGAATTTCATCTGGCATACCGCTCTTCCAGTTCGGTAATTAAAGAGATGGACTCTGGGGAGAATAGAGGGTATTTTCCGTTAGAGTGCTTAGCTGCTTCAGTGTATCTCCGGAAGAATGAGAACGGATTTCCAAAGTCCTCCATCAGGCAAGTAAGACCGGAACTCTCAAGGAGAACGCTGACCATGAAGTATCCTGTTGGATGTCCGCTTTGGGGAACGATCCCGCTTATTTTCTGGACATTTTGATTGAAATATCGTATGTTTCATTTGATGCTTCCAACTCTCTCTGTCCTTCGAGAACATATTCCTTTCGTCTCTTTATATCCACAATATGTGTAAGGTAGGGAGTATAGAAACTCGCTTTTTGAAGTTCTTTTTCCAGTTCAGCCCTTTTAGATGGCATGAAAGCCAGGGTATAATATTTTTTAAAATAGCTATGACTGAATTCATGTTCATTCCCGGTAACATAACCCGGAGTACTGAACAGTTCATCCCACATTTGATCTGAGGGCATGATGTCATTTTCAAGTGTTTCCATTATTCTCCAGAAAACCTTCATCCCGGAAACATCAAATCCCTGGGAAAAGGTTTGTAATGATATTGAAACACATAAACATTGATAAAAAAAAGAGCAACGCGCGGTTGCTCTCTTATTGTGGATTGAAAAAAATTATTTTATCTTATCGACTTTTGTTGAGGAGTAGCTGATTTTCAGTGCATTTGCTCTTCTCAGAGCCATTTTAATATCGACGACGATTCCCATTTTGGTATCTTCATCGACTTTCAGGGATACCAGCATTTTGTTCCGGTCGTTTTCATCCATTGCATCGCGTTCCTGTGCAATAAAATCCTGGATATCTTCCACCCGTTTAAACTGGTCGTTCAGTTGAATTTTGGGTTCTGTACCGAACATTGCCTGGTGTTGAGGTAGTGGTTGTCCAACATATATAAAACGCACCAGTGATTTATTTTCGAGTTTTTCTGCTTCGGTGGCATCGGGCACTTTCACAGTGATTTTCAGATCCACTTCCCGCATTACCGTAGTGGTCATGAAGAAGAACAGCAGCATAAAGACGATATCGGGGAGGGAGGCGGTATTTAAAGCGCCAACACTCTTTTTTCCTTTCTTTTTAAATTTCGACATTATTTTCGTCCTCCAATTTCTTTTGGTTCTGCTTCTGACAGTACAGATGGGTAATAGTCCTTAACCGCTTCCATTCTTGCCTCATCCAGGTCGGCATATTTCCTTCCGAATTGTCGCCGGGAGATGTCATCCCGAAGCTCCTGTTTTGCTGCGAGCAGTTCATTCTGCACTTTGATATACATACCATAGGATGTCCCTCTGTCGTTTTGAAGCGAAATGACAGCATTCTTGGTTACCATTGTTTTGCCAAAAAACGGAAGATCTTTTTCCACTTTTTCAGGCAGATTGGATTCATTTTCAGGATTTGCGATAAACTCCTTGGCTAATTCACGCAGTTCAAAAACACTGGTGGGTTTGTTTTCAACAAGGAGTTCATCGTCTTTATTTATCAGTACAACAAACACGTTCCTGTCATGGATCTCATCCTTTTGTTCCGGTTTATCCTTATCCGGCAACTGTGGTAAACCCCTCATCAATCCGGTATCCACGTCCATTGTGGTCGTCACAAGGAAGAAGATCAGCAGGAGAAAAGCAATATCCGCCATGGATCCTGCATTTATTGGTTGAAGTTCCCTTTTTGCCATATCTGGTCAAAGTTTGGGAAGCCTGGAGGCTTCCTGATTATTTAAAATACTTAGAGATCTCTGAATAGAGAATAGCAAGAACTGCCAGGCCTGCCAGGATATAGGTTGTAAACAACCCGGTGCCAGCAAGTTTCAGAATCTTTGGCACATTACCTTTCCCTTCATATTGTTGCAAATCCAGAACAGCATCGGATGCCAGCATCCAGGCAATAAAGATCAGGACGGCTACTCCCACCAGGGTAATCAGCGTCCTTTTTATTGCTTTTGGATTGGTTACTATATTAATAATAGGAAATGCCAGGGATAATAATGCGGTCACTCCTGCAAGAATTCCTGCCCAGAGAAGCATGGTTTTCGTGATCACCGGCTCATGCATGTTCGTTCCTTCTGTTCCCGGGACGACTTTACCGAAATAGAATAGCACGGCCAACACGACAGACACGACCATCAGGGCATACAGGACATATGTTACTATTTTTGCTAAATTTCTGGACATGATTGATTATTTTTTTAGATTATATTTTACAAGCATATCAATCAGGGAAATTGATGAATCCTCCATATTATTGACGAGGGCATCAATTTTGGTCAGGATATAGTTGTAAAATATTTGAAGGATTACGGCAATGATCAGACCGGTTACAGTGGTAATCAGGGCGATTTGAATACCACCGGCAACCAACTGTGCAGAAACCGTACCGGCAATCCGGATCTTGTCAAAAGCATCAATCATCCCGATCACAGTTCCCATGAATCCCAACATCGGAGCGATGGCGATAAACAGGGAGATCCAGGAGAGGTTCTTTTCGAGCAGGCCCATTTGAACACTACCATAGGAGATGACAGATTTTTCTGCAGCTTCAATCCCTTCCTCGGCACGGTCGAGACCCTGGTAAAAAATGCTGGCAACGGGACCGCGTGTATTACGGCAAACCTCTTTTGCTGCATCAAGCCCATCGGATTCCAGTGCTGTCTCCACCTTTTTCAACAGTTTGTCGGTGTTGGTAGTAGCCAGGTTCAGGTAAATGATCCGCTCGATGGCCAGTGCAAGTCCAAAGATCAGGGTTAACAATATTGCTCCCATGAAAGAGGCACCCCCTTCAATGAATTTCGCTTTAATCTTCTTGTGCAATTCACCTCCTTCTTCGGTCGTTGCTGTAATCTCCTCAGCCAGAGTTTCTTCAGTTACCGCAGTAACTGCAGTTGTGTCAGCCATTTCCTCCAAAGTAGTCGTATCGGTCTCTTCGTCCTGAGCAACTGCATTGAGTGATGCCCCCAGAAAAAGCATCCCGAATACTGCTACAAGTGCAAATAATTTTTTCATGATTTGTTGTTCGTTTAATTAATAACAAAAATTTAGTTTACAAAGTATTAAAAAAAATTGAAAAATGCTTCTTTACGGGTTAACAAAAATCTGATACCGGGCATCCGTTTTCTGCATCCGAAATGCCAGGCGTTATTATCCTGTATTTCCCACAGGGCATGAATCCTCTCGTTACTCTCCATACTTTGCGGAGACCTGCCTGCCGGCAGGCAGGGAGAGGGATTATTCACTCCCACAATCCGATCCGCAAACCGGCTCATGATCCCTCGTAAAACACTCTCTACATCATAGGTATGATGCGGAGAGAGAGGGATTCGAACCCTCGGTACTGTTCCACACAGTACACACGCTTT
>CAYMFM010000003.1:104512-161884 GCA_964389685.1 uncultured Rikenellaceae bacterium
GCGGAGAGAGAGGGATTCGAACCCTCGGTACTGTTCCACACAGTACACACGCTTTCCAGGCGTGCACCTTAAACCACTCGGTCACCTCTCCGGAAAGATAACTAATATCAAAGAATTTCAGCGGCACAAAATACGAAAAAAATATGAAAAACAACCAATAGCTATTCTATTTATACCTGAATAGAATAATTTATATAAATTTTACTTTTTCCCCTGTATGGCTTTTGTCACGGCAATAGCAACGGTTCCCTGAAAGGTGTTGTGAATGATGATTTAGTAACATGAGGGATCTGTTCATGTTGTTATTTTACCGGGCGCTTTGGAGATGCCAAACAATGACATCGCATTCATTGTTGTTGTTTTCGCCACCCGGGCAACATCCATGGAATGAAGTTGAGCAATTTTTTCTGCGATGTATACGAGATAAGCACTTTCATTTCTTTTTCCCCGCTTTGGAACAGGTGCAAGATATGGAGAATCGGTTTCCAGGATAATGTGAGAAAGGTCAATATTTCTGACTACAGCATCCAGTCCGGAGTTTTTAAACGTAACAATACCGCCAATACCCATTTTAAATCCAAGTGAGATCGCCTTTTCAGCTTGCCGGATATCGCTGGTAAAACTATGGAATACACCCGTTAATTGGGGGTTATTATATTCTTCAAGGATCGTTACGATCAGGTCAAATGAGTTACGGGAATGGATCACGAGGGGAAGGTCATGTGCAAGTGCCAGGTTAACCTGATGGTGAAAGGCATCGATCTGTTCTTTTTCATAGGTTTTATCCCAGTAAAGATCGATCCCTACCTCCCCAACAGCATAGAACCGTTTGTTTTCCAGTTCTCTTCGAACCACCGCCAGTTCTGACAGGTAATTCTCCTTAACCGATGTGGGATGAAGTCCCATCATCGGGAAACAATGATCCGGATAACGGGTGACAAGCTTAAGCATCTCTGCAATGGATGAACTATCGATATTTGGGAGGAAGAATTTTTCCACACCACAATCGATCGCTCTCATTATGACATCATCCCGGTCAGGAATAAACTCGTTCAGGTACAAATGTGTATGTGTATCTACCAGTTGCATCATTTGGATTTGAACAAACATAGATATTTTTTCTAAAACCAGAAATAATAAAGACAGAACGCCGCAGGATTGATCAATCGGTCAGGGTGTAGACCTGTCCGGGGAGACTTCGGACAATACCTGAGAATTCAAGGTCCAGCAGGATCGGGGAGATTTTACTTACCGGTAATTTCGACCGGGTACAGATTTGATCAATAGTCAGTTGTTTGTGTTCTTTTAGTAGCGCAACCACGCTGTTTTGTTCGGGAGAGAGCGCTTTAAACAGTTCTTTCTGAACGGGATTTTTTTGTTTCAGTTCAGGTTCCCATCCCATGATGTATTCCAGGTCGCGAACTCCTTCAATCAGTGCTGCCCTGTTGGTTTTAATAAACCGGTTACATCCGGTGGAGAAGGGATCAGAAATCCTGCCGGGGAAAGCAAATACATCACGGTTGTAAGAGTTTGCCAGGTCAGCAGTGATCAGTGCTCCACCAGTCAGACCCGATTCGATCACAATGGTAGCATCGGCAAGGCCGGCTATGATCCGGTTTCGTTTCACAAAATTGTTTCGCTCCGGTTTTTCATCACTCAGGAAATCAGTGAGCAATCCACCCTGTTTTGTGATATCCCGGGCTATTGATTTATGCAGGGAAGGATAAATTGTGCTTAATCCGTGGCCTAATACCGCGATCGTGTTCAGTTCTCGTTTCAGTGCAGCTTTGTGGGCACAAATATCTATTCCATAGGCCAGTCCACTGATAATTAGCGGATTGTGATCCCTGTCAGCAAGGTCATCAATCAGTTGCTGGCACAACTCTTTACCGCGCTGGGTGGCACTTCTTGTTCCAACAATACTCAGGACTTTTGACTGATTCAGTTCGATGTTCCCCAGAAAATAGAAGATTACCGGGGCATCCGGACACTGTTTAAGCCTGTCCGGATAGTCAGGATCAAGATAAAAGTAGGAGCGAATGCGATTTTTTTCAAGAAACCGAATCTCCTGTTCTGCACGTTTCAATACATCCTGAGTGGCAATATTTTTTGCCAGTGAGGTACCAATTCCCGATAGTTTTTGAAGGTTTTTTTCCTTTTCATGAAATACGCCTTCGATGCTACCGATATGTTCGATCAGTTTTTTTGCTGTAATACTACCCACGCCCGGGATCAGGCTTATCCCAATCTTATAGAGCAGGGAGTTTTCGGTCATGCATTGAAAGTTTTGGTGGAATCAAATCAATCCGTGATCGAGCATCGCATCAGCAACCTTTAGGAATCCGGCTATATTTGCACCTTTTACGTAATCGACATAACCATCGGGTCCGGTACCGTAATTAACACATGCATTATGGATATTTCGCATGATCTGGTGCAACCGCTGATCAACCTCTTTTTCAGGCCAGTTCAGCTTCATCGAGTTTTGTGCCATTTCAAGTCCTGAAGTAGAGACGCCACCGGCATTAGCAGCTTTCCCGGGCCCAAACAAAATCTTACTTTCATGAAACAGTGCTATGGCTTCGTGGGTGGAAGGCATATTGGCTCCTTCACATACGCAGATACATCCGTTTTTTATAAGGGTTTCAGCATCTTGCTTATCCAGTTCATTCTGGGTAGCACAGGGAAGGGCAATATCCACCTTCACCTCCCAGGGTCTTTTTCCCTGGTGAAAAGTGGCACCCGGAAACTCCTGTGCATAGGGTGCTACAATATCTTCATTGGTTGCCCGTAGCTCCAGCATATAATCAATTTTTTCACCGGAAACACCATCGGGATCATGAACGTAACCATCGGGACCTGAGAGTGTAACTACTTTGCCTCCCAATTCAGTGGCTTTTGTAACAGCACCCCATGCCACATTACCAAACCCGGATACAGCGATTGTTTTTCCTTCGATACCTTCACTCCGTGTAGCTAACATCTCACTGGCAAAATATACATTTCCAAATCCTGTTGCTTCAGGCCTGATGAGACTGCCACCCCAATTCAGCCCTTTCCCTGTCAGCACACCGGTATTTTCACGGGCAAGCTTTTTATACATGCCGTAGAGAAAGCCGATCTCCTGACCACCCACTCCAATGTCACCGGCAGGAACATCCGTTTGCGGTCCAATAACCTTCCACAATTCAAGCATAAAAGCCTGACAAAAACGCATGATCTCAGCTTTTGACTTTCCTTTGGGATCGAAATCACTTCCCCCTTTTGCACCACCCATTGACAGGGAGGTCAGGCTGTTCTTGAAGATTTGCTCAAATCCCAGGAACTTAAGAATGCTGAGGTTTACACTGGGGTGAAAACGCAATCCCCCCTTGTAGGGTCCAATGGCATTGTTAAACTGGATCCGGTATCCAAGATTCACGTGTATCTTACCTTCATCATCAGCCCAGGGTACCTTGAAGGTGAGAATCCTGTCAGGCTCAACAATCCGCTCAAAGATACTGGCAGATTCATACTGGGGATTCTCATTGTATATATCTACAATGGATTCGAGCACTTCGCGGACTGCCTGAAGATATTCCATCTCACCGGGATGCTTCTTCTCAAGATCATTCATGAATTTATCGACGTTCATTTTTTATGGATTTAAATTAGGATATCAATTTTAAGCAGGAATAGATATAGAGTACAAAAATAAGTCGGTTATCTCCTTATTATTTATGATATTCCTCATACTTTTTGAACATGGCGGGTCAGGGAATTATGAATGGCTGTCCTCTCTTCTTTTGTCAGGGAAGTAATGGGGATTGGTGGGTATTTTGCAACGCCTGATCTCATCTGCTGGTGTAGGTACAGTTTACGTTTTAGTCCCAGGTAGCTCCTCTTTATCTCAAACCGGACAAAACCGTTTTTGGGGATCTCAATTGAACTTTTTCTTCCCGAAAAAATCCGCAAGGAATAAAACCGGAAAATCAGCTTCGTCCCTTCATCGGAATAGTAAATGTAGCACAGGTTGAGGAAATATTGAAACAACAGGATCAGAGCATATATCCCGACCAGGATCGATGTGATGTAGTTTTTGTGTAATCCGAAGAGGGGTGTATCCAGTAAGCTGGTCGTATAGATAACAATGACCAGGCAAACAAAAATGATGGTCAGGATAAATGTCCTGAACCGCACCATTATTGCTGTCTTACGGTTTTGCAGAACCATCTTTAATGCTCAATAATGGATTTATTCATTCTGGCTGATCGAATTGTAAAAATAGATCAAATCGATCATCTCCTCTTCATTCCTGAGCTTCAAGTGATTCTCCTTAATAAACTCCGATAACTCCGCTTCATGATCCCCCAACGCTTTCAGCATGCTTCTTGCCCCTTTCTGGATTTGAACAGCAGGTGCATCACCTTTTTTCAGGAAATATTCCTCTGTCGTGCGGAAATAGTCCCTGAAATTTCCCCCAGACATGTCCGTGGGAGGTTTATCTTCCCGCTTAACAATTGTATTCCGCCGAAGGAGGAGCCTGGTATTTCCCCAGGCCAGCACTTCAAAATAGCCTGCATCCTTTTGCCTGTTTTGAATGAAATCATAAAAGGCGAACGAGCGGTGCCCGAAAGTGACGTGATCAATTTGCCGTGGCTTGGCAAAAACCAGGATATTATCATCCAATTTAAACTCTATCTCATCCGTATGATGATTCAATCTCATTAAAACATTATGTGTCATTGAGCTATCCATGTGGATTACTTCACCCTCTTGAAACTCCTCCTCGATAAATGGATTACCACTAACATCGACATACCTGTCGGGTCCGATCATTACACCACCCCGCATTATTTCGTTAAACCTGACATTGGGTGATTTTGGAGTTGTTATCTGAGCACCTGCTGTAAAACTAATACACAGCAGGAATGAAACAACAAGAAGCAGATTTCTTCCGCTAAACTTCATTTTCTTTTTGTTTTGGTTTTCTGTTCAAACTTATGAAAAAACCACGATTTAATCAAAACCTGTGAAGGATCAAAAATTATTCTTTTTTTATATTTTTTCGTTTTGTAGTAAAGAATGTCTGCATCAATTGCCGGCAATCCCTCTCAAGAATTGCAGGGATCACCTCTGTTTTGGGGTGAAGGATATTTTCCTGCAAAGATGAATACCCTCTCTTTTCATCCATGGTACCATACACGAGGGTTCCCAGCTGGCTCCAGAAACAAGCGCCGGCGCACATGATACATGGTTCAACGGTAACATATAGTGTACAATCGCTCAGGTGTTTTCCCCCGATGTAGTTGGTGGCTGCCGTAATTGCCTGCATTTCTGCATGTGCGGTAACATCATTCAGGCCTTCGGTCAGGTTGTGTGCCCGGGCTATAATTTTTCCCTTGCAAACAACAACAGCACCAACCGGAATCTCATTATTCGAAAACCCAACCCGTGCCTCCTTAAGGGCTTCTTTCATAAAATGTTCATGAGATGGAGGTGTGAGTTTCATAAAATAGCAGGTGTAAATTCAGGATCCCTTTACGCCCAAATTAGGACTTTTTATTTGATAATACAAACCATAAATTTTTCCTTACATTTGCTCAAGAAAAAATTCAGATATGTACAGAACACACACCTGTGGGGAATTAAATCGTGACGCAATCAGCCGGGATGTAACACTTTGCGGATGGGTTCACCGATCGCGTGACCTGGGAGGGATGACATTCATCGATCTGAGAGACCGATACGGTATTACACAATTGGTCTTCAACATGGAAACCAATCCAGACCTTTGTAAGGAGGCAAGAAAGGTGGGGCGCGAATTTGTACTATCAGTCACCGGAAAGGTTACAGAACGAAGCAACAAAAACCCGAACATCCCAACCGGAGAGGTCGAGGTGTTCGTTGATGAACTCAGGATCCTCAACCGGTCGGAAATACCTCCGTTTACAATTGAAACGGAAACCGATGGAGGGGAAGAACTACGGATGAAGTACCGGTACCTTGACCTGAGAAGAGAACCGGTGAAAAAAAATATCCTGCTTCGGCACCGGATGGCTCAGGAAGTCAGGAAATACCTTGATTCAAAGGATTTTATTGAGATCGAAACGCCGGTCTTGATTAAATCTACTCCGGAAGGCGCAAGGGATTACGTTGTTCCTTCCCGGATGCATCCGGGAAGGTTCTATGCGCTGCCGCAGTCGCCACAAACGTTTAAACAGTTGATCATGATCGCCGGATATGACCGCTATTTTCAATTGGTTAAATGTTTCCGGGATGAAGATTTCAGAGCCGACCGGCAACCTGAATTTACGCAGATCGATTGTGAAATGTCCTTTGTCGAAAAGGAAGATGTTCTGGAAACTTTTGAGGGATTGGCAAAGCATCTGTTCAGTACAATACTGGGGATTAATATAGAAGAGACCTTCCCCAGAATACCCTATGATGAAGCCTTGCGTGATTACGGGACCGATAAGCCGGATATCCGTTTTGGAATGAAACTGTCAGAACTCACTCCTCTCGCCAGGGGAAAGGGGTTTACCATCTTTGATGATGCCGGTTACATCGGTGGAATTTGTGCCGAGGGTTGCTCGGAATTCTCAAGGAAACAGATTGATCAGCTGACGGAATTTGTAAAGAGACCTCAGATCGGGGCCAAAGGATTGATCTATGTCAAATACAATGTAGATGGCAGCATTAAATCCTCTGTAGATAAATTTTTCTGCGAAGAGGACCTGAAGGAATGGAGTGATTGCATGCAGGCTAAAAAGGGTGACCTGTTGCTGATCATGGCAGGTGAAAAAACAGATACTTTGAATGCCCTTGGTGAGTTACGGCTTGAAATGGGTAAACAGTTGGGATTACGCCAGGAGGGTGTATATGCACCCCTGTGGATTGTGAACTTCCCGCTGCTTCAGTGGGATGAGGAGAGCAACCGATTTTACGCCATGCACCATCCCTTTACTTCGGCACTGGAAGAGGACCGGCATTTGTTCGAAACCGACCCCGGAAGCGTGCGGGCAAATGCTTACGACCTGGTGATTAACGGAGTGGAAATCGGTGGCGGATCTATACGAATCCATGATAAAGAACGACAAAAGGAGATGTTTGAACAGCTTGGTTTTACACACGAAGAGGCGGAAGAACAATTTGGATTCCTGATGAACGCGTTTAAGTTTGGAGCACCTCCTCACGGAGGAATCGCCTTTGGATTTGACCGTTGGGTTGCCCTGTTTGGAGGATCTGAAACGATACGCGACTTCATTGCCTTTCCAAAAAATAATGCCGGGAAAGATATTATGATCGACTCTCCCTCACCCATCAGTGATGAGCAATTAAAAGAATTGGGTCTTCAATTGCGTACATGAGGTGTAGAGTAAAGTATATCATGCCCATTGTGACTGATGGTTAGCCTGGAATGTATTGTGTGTTGGTATGTTTTTTGTACAATTCGTTTTTAATTACCATGAATAATTCCATGATTAATGCTACTTTTATGGTAAGAATAACTTAACTTTTTTAATACTAAATCATTTCTCTATGAAAACTCTGAGGATCATCTTTTTTGCCGTTTTTTTTGTTGGATTCCTTATTCCACATGCTTCGGCACAGAAACAAGTAGTGAAGAAAGATTTTCGATTCACCGTTAAAACGAATCCATTGGCAGCTCTGGGAGGCCCGTTCTGGGTTACCATTATCCCAATAACCGGTGAATACAAAATCAACTTTGAAGTGGCGACAACGAAAAAGCAATCTTTTCAGCTGGGAGCTTCTTACCTCGGACCAAGTGTGCTGATAAACCTTGAAGAAATTTCAAGCAGTAGTGAAGAAGAGGTTGGTGGTGTTAAAATCAATGGTTTCAGGTTACAGGGCACCTATAAATTTTTTGTAACAAGGAATACTACATCACCGGAAGGATTTTATGTGGGGCCTTATATCTCATATGCCTCGATGAAAATGGAAAATAAAGACTTTACGGAGGATAATGTTTCAGGAAAAAAAATAACCTATGATGCTGTTCTGGGTTACCAATTGATTACCGAGGGAGGTTTTACGATGGATGTTTTTACAGGATTTGGGTTGAGAACCCTGAAATGGGATTATGAGGATGAAGATGTGACAACATTTGAAGTTTTCAAATCCAAAAATGCCGGGCATGTAGCGTTGGGTTTTAGCTTTGGATTTGCATTTTAAATCATTGTAAGTGGGGAAAAGGGCTGTCTCTTTACTGCTTTTCAGGCTGCGTTTTTTTATAGTTCATACTCTATTCAACCGGCTCTCCAATGAGGGTTGCAGCCGTATATGCGTTGATCTTTACCTTCACAAGATATCCAATGTTATTGTTTCCTCTGGGGAATACAACCACCTTGTTTTGAGATGTTCTGCCAAATAGATCCTGGTCCGACCGTTTTGATTTTCCCTCAACCAGCACCTCAACAATCCGGTTGAGATCCTTGCTCTTACTCTCGACCGACAGGCTGTTCTGGAGTGTAATGATATCGTTCAGCCTGCTGCCTTTTACAGCTTCAGGAACATCATCCTCAAGATCCGAGGCAGCTATTGTTCCGGGACGTTCCGAGTATTTGAACATGTAGGCAAAATCGAGGCCTGCCCACTGCATAAGCGATAAGGTATCCTGGTGGTCTTCTTCCGTTTCGGTACAGAAACCGGCGATGATATCGGTTGTTACCGAACATTCGGGAAGAATAGTACGTATTGCAGAAATCCGGTCCATATACCATTCACGGCTATAACCCCGGTTCATCAACTTGAGGATGCGTGTGCTCCCCGATTGTACCGGCAGGTGGATGTGTTTGCAGATGTTCGGATAAGATGCCATGGTGTGTAAAACAGCATCAGACATATCTTTCGGATGTGATGTTGAAAACCGGATCCGCAGGGTCGGAACCGATGCAGCAACAGCATCGAGCAACCGGGCAAAATCAATGCTGCATTTTGCTCCCCTGGTGCGCCACCTGTAGGAGTCTACATTCTGGCCAATCAGCGTTACTTCTTTGAACCCAAGGAGTGATAACCGCTGGACATCAGCCAGGATCATTTCCGGATCTTTACTACGTTCAATACCCCGTGTGAAAGGAACGACACAGTAGGAGCACCGGTTATTACACCCCCTCATGATGGTGACAAATGCAGAAACCTTATTGGTGTCCTGATAAACAGGCGGAATATCGCCATACATCTCTTCGCGTGACAGCATGACATTCACTGCTTTCTGTCCGGTCAACGCCGTGGAGATCAGATTGGGAAGATCCCGGTATGCATCGGGGCCAATGACCAGATCAACACCCGTTTCATCCTCCAACAATTTCTCCTTAAGCCGTTCAGCCATGCAACCAATGATTCCAACCAGCAGGTCAGGCTTCGTCTCTTTTGTTTTTCTCAGGGCAGCCAATCTCCGCCATATACGTTGTTCAGCATTTTCCCTGACGGAACAGGTATTGATCAAGATAATATCTGCCTGCCCGATCAGGCTGGTTACTGCATAACCATTCTCCTGCATGATGGAGACCACAATCTCGCTGTCGGCAACATTCATCTGACAACCGTATGTCTCCAGGTATAGTTGAGGAAGATGTGGATTATTGCATGGCTGTGCAAACTGACCTTTCGAGATGTCTACCATTACATCCTGATTTATAGAGCTGAACTCAGCTGACAAATGTACATCCAAAATAAGGATTCCCAAAAACAGGCAGGTCAGTTCATTGTAATCTTCTATCCAGGAAGGTGAAAAGTTTTAAAAATTGAATCCAATTTATAATTTTGCCCTTGGAATAAAAACTGTTCATAGTATGTCAGGACATAGTAAATGGTCGACCATAAAACGGAAAAAGGGAGCTGCCGATACGAAAAGATCCAAAATCTTTTCACGAATTGTGAAAGAGATCCAGGTATCCGTTAGGGAAGGTGGTCCGGACGCTGATGCCAATCCCAGGCTGCGTCTGGCAATCCAGAATGCCAAAGGGGTAAACATGCCAAAAGACAACATCCAGAGAGCTATTAACAAAGCAGGTAGTGACGGTGCTGGTTTAGAGCCGGTTACATTTGAAGGATATGGTCCTGGAGGCGTTGCCATTTATATCGAATGCCTTACCGATAACCATAAGCGAACCGTGGGTAGTATCCGGTCTATTTTTAATAAGAAAGGTGGCAATCTGGGGACAAATGGATCCCTGAGTTACCTGTTTGACCGGAAAGGTGTTTTTACCGTGCCGAAAGGAGATCTTGACCCCGAGGAGTTTCAGCTGGAAATCATCGATGCCGGAGTTGAAGAATTTGACACCGAAGAGGATGTTTTCGTGATTACAACAACACTCGAAGATTTCGGTAGTGTCCAGAAAAAACTGGATGAAATGGGAATAGAACCGGAGAATGCTGAGTTACAAAGAATACCTAACGATACCAAAACACTTGATCTGGAAACTTCATTGAAAGTCCTAAGGATGGTAGAAGATTTTGAAGAGGACGATGATGTACAGAATGTTTACCATAACATGGAAGTTACGGATGAAATTGTTCAGGCACTCCAGGATTGATAAACCTGGGGATCCGTACCATATGGTATACAAACAATACCTTTTCGTACTGGTTCTATTTTTCCACTATCTTTTATCCAGCATTTGTTAACCTCCTGCCTGATGTGGGGAAATATTCTTATATTTGATATTATTCCAATTCTTCTAAAAACACATTGTGATGAAAAATATTCTTGTTCCCGTTGATTTTTCAAAAGATGCTATGAATGCATTTATGCATTCCATTCTGTTTGCAAACAAGCTAAAAGCAAACCTGCGCATGATCCATGTCAGGAAAAGCAAAGATTATGACGAACCTTTTGTCCTTGATGGAATGGACTCGGGATATAGAAAGACCGTTGAGGAATTTTGCCAGGGTATTGTATCAAAGTACCTTCAAATATACAATGCCGGTGGAAAACTTGATTTTATAATTGAAAAGGGCAAGATCTATAAAATCATTGTTGATCAGGCAAAAAAAGATAACACCGATATCATCATTATGGGGACACACGGGATCTCCGGTTTTGAAGAATTATGGCTGGGAAGTAATGCTTACCGTGTGGTTTCAAAAGCGCCCTGCCCGGTATTGACCATCCGCAATGGATTTAAAAAGAAAACCATTAAAAAGATCGTTTTGCCAATTGATGCCCACCGTGAAACAAGGCAGAAAATTCCCATTACGGTGGAACTGGCAAAAGAGTTTGATGCAGAGGTTCATGTAGTGGATGTAAGGTCAACCAACCGGAAGGATATTAAGAAAAGACTGAATCATTATGCAGACCAGGCTATGCACTATGTGGAGGAGCATGGTGTAAAAGGAGTAAGAAGTTCGAAATACGGATCCAATATAGCAGATATCACCATTACTTATGCGGTTCATTTGAATGCCGAAATAATAGCCATTGTCAGCAACCAGAGAGGAACACCTGCCAATATGCATTTGAGTACCACAGCCCAGCAAATGGTGAACCATTCTCCAATACCGATTCTAAGTATTTATCCGGATTTTTGATGTTGACAACAATCAAGTATCGGCTTCTGTTGGGATTATTCTTCATTCCCGTTATAAATGTATGGGGGCAGGAGTGGTCTGACAGGACGGTTCATATGGATTCAAACCAGTTTCAGGAAGCCCAATTGCAAATATTCCAGGACCCGAGGCTTGAAACCCTTCTCCAACGGCACATTGACTATAACCGGAAGAAGGGAGGTATGAATGGGTACCGTATCCAGATATTTTTTGGATCAGGCAGAACCGCACGAGCTGATGCCAATGAAACCAAAGCAAAATTTTTATCCCACTTCCCCGATGCCAAGGCTCATATACTCTATCAAAGCCCTTTTTATAAAGTCAGGGTGGGAGATTTCAGGACCAAAAATGAAGCCCTTAAATTCTATCGAAGAATCCAGCGTAAATTTCCAAACGCATACATCATCCCCGATACAATAGAATTCCCGGAATTGGAGGATTGACCAGTCAATAATGTCCTGAGTATCTATCAATCACTTGTTTGGCTTTTCCACGAAAAAGATTAAGTTAACCCGCATTATTTATGAATAATCCGGGTTAAAAGTTCTGCCACAGGTCCGCCTACCGCCTGCCTGCTGCAGGCAGGGAGGGGCAGGCATCCTCCCATAAGGATCTGCCATAGCCACAAAGCTCCGAAAGTCCATAGTTCCAAAGGAATCCCTATGGGAGACTCACCCGAAGGTGGCTATGTCAACTTACGGAGCTTAGGGATAAGTTATTAGTTAATGGGTTAACCTAATAACCTATCATTTAACCCTTTCCAAATCCTGTTAATAAGTTCTTAATATTAACTCAATCCGTCAATTGCTGACGGATTGAAATAATGGATAAATTAACCTTCTCAATCACATAATATACTTCCTGATGGGTGGATTTTTTGGTACAATTTCAAAAAAATCGTGTATTAATGAATTGTTTTATGGCACCGATTATCATTCACATCTTGGTACTCGCAGAGGTGGAATAGCGGCTTTCGGTAAAGAGGGATTTACCCGAAGGATTCATAACATAGAAAACTCCTATTTCAGGACCAAGTTTGAAAATGATCTCTCTGATTTTAAAGGAGAAAGTGGAATTGGTGTAATCAGTGATACCGAATCCCAACCCGTTCTGGTCAATTCTCATCTTGGTAAGTTTGCCATTGTTACGGTTGGGAAGGTGGTTAATCTGGATGACCTGGAGAAGATGGCATTGAAAAAGAAATGGCATTTTTCAGAGACGGGTTTTAATGGGGCGAATCCATCCGAAATGGCCGCCATGCTGATCAATGAAGGGAGCACCATGGAAGAGGGAATAAAGATCGTACAGGAAAAAATTCGGGGTTCCCTTTCTCTATTGATACTATGTGAAGATGGGATCTTTGCAGCCCGTGATAAATTGGGAAGAACCCCGATAGTCATCGGTAAAAACAGTTCCTCCTATGCCGTTGCGTCTGAGTCAAGTTGCTTTCCTACACTTGGCTATCGGGTAGAGAAATACCTTGGACCGGGAGAGATCCTGTTTTTAACCGCTGAGGGATATGAACAACTGGTGCCACCACGGGAGAAAATGCAGGTATGTGCTTTTTTATGGGTCTACTACGGATACCCTGCTTCCAGTTATGAGGGAATAAATGTAGAACAGACACGATACAATTGCGGTGCAGCTCTTGCAGCCAATGATGATGTTGTGGCAGATTATGTATCAGGAATTCCCGATTCAGGAATAGGTCATGCCATCGGGTATGCTAAAGAAAAAGGAATACCCTATATGCGGCCATACGTAAAATATACTCCTACCTGGCCCCGAAGTTTTATGCCAAGCAATCAGTCAGACAGGGACCTGGTCGCTAAAATGAAACTGATACCTGTTCAACCCTTGATTAAAGATAAACGAGTTGTCTTTTGTGATGATTCCATCGTACGGGGAACGCAATTGAAAGATAATGCTCGGATATTTTATGAATACGGAGTGAAGGAGATCCACATGAGAATTGCCGGACCCCCGCTCTGTTATGCCTGTGATTTCCTCAATTTCTCTACATCGCGGTCCACGTTGGAATTGGCCGCCAGAAAAGCCATCAATCAGTTGGAGGGGAAAGATGATAAATACCTTGATGAATATGCCACTTCAGGAACAGAGAAAAACAGGGAGATGGTGGAATGCATCCGGAAACGATTACGACTTACCAGCTTAAAATATCAGCACCTGGATGATCTGATTGATGCAATCGGTTTACCCAAAGAGAAAATTTGTACCCATTGCTATGATGGTTCCAGTTATTTTTAAAAAATCTCTTTTTTATTGATTACTTTTGTCTTCTTGTTGATTATCATCAATCCGTCCAATGAGTGAAATGATCAAACATGAGTGTGGCATTGGATTACTCCGGTTACGCAAACCCCTGGCATACTATCAAGAGAAATATGGTACATGGATGTATGGTTTGCAGAAGCTTTACCTGTTAATGGAAAAGCAACATAACAGGGGACAGGATGGAGCAGGAATTGCCAACCTGAAACTGGACCTCACACCGGGACATAAGTACCTTTTTAAGCAACGTTCGAACAGCCCCAATCCCCTTAAGCGGGTGTTCGACAAAATCTACAGGGGATTTGAAGAGCATCAGATCTACCATCCCGAATTAATGAACGATACCCGGTGGGTAAAGGAAAACCTTCCCTTTGCCGGGGAACTCTTTATTGGCCATCTGCGTTATGGTACGTATGGCAATTATGACATTTCGTTTGTCCATCCCGTAACCAGAGAAAATAACTGGAAATCCCGTAGCCTTGTTCTTGCCGGAAACTTCAATCTGACCAACGTGGATGAATTGTTTGATATTCTCGTTGACCTGGGACAAACGCCAAAAAATTATTCCGATACGGTTACTATTCTTGAGAATGTGGGGCACTACCTCGATGAAGAAAACCAGGAACTTTTCAGGAATTACAAGGATAAGGGATTACAGAACATAGAGATCTCCCCGTTGATAGAGGAAAACCTCGATGTGGCTAAAGTCCTTTTCCGGGCAAGCAAGAAATGGGATGGTGGGTATGTTATCGCTGGCATGATCGGTCATGGCGATGGATTTGTTTTCAGGGATCCGTGGGGAATACGCCCCGGATTTTATTATTATGACGATGAAGTCGCTGTTGTAGCTTCTGAAAGACCGGTCATACAAACGGTCATGAATGTACCGGCTAATTCAATTCACGAGATCCCTCCCGGTTTTGCCTTTATCGTAAGAAAATCCGGCGAGATCAAAATGGAGACCGTAAGAGAACCACAAGAAAGAAAATCCTGTTCGTTTGAAAGAATTTACTTCTCCAGGGGAAGTGACAGGGATATCTATGCTGAACGGAAAAAACTGGGTGAATTGCTAACACCAGCCATACTGGATGCAATTGATTATGATGTTGAAAATACTGTTTTTTCGTTTATTCCAAATACTGCTGAGACGGCATTTCTGGGAATGACAGCAGGTGTTGAAAATTACCTTAATCAGATAAAAACGGAGAAGATTCTTGCCCTGGGAAACAAATTGACCAAGGAGGAACTGAATAAACTGATGGGATTGAAACCACGGGTAGAAAAAGTAGCGGTTAAGGATGTTAAACTGAGGACCTTCATTGCCGAAGATAAAGGCAGGGACGATCTTGTAGGTCATGTCTATGATATAACCTGGGATAGTGTGAGGGAAGGATCGGATAACCTGGTGATAATCGACGATTCCATTGTTAGAGGTACTACATTGAAATACAGCATTATCCGGATACTTGACCGGTTGAATCCCAAACGGATAATCGTGGTCTCTTCCTCTCCCCAGATCAGGTACCCCGACTGCTATGGGATCGATATGGCAAAGCTTGGCGATTTTATTGCATTCAGAGCAGCCATTGAATTATTGAAAGAAACCGGACAGGAATCAGTCATCAATGAGGTGTATCAGAAAGCGAAAGAACAGGAAAATTTGCCCAAGGAGGATGCCACAAATTGTGTCAGGGATATTTATGCTCCCTTTTCAGCAGATGAAATTTCTGAAAAGATTGCCAGTATGTTGAAAACCCCTGAAATCAAAGCTGAGGTTAAAATAGTATATCAATCCATTGAAAATCTGCATACCGCTATTCCGGATCATCCGGGTGACTGGTATTTTACCGGAAATTACCCCACACCGGGAGGCAATAAAGTGGTCATTACCTCCTTTCTAAACTTCATGGAAGGCAGGGATCAACGGGCTTATTGATAAAGTGGAGTCAAATCCCACTATTCCGATGGGAGCTTGTAATCTTTTCTGTAGGAGGAAAGATGCCTGTTTACTTTCGAAATGTACATGTCTTTCAGAGTAATCATAATCCCGGTTTCCTGAACATTCCCAAAATTCTTGCTGATTACCGTGCCAAATGTTTTCATCGTGGGGGATAGATTCATATACGCATTGATCAGCGGGGGTATGTTTTCCCCTTTGGCTCGAACTTCCTGGGAGAGAATCTTGTAATCTTCCAGGTAGGTCTTCCCGCAAAAGAGTGTTTTTAAATGCTCCAGGTCCCAATCCAGTTCAAGGGGTTCAATGGGAACAACCAGCTGTTCTTCATCCCTGAAATGCTTCATGAGAAAATAGAGAATATAATCCCTGCCCTCCTTGTTAAACTGAGGATACATGGTGACCTTACCAAAAAAATAATGGATTTCGGGATTATCAATCATCAGTGCACCCAATCCGTCCCAGAGATTGTCCAGGGCAAACAAACCCTTCCTCGATCCACTGGTCGATTGATAGGCCGGTTGCACAAAAGATCGTCCTAACTCCCCCAGGTGTGGTAAGTAATCCCGGATGAATTGATCGGAAAAATGAAACAGCTCCGAGGTTACTAACCGTTTGATGCCATCACAATCCCCCTTCGTTTTATTGCATAAGTAAAACCGGTATCCCCCCAGGATCTCTTTCTCCTCCGGATCCCAAACAATCAATTGCTGATAGGGATCATCGGATGTGTCAAATTCATCGATATCAAGCGCTTTCCCGGTTCCACCTCCCGCTGCCCTGAAGGTTAACTCCCTTAACCTCCCAATCTCTCTCATTAACAAAGGGGAATTATGGTGCGTGAAAACATACACTTTTTTGTTCCCGTTGTTCGTTTTCCGGACGAATCGTTCCGGGGTTAATTCCTTTTCAAGATCCACCCTGGATATAGCAGATATTATTCGTTCCATAAAAAACTGGTTTAAATCACTAAATTTAATAAAATAATTAATGACACTTCATCTCAGAAAATCATAACGAAATTACATTGCACCCCCCAATTCATAAACATGATCTTTTAACCAGTTGGCCCACTCCTGATGGGTTGCGGATCTATCAAAGGTTGTATATGGAATGGGCTTCCCGAAATTCATCCTGATCTCTTTATCTTTCTGCATGAACATTTCATCAAAAAGATAAAACATTTCAATGTTTATTTTTATCCTTAAAAACTTTCTGATGTTTGCAAGGGTATAAAAGAAATTTGAATTTTCCCCGTAAAAATGCACCGGGATAATATCCCGTTCATGCTGTATCGCTTTGATGATAACATGTTTTTTCCATTCCACATCCATGATTTTTCCGGAGGTCTTCCGCGAACATAAACCGGCTGGGAAATAGAGTATCTGAGAGTCCGACCGGTAGGCCTCCTCCATCTGCTGTACTGCTTCCCTCGATTGTCCCCCAAACTTATTGATGGGAAGGAAAATGGTCCGGAGGTTAGGGATGTTGAACAGAAGATCATTGACCGGAAAAAGCAAATCGGGAAATATCTTTCCAACCTCCTTAATAAATACCATACCATCCAATCCACCCAGAGGATGATTTGCTACAAAAATAAACCGGCCCTCTTTGGGTAGATTCTCCAAACCCTCAACCGTATGGGTTATCTGCATGATGTCAAGCGCCCCGTTTATAAACTCCAACCCCTCAAGGTCCTTCTTTTCCGTGAGGATAAAGTTAAGATCATCCTGATGGATCACTCGCTTAATATATCGAAGTAGGAATCCAGGCAGTACCCGATACAATCCTGGCTTACTCTGACGGATTATTTGATCGATATATATCCTGTTATCGTTGGTGGTTGATTCTGTATCGTTCACACGTTAAATTTTGACATGAAACTTGCAAGATTGAATGCAATACAAAATTATTAAAAATTCACGTGCCGTACTATAGATGAACGTTTTCGGATATAAAGTTTTCAACAAAGTGGTAAAAAATGGGTAAAAGTGGTAGAAAGTGGTAAAAATTTCTATATTTTTACATTTTAAGGTGATTTTGTTATGACAACTTACATTGGTGAATATTCGTGCAAAGTGGATGCAAAGGGGCGAATCATGCTGCCTGCAGCATTTAAAAAGCAGATGCCCTCAACGGCCAATGACAAATTTGTTGTAAAGAAAGACATTTTTGAGCAATGTCTTGTCATGTACCCAATGGATGAATGGGAGAGGCAGAACAAACTGATAAGAAGCAAGTTAAATCCTTATAATAAAGAGCATAACCGGTTCCTTCGAAATTTTTACCGTGGTACGGCAGAATTGATCCTTGACAGCAATAACCGGATGTTGATTCCCAAAAGGTTACTTGAGCTGGTGGGCATAAGGAAAGAGGTCATTCTGGCAGGGCAGGATGGTAAAATAGAGATCTGGGCTAAAGATATATACGATAGAGCAGCGGAAGGTGAGGATGAATTTGCATCCCTTGCTGAAAAGATCATGGGTGGTAACTTGAACGAACAGAATGAATAATGACATATCATACACCGGTTCTTTTAAACGAGAGTGTGGATGGATTGGAAATTAATCCGGAGGGAATCTATGTAGATGCGACATTTGGTGGAGGAGGGCATTCAAGGGAAATCATTCAGCGACTAAAAACCGGTCGTTTAATTGCGTTTGATCAGGATGAAGATGCTGAAAGAAATGTAATTAAAGACGAACGGTTTTTGTTTATCAATCAGAATTTTAGGTATTTAAGAAATAACCTGAAATACCATGGCATCCAATCCATTGATGGTTTAATAGCCGACCTGGGGGTATCTTCTCACCATCTGGACGTGCCGGAAAGAGGATTTTCATTTTCCCACAGGGGAGGGTTGGATATGCGCATGAACAGGAAAGCTTCTCTGACAGCCGGGAAAGTGCTGAACGGCTATAGTGAAGAGGATCTTCAGGCCATCTTTTCCTCTTATGGAGAGATCAGGAATAGTAAAAAGCTGGCACACCGGGTTATTCAGGCGAGGAGGGAGAGGACGCTTGAGGAGGTACAACAATTTGTCGAATTGATCGGACCTTGTATACCAGCGAAGCATGAAAGTAAATACCTGGCCAAGGTTTTTCAGGCACTCCGTATTGAGGTTAACCGGGAATTGGATTGCCTGAATGAATTATTGGTGCAATGTGTAGATCTGATTAAAAAAGAGGGTCGCCTTGTCATGATCACCTATCACTCACTTGAGGACAGAATGGTCAAGAATTTTATCAGATCGGGTAATGTAGATGGTTTATTAGATAAGGATTTTTACGGAAATATAGAGGTGCCTTTTGCTCCGGTAAACAAGAAAGTCATTATTCCGGGAGCGACCGAAATACGCAGGAATAGCAGGGCACGAAGTGCAAAACTGAGAATTGCCAGAAAGGTTATATGAGAAAAGGAAGAAACATAGAGTTTATTGAAGATCAACATGCACAGAAAGAGACAAGAAAAAGCTCTTTCCGGAATTTTATCGATGGTACGGTACTAACCAGGGAGACGGTCATCAAACAACTGCCCTATATCATTTTTGTTGTGTTTCTGGCAATCCTCTACATCGGGAACAGGTATCATGCCGAGAAAGTAGTCAGAGAGACCGTTTCTCTTCAAAATGAGGTAAAGGAACTGCGGGCGGAAGCCATTACAACATCTGCCGAGCTGATGTCCAAAAGCCGGCAATCTGCAGTGGCAAAAATGGTAGAAGAGAATGATTTGGGTTTGGAAGAGCTCCTTGATCCACCCGAGAAGATTGTATTGAATAAAAAGTAGATCGGTTCACATGTCGTTAAAAAGGGATATCGTCTGGAGAGTCGCCATCATCTACATCGGGGTTCTGTTATTCTCGATCGCCATTGTTGGAAAGATCACCTATTTGCAATTTGTAAAGGGGAATGAGTTAGCTGCAAAAGCCGAAACATTAACACTGAAGGAGTTCATTATTCAACCGAATCGCGGTGATATTTATGCTTCGGATAATCGACTGCTTGCAAGTTCCATTCCTTACTATGAAATCAGGATGGATCTGAACAGTAATGCCATGTCAGCAGAACTGTTTAACCGCGACATTGATTCTCTGGCCTACTGTTTATCCCGGCTTTTTAAAGATAAATCCAGTTATGCCTATAAACAGGAGTTGATGACCGCACGAAGGAATGGGGAACGATACCACCTGATCCAGCGGGGAGTGAATTACACAAAATTAAAAGAATTAAAAACGTTCCCCATATTCCGTGAAGGACGATATAAAGGTGGATTAATTTATGTGCAGGACAACCAACGGATATTGCCTCATTCAAACCTGGCTTCCCGCACCATTGGCTACCTGACGAAAGGGAGTTCGGGTAACGTGGTTGGCATAGAAGGAGCCTATGACCATGAACTTAGTGGAAGAGTTGGTGTAAGACTGATGCAAAAATTATCCGGAAATGTCTGGATGCCGGTTACGGATAAAAATGAAGTAGAACCCAAGGACGGGAATGATATCATTACCACCATCGATATAAACCTGCAGGATGTAGCTGAAAATGCCTTGCTCAGTCAATTGATCAAACATGATGCCCATCACGGATCGGTGATCCTGATGGAAGTGAAAACAGGCGAAGTAAAGGCAATCGTGAATCTTGAAAAAGGGAGGAACGGAAAATACAGGGAAAATTACAATTACGCCATCGGAGAAAGCACTGAACCCGGTTCGACATTTAAACTTGCTTCTCTTCTGGTTGCTCTGGAAGATGGAGTGGTTCAACTGGAAGATACCATTGATGCAGGAAATGGCGTGGTTCGTTTCTATGATAAAGATATCCACGATACGAAACGGGGTGGTTATGGCAAAATTACCGTAAAAGAAGCATTTGAGGTTTCCTCTAATGTCGGAGTCTCCAAATTGATCTATGAAAATTATCACAACCGCCCTACTGATTTTGTCGACCGGCTGTATGCCATGAGGCTGAATGAGAAACTGGGAGTGGAGATTAAAGGGGAAGGCCTGCCACAGATCAAATATCCGGGAGATCCCTATTGGTCGGGTATATCATTGCCGATGATGTCTCATGGATATGAAGTGAGAATGACACCGCTGCAGATCCTTGCATTTTATAATGCCATTGCTAACAATGGCAAAATGGTAAAACCAAGGTTTGTAAAGGAGATCCGGTACCATGGAAATGTCATAAAGCGATTCGAGACTGAGGTTCTCAATCCCTCCATCTGTTCGAAAGAAACCGTTAAAAAAGCAATCAAAATGCTTGAAGGGGTCGTGGAAAATGGCACGGCGAAAAACCTGAATAATTCCAACTACCCGATTGCAGGCAAGACAGGAACTGCACAAATTGCAAACGAAAGATATGGATATACCGTCGATTCCAAGGTCTCTTACCAGGCATCTTTCGTGGGTTTCTTCCCCTCTGATAATCCGATGTACTCCTGTATGGTCGTTGTGAATTCTCCTTCGAACGCAGTCTACTATGGAAACCTGGTTGCCGGGCCTGTCTTTAAAGGAATTGCCGATAAAGTCTATGCAACAAAAATCTATTTACAGAGAGATCAGATATCCGGTAATCAGGATGAATTTGATTATCCCTATTCAAAGCACGGATCGAAAAAAGACCTGACACTGGTTTTATCATCACTGGGCATTCAGGTTGAAGGAGGGGATGAAGAATCTGAGTGGGTTGCTACCCATAAACACGATACTCATGTTGAAATTCAGAATATAGAGATAAACAGGAACCTCATACCCAATGTTGTGGAGATGGGGTTGCAGGATGCCATTTATCTTCTGGAAGAACTTGGATTAAAAGTGGTGGTGAATGGACGGGGGAAAGTGATAAAACAATCGCTTGTTCCCGGAACAGTGATCCATCCGGGGCAGGTAATTCAATTGGACATGAGTTTTAGTTAATCCATAACCAATCGATGAAGCATTTATCAGATATTTTGGAAGGAGTTGCAGTTGAGCAGTTCATGGGGAATCAGGATCTCATGATCTCCTCGGTGGAATTTGATTCCAGAGAAGTGGAAGATGGGTGTTGTTTCATAGCCGTCAGGGGCACACGGGTAAACGGTCATCGCTTTATCCAGGATGCCATCCGAAACGGAGCAAATGCAATCGTATGCGAGGAACTGCCAGAACCAATCAGCGAAGGGATCACATACATCCGGGTAACCAGTTCAAGCCGTACCCTGGGCGAAATGGCATGCAACTTTTTCGAAAAACCTGCTGAAAAATTGAAACTGATTGGGATTACCGGAACAAACGGAAAAACCACAACGGCTAACCTGGTCTATCAATCATTGAGAAAACAGGATAAAAACGCCGGATTGATCTCTACCATTGGAAATTTTATCGGTGATCAGGAATTTGAGACTACCCATACTACTCCCGACGCGATAATGCTCAATTCACTGCTACACCGTATGGTTGAAGAGAAGTGTGAATATGCTGTCATGGAAGTCAGTTCTCATGCAATAAGTCAAAACCGTATCGCCGGGTTAACGTTCTATGTTGCGGTGTTTACCAACCTGACCCACGACCATCTCGATTATCATGGCAATTTTGACGAATACCTTGCTGCCAAGAAAAAACTCTTTGATGGATTGGAGAGAAAATCCATCGCCCTCTATAACCTGGATGATAAGCATGGGAAAATTGTGGTTCAAAATTGTCCTGCCGGATTAAAATCATTCGGGTTACATACACTCGCTGACTTTAAAGGGAAGGTCATCGAAAGTCATTTCAATGGCATGCAGATGCGAATTGATCAGACAGAAGTCTGGACACGATTTACCGGGGAATTCAATGCATACAACCTGCTGGCCTGTTACGCTACCTGCAGAATCCTGGGTTTTGAGAACTCCAAATCCCTGCAAATCCTGAGCGACCTGTTGCCTGTTCCCGGACGTTTCGAAATCATTACATCCGATAACGGTGTTATTGCCGTGGTGGATTATGCACATACTCCCGATGCGCTGGAAAACATCCTGGGAACAATCAATAAAATAAGAAAAAAACACCAGCAGGTTATTACCGTAGTCGGAGCAGGTGGGGACAGGGATAAAACAAAACGGCCGGTTATGGGCAGCGTTGCTGCCACTGCAAGCGATAAACTAATCCTTACTTCTGATAATCCCCGAAATGAAAATCCGAATGATATTATTCAGGATATGCTTGAGGGAATTCAAAAAAATCAGAGAAAGAAAGTGGTGAGTATTCAGGATAGAAAGGAAGCCATTCGGATGGCTTCCCTTCTTGCCAGGAGAGAAGACATCATTTTAATCGCCGGTAAAGGTCATGAAACCTATCAGGAGATAAAAGGCATAAAATATCAGTTCGATGACAGGGAAGTGATCCGGGAGTTATTTGAAACAACGGATTGATAAAACTACAATGAATTCATGAAAAAGCAACAATAAAGGATCTGATCCATGTTCTATTATCTGTTCGAATACCTTGAAACACTTGATTTTCCCGGAGCAGGGATGTTCCAGTATATATCCTTTCGTTCTGCTTTGGCCGTCATATTTTCACTGATTATTTCACTCCTGTTTGGGAAGAAAATTATTCATGCCTTGCAGAAAAAACAGGTTGGTGAGGTAGTTCGGGATCTTGATCTGGAGGGACAGTATCAAAAGACAGGAACCCCCTCAATGGGAGGAATTATTATCCTGACTTCAATTCTGATTCCAACATTGCTGTTTGGGGACCTTGGAAATATATATGTGATCCTGATGCTTATCACTACAGTATGGCTCGGATTTGTCGGCTTTGTGGATGATTACATTAAGATATTTAAAAAGAATAAAGCAGGATTGACCGGTAAATTTAAGATCCTTGGCCAAGTATTACTTGGATTAATTGTTGGCTTAACCCTTTACCTGAGCGATGATGTTTTTATCAGGGAACGAATCCCCATTGAACAAACGGAGACCTCAACACAGGTTCTGCAATCCGTAGAAGAAGAACCGGGAACCAGGAAATACATTAACAGGGATGTGAAATCTACCAAAACGACAATCCCCTTTTTTAAAAACAACGAGTTCGATTATGCCTACATCGTGGCATTCCTTGGAGAGAAAAGCCAAAAATGGGCATGGGTGGTTTTTGTTATCGTAACTATTTTCATCGTAACGGCAGTGTCCAACGGGGCAAATCTGACGGATGGACTGGATGGCCTGGCAACGGGAACATCAGCGATCATCGGTACTACCCTTGGAATCCTTGCCTACGTGTCAGGTAATGTGATCATTGCCGATTATCTGAATATCATGTATATCCCCAATACCGGTGAACTGGTGATTTTTGCCAGTGCCTTCATCGGGGCAACAATCGGCTTCTTATGGTATAATTCATACCCGGCACAGGTTTTTATGGGCGATACCGGAAGCCTGGCAATAGGAGGCATCATCGCTGTATTTGCTATTATTATCCGGAAAGAATTACTGATCCCTATCCTGTGTGGGATATTCTTAACCGAAAGCCTCTCCGTGTTGATCCAGGTTAGCCATTTCAAACGGACAAAGAAAAAATATGGTCAGGGTAGACGGATTTTCCAGATGGCACCCATCCATCACCACTATCAGAAAAAAGGATTCCCGGAACCGAAAATTGTTATCCGGTTTTGGATCATTGGGATCTTATTGGCAGTGATTACAATCGTGACACTGAAGATCAGGTAAGGTGGAAAAAATTAATCGAGATGCAGGATGAAAAAGAAAATTGCAATTCTGGGCGGGGGAGAAAGTGGTGTCGGAGCTGCAGTACTGGCAAAAAAACAGGGGTTTGAACCCTTTGTATCGGATAACGGCACCATTAAGGAAAAATATAAAACGGTTCTTTCAAAATATGGAATTAAATGGGAGGAGAGAAAACATTCCGGTGAATTAATCGGCGATTCAGTTGAAGTGATCAAAAGCCCGGGAATTCCGGATGACGCTGAGATTGTTGCATTCCTTAATAAGAGAAAAATACCGGTCATCTCAGAGATCGAGTTCGCGGGAAGGTATACCACAGCCAGAAAAATTTGCGTCACCGGAAGCAATGGCAAGACAACCACAACATCATGGATCTACCATATGTTGTGTAAGGCAGGAATGAACGCTGCACTGGCAGGAAATGTGGGTAGAAGTTTTGCCCTGCAGGTTGCCGAAGGGAGTTATGATTACTATGTTATTGAACTGAGCAGTTTTCAACTCGATGGAATGTTTGACTTCAGGGCGGATATTGGAATCCTGATGAATATTTCTGCAGATCATCTTGACCGGTATGGATATGATATGCAGCGTTATATTGACTCTAAATTCAGGATCACGCAGAATCAGACTCCCGATGACTACTTCATCTACTGTTATGATGATGAAATAACAAGGACCAATATTCACCGCACTATGGGGAAGGCGAAAAGAGTATCCTTCTCCCTTGAAACGGTCCGGGATCAAACGGCATATTTGAAAAAAGAAACGATTAATTATCATTTCCAAAAAGAACATATAACCATGTCAATTCACGATTTAGCTCTTGAAGGAAAGCACAATGCTTTAAATTCTATGGCTGCTGGGATCGCCGGTCAGATATTAAATATCAGGAAAGAGATAATCAGGGAAAGCCTGAGCGATTTTCAGGGAGTCGAACACCGGTTGGAACATGTACTGGCAGTGCATGGAATTCGATTCATCAATGACTCGAAAGCAACCAATGTCAACTCAACATGGTATGCACTGGAAAGCATGCCTGAAAATGTTATCTGGATCGTGGGGGGAATCGATAAAGGAAACGACTATAGTGTTTTGAAAGGACTGGTAAAGAAAAAAATTAAAGCAATCATATGCCTCGGAAAGGATAACAGCAAAATCTACAGGGCGTTTGCGGAATCTACCGAAACAATCCTGGAAACAACCTCCATGACCGATGCAGTGCGTACTGCATATTACCTGGGGAAAAAAGGAGATACGGTTTTGTTGTCCCCCGCATGTGCCAGCTTTGACCTGTTTGAAAACTATGAAGACCGGGGCAGACAATTCAAGGATGCTGTAAGGTATTTGTAAAACATCATGAGAGAACGAATTGGAAAATTCCTGAGGGGAGATAAAGTGATCTGGGCAGTCATTATTGTGCTGTCCTTATATTCTATTCTTGCCGTATATTCTTCTACCGGAACCCTTGCATATACGCAGATGGGTGGGAATACTACTTATTATCTGCTGCGCCATGGAGTGATCCTGTCGATTGGCATTATCATTATCTTTGTTACTCATCTTATCCCTTATAAATACTATTCCAGGCTATCCCAGCTCTTTCTTTTTTTAGCCATTCCTTTGCTGCTACTTACATTACTGCTTGGAACCAGCCTGAATCAGGCAGCCCGCTGGCTGACCCTGCCGGGTCTCGGGTTTACCATTCAAACATCAGATTTTGCCAAACTTGCCCTGATCATGTATGTCGCCAGGGTGCTGTCGTTGAAACAACATGAGATCAAGAGTTATAAAAATGCGTTTATCCCAATAGTGATCCCTGTGATCATCATCTGTATGCTTATTCTTCCGGCCAACCTTTCCACAGCAATCATCCTTTTTGCTACATCATTGATCCTGATGTTCATTGGAAGGATCAGCATGAAACACCTACTGGCATTTGGCGGAATAGGAATTCTTGTGGTGGCTGTTTTCATTAGCAGTGCAATCCTGTTGGATAGAAAAGGAAGAATTGGTACATGGCAGCACAGGATAGAAAATTTTGTTGTGGGAGAAGAGGAAGAGAATTACCAGGTTGAACAGGCTAAAATTGCAATTGCCACCGGAGGATTGTTTGGGAAAAAACCGGGAAAAAGCATTCAGCGAAATTTTCTGCCACACCCCTATTCAGATTTTATATATGCCATTATCATAGAGGAGTACGGACTGTTTCTGGGAGCTTTGCCTTTGTTACTGGCGTACCTTTTTTTGCTGTTCAGGGCCGGAGTGATTGTGAGAAAGAGTATCCGAACCTTCCCGGCATTTCTAGCCATCGGACTGGCGATCAGTATTGTTTTTCAGGCAATGATCAACATGGCAGTTGCAGTAAATCTGTTACCGGTCACCGGACAAACCCTGCCGTTTGTTAGTATGGGCGGTTCATCGTTATTGTTTACGAGTATTTCTTTCGGGATTATACTCAGCGTTAGCCGGGGAGCTGAAAAAATAGAACAGGAAGAAGAAAATGAAGCAACATAGGAAAATAATTATCAGTGGAGGTGGAACAGGAGGTCATATCTATCCTGCCATTGCCATTGCTCAGGCTCTGAAGAAAAAAGATCCGGGAATGAATATCCTTTTTGTTGGTGCTTCAGGAAAAATGGAGATGGAGAAGATCCCGGCTGCTGGTTTTGAGATTATCGGACTTCCGGTTACCGGACTGAAAAGAGCATTTACGCTGAAAAACGTGGGGGTGATGATTAACCTGGTGATCAGTATGATTAAAGCAAGAAACATTATTCGGGTTCATAAACCCGATGTGGCTGTTGGGGTGGGGGGATATGCCAGCGGTCCAATCCTGACCATTGCTGCACGAAAAAAAATCCCAACGTTGATACAGGAACAAAATTCATACGCTGGAATAACCAATAAAATCCTGGCAAAAAAAACCGATAAAATATGTGTCGCTTATGAAGGAATGGAAAAGTTCTTCCCTCCAGATAAAATCATATTGACCGGTAATCCTGTCCGCGAAGAGTTGGAAAATATTGAAACGAAGCGGGAAGAAGGATTGAAATATTTTAATCTTGATCCCGGCCTGCCGGTTATTCTAATCCTGGGAGGAAGCCTGGGAGCAAGAACAATTAACGAAAGTGTGTGGAAACATTTGGACCTGATTGCCGGCAGTAAAACTCAATGTTTATGGCAGACTGGGAAATTATACTATGCCCAGGCGCTGGAAAAAACAGCTGCTCTGGTAGCAGAAAATCTGAAAGTGTACGAGTTTATCCAGGTTATGGACCTGGCTTATGCAGTAGCGGACCTTGTAGTATCAAGAGCCGGCGCCGGTACAATCTCAGAATTATGTCTTGTGGCAAAACCGGCAATATTGATCCCTTCACCCAATGTGGCTGAAGACCATCAAACAAAGAATGCAGAAGCCCTCGTGGAGAAGGAAGCGGCAATCCTTGTGAAAGATCAGGATGCCGAACAGGTATTAATCCGAAAAGCCCTGGATCTGGTTGAAAATAAAAACCTGCTCACAGATCTTGCCCGTAATATCGGGATGAGGGCAATAAAAAATTCAGCAGCGAAAATTGCAGGTGAGATCATAACATTAATGAAATAGTGACCGGTGGATTTAAAAAAGATACATAGGGTATATTTTATTGGCATCGGAGGAATTGGAATGAGTGCCCTGGCCAGATATTTCCTGATGGGGGGATATGATATTGCCGGTTATGACCGAACGTCAACACCACTAACCGGTGAATTATCAAAAGAGGGGTGTCTCATCCATTATCAAGACGACCTGACATTGATTCCGGATGAATTTAAAAAGCCTGAATCACGGAATACAACATTGATCGTTGTTACCCCTGCCATACCACCTGACCATACCGAACTGACCTACTTTAAAAAACAATCGTTTACCATACTGAAACGATCCGAACTGCTTGGATTGATCACCCGGTATGCAAAAGGTATTGCCATTGCCGGAACACACGGAAAAACTACGGTTTCAACAATGATTGCTCATATTTTAAAGCAATCGGAACTGGATTGTACTGCTTTCCTTGGCGGAATATCAAAAAATTATAACAGTAACCTGATCACCGGGAAAGGTGATCTTGTTGTAATGGAAGCGGATGAATATGACCGTTCATTCCTGAAGCTTTATCCGTGGATCGCTGTCATCACATCCGTGGATGCAGATCATCTGGATATTTATGGAAATTATCAAAACCTGGAAGAGGCATTCCTCAAATTCGTAAATCAGGTGAGTGAAGAAGGTAGTATCCTGTTAAAAAAAGGAGTGAAGATCAGCAGGAAAATACCGGAAAGGATCACCACCTATAGTTATTCGCTTGAAAAAGAAGCCGACTTCTATGCAGCAAATATCAGGAGAAAAGGTCATTACTATCTGTTTGATGCAGTAACCCCAAATTCCAGGATTGAAAATATCCACCTGGGCTACGCTGGACTGATGAATGTTGAAAATGCAATGGCGGCAATTGGGGTAGCATCACTCTTGAAAGTGCCGGTTGAAACAATCAAAAAAGCACTGCTTCATTTCTCCGGAGTGAAACGAAGATTCGATATCCAACTGTGCCATGAAGATCTGGTTTTTATTGATGATTATGCCCACCATCCGGAAGAAATAAAACGATGTATCATGGCGGTTCGTGAACTGTTTCCGGGAAGAATGATAACCGGGATTTTTCAACCGCACCTTTTCAGCAGAACGAGAGATTTTGCCGCTGAATTTGCCCGCAGCCTGGAACTTCTGGATCGATTGATCCTCCTGGAAATATATCCGGCAAGGGAAAGCCCCATGGAAGGGGTTAACGCTAAGCTGATTCTGGATCAAACGAACATGGTAAATAAATTGCTCTGCTCAAAAGCAGAGTTGATCCGGATCATTGAAAAGGAAAATGTTGATGTAGTGGTTACTATGGGTGCTGGAGATATCGATAAACTGGTTGATCCAATACGGGAAATTTTAATGAAACGGGGAAAAGGGAAATAGATTATTGCGATGAAAAAACTGAAAAACATATTGATCGCTTTCGGTATACTGTGTTACCTCATCGTGGTACTGGGATTAACGGGTGAAAATTCAAAAAGCAGGATCTGTAATAAAATTGATATCAACATCACCGATTCAATGGAAAATGGATTCATCACTTCAGAGGAGGTATTGGAACTGGTTCTTCAAAACAATGACAAATTGTTAGGATACCCGATCGGTCTGATCAATTCGGAAAAAATGGAGACAACATTGAAACAGCATTCATCGATAAAAAGTGCCGAGGTCTTTGTCTGTGCCGACGGATCACTCAATATTGATATTGAACAACGCAAAGCAATATTACGGATCATTGATAATAACAAGGAAAGTTACTATCTCTCTGCCGATGGTGCAATAATTCCCTGGTCCAAGAGATTTACCATGCGGGTACTGGTGGCTAACGGCTATATCACCGATAACTTCAATCATAACAGGGTGAACTATGTAACCCAGGCAGGGGAAGAAAACAGGACCAAAGGACTGTATGATATAGCAAAATACATCGATAGCAACCCATTCTGGAAAGCACAAATTGAGCAAATTTATGTAAGCAGATCAGGAGAGCTTGAGTTGATACCACGAGTCGGACCCCATGTTATACAATTCGGTGGTCCGGATGATGTGGAAAAGAAATTCCAAAAACTGCTTGCCTTTTACCAGCAGGGACTTAGCAGAAACAGCTGGAATAGATATGAAATCATAAACTTGAAATACGAGGGGCAAATCGTTTGCACCCTGCGGTAAGAAAAATTCAAAAAATTGAAGTAATAAGATAAAACCAGATCATTATGAATGCCAATGAACAATTCGTAGCTGCAATCGATATTGGAACAACAAAGATTGTATCCATTGTCGGACAAAAAAAGGAAAATGGTAAACTGGAAGTCCTTGGGTTGAGCAGGGCTCCTTCAAAAGGCGTCAAACGCGGAGTGGTCCTAAACATTGAAGAGACTGTTAATGCCATAAAGAGTACGGTTGAGGATGTTCAGTTACGCTCGGGTATCATGTTTTCAAATGTGTATGTTGGCATCGCCGGTCAGCATATAAAAAGTGTGAGAAACCGGGGCTATATCAACAGGGATAGTCGTGATGAGGAGATCACAAAGGAAGATATTATCAAATTGATAGAAGATATGTATAAAATCCCAATCGATGTTGGAGAAGAGATTATTCATGTGTTGCCCCAGAATTTTATCGTCGATAATGAAATCGGTGTAAAGAATCCTATAGGCATGTCGGGCCGTCGGCTGGAAGCCAATTTCCATATTGTGATTGGTCAGGTTGCATCAGCAAAAAATATTGAAAAATGCGTGAACCGGGTTGGTCTGGAAATCAATGAACTGATCCTTGAACCACTGGCATCTTCAGAAGCGGTATTGACTGAAGATGAAAAGGAGGCCGGGGTCGCACTGGTTGATATCGGTGGGGGAACAACCGATGTGGCAGTCTATTACGATAGCATTGTCAGACATACTGCCGTCATCCCGTTTGGAGGAAACGTGGTAACCAAAGATATTAAAGAGGGTTGTGCTATACTGAACCGCCAGGCCGAATCCCTGAAGATACAATTTGGCTCAGCCCTCGGCGATATCGCCCCGGAAGATAAAGTGGTTACTATCCCCGGAATCAGTGGTAGGGATCCGAAAGAGATATCGTTTAAGAGCCTGGCCTATATCATCCAATCCAGAATGGAGGAGATCATCGATGCAGTTGCCTTTGAAATTGAAAATTCGGGATACTATGAGAAATTGTCCGGTGGCATTGTCCTGACCGGTGGAGGTGCATTGTTACGCCACTTGCCTCAGCTGGTAAAATTCAAAACCGGAATGGATGTAAGAATTGGATTCCCTAATGAACACCTGACCGGTGAAGTGTCCGACGATATCAATCACCCCATGTACTCCACAAGCATTGGACTGGTCTTGAAGGGGTATGAATACCTGAGGAATAAATATGGACTGGAAGGAGAGCATGGGTCGGGTGAACAGAAAGGGAAAAAGGAGAGGGGAGAACCCCTGGAAGGAGGGAAACTGTTTGAAAGATGGAAAAAGACCCTCACCGAAATATTTGCAGAAAACGATGCTAAAATGTAGTGAAACTCATTTCCCCGGATTCTGCAATATGAACGAACAACATAATGCCGATTCTGAATATGAAACCGTAAAACAGTATAACCATGGCAGAAGATTTAATGAATTTTGATCTACCGGTTGAACGATCCTCGATAATTAAGGTCATCGGAATAGGGGGTGGAGGAAGTAATGCAGTAAATCATATGTTTCAGCAGGGAATAAAAGATGTAAATTTTGTGGTCTGTAATACCGATGCCCAGGCCCTGAATAATAGCCCTGTACCGGTGAAAATACAGATTGGAGAAGCGATAACGGAAGGCAGAGGTGCCGGCAATAAACCCGAAATTGGCAGACAGGCTGCTATGGAAAACCTGGATGACATTATGGAAGCCATTTCCAGTAATACCAAAATGGTCTTCTTAACGGCAGGCATGGGAGGAGGTACCGGCACCGGAGCTGCCCCCGTGATTGCTGAAGCTACCAAAGAAGCAGGTATCCTTACAGTGGCCATTGTTACCATCCCTTTTCGGTTTGAAGGACAACAGAGAATTAACCAGGCCATTGATGGGATTAATGAGCTGAAAGAACGTGTCGATTCACTCCTGGTGATCAACAATGAAAAACTCAGGGAGATCCACGGAGACCTGAAACTCTCCGAAGCATTTTCAAGAGCAGACAATATATTGACGATCGCGGCAAAAGGTATTGCTGAAATCATCACGGTCCATGGATACGTTAATGTGGATTTTGCAGACGTTGAGACCGTAATGTATAACTCTGGCGTCGCAATTATGGGATCCGGAACCGCCGAAGGTGAAAACCGTGCAGTATGTGCTATTGAAGAAGCACTGAATTCCCCATTGCTTAACTCCAACGATATTACGGGAGCGAAAAGCATCCTGTTGAATATAACATCCGGTGAAAATGAAATCAGCATGGATGAAGTGGGGGAAATTACAGATTATGTAAATGGGGTAGCCGCAGCTGAGGCATTGATCATCTGGGGAACAAGCCTCGATAATACCCTCGGAAGGACAATCTGTGTGACCATCATCGCAACAGGTTTTGAACCACATAGCATTCCCGAACTTTATGCCCGCCGTAAAACAAAGGATTTTGTATCACTTAAGGAGAATAGTAAAACCAATGTAAGGGATGATTATGTTTTTGATAGCGATATGGATAAAATAACTAATAGAGGAAGAGATGAATCGCAGAGTACTATTGATTTTGATCTGACCTATACGGATGAAGATACCGAATTAAAGAAAGAGAATCGGAAAAGTAGCAGAAGTACCGCTGAAGAGATGGAGGAACAATCCAGCAGAAGAATACAGCAGTTAAAAAGTTCACACAACCTGTTAAAAGAGAAAGGACTGAAATTCAAGGAAGTAGAAGACAATATCGATGAGCTTGAGGATGAACCGGCTTATGTGAGGAAAAATATCAGGATCCGGGACACTGAACATTCATCGAAATCGAAAGTCTCAAAATATTCCTTGAGTGATGAAGAAGAGGACAAAGAGACCAGATTAAGATCTGATAATGCCTATCTTCACGATAACGTGGATTAAAAAGTGTATCCTGCAGGTACAAAATAGTACCTGTAACTATGCGTGCGTTCGATATAAAATTTCCATGTTAAACAAAAGAGTTTGCTGGAAAGGCGGATGGGAAAACGATCGCCGATACGATCCGTGCAATTCTGTCAGATTGATTTAGCTGTCAATCCGGGATGTTCCATGCCTGCTGAAGGCAGGCTTGTTTCGTATGCAAATCCCTAATAAAACTTAGACCGGTTGTCAACAATATTAGCTGCCTCTTTCAGGGCTTCAAATGCCTCATAATTTGCCCTGACCCTGAAACTGGAAGCTAATCTTAAACGCATGATTTCAAGGTTATTGCTCTCCGGCTCTTCAATCTCATTTACCTCAATAACATATACCCCATTCGTTCCCTTGATCGGTTCCGAAACAGTGTTCGGGGGAAGATTTACTGCTGTAGCAATAACAGCGGGTTCAATCCCTGCACCGGGAATTGAAAATGAGTTAAATGTTATGTCATTGGCTTCTGAAATATCCAGGTTCATGGTCGATGCAAGCTCTTCCAGGGATTCAACACCCGAAAGATTTGAACGGAACTCCTGAGCAATCATTTCAGCCTTTTTTTCTTTCCTGACATTTAACTCAACATCAGCACGAACCTGGCTGAAAGGAGCAATACCTTCTTCCTTAACCTCTGTAGCATAAGTAACAATAAATTTATCTCCCAGTTCAAAAATAGCCTGCTCGTTGAAATCGAGAACGATCTCCCCTGGATCGGTTTCAAAAATAGCCCGTATCAAAGGACGTGGTGATTCAAGACCCGGTATGACTTTATCATCCCGTTTAATGTTGTTTGCTATTCTTTTTTCTAACTGCTCTTCAATGATTGATTGATTGAATTCTTCGTAGGAATAGGATAATCCTGCAAATCTGCTGGTTTCAGCATAAACATCCTGGTAAGTGGTTGTGCTGGGTTCAATTTTACGCTCAATCGTCCCGATCTTATACTTGGTAACGGAAGGACCCTGTTCAAGGATCTCAATGATATGAAATCCATACTGAGTTTCAGCAACGGTAATATCACCCGGTTTGCCTTCGAAGCAGGCATCGTTGAAAGGTTGTATCATAAGTCCTTCCCTGAACCAACCCAGATCGCCATCCAATTGTGCTGATCCCTGATCATCAGAATTCAGCATAGCCAGTAATCCAAAATCCGTCCCCTTCTCAATAAGATTTTTCAAACTGTCTGCTTTCTGTTTTGCCTCTTCATAAGGAAAATTCTGATTTGGAGTAATTAAAATATGACGCGCATGTACAGAATCGGGAAGTGTGTTTATCTCAACTAATTTCGAAATCTTGTATGTTTCATTTTCAAAGTAGGGCCCGTAAACATCACCAACAGAAGCCGTTGCAACAAATTCACGGATCATCTCAGGGACTTCATCCAAGGTTAAGTTTGTGTTATTAAATGGATTGTCAGAGGAGAGATTGACAAATTGCTCCACATTATTTGCCTTCCGAAATTCATCAACAATGCTGTTGATCCAATTTTCTGTAGCTTTTATGTCAGCAGCTGATGGGACTACATCAAAGGCCACATATTCAATGTTTCTTGAGGCAGTCTGTTTGTAATCCCGCTGATTATTTCGGTAGTATTTTTGAAGTTCGGCCTCAGTAAATGTGATTGAACTATCAGGAATAGAGGTGAGTCGTTTTACTATATAGCCGAAATTTACCTTCTTATTGCTTGCCACCCTTTCTTCTGCAGCTTCCAGACCGGTAACATAGAGCCCTTGCCTGATCAGGTTGTTGTATTTGGTGAATTCCCGGTCCTGGAGGATCTCATTTTCGAGGAACAACCAGTATGCCCTTTGGGCAGGGTCACTGTCAAGCGTTTTTAAAAATTGCATTAAACCAGCCCTGTTAAGCTGCCCTGTTTGGGGATCGGTAAACAGTTGCTGAATTAAGGGATGTGGTTCCGCACCCTGCACCAGGTCAAACATCTCGTCTGAACTGACCGTCACGCCAAGCTCCTCCAATTCCTCGTTGAGAACATATTCGCGGATCAGTTGCTGCCAGGTCTGTTCCCGGATACTTTCAACCATCTCTTCATCCATGGTTGTCTGTCCGGTAAGCTTATATATTTCTGTTAGGTTCTCCACTCTTTCATCAAATAACTGATAAGAGATCGATTTCCCATTAATCTCAGCAATCTCATAGATCTTTTTTGTTCGGAAAGCAGGACCGCTTCCCTGTCCGAAAAAGTCACCCAGAACAAAAGCGAGCAATGCCAGTCCAATAATTACTGCAACCAGTACGCCTGCTCTATCGCGAATGTATTGTAATGTTGCCATAAAAACGTCTTTTTACTCGAAAATTTCAGGCAGCAAATATAAAAAAAATTAACGGTATAATCTGGTTTTCCTGAATTTAACGAGTTCTAACCGGGTCTCAGAAACCTGAAGAACTTTGATTTCATAGGGTCCAATGATGATCCGTTGATTCAGTTTAGGAATGCTTTCGTGATGAAAAAAAATAAAACCGGCAAGGGTTTCATACTCTTCCTCCTTCGGGAGATCCAATCCATACTTTTCATTCAGGTAGTCAATCTCTAACCGACCGGAAAAAATAAATTCCGATTCACTGATCTGCTTGTCGATTAATGCTGAAGTATCATGCTCATCTTCAATCTCACCAAATATCTCTTCAAGAATATCTTCAATGGTTACCATTCCGGAAGTGCCTCCGAACTCATCAACTACCACGGCGATGCTTTTATTTTCTTCGACGAATAATTCGAGCAGTTTGTTTGCCGGCATGGTCTCGGGCACAATGGATACTGGAATAACTTTTGTTTTGATGCTTTCGGGGTTTTTGAACAGATCTTTTAAATGGAAATAACCGATAATATTGTCGATGTTCTCTTTATAGATCAGGATTTTTGACAAACCATTATCAATGAAGGCAAGTTTGAGTTCTTCCATGGAGTTGTTCTCTTCAAGAGCAATAATCTCAGTTCGGGGTACCATGCACTCCCTCAATTTTACATTCGAGAAATCAAGAGCATTTTGAAAAATTTTGATATCATGCGCTTCTTCCTCTTCCGCCTCAACCATTTTCTGACTCTCACTGAGCAGGGAATCCAGATCCAATTTGCTGAACACCTGAATCTCCGGTTTTTCCATATTTTTTATGTTGAAAAAAAACCGTAACAGGATACTTCCCAAAAGGATCGTCAGTTTACTGATTGGATAAAAAAGAAAGAAAAAGAACAACACAGGAAGACTTAACAGGTTTAAAAATCCATTTGGATTTAGCCGGAATAATGCTTTTGGCAGGAACTCTGCTGAAATAAGGATAACAAATGTGGATAATACCGTTTGGATGAGCAGGATACTGATTTCCGATTCAGTTACCAGGGCAATAACGGGTTTAAGCAGAATCGCCATGAAGATTCCAAAAATTACAAGGGCGATATTGTTCCCGATCAGCATGGTTACAATATATTGTCCCGGATTGGCTGCAAAAATGGAAATGATCCTGGAGGTAAAGGTATCCTGTTTCTTGTCCAGCTCAATCCTTAACTTATTGGCGGAGATAAAGGCAATTTCCATACCGGAGAAGAAAGCAGAAAACAGGATGGCTATAAGAATGATGAAAACCCCACTCATGTTGAATCAGTTTTGTTGTTCTTCTTTTCACTCTTTCTCAAGCTTCTTCTGAAAAAGAACATCAGGAATGCGATGAGGGTGATGATAAAAAAGAGATAACTCTCGCGGAATGATCCATCGATGTATGTTTTATGGATTCCTGAAACGACACTGATGATTGCTACAACAAACCAGACCGTTTCAAGAATCTTGTTCCGATTAAAATTCCTCTTCAAGGTAAATGGTCCCCTTTGGTTTTTTAATGACCCAATCTGTAAAATCCTGATTCGCTTCAAGCCCTTCACCGAAAAGAACTTCGTCAGATGTGGTGATTTTTACAAACCGGGTGGAGTATATTAATCCTTTCTCTTCATCCCAGAAAAGAAGGTCCGTATTCAGCAACTCACCATGAACATTAATGGCAACGACACTATCCCTTGCCTCCCAGAGCTTCTGCATTTCATAGTAAATTGCAAAGTTGGCTGTAAGCTGTGAACTCACATTAGCCTGATCATCATAGAATAGGACCTCTATTCCTTGTGGAAATTCCATGTAAGGTTCACTTGCATTCCCGTAACGCCTCAACTCGGCTGCCTTAATCCGTATCTGGATCTTTGCCGAATCGCTGTAAATACTTTCGACATGATAAATCGATTCGGTTGGTAAGTCAGTAACACGGGTCAGCGTATTGATTACTTCAATATCGTTTTTACAGGAAAAAAAGAGCCATGTACTCACCAAGGTGAGCAAAAGGACACTTTTTGAATTACATACGGTTAGAGGATGATGGGTTGATCTATCCAACACTATCTTGCTCTGACTATTGTTTTTTCATTGATCCAGCATTCAATTAGATACTCATCCCCTTCTTTATACCCATGGAAAAAGATGGTTTCAGTATCCGGAAAATGCTGTGAGTAAAGAGAAATGTTCTTGTTGGCGATTTCTGTCAGTTCGGGATCCACATTCTTGGCCTTGATAAAATAATCAACGGACAACCAATATACCGCTTTTTCCCCCAGTTCATCTTCACCACAGGCTTTACTGGCAGCATAAATACTACCAATAAGAAGGTATGGATGCCCGGAAGAGGGATCGCTCTCTTTTGCCCTAATGGCATAAGTTCGTGCAAGCGAATGGTTCCCCAATTCCCGATAGGTAATATCACCAAGCTTTAAATAATATTTTGATTTCTCAATATCATCCGTCTCCAATTCAATGGCTTCCTTGTAATACCTTGCTGCAGCCTCATATTTCTTGCGCTCATCATTCATTTGGGCCAGTAAATAGGCAGACCTGGCAGTTGGCTCCTGTTTGTGGTATGCAGTAGATACCTCAAAATAAAATTCCGATTCCATGCATTGTGTCTGCCCAAGCAGCTGAAGGATCTTTTTCATCAGGTCAAGATCATGTGGTGATTGCTTGAATTTCGGCGAAAACAACGTGATAAGCCCTTCACAAGTAGCTGCACCGCATGTGGCAAATACGTTATCAACTGCCTCTTTCGCTTTTTGCAGGTTTTCATCATCCGGATCATCCGTGATCTGCTTATCAATAATTTCACTGATTAACGCGTAATTTTCAATGGCCTTCTCCCCATCGATTCTTTCACCTTCAAATAGGGTGGCCGAGGCAGTCATAAAGATCACAAGAATGTCGATCTGTGACTTTTCATTCTGTAGCGAGATCGACCGCTTGATCATATCATACCCTTTCTGAACATCATCCATATTATCTCTTCTAACATCAAGGAAATCCTTGCCTTTTCTTCCAAGAACATACCCCTCCCTGTGGAAATATTTGATCCGTTGGTCATAGATCTTCATGATAGTATCCAGGTAACTGTATTTGAGATCCAGATCTTTCTCTTTTGCCATTTTATTGTCATACATTTTGACCCCATGAATGTAAATATTAGAACTTATTTTGGGACATTCTGCAAAGACTATTTTCCAGTATGGTAATGCATCTTTATAATTATCTTGTTTGTAATATTCAGAGTAAAGAGAAAAATTACGAACACACCGGATGCTGTCTTCACCGTGTCCATATTTGGAACCATCTTCGACGCCCTTTTGACCCAGTGAAGGGAAAGAATAAAAAGAGAATAACAGGATAAACAATTTGGGAAGTAATCTTGCCTTCATTTTTTTAATTTTTAATCAAATTTAGGTTTCCTGAACCAGATATCATATAAAGTTAAGCTAAAACATATTATTCCGTACCGCTCTTCAATTGAATTTCCCCCTTTTGCGCCCCTTTTCCCCAACTCAAAAGAAAGGTTAATCATTGAACGATTACGGTTCAATGGTAAACCAACCCCAAAACTTATGCCAAAATCTTTCAATTGCTCTCCTTCAAGCTGCAGGTAACTATTAGAATAGTACCCTCCAATCCTGTAATTAATGCGATTCAGGTAATTTCCTAAAGCAAACCGGTTGGGAACGAATTCCAACCCTGCAAGGAGTGAATTGCTGTTGATCAGTGAATCGTTCTTTCCGAAAAAGATGGCATCAGACCAGTTTTGCCAGAAATAGTCGGCACCGATCGTCAATTTATCACCGTAACGGAAGGTAAATCCAACACCCAGGTTTCTTGGGATTACGATCTTTCCCTTCACGCCACTGATAAAATCCAGGGTGTCAATAAAGAGTATCCTGGTTGAGCTATAAAGAATATCCCGGGTTAGTGATTCAGTCTCTGCCTTGATGTTCCGTTCATTATTCAAGACCGCACCAACCGTTAACTCAAATTTTTCTTTGAATGGAAATGTATATTGAATTCCCAGATCAAACCCCAGATCTCCAAATATCGATTTTTCAGCTACATCTATAGAGGATGAATAATCCTGGTCAACAAATCCAAGCGATCTCGATCGTTCAAGGTTGCCGAACAGATAGGAAAGATTCATTCCCAAAGATAACCCCTTAAACAGATCAGCGCCAAATCCGGCAAAAAACTTGTGTACTCCACCTGAACCCTCATAAAGGTATTTGATACCGCCAATTTCAGGATCGTATTCCGGATCTTCTTCCCGTGTCTGGTCCTCTATTTTGTAACTCAATGAGGAATAGGGAACAATTCCTGCAGCTGCTCCAAGCCATTTGGTTATGGGAAATGCAATAGAGAGGTTTTTAAAACTGATGTCTTTGCTAACGGCCGATTTCCCACTCATCGATAACTCAGATTGCTTCCCTACCATACCAAATTCAAACAGGAAAGATAAACTATCACGGGAACTCAATGATGCAGGATTTTGAAAATCAATGAATCCCGGATCCCGCATCCCCAGTGAAATTCCTCCCATCGCAATGTTCCGGGTGAACCCCATCCTCTGGTGATCACCTAACCCGAACCTGGAGTAAGGAGAATTGGTGGCTGCCTGCCCGAATGTTAATACCGGAACAAGAAACAGTATGGGGAGAAATATCCCTTTTTTATTGTTGAACATTAAAATTCAGAATTTCATTTAACCCGATGAGAACCAGATTTTGGTTCACAAAGATGCTATTTTTTAGTTTTTTATCAAAAAAATTTGAATCTCCACCGGTTAGGATTACCTCCGGTTCTTTATAGATCGCTTTCATCATATCAATGAATCCATCAATTTCAAGGATCATCCCCTGCTGTACCCCTGAAACAATTGCCGCTTCGGTGGTGTCTCCGACAACTGAAAATTTATCCTTTTCAACACAGAGGGGTAAAGATCCTGTAAAGTGATGCAATGACTTGAATCTCATTTTCAATCCGGGAGAGATATTGCCACCTAAATATCGATTGTCTGCAGTAACCAGATCAAAGGTAAGGGCTGTACCGGTATCAATAACCACAACGTCCTTTCCAGGAAAAATATTGTTTGCTCCAACAGCAGCAGCAAGGCGATCCATACCCAGTGTGGCAGGTGTCCTGTAGGTATTGATGATGGGAAGGGGAGTACTCTCAGTTAGCCGGATAAAGCGGGAGAATGCGCTCTCAAGGTAATTGATGAGGGAGGGATCAACCTCCCTGACAGCTGAGAGGATCGAATGTTTAATGCCGGCATGCTCTGATCGTATACGATTCAATATCGGAATGGTCAGATTTTCAACCTGTTCTGATTTTCTGATCCTACCATTGCTAAATAGGGCCAGCTTGGTATTACTGTTTCCAATGTCGATGACCAGATTCATAGTGAGCTGAAACAAAAATATGAATAATCTTTTTGAAATGTTGGTTTTATCTTGAAAGAGTATCTTCTTGATCAGCAAACGACCGGATATTGAGTAAGACCTTCCGGGCATCCTGAATCCCCGAAACACCTTCAACCCGAAGGGTTAATTTCCCATTTACCTCCTTGACCCTGAATTGGTCAGGATTTCGCCCGATGTATTGAATGATCTTGCTGAAAAAAGGAGAACTAAAATAGGGGGAACTCTGGTCAGAAACAAAATGCAAAATCATGGTGTTGTCCCGGATTATGATCTTCTCAAACCCTGATTGGATTGCAGTCCAGCGAAGAGGGACAATACTTAGCAGCTCTTTTCCTGACTCAGGAACCGGCCCAAAACGGTCGACCAGCTGATTCTCATACTTCAATAAATCATTTTCATTTCGCAAATTGTCCAGATCCCTGTAAAGCCTAAGCCTTTCTGAAACGTTGCTGATGTAATCATCCGGGAACATGAGCTCCAGATCTGTATCAATCAGGCAGTCCTGAACAAAAAGTACTTTTCCCAGCTCTTTTTTTACCTCCTTGCCAGCACGTTGCTCTCTCGCTGGTTTTTGAAAATATTCGCGAAACTCTTCCTCTTTAAGTTCCCCGATCGCTTCATCCAGGATCCTGTGATAGGTTTCAAACCCGATGGTGGTTATGAAGCCACTCTGTTCACCCCCCAGCAAATTTCCCGCACCTCGGATGTCCAGATCCTGCATGGCAATGTTAAAACCACTTCCCAGATCCGAGAACTCCTCAATTGCCCTCAGGCGTCGCCGGGCATCTGGAGTAAGCATCGAAAGGGGAGGAGCCAGAAGATAACAAAAAGCCTTCTTATTTGACCGCCCAACACGACCACGTAACTGATGAAGATCACTCAATCCAAAGTGGTGGGCATTGTTGATGATGATGGTGTTGGTGTTGGGAATGTCCAGACCAGCTTCAATGATCGTTGTTGCTATAAGTACATCATAATCCCCGTCAATAAAATCCAGCATGATGTTTTCCAGCGTATTGCCCACCAACTGACCGTGGGCAACAGCTGTTCTGACCGAGGGAGAGATCCGGTTTATTAATGCCCCCATCTCACCAATATTCTCAACCCTGTTATGTATGAAAAATACCTGTCCGCCACGGCTCACCTCATAGTCAATCGCTTCTTTAATCAAATCCTCATTGAAAGTGTGTAATTCAGTAATAATGGGGTGACGGTTTGGAGGTGGTGTGTTGATTATGGACAGATCCCTGACTCCCATCAATGAGAATTGAAGTGTACGGGGAATGGGAGTTGCTGTTAATGTTAAGGTGTCAACATTGAGTTTTATTTTACGTAGCTTCTCCTTTGAAGCAACCCCGAATTTTTGCTCTTCATCAACGATCAACAACCCCAGATCTTTAAAAATCAAATCATTACCTAGAAGCCGGTGAGTGCCTATAATAATATCAACCTTCCCCTCAGCCAGGTTCTTCAGTGTGATCTTTTGTACAGAAGGTTTTTTAAAACGACTGATATAATCAATGGTGCACGGGAAGTCTCTTAACCGTTCCCTGAATGTATTATAATGCTGAAGTGCAAGAATGGTTGTTGGGACAAGGACAATCACCTGCTTGCTGTCAGTAACCGCTTTAAAAGCAGCTCTGATTGCAATCTCTGTTTTGCCAAAACCAACATCTCCGCATACCAACCGGTCCATCGAAAAAGAAGATTCCATCCCCTCTTTTACCGCAATCGTTGCTGCCCATTGATCCGGTGTGTCTTCATATATAAAGGAGGCTTCCAACTCGTTCTGAAGGTAGGAATCGGGGGAGAAAGCAAATCCTTTTCCAGTTTTTCGCTTTGCATAGAGCATAATCAGCTCCCGTGCAATATCTTTGATCCTTCTTTTTGTCGAAAGTTTGAGTTTGTTCCAGGCACCGGATCCCAGTTTGTGAATCCTGGGTGGTGTAGCCTCTTTTCCCTTGTATTTCGATATACGATGCAGAGCATGCAACCGCACAAAAAGAACATCCTGATCTTTATAAACCAGTTTCACTGCTTCCTGCAATTTCCCGTTAATATCAATCTTTTCCAACCCTCCAAATTGACCTATGCCATGATCTGAATGAACGACATAATCTCCGGGGGATAAACTGTTCAACTCCTTGATGGTTATTGCCTCACGCTTCGAAAAATTACCGCGAAGCCTGAATTTATGATACCGTTCAAAAATCTGATGGTCCGTGTAACAACATATCCTCAGATCGTGTTCAATAAAACCCTGGTGAAGAACCAGGTTTACAGGAGAAAATTGAACCGTAGGATCAATATCCTGAAAAATGCTTTTCAACCGTTCAAATTGCCTTTCGTTATCCGAAAGGATCAGGTTGGTATACCCCATTTCTGAGTTCTCAAGAAGGTTTTTGCACAGGATCTCGAAGTTTTTATTGAAAACCGGTTGGGCTGACGTTTTAAACTCAACGGTCAAATCAGGTTGGAAATCATCATACGGTTCAAAACCAATAACCGACTGGCTACGAATGCTGTTAAGTAGTTGATTACCAGTTATAAGAAAATCCTCCTTCTGTGGCACTCCCTGGTTCTGCTCAATCGTGGTCTGCTCGAACATTTCATTCATCCGGTCTTTGATAAAGGTTAGATTATCTGCCCATATGATGATTCTCTCAGGGAGAAAATCAAGGAAGGATACCCTCGATTCCTTTGTTAAGAGGTTGTGGGTGTTTGGAACAATGGAAACCTCCTGTAAGGGTTGAATCGACAATTGGTTATCGACCTGAAATGAGCGGATTGATTCTACATCGTTGCCAAAGAAATCGATCCTGAAGGGATGATCGCTTGCATAGGAAAAAACATCCAGTATTCCTCCCCGAATCGAATACTCCCCTGGTTCAGTAACAAAATCCGACCGCTCAAAACCAACTTTAATCATTTGTTTTTCAATCTCTTCAAGCATATAACTCTCTCCATCTCGAACCGTTATGCTGCTTCTGCCGAAGAGTGCTTTATCCACTACTTTTTCGATGAGTGCTTCGGGATAGGTTACGATTACCGGATTTTTTTCTCCCTGACTCAGGATAGTTAAAATTTCTGTACGAAGCACCAGATTGGAGGGATCTGTGTGTCTGTATTGAATCGATCTCTTATAAGAGGAGGGGAAAAAGTAGATTGGTTGATCGGGATTTAACGCAACAAGATCGTTGTGGAAGTAAGCTGCTTCTTCTTTGTCGGATAAAATGATCAGGTGACTACTGTCCGAACTATTCAGATATGCTGAACAAAAAATGCTGCGGGATGACCCCCTTAATCCGGTTATGTTGACCTTCACCAGGGAATGACGATCCAGGTGATCAACAAGATGATCGAATTCGGGGTGATCTGTGTAGATAGTATCTAACCGCTTTGTAATCAAGAGATTAATAGATTGTGTGAATGATTACATCGAACAGCAGGCAAAAGTAATAATTTAATCTCCGTTCCGGGTAAAAGCCCTCTGGTAAATCGGTAAAGGTAATTTTTAGTTGCCTGGTTATACAGATATTAACTTGAAAACTGGATACCCCCACTGAGGTTTAGGAACTCCTCAGCCTTGTCAACCATTTTTTTTGACCCGACATATAAAGGTATTCTTTGATGCAGGGATTCCGGTTTAAGATCAAGAATCCTTCTGTGTCCATCGCTTGCTTTCCCTCGTGCCTGTTCAATAATGAATGCCATGGGATTGCATTCATAAACCAGGCGGAGTTTTCCATTCGGGAATGATTCGGTCTGAGGATAAATATAGATCCCTCCTTTCAGTAGATTCCGGTGAAAATCAGCAACCAGAGAACCTATATACCGGGAAGCATACGGTCTTTTCGTATCGCTATCTTTCTCCTGGCAAAACTTAATATACTTCTTTACACCATCCGGAAATTTTACATAATTACCTTCATTGATGGAATAGATAAACCCCTCTTCAGGGGAGACAATATCCGGATAGGATAGACAAAATTCACCGATGGACGGATCAAGAGTAAATCCGTTAACCCCACTTCCCGTAGTATATACTAGCATCGTAGAAGAACCATAAATAATGTAACCGGCGGCAACCTGTTTATCCCCTGTTTGCAGTAAATCTTCAAGCTTGGCTTTGGTACCCCTCTCCGAGATCCTGCGGTAGATCGAAAAAATAGTCCCGATAGAAACATTAACATCAATGTTTGATGACCCATCCAACGGATCAATACAAACAATGTAATTCCCGTCAAGGGACAATTCATCGATGAAGGTTACCATATCCGTTTTCTCTTCGGTTACCATTCCACAGCACTCCCCACTGGTTCGTAAAGCAGAAATGAATTGTTGATCTGCGTATACATCCAGCTTCTTCTGCTCCTCTCCCTGAACATTGGTGTTTCCTGATTCTCCAAGGATATCAACAAGACCGGCCATATTTATTTTTTTGTTGACCATTTTTGCAGCAACTCCAATATGATGAAGTAATCTGGACAGTTCCCCTTTTGCATACGGGAAATCCTTTTGACGTGCAATGATGAATTCATTTAAAGTTACAAAACCATAATTTCTAAAAGTCATGATGTGTAATATTTACGTTTTGGAATATGCGTGGTAAATTTACTCCCCACAATCTAGCTTAACAACTAATCCTAAATTTCTTTCCTGAGAAGAATGACAATCTGGTTACGGAAAACGGGTGGATGATCCTGCGGGTACTTCATCATAGAGTAACCGGCACGCAACAGGTTTTAACATTTCCCCGTTCCAACTTTTCCTAATGAATTGTTCACTCACTGCATCCTTTCTTCATTTTTTATATTTTTGCTCTGTTGATACGGTATGATATGAAGGTATTTAAATTTGGTGGTTCCGCCATAAAAGATGCAGGTGGCATAAGGAAACTGGCGGGAATAGTGAGAGTTAATCAGGAATGCAGGATAGTGGTTGTTTCTGCGCTGGGAAAAACAACCAATGCTCTTGAAGAGCTATTCGGGTGCTATTTCGAGGGGAATGATGGCTGGATAGAACGATTAAACCAAATCAAACAATTTCATCTTGACATCGTTTCAGATCTCTTCGGGCAAAAGGACTTTCCAATAAAACGTGAGTTGGAACGCTCTTTTTCAAAGCTTTCTGGCCGGTTGAGAGAAGAACCAGGAACTGATTTTGACAGGGAGTATGATCAAATCGTCTCTGAAGGTGAAATCTGGTCAACACAGATTGTGCATGCTTTTTTGACCGCACAGGGAATAAATACGAAATGGCTGGATGCAAGAAAAATACTATTAACCGATACTATATTTAGAGATGCACGGGTAGAGTGGAATAAAACAATAAAATTGGTCAGGCGGGAGATTAATCCGGGAAGCGATGAACTATATGTTATTCAGGGTTTTATTGGAGGAACAGAGAATGGTTTAACAACAACACTCGGTCGGGAAGGCTCTGACTACACCGCCTCAATATTGGGCAATATCCTTGATGCTGAATCTGTTACCTTGTGGAAAGATGTTCCCGGCATACTGAACGCAGATCCTAAAAATTTTCAAAATACAGAAAAATTGGATGAAATATCCTACCTGGAAGCCGTTGAATTGGCTTTCTTTGGAGCAAAAGTTATTCATCCGAAAACCATTAAACCGCTTTATAATAAAAACATCCCCCTGTTCGTCAAATCGTTTGAACATCCAGACGCTATCGGGACAGTCATCCATCGAATGGACTGGAATGTGGATATGATTCCCGTCTATGTAAAAAAGGATCATCAAATCCTGATAACCATCCGGCCTCGCGATTTTTCATTTATGATTGAGCAGAGCTTTGGTCAGATCTTTAGTGCTTTCAATAGATGTAAGATAAAAATAAACCTGGTGCAGACTTCAGCAATAAGCCTTTCAATTTGTGCGGATAGTAACCAGCTGAGAATCGAACAACTGTTGAATTCACTGAAGAAAGATTTCCAAATTACGTTTAATAAAGAGGTTCAATTGATTACGATAAGGCATTATACGGATGAAGCCATTCGTTTAATGACAACAGAAAAACAGATCCTGATAGAACAAAAAAGCCGTCATACCGTACACTTTGTCCTGAGAGATGGTTAATTCCACCAGAATCACTAATTGGTTCATCTGAAAGATGAAAACCGGTATCCGTTTATGTATAATCATTGTATTTGCAATGTATGCAGTAGGAGCAACCTTCACGATTGCTCAACCTGTTGATACAGTGCGATTCTTTCAACCCTGTGATACCGTTCTCAATCTTCCGGATTTATCAAAATCATTGCCACCAGATGTTGTTCAAAAAACGCTTATTCCGGAGGAACAAACACTGGTAATCAACGAATTTATGGCAAGTAATGGAACTGTTTTAGCTGATGAATTCGATGAATTTGACGACTGGATCGAGATATTCAATTTCGGGGAACAACCTGTAAATATAAACGGACTTTATATTACTGATGATACCGATGATCCGGGAAAACATCGGTTTTTCCCGGGTACGGGATCCTATTACCTGCAGCCGGGTGACTATATTCTCTTCTGGGCCGATGGTCAACCGGAACAGGGAATATTTCACCTGGGGTTCAAACTGTCGGCTGAAGGAGAAGAGATTGCTATTTATACTTCTGCTGATCAGTTGTTGATCGATTCCTTAACCTATTCCCAGCAATATTATGATGTTTCGAAAGGGAGGCAGCCTGATGGAGGTGAAACATGGAACTATTTCCTTACCCCTTCACCGGGAACAACAAATTCAACCGAAGGTTTCCTGGATAAAGTTGATAAACCACAATTTTCATATTCAGGGGGATGTTTCAGTGATCCCATCCAGGTGGAGATGATTTATTCTGAACCCGGGTCAGTTACCCATTATACAACGAACGGATCTGTTCCAACCCAGTCATCACCACTGTTTAATGGCTTGCTTGTCGGATCTGCAGTAACCTTCAGGGCTAAATCATTTCGGGCAGGATCCCTCCCAAGCGATGTTATAACCCATACTTTTCTGTTTGAACAGGACCTGTCGCTGGATGTTGTTTCAATTGTAACAGATAGCCTCTCCCTGTGGGGGGCAAACGGAATCTTGACCCATCCGTATTCCGGTTTGGAAAAAATGGTTAGTATGGAATTGCTTAAAACGAATGGAATAACCGGCTTTTCTGTTGATGCAGGCATTAAGATCCATGCTCCCGATGGTCGACCACAACAATCGCTGAGACTATCAATGAGACCGATGTACGGAGAGGATGAAATTGAATATCCTCTTTTTCCGGGTTTGGGCATTTCAAGCTTCAAACGACTGATTTTCCGGAATGGAGGAAATGATGGTAGCCAGCTGGCTAACCAGAGAACCCATTTCCGAGACCCCTTGATGCATATCATCAGCGCAAAGAATGGGGCAAATGTGGGAACTTCTGCATATAAACCAGTGCATCTCTACCTGAATGGAAAGTATTGGGGGATATATAATATAAGAGAGAAAATCGATAAATACTATATCCAATCCCACTACGGAAGTGATGATATCGATCTTCTGGAAAGAAGTTTTGGCTATGAGAGGAATGAAAATGCCATCGAGGGTGATTGGGACCACTTTCACTATATGAAAACATTTGCCGATACAGCAGATCTCGGAGAAACAGCAAATTATGCCCACATGAAAAGCATGATGGATGTTAATATTTTTTCAGAGTATTGGATCTATGTCGTTTATTATGGCAACTTTGACTGGTTATCCAATAACATGAAATTTTGGCGGCCAAGAGATCCTGCCGGTAAATGGAGATGGATTCACTGGGATCTGGATCATGGTTTGGGATTGCCCTATTATTACTACTCCGATCCATCATGGAATACCCTGGCATGGTCAACAAGCCTTGAGTCCGATCGCCCATGGAATGGATATAATACCATTTTGATCCGGAATCTTCTGGAAAATGAAGAATTCAGGAACGGATTCATAAACCGGTTCGCAGACCTGCTAAACTCTGCATTCAAACCGGAAATGATGATTCCAGTTGTCGATTCTCTCGCTACAATGCTGGATAATGATATACCAGGACAATTTGAACGATGGGGAAGTACATACACCATTTGGCAAAATGCACTGGAGGGTGTACGCAACTATATCAACAACAGACCTGATTTTGTATGGGAACACCTCGCAGGAAAATTTAACCTGGAAGAATCCAACAAACTCATACTGAACGTTATGCCTGAAAATGCAGGAAAAATAGAGGTAAACTATATCACGGTTAACCAGTTCCCATGGGAGGGCAAGTATTTTGAAGAAATACCCATCTCAATTAGAGCCATACCCTTTGAAGGATATGAACTCTACGGTTGGAATGGAAATGATACAGCTACCGCTGAAGTAACATTTAAATTGGATACCAACCTCCAGTATACTGCCTTTTTTACAGCTTCAACAGGTGAAAAGGAGATCTTTATTAATGAGATTAATTACAACTCGTCAGAATCATTTGAGGCGGGTGACTGGGTTGAATTGTTTAATCCAAATCCATGGGAGACATCCCTGGCAGGATATTGCCTTAAAGACAGCCAGGATGAGCATACCTACTTCATCAAGGGAAATCCGGTGATCAGACCCTATGGTTATTTTGTACTATCGCAGGATACAATGAAGCTTTCAGGCCTGTTTTCTGACCTGGTGTCTGTGACGGGAAATTTTGATTTCGGATTCAATAGTGATGGGGAATCAATCCGGCTGTTTGATGAAATGGGAACAATGATCGATACAGTCTGCTATATGAACACATTCCCATGGCCGGAACAACCGGATGGTGGTGGTTCTACCCTGGAATTAATAGAGCATAATCCCAATAATGACCTGCCTGAAAATTGGCAGGCAAGCTACATTATAGGCGGCACACCCGGATTACCCAATTCAGAACTGGGGGTGGAAATTCCCGGATTGTCGGAATCCAATCCGCTGGTCCATATCCATCCTAATCCAGGCGAAGGCACTTATTACCTTACTTTTACGGTTCCAGTCCATGATCCATTCGATTTGAGAATATTCAATTTGATGGGTCAACAGCTGAGTGTCCGAAGTAGACAGGTCTCCAATGCAGGGGGGCAAATCAGGATTGATATCCGTAATCAACCCGATGGTATCTATATAATTTCTATTTCGGTAAATGGGATAAAAGAAAATTTGAAGGTCATTAAATCAACCGGTTATTAGAAGGAGATTTCGATTTATAAAAAGGGATTCTCTGAACCTTTACTCATCGTATGATTACCCTGTTTTTTGGCTATTAACCGTGGAATTATTTAAGATAAAATACCTGCTTGGTTTTTACCCAACGGTGTTTATTCTCGGTGATATCTAATCTGATAAAATAAGTCCCGGATGGAAGGAAAGCACTGTGACCGGAAGGATTCCAATTAACCTGATTAATCCCAGGATTATCTATAACGAATGACATCTCATCCACTTTCCTACCCACTGGACTAAACACCTGGATGCTTACCTTCGATCGTCCACTGGTTTCAAACTGAATCGTTGTGTTATAACTGAATGGATTGGGATAGATCGTAAAATCAAAAGTGTTATTAACATAGCTGTTATTGTCGGTAATGGCTGATGTTGAATTGGGCATTCCCGGTGTGAACAAATCGACCGGAGAAGAGACCCAGTTCGAGCCTATGTTATTGTCTGATCCCGGATCGATGAGTTGAATACTGGGACCGGTACCATTGGCATTTGCTGGCCAGGGACTGGTTATTCCGTAATTCACCACGTCCATCAGATCACCGCCGGGGTTGTATAAACGCAATAAATCTCCATCACTGCTGAGCCCAAATCCACCTATTCCAACTCCAAAATCACCAACTACATTCGTAACAGTTGGGAAAACCTGGTTGAACTTCAACTGGTTGCGGGCTAAAATGATGTATCCATAAGGTGTAATAATACTGCCCTCAGGTACAACAAACTGATGATTGTCGTTCTGATCCTTCAATACCCATCCCTTGAGATCCATTGAAACAGCATTGGGATTATATAGCTCCGTCCAGTCTTCACTGTCGTATAGAGGGGATGAGTTATACATGATCTCATTGATGATAACCGGTAATTCATCCATTGAAGTCGTATCGATCTCAAAAAACGCAATTATCGAAAGATCTGATGATGGGGTAATTTCCACATAAAAGGTGTCAGGCAGTGAGGGCTGATCCCAACCGGAAAATTTATACCCGGGAGATGGTATGGCTTTCAGTTTGATCGGTATGCCATTCATATATATACCTTCCCAGGGGAATGTCCTGGTCGTGATGGTGTTGATTTCGATATATCCCATACCGGATACATTGAGGCTGATCGTATATTGTCCCGATAAGCTGAAATAACTCCTCATCTGGTCCCGAACTACCTGGGGCCTGTCTCTGAGGAAATTGCGAATCAACTCTTTCCTGTAATCCCAATTGGACAGGGATGGATTCCAGCGTTCAATCTCATTGGGCATTTCAGGATCAATTATAGTGACAAGTGAATCAAATGTGGCTACCGAATTTTGTGGGTGGAAAATCGTATTTAACAGATCACAGGTTCGGTTTATTAAATCATACCTGAAACCGGGATTGACAAGAAATGCTTTGGGCATGAGATTAGCCCATTTTTCACTACTGGTGTATTGGTACTCAGTAAATCCGTTCCAGCTTAGTAGCGTATATGCCCGGTCGGTATCCCAGATCGTCCACCTCCATTTCGATCCGGGAAGTTTTGACTTATATGCAAATGAACCCCACGTCCAGCTTCTGAACTGACTGGCATGAATAAAAGCCAGGAGATTAATGAAATTCGCCATATCCATCATGCCACAAACTGTCTGGTAATTTTCCTGAATGGAGAAATTTGAGGCCTGTATGAATTGAACCAGCGTGTTCCAATCCACCAGGGTTCCGTATTTCAACTCACATCCCCATTTCTGATAGCGCACCAAATCAAAGTCACTATATCCGGTGTGGTCTTCAATAAAATATTCATTGATACTCTCCCGTAGGTTGTAAATTCCCCAGTATTCATCATTAAGAAACAAAACTGCCCAATTGCTTGCCGTGGAAAGTGCTCCCGATTTTTTATAGAGCTCTGCGGAAAGAGGATCCCGCAAAAGTGTCCCTGTACTGGTAGTGATGTCATCATCATAACCAGACCGGAGAACAATGTTTTTGAAACTTATAACGGGCGTATTGGAGAACAACGGATAATAGAGTTTTGCACTCCCATATTCTGATTCGAAAAACTCGCGGAATGATTTTTTGGGCATGTTCAGCGAATTTCCACCCTGGATCCGTAAACCGGAGTTAACTGAAAATGTTAGCTGATGATCTTTGAAATATTGATTTTGAACGAATTTTTCCCAGTCGTCACCTGTTGACCAGGGATTGCTGTAGATTCCACTTTCCCCGAATAGATTATCCGGATCAGTCAGGATAGATAGAACAGGCAGATGATAACTTTCGTTCAGAAAATAGATGTGGCTGACGGGTCTGCTGGGAAGATGATTTTCCCGCACGGCAATAGCCCTGATTATCTTAGTCTGAGTAACCTGAATTTCTCCTGAATAGATAGTGGATAGCGTCGAAGGATCGTGTTTGTCTGCCGTATAGTAAATGACATCACCCGGATCTGCAGCTACTATCGTAACCGCAACGGGATTCTCAAAAAATCCTCCGGATACCGAAAACAGAGGTGGTGGGGTGATCCCAAAATAAACCGGCCCTGCATTTGCTGAATCTGGTGTTGGTGTGGTGAAGTAGACCCACTCCGAACTTTCCACCGGATCCCTTCCCATGGAAATATTTTCCAGCTGTCCGCTAAAAACATAAGAATCAATGTGTTGAAGAGAAACCGGGGTGTAAATACCGATCTGCTCACCCTCACCCGACAATTTGAAATCCAGGTGGTCAGGCCCAACCTCGGGAAGACCATCGGCCCACAGGATGATAAAACTGTCAGGCTCCAATATGAGACTGGAAGGTATTTGCCATTTATTGGGAACAGTTAAATCATCGGTTATATTCAAATCCTGAAGATCAAGGGTGCTCGTTCCATAATTATAAATCTCTATCCAATCCGATGTAAGCCCCGTTTCCTGACATGTATAACTGGTGTTAATGGCTGAGAATTCATTGATTCTCAGGGTCCAGTAGGCCAAATCGGGATGGTGATGATAATACTCAGCACCCAGATCGATTCGTGTACCATCGGGATCCTGATCATCGGGATCGGTCTCAAAGGAAATACCATCACCGTCATTATCAGGATCTCCTGAATTGATTGCCGGTGAATAAACATGAAGGTGAAAATTGCCGTTTAAAGTGTCAATAAAATAGGGTTCGCCCAGGATATTCCCTTCGCCCGTCAATGATTCCTTGTTTGATAACGCGTAGGTAATTTGAAGCACAGAACCATCCTGAATATCAAACTCGGCATACCGCGTGTTGGCAAAAATGCAATTGTGAACGATGGCAGAACCTGCTGAGTTTGCCGTTCCATGATGGCATTCAATCGCATTGCTATTCCCGAATAATGTATTCCTGTCAACCAGAACACTCGCTCCAGTGTGACTCTGGATCCCACCACCCTGACAGTGGGTTATAATGTTCTGCATGATGGTTGCTTCCGAAGATTCTCCAACCGAAATTCCAAAACTGCCACAATGATGAATAAAATTGCCGGTTACCTGAACATCGACGGATCCCGTTCCAATATCAATGGCATCATCCGGGAAATCATAGATCTGATTTCCATGAAAAGATCCGTTCACTATCCCATCACAGTCCACTGCATCAATTTTCCCTGAACCGGGAACCCCTTTAATCTCATTATTTTCCAGGATCACTTCAGAGGCGTAGTGAATAGCAATGGCATCACCGGAAGCCATATCATCCATGTAACAGTTCCTCAGGGTTACCGTGCCGTAATTCGCTGATATAGCTGCGTTTGCATTGACAAAATTCACATGGTTCAGATGGATAGTGCCACTGTTTCCAGAAATTAATCCCCATTTTTCTTGTGAGTTGATGTTTTGAAGAAAAACCGGATTAACCTCAGTTCCGTTAACAATAAGGTTTCCATTTACCTGAATGTTTGCCCCCTGAGGTAATAAAACAACTACCCCGGCATTAATGGTCAAAGTAACTTCCGCATTTATGGTTACCGTTCCGGGGGCTGTGTATGTGCAGGTATCAATCAACACCAGATCGGATGATATCACAGATGGCAAATCACAACTTCCCTGCCCGGAACTTTGAACATGGAAAAGAAAAATAATGAGCAATATGTATACAAGGTGTCTCACAGAATGCTCGAATTGATTGACCAACTGGGATAAAGATACTACATCTGCATGATTATGCTCTTTTCATTGCTTAGGATACGCTATTTGCTCAAAATGGTTGCACATCGATACCCGAATTTCAGACAAGAATGGCGGAAATGGATCACAGTTCATCCTGATCGTTGAAAATGCAAACAGATGATGGATTGCTATCGGTCAAATTCAAGCATCATTCCTGTTCTTGATTCATCCAGGTACCCATTTTCGTATGCAAGATGCCCATTTACAAAGGTGTGTGTTATCCTGGAATGGAAGGAGAGGTTTTCGAATGGAGACCATCCGCATTTGTAGAGGATGTTATCCTTACTGACCTGCCATGAAGAATTCAGGTCAATAAGGCAAAGGTCAGCCCAGTACCCTTCACGAAGATATCCCCGGTTTTTCACCTGAAAAATATCTGCCGGTACATGACACATTTTTTCCACTATCTTTTCAATGCCGATTTTATTCCGGTGATGGAACTCAAGCATTGCTATCAGTGAATGTTGTACCATAGGCCCTCCGGATGGCGCCTGAAAGTAAGGATTTTGTTTCTCCTCAATGGTATGTGGAGCATGATCAGTGGCAATGATATCAATGGTGTTATTAAGCACTCCTTCGAACAAAGCATGCCTGTCTTGACTTGTTTTAATAGCAGGATTCCATTTGATGAAAGAACCGCGGGTGTCATAATCATTTTGATCAAACCACAAATGATGTATACATACTTCCGAAGTTATCAGCTTTTGAGAATGATGCAGATTGCTTTTAAATAATTCAAGTTCCATGGCAGTTGATAGATGCAGAACATGAAGCCGTGTGTTGTACTTCTTTGCTAACCGGATCGCTAATGAAGTGGATAAATAACATGCTTCCTCGCTTCGGATTTGAGGATGATATTTTATGGGTACATCCTCCCCGAACCGTTCCCGGTATCTTTCACTGTTTTTCCGGATGGTCGATTCATCTTCACAATGCACGGCAACCAGGCAGGGAGCATTACAAAAAATGTCATTCAGTGATTCTTCCCTGTCAACCAGCATATTCCCGGTTGAACTACCCATAAAAACCTTAATTCCACATACTCCTGCCGGATCAATTCCAATGAGTTCCTCCAGATTGTCATTGGTCGCTCCCATGTATAAAGAATAATTGCATAACGATTTGGATGAAACCATTGAAAATTTTTCAGATAATGCTTCTCCTGTGATAGTCTGGGGAATCGTGTTTGGCATATCCATTACAGAGGTAACTCCCCCGGCAAGGGCTGCTCGTGTCTCCGACCGGAAATCACCCTTATGAGTTAGCCCCGGATCCCTGAAATGGACCTGATCATCAATAATTCCCGGAATAAGTATTAATCCGCTTCCATCGATGCATCTTGAAGGCTGAATTTGTTGTTCATCTATGTTACCCTCATAAATCGCATCTATTTTTTGATCTCTGATGAGGAGGCTTCCTTTGAATTTCACCCCTTCATTCACGAGGGTAGCATCTTTGATCAGAATGGTTTCCATATTATTATGTTGGTCTGTCGTACCGGGTGAAAAAACTATGCCACCTCATCTTGATTACACCCCAGAGGGCTTCGTTAAATATCCCTCCACTCATTTTTGATGAACCCCGTTTCCTGTCGGTAAAGACAATGGGTATTTCCACAATATGGAAATGAAACATCCAGGCTGTAAACTTCATTTCGATCTGAAAAGCATATCCTTTTGATTTGATCTTATCAAGTTCAATCGTTTCGAGTACCTTTTTGCTGTAACATTTGAAACCAGCTGTAGTATCTTTGATTTTCATACCCGTGATAAAACGAACATAGATGGAGGCTGCATAGGACATGATCACCCGACCTAGGGGCCAGTTTACGACATTTACTCCAGATTTGTACCGGGATCCAATCGCCAGATCAGCCCCCTGATTTTTGCATGCATCACGGAGCCTGATAAGATCATTCGGATCGTGCGAAAAATCAGCATCCATTTCGAAAATATAATCGTATTGGTGTTCAAGTGACCATTTGAAACCGGTAATGTATGCCGTCCCCAAACCCAGTTTCCCTTTTCGTTCAATGAGGTGTACCGATGAATGCTCCAGTTGTAAGGATTTTACAATATCGGCTGTACCGTCCGGGGAATGATCATCCACAATGAGAATATCGAAGGGATGGGAAAGAGAAAGAATAGCCTGGATGATATCCTTGATATTTTCCTTTTCATTGTAGGTAGGAATGATGACAAGACTCTCACTCACGGGCGCGTCTGTTAATTCAATCAACGAAGATACACTTTTCTGTCATATCTTACCAAGAAGGGACCAGAAACGACTTTATACAATGGGTTTCCATGATGAGGTTCCACCATTTCAGAAAGCTTTCTATCAGCGGGTTACTGTTTCCTGAACGGGGGTGTCAACCCGGAATAAATGGGAGAAGAAAAAAGAATAATAAAAAGTTTGGAGATGTGAATTATTTGTATGTATATTTGCAGCCGCTTTCTAAGCGATGATAGTTTAAAAATATTAGGGAAAAGTTGCAAAGTATCATAATCCGTCTTACCTTTGCAATCCTGAAAATAGTGAAAAATAGTTCTTTGAAAAGATTGAAGAGGTTATAAAAAGGTTTGAAGCGGATCCGTTTTTTCGGATTGAGATATGAATCTTGAGTGACATTTAAATTCTTTTTACAATGAAGAGTTTGATCCTGGCTCAGGATGAACGCTAGCGGCAGGCCTAACACATGCAAGTCGAGGGGTAAGGTCAAGCTTGCTTGACACACGACCGGCGCACGGGTGAGTAACGCGTATGCAACCTACCTTTAACTGGGGCATAGCTCCGAGAAATCGGAATTAATACCCCATAATATTTCGTTATCGCATGGTGATGAAATTAAAGCTCCGGCGGTTAAAGATGGGCATGCGTGACATTAGTTTGTTGGTGAGGTAACGGCTCACCAAGACAACGATGTCTAGGGGGTCTGAGAGGATGATCCCCCACACTGGTACTGAGACACGGA
>CAYMFM010000004.1:0-130303 GCA_964389685.1 uncultured Rikenellaceae bacterium
CAAGGTTCAGCAGAAATTCAATCTCCTGTGGCTGGTAATCCAGCAAAGTCAGGAAATGCCTGTTCTGTAAATTTATTGCCATGATGATGATTATAGGTTATATATTATTTGTTTGTTACTCTGTTGGTTAATTGTCATACGCTTCGCTGTCATACCATTGTCATTCGTTGCACTGTCATACAGTTGTCATACGCTTCGCTGTCATACAATTGTCATTCGTTGCACTGTCAAACAATTGCTTATGCATATGTTTATTGGTAATAGTATTTTTTTCTTGATTTAAGAAATAATCTTCATCATTTTCTGACTATTGTTTGACCATTGTATGACTATCATATGACCATTGTTTACCAATCAATCCTCATACTCCATGGTGATTTTGGTGCCGTATTTTTTATCTTCCAGTTTTGTTGCTTCGGTGATCACGCTTTTTATTCCTCCCTGTTTTATAAAGGAGAGGCATGCCCTGATTTTGGGTGCCATGCTTCCTTCGCTGAACATCCCCATCTCCAGGTATTTGAGGGTATCGGCATAGTTTAGGAATTCTTTCACTTCCTCGTCCGGTTTTTTATAATTGATGTAGACATAGGGGACATCTGTCAGTATATAAAACTCATCTGCGTGTATTTTTACTGCCAGCAGGGCAGATGCAAGGTCTTTATCAATAACTGCCTCCACGGGTTGCACATCGTTTTTCTCATCGATATACACCGGGACTCCGCCTCCACCGGCAGCGATTACGATATTGCCTGAACGGGCCAATTGTTCCATAACATTATCATTCTGAATCCCGATGGGCATTGGAGAAGGAACAACTCTTCTCCATCCGCCTTCGGCTTTTACTTCCTGTTTGAATATCCATCCTTTGGCTTTATGAAGAGCATTAGCTTGCTCTTTGTAATAAATCTTGCCCACCCGCTTCTGGGGGTCCTGAAAAGCGGGGTCTTCTTTATTGACCATTACCTGTGTGACCATTGTTACCACATTCTTTTTAATTTTGTGCTTATTCAAGACATTCATGAACATCCTCTCGATCATGTATCCAATCCCGCCCTGTGAATCTGCAACGCATATATCAAGGGGCATCTGGGCAATAGTGTACATCTGTTCACCGGCATCATTTCGCATGAGAATATTTCCAACCTGTGGACCATTGCCATGTGTGATCACCAGATCATATCCCTCCCGGATCAGGAAAATGAGGTTTTCAAGGGTATCTGTTGTATTGGCTTCCTGCTCCTCAATGGTTCCCGCCTGGTTTCCCCTTAAGAGGGCATTACCTCCGAGAGCCACTACAGCTAATTTATTCATAGTCAATTTTTTATGAATTATTTTTTGACGAATTACAAATCTATGCATTTTTTTGTAAACAGTTTGTATGGATTGCTTATTTTGCACTTCGGTCCGGTGAATATTTCCAGCAATCATGACAAACGGTGCACTTATCAAAATAATCGCAACGTAAAAAACGTTTATCAAATTAATTTTCTAAATTTAGCTTTCTTGTATCTTTATTCCTGTTTGTGAACGGTAATCAAGTCCATATCATTGTCACCGTACTACTTTTAATCCTTGTTAGTTCCTGTGGAGACACAAACGACAGAGATTTTCGGGAAGGAGAGATCCATTACAGCATTACTTATCTGGAGAGCAACCTTGGCAAGATTCCGGCCGAATTGTTGCCAAATGAGATGACGATGAAATTCAGGAACGATGCAGTAATGACGGAAATTGATGGCATTTTTGGTTATTTTAACATCAGCAATGTCACCAACAGCAAAAATTCGGATAACATTACCTATTTGAAAGTGATGAACAAGAAGTTTTATTTTGAGGGGAAGCCAGGTGAGATTGCTCCGGGTTTCAGGCTGATGGCTAATATGGATATCGAGATTGTTGATGGAGGAAAAGAGATATGCGGTTTCAATTGTGAGCAGGCAATGATCCGGCTGCCTGAAATCGCAGATGATCCGATTCCGGTATTTTTCACGCGAGAAATTGGTGTAAGAGATCCCAATTCTGCCACACCGTACAAGGAGATTGATGGTGTCCTGCTGGAATTTTATCTTACGTTGAGTAATTTAAAAATGAAGCTCATAGCGGAAAACGTCTATTCAAAGCCAGTATCTGACAAGAAGTTTGATCGCCCGCCGGACTACCTGAGGATCTCAAAACCGATCATGGAAAGCATACTGGACTCTCTTATGGTGAACTGATGGCAAAGAGGAACAAATCGAAACAGAAATCGCAAAGAAAGAGCAGGTTGATCATGTTTTTCAGAGATGATCGCACAAAGCTTGTTCTTGGCCTTTCCATCATTGTTTTTGCCCTCTATCTTTCCCTGGCTTTTATATCCTATCTTTTCTCCTGGAAAATTGATCAAAGTTTCGAATGGTCAAGGATTTTTTCAGGTCCGGAGGTACAGGTCGAGAACTGGTCAGGAAAAACCGGAGCCTGGTTTGCTTATTTGTTCATGGACCGCTGGTTTGGCATTGCTTCTTTTTCCATCCCTTTTTTACTTCTGATCATAGGATTAAGGTTACTGAACCTGAAATTATTACCCCTCTGGAGAACCATCAAAATTACAGTGGTTGCCACGATTTTACTATCGGTAACTTTCGGATATCTTTTTAGCAATTCGGGTGGTTTTCTGGGCAGCGGACTGGGAGGAAATCATGGTTTTGTTGTGAGTAACTGGCTTAACGCATTTATCGGAAAGATTGGAACAGCATTTCTTTTACTGGTTGCAATCATCGCTTTCTTCCTTTTTTCCTTCAACGTTTATTTTCCATGGATACGTTTTCGAAAGAAGGAGAAGGATGTAACGGGTGAACAGGAACCGGTGGGTGGTAAGGGTATCGTATCGGTTTTGCCCGGGGATGATGAAGAGGAAGAGGGGGATGAGACCGATTATGATCCATTTGATGACAAGCCGGGTAAGGAAGAAACAGCTGCAGTGGATGACAACGCGGGTAATAAGGATGGTGTGAAGATGACCGTAGAAGAAAAGAGGGAAAATGATCTGTACGATGAAAGTGAGATAGAACGGAGGCCCCTGGAGCCTTATGATCCGACGCTCGATCTTTCTTCCTACACTCCGCCTCCTGTTTCGCTGCTTGATCAATATGATGGTGAAGATTCCACGGTCAGCAAGGAGGAATTAATCGGCAATAAGAACAGAATCGTTGAGACGCTTGCTAACTACAAGATCCAGATTGACCGGATCAAAGCAACCATTGGCCCGGCGGTTACCCTCTATGAAATAGTTCCTGCACCCGGTGTACGAATATCCAAGATCAAGAACCTGGAAGATGATATTGCCTTAAGCCTATCCGCTCTCGGAATCCGGATCATTGCTCCCATACCCGGGAGGGGAACAATTGGCATTGAGGTTCCGAACCAGAACCCGGAGATCGTTACGATGCGATCGATGATTACATCACGTAAGTTCCAGGAGTCGGACTTTGACCTGGGTGTTGCGATAGGGAAGACTATTTCAAATGAAACCTATGTTGTTGACTTGACCCAAATGCCACACCTTTTAATTGCCGGCGCTACCGGACAGGGGAAATCGGTCGGTTTAAATGCTATCATTGCATCCCTTCTCTACAAGAAGCATCCGTCGGAATTGAAATTTGTGCTGATTGATCCGAAAAAGGTGGAACTAACCCTCTATACACGGTTAGAAAGGCATTTTCTTGCGAAGATTCCGGGGATCGAAGAACCCATCATTACGGATACTCAGAGTGTAATCAATACATTGAACTCACTGACCATTGAAATGGATCAACGCTACGATCTGTTGAAAATGGGTCAGGTGCGTAACATCAAAGAATACAATACAAAATTCAAGGAGCGCAAGCTGAATCCTGATAAGGGGCACCGCTATTTGCCCTACATTGTGCTGATCGTTGATGAATTTGCAGATCTGATCATGACTGCCGGAAAAGAGATTGAAACGCCTCTGGCAAGGTTAGCTCAGATTGCCAGGGCTGTTGGTATTCATCTGGTTATAGCAACACAACGACCAACCACCAACATCATCACAGGGGTTATCAAAGCCAACTTTCCCGTTCGGATTGCATTCCGTGTGACTTCCATGATAGACTCAAGGACGATCCTTGACAGCCCGGGAGCCAATCAACTGGTTGGGCGTGGGGATATGCTCATACTCCCGGGAGGGAGTGACCTTATCAGGCTCCAGTGTGCATTTATTGGTAGCAATGAGATCGACCGGATTACTGATTTTATCGGTTCACAGAGAGGTTACCCAACGGCATTCATGCTTCCCGAATATTCAGACGATACGTCGGATGAACTGGATGAGATTGATCTGCAAAAGCGCGATCCTCTGTTCGATGAAGCGGCCAGAATGGTGGTTTTGCACCAGCAGGGTTCAACTTCACTGATCCAGCGAAAATTATCCATTGGTTACAACCGTGCAGGCAGGATAATTGATCAACTCGAAGCAGCAGGGATTGTCGGGCCATTTGAAGGGAGCAAAGCGCGGCAGGTTCTGCTGACAGATGAATACTCTTTGGAACAGTTTTTGCGAAAACTGGATGAAAGCTCTTCATTGGGAACGGAGTAAATATCAAAATTACATGATACGACTTTTTTATATCATCATTCTGACATTGCTTGCTTCCACCGCTATTGCCCAGGATGAGGAAACAGCAAAAAGAATCCTGGATGAGTTCTCTGATAAACTGAACACTTACAAGTCGGTGAAAGCAACATTTACCTTTACGGATATTAACCTGAGGGAAGATACCCAAGACAGTTATGAAGGCGACATAACCTTCAAAGGGGAGATGTTCCGTCTCAATATCCTTGAAACAGAAAACTGGTTCAACGGCAAAATATTGTGGAACTACCTACCGGATGTAAATGAAGTCAATGTTTCCGAGCCCGATCAGGAAGATGATGTGATTCTGAATAATCCCTTTCGTCTGTTCGAGTCCTATGAAACCAGGTTTAAGTGTGGTTTTCTTGGAGAAACGAGCGAAGGGAACCACGCCGTGTACGAAATTGACCTGATTCCCCTGGATCTTGGTGTTGAGTATTCAAGGATCAGGATCAGGATTTTGAAAAACAGCATGGAACTTCTCTCTGCACAGTACTTTAAGAAAGATGGCAATCATTATTTGATCGAGGTATCATCCCTTTCCACCAATCTTGACCTTCCCGATTCGTACTTTTCCTTTAACGTTAATGAACATCCCGGAGTAGAGGTGATTGATTTACGATAATATTGGCTGCTTATTAGTTGGATTCATGCATAAGACAGATTACGGAGAAGGAGTTCATGAAGGTGGAGGATTGATGTAATTTACTCGCCCTGATAAATCATTCCTCGTGTAATTCACTTTCCGCCGGCGGATAACGTAATTCGTTCGTTCGCCACCTGACTGCCGTGTATTTCTTCAATATTTAGGTAACAGATTTTTGATTCATATTTTATGATCTATTTAGCTATCCAATAGACGAATTTTTCATGCGTATTCTGGAGTATATAAAGAAGAGAATCCCGGAGGGATTAAAGTATGAATAGCCCGGTACAAGCCCCGACAATCTCGTCGGAGCGCAGTGCCGGGTATTGAGATGAGACTTAACCCGAAAAATTCTTTGAATTTTTCGCCATTTATGGCTGACGAAAAGTCAAATTCAAGTATGTTAACTGTTTCACTCAACAGTTATCTTCAAAACTGATGAAAATTTCATACCCAAACTTGAGGGTATTGAATTTGACTTTTATCAGGGTTAACCCTGACATATATAATTGATAATCAATAGATTTCAATTATGTGTCGTCATTATTCATGCTGAATGCATGAATAATTCGGGTTAAGACCAACCCCGGATGCCTGCCTGCCGGCAGGCAGGGGGTTGAATATTATTACGTTAAAAAGAAACATTCAACCCCTTTAGGGTTGTAAATCATCTGTTACAAAGCACCACCGGTGACAACCGGTGGTTATTCAATGTTCTACCCCTGTCGGGGTATGATAATGATTTTAAATCAAAATTAAGTTGAACAAGACAGAATATCACGTAAGAATAAATAAGAAGAACAACATTGTTACCGAAATTGTGAAGTATTACACTGCTGGCGGACTCACTGTTATTTATACGCTGACGCGAATGTTATTCATTGTTATTACACATTATTTAGCACTTACCGGGAATCACTTAATAACGGTCGCATAGCGACCAAATAACCATAAATAACGCTCCCGAAGGGAGCAAATAACCACTTAATTATTACCACTTTCCCATTACTGATTAACTTATCCCTCTACTTTAGGATATTCAATCCGGGTGTGGTAGATATTTGCCAACCGCTTTTTAAATACCTGTTTGATAGCATCAATGTTTTTAAAGGTAATGGGTGAATCGTAGAACTGGCTCTCTTTGACCTGATAATCGATAATTGCATCGACCAGTTCATCGATTGTTTCCTGAGAATAGGACTTAAGGCTTCTGGAAGAAGCTTCGACGGAATCAGCCATCATCAGAACAGCCGTTTCATTGGAGAAGGGTTTCGGTCCAGGATAGGAGAAACGTTTTGGATCGACCTCTCCTTCGGGGAATTTTTTGATGTAGGACCGGTAAAAATACTGGACCTTTGTTGTTCCATGGTGGGTTTGTATAAAATCTATGATCTGTGAAGGGAGTTTGTGCTTTTTTGCCATTTCAACCCCTTTTTGTACATGACCGATGATGATTTCTGCACTTGCATCGAATTCAAGAGCATCGTGGGGGTTATATCCGTCTCTCTGATTTTCGATAAAATAAATGGGATTCTCCATTTTACCAATATCGTGATACAGGGCACCTGTACGGACAAGAAGCGGATTGCCTCCAATAACCCGTATGGCTTCCTCAGCGAGGTTACTGACCTGCAGGGAGTGCTGGAAAGATCCGGGGGCTTTTTCAGCAAGCTTTCGCAATAAGGGTTGATTGGTATCGGAAAGCTCCATCAAAGTTGCATCGGATAGAAATCCAAATGTTTTTTCAAATACAAAAATGAGTGGATAAGATAACAATATCAATCCACTGTTTCCTGCAAACCAGGCATAATCGATCCATTCGATGCTACTGAAATTACCTTCCTGGATGATAGCCATTCCGAAATAGACAAAGCCGTAACTGACAAAAATGAGGACAGCGGTCAGGAATAATTTTCCGCGGCGATAAATGTTCGTGAGGCTAAAAAGTGCAACGATACCGGCTATGATATTCAGGAATACAAATTCGAAAGCATTGGGCACCAGGAACCCGATAATCATGAGTGTGATCATATGGATGAACAGGGCAAGTCGTGCATCATAAAATGTCCTGATAATAATGGGGACGATGGCAAATGGTACGAGAAAGATACTGACTGCACGGGTTTTCAGGATCATACTGGCAATGAAAACAAAAAGCACTAGCAGGAACAGGATAAAAACGGATTTGAGGTTATCCTGGTAAATCTCGTTACGGAAGTGGTATAGGAAAAGAAAAAGTACCAGGATAGAAATAAAGAGAAGAATGATCTGCCCGGCAATGATCAGCAAATAGTTGGAAGAGTAACCCATCCGGGTTTCGTATTCCTGACGCAGCGATTCCAGGATCCGGAATTTCTGATGTGAGACCACTTCACCACGTGAAATGATCCGTTCACCCATCTGGACCATACCCTGTGTCAGTGAAATTTCACCGATCAGACTCTCTTTTACTGTATTTGATGTTTCCTCATCATAGGTAAGGTTGGGTTCGATAAACTCATTCAGATTCAATTTTCTGAAAAATTCAAGGGTCCGTTCCTCACCTTCCCTCATGTCTTCAAGTTTCATTGAATTCACAGCATTCACCATGTATTCATAGGCTGATTTTTGAGTAAAAACCTCAGAATAATCATACTCTTCTGCTATTTTACCCTTCATCAGCACGATCGATAATTGTTGGTTATCAACACGTTCAAGTACATCTTGTACGCCGACTATCCCTTTTGAATAGACAAACTCGAGCAATTTGGAGGCAAAACTTTTATATCTTTCTTCTGTTTCTAATAGTTGTCTATCTCTCCACCTCGCTTCGTTCAGCTCTTCTGTAATGCCATACTCCTCTTCCAGATGAGTTTTCCATACCTCGTTGAATATCTCATAAAACCGGTTCAGTTGATTTATTACCAGAACACTATCATATCGAAAATAGGGCTTGAATTCCCGGAGGATACTATCCCGCTCACTAGTAATTTCATTTTCCAATTTGTGAATGGGGAAATCATGCGGAGCAATAAGATCTTCGTGCATCCATGGCCTTCCTCTCTGGTATTCATACTTGAATTTACCCTCCCTCGGAAAGAGGTAGACAAGAAAAGTAACTGAGCACAGGATGATCATAATCCTCAGGATGACTTTTTTATTTTCCCTGATAAACTGTAGTGCCTTTTTCATTCGTTCAGGTATCTATAAATCACATACATGCAATTCCTCAGAATGGAATCGTCACAAAGGTAAAACATTATTTTGAAATGCAGTATCGCATTTCGTTGGTCGGTTACGAATCCCGTTTCGAAATCCGGTTACGAAATTTGGGACAATGGAATCACTCAGGAATGCTAATCACCTTCGGGATAAAATCATCCTGGTACTTTGGTTCGTTTCTTTTGATCGTTCAACCCCGAAGGGCTCATGAACACCTTTGAAAATAAACAATTAAGTGAGTAAAAGAGATGAACTGGGATTTCCTCGAAGGGGTCCCTATGAAATAATCCCATGGTATTGGATATTCGTCATGGTACGTTGCTATTTCACAGGGCCTGTAGCAAATCGATCCATTTGGGATTCTCTCATTAATAAGGGTTCCTGCATTCCGCCGGATGAAACGTATGGTTTTTCAAACAACCAAGCAGTTCCGGCAATTTATGTTGCGTTACCTTTACCCCGGCTTAAAAGCCGGGGCTATTGACTTTTAACCACTCTGTGGTTAATATCCCCAATCGCCCGAAGGGCGAATAACCGCCTTATAAGAATTGCGTATGAAAACCGGGACGTAGGGTAAATGCCAGAAAGATAAAATGCTGTCTGATCCCGCCTTTGCCTGCCCTACCTGCATTGCAAGTAAACAAGATTCTCAATAAGCCACAACCTCTACCAGCCGATTCATAAAGCAGCCCATTACGGAGAACCACTGTGGATAAATCCTACCAGTCCCTAATAATTTGATCAATTTCTCAACCAGCGAAGAAAACGTAGCAGATTTGCAGCAGGAAGAGGCGGGAGAGTTCATTTTATCTGTGCCTGCTGGGTCCCCTGGTTTTCAAGCAATTCTTATGCAGCGGGAGCTTTCTTTGCTACCTTTCTTTTGCGGAAAAAGAAAGGTAGGCAAGCCGACCGGGCACGGCGCGCAGAAAAATGGCTTGTGTGTAAGACTTCATAAAAAAGAGGCTGCTTTTTGAGCAGCCTCTACTATTTTTATGTATTATAACGATTTAATGAAGTAGCGTGATATTTCCTGCTTTCTTGAATCGTTTACGATCCCCAATCGCCCGCCAGGGCGAGTAACCGCCTTCTGCCGAAGGCCCGCCTGCCGGCAGGTATGACAATTGTATCGACCCTGTGAAATAGAGGCAACACCGCTCCTTCTAAGCAGAATTACACATGGTGAATAAATGCATGGCTCTCGCATGACAAAAAATTTATACCTTTGGATACTTTTTTTATTCCATAATGAAGTATGGTGTAATTCATTGTTCATTAGCAGCCATTCGCAAGGCACCAAGCGAGAAAAGTGAAATGGTTAACCAGATGATTTTTGGAGAGCATGTAACCATTCACAAGGTGCTCCGTCGCTGGATGTATGTTGAATCTGCGTATGACGGGTATTCCGGGTGGATAAACAGTCTCTCACTCATTCCACTTGCGAATGATCAGCTTATTCATTTTAATGATAAGAACTCAGTCGTTCTTCCACGGTTGAGCAGGGCGGTTGTCCATGAGCAGCGGGAATTATACATCCATCTGGTTCCTGGTTCCCTGTTGCCATCCTATGATGGGGGAAATGGAGATTTCCGTCTTGGAGATCAGCGCTATAAGCTTGACAATCCGGTTGAGCAGGAGATCATGAAGCTGGACCGGACTGGTGTTGTAAATACCGGTTTTGCATTTTTGAATTCGCCCTACCTGTGGGGTGGAAGGAGTCCTTTTGGCATTGACAGTCCGGGATTAATCCAGGTTGTAGGGAAGATTCACGGAGTCTGCCTTCCAAGGGAAGTGGATCAGCAGGTTACTTACGGATCAATTGTAAACTTTATTGAAGAGGCAGAACCGGGTGATTTGGCCTTTTTTGACGATGAAGAGGGGAAAATTGCACATGCAGGGATTATAGTTGATAAGAGCAGTATCCTACACGCATCTGGAAGTGTCAGAATCGATGCAGTCGATCATCAGGGAATATTCAGGGAAGATACCGGTGAATATACGTACAGGCTCCGCGTAGTAAAAAATATCATAGATCCTTAAAAATCTGTTGGAAAAAACAACCTTATTCATTCAGCCAGAGCGCGGTGAATGGCCTTATCCGTTATTTGGAGAATAGCTCCTGGAAGAAGTACCAGGTCATTACACCGGAGGTGGCAAGTTTCAATCCTATTCCCAGTGCAAATCCGACGAGTGAACCGAAACCGGCTTTCAGTGATTTATTAAAATCCTTACCTTTTAATGATTCAGCGATAATTGCTCCTACCAACGGACCGATAATAATTCCAATGGGTGGCAAGACGAATATTCCAATCAACAAACCTATTGTAGCACCCCAGATTCCTGCTTTGGATCCTCCAAATCTTTTTGTTCCCCAAAGGGGTACGATGTAATCCAGGATGGTCACTATGATTGCCACACATGCCATTAACACAAGGAATGTTACACCAAATTCAGCAAATCGTGTAAAATGCAGGACAAGCAATCCGATGTAACTCAGCGGAGGACCGGGAATGACAGGCAAGATGCAACCGATTAAACCGATCAGCATAAAAATGATGGATAAAATCAATAGAAACCAGTCGAGCATAAGTCAAGGGAAAAGTTATAAGTTATTAGTTATAAGTATCTGAGACTATAATTTCAGGAGTAAATATACGAACTGAAATTAAAAGGTCTAAAGTTAACCCGAAAAATTCAAAGAATTTTTCGCCATTTATGGCTATCTTGATCTTAGAGTAACAGGATTAAGGCGGCTACAGGGATGGTAAGACCCAGGGCGGTCATCCACCATCCCCTGCCGGCAATTCCGTTTTTCCCACGGATTATCAACAGACCGGTGATAGTAATAAGGATAAGAGCCACACAGAAGATATCAGAGAACCAGGTCCACCATCGAATCGGGTTATAATGCAGGAAATTGACCTGGTGAAAAAGTGGTCTTCTTCTGATCTTTTCGATCAATCCGTTGCCCGATTTCAGGTTTATATAAACCGATCCGCCTGCAATGAAGACCTTCAGCTGGTCGTCAGCAGGGAAATAGTGTTTTTTGTATGTTTCTTTCTCCCCAAGTTGTTCCAGAAGCTTAATGACGGCGGCTTCAGTCAATTCCTCTCTGGTGTAGGATTTATCAAGCTGGATTTCTTTTGTCTGGATGATGTAGTTTGGATTCCAATCCTTGATATGATTAAGGGCGATGCCTGACAAGGCATATATGATGGTCATTCCCGTAAAAAAATAACTCAGATCCCGGTGTAAAACCCGGTTCCATTTTCTCCACCTGATCTTCACCTGTTGGTCCCTCTATATAATACAGCCCCAAAGCTTTAGTTGTTATTGGAAGCTCTGAGTACTGGACTATTTTTTACTTTTTTGTAAATTCAATGCATTCAATAGAGTAGAAAGCAATATGGTCTTTCCCGCTCTCTTCCAGTTGTTTTCTATAGCTATTGATCTGTTGCATATCGCCCACATGAAGTCCCTGATCGGCCATTTCGCCGTATTCGGTTTGCGCGTGTCCTTCTTCCGAGGCATCATGCTTTGAAGACAGCTCCTCTTCCCATTTTGCGAGATAATCTTCATCGATTACCAGTTCCTGGAAAAGACCTGTTACCTGGAGTTCGCTTCCTTCCAGTTCAACATCAAAAGTAGGAATGTTTTTTCCGACCGTTATTTTGATTCTCTCTTCACCTTCCGGATCAACCATAAACATTTTTTTTCCGGTTTCCCTGCAAACGTGATCGATAATTCCGGTAACCAATACAGATTTGTCAACATATTTCTCCCTGTTCTCCATCAGGTCTGACAGTGTTACTTCAAGGACCGGGTCTTTGTTTTCATCCTGACCTGTTTTATTGCTGGTATTGCAGGCAAACAGGATAGTCAGAGTAATAAATCCGAATGCAAATTTTTTATTCATTTCGTCTGTAGGTTTTGGTTCGTAAATGGATTGAAACCGCAAAGATAAGATAATAATCAAATTAAACCAGCAGATTACCAACCTGGTAAACAATGAAAGCCAATAGCCATGCCAGACCGGTAGTATAGGCTATGGTGAACAGGGCCCATTTCCAACTCCCGGTTTCATTTCGTATTGCGGCAATCACTGCAATACAGGGGAAATAGGTAAGGATAAAGATCATAAAACCGAGTGCCACCACCGGGGTAAAGGTAGTTTCATCGTGATTTTTATTTTGTTGAACGGATGAATTTCGTAAAACATTCATCAGTGATTCATGTTTGGAATCATTTTGAGAATTAGCCTGGTAGAGTATTCCCATGGTGCTTACCACAATCTCCTTGGCAGCGATTCCGGACAGGAGGCTTACACCCATTTTCCAGTCGAATCCGATTGGTTTCAGGGCAGGTTCAATGAATTTACCAATTTGTCCTATGTATGAGTTTTCATGCCGTTCGGCTTCTTTTTTCAAAATAATTTGCTGTATTTGCATCTCCCTCTCCTCGTCCAGGGTCTTTTTTTCTGATCCATTTTCCGGTGAAAGAAGGGATGATCTTTCGGTAAACCGGTTATTGATTTCCGACAGTTCCTGTTCATAATTAACGGAATAATCCACATCTCTCGGGTAATAGCCCAGTGCCCAGATTATGACAGATGCAACGAGTATTATCCCGCCCATTTTTTTCAGGTATTGAGCCCCCTTTTGCCACATGTGTACCACTATTGTGCGAAATGATGGTGCGCGATAGGGAGGGAGTTCCATGACAAATGGGATCTCCTCGCTTCTGAAAATTGTTTTTTTAAATGTAATAGCCACCAGGGTTGCCAGAACAATACCAATAAAATAGATAAGGAAGAGCATTAATCCCGGATGGCCGGGGAAAAAAGCCCCGATAAGCAGAATGTATACCGGTAATCGGGCACTGCATGACATGAAGGGGTTGATCAGGATGGTAAGGATCCTGTTGTTGCGGTTCTCAATAGAACGGGTTGCCATGATTGCAGGGACATTGCAACCAAATCCCATCAAGAGAGGGATAAACGATTTTCCATGGAGGCCGATTTTATGCATGACTTTATCCATGATGAACGCTGCCCTTGACATGTACCCGGTATCTTCCATCAGGGATATGAAAAAGAAGAGGATCAGGATATTGGGAAGGAATATAATGACACTTCCTACCCCTTCAATAATCCCATGTATGATCAGGTTTTTAAATGATCCTTCCATCATGGATGCTTCGAGCCATCCGGAAAGCAAATTGATTCCGGAATCCAGCCAGTCCATAGGATATTGTCCCAATTCAAAGGTTGAGAAGAACATGACAAACATAAAAAAGAGAAAAATCGGGTATCCGAAAAGACGGTGTGTCATGAACGAATCAATTGCCTCGGTTTTGTCCATACGGGATTCACCACCAACAAAGGTTTCTTTGAGTGCACCGGAGATAAACCCATACCGGGCATCCCTGATCAATGTATCGCTTTCTTCATTATACATCTGTTCAAGCCTGCTCATTTCCAATTGAGTACACGTCTTTATTTTTTCATGGTTGCTCAATACGGAAAGGGTGAAATTGATGGATTCATCTTTTTCAAGAAGCCTGACAGCATAGAACCGGGAAGATATAGCGATAAATCGTTCCTGATTCTGCCGGATCTCTTCTTCTATTTTCCGGATCGATGTTTCAACGGTTTTTCCATAGTTGATATGAATCCGTCTATATGGTTTATTCTCTTCATATACGTCAATCACACTCTGAAACAACTCCTTAATACCATATCCATTGGTGCTGATGGTAGGTATGATTGGAATTCCGATCATTTTCGCCAGCGAATGGTAATCGAATTTATCCCCCTTTTTAATCATTTTGTCATGCATGTTCAATGCAATGACCATTTTTACATCCATATCGATCAGCTGGGTGGTGAGGTAAAGATCTCTTTCCAGGTTTTCACTGTTGAGGACATTGATTACCACATCTGGCATTTCCCCTAAAATGTATTTTCTTACATTGAACTCTTCAGGTGTATGGGCGGAAAGGGAATAGATACCAGGGAGTTCCACGATATTGAATTCATACCCATCCTGTTCGATAATGACAGATCCAGATTCAAGGGTCACATCCGTATTGTTGGTGACCTGCTGATTCGTATGGGATGCATGCTGCAAAAGAGTCGTTTTTCCTGACTGGGGGTTTCCAACAAGTGCTATAGTCAGTGATTTACTCTTCGCTTGTTCTGCTTCCTGCAAGTTTTTCCCTGGCATGGGAACTGCTTCATTATTTTGAAATTTTGAGCGATCCATGGAATGATTTTTATGATTCCCTGCCTTTCCGGTAACGGGCAGTAAACCTACTAATCATTCCTTTTCCCGACAATACCATTATGTGGGTATTTTTATGGGTTAATTTTGTACTGTTGAAAAGATGGAGAAGTACAGGTAGAATCTCGTAAGGTGTAGATGTAGATTCCTCTCACGGGAGCATGAGGCAATGATAAGAAGAGAGTTATGATAATTATACCATCCGCATTGAAGGGTATTTATTCAATGGATCACGTTTCGCCGGGTATAGCTGAATTCAACGATTCAGCTTTTAAGAGGAAAGGGTGTTATCAGAAGCCTGTATTGGATTAGCTTTTATCTTCCAGGTCTTCAAAATCAACATCGGTATAGGTCTCAGCCAATTCTTCATCAACTTTGGTTTCAACCTTTGTTTCATCCCCTTTCTCCTGGGGTGTAATTTCCTCCTTCTCGATGAGCTCTGGCCTGTTTTCCTGTATGTATTCAATTACTTCTGCCAGGCCATCTGAGAATTTATCAAAATCTTCCTTGTAGAGGAAAATTTTATGTTTCTCATAGTAGAATCGGCCATCACGGTTAAATCTTTTCTTGCTCTCCGTAATGGTCAGGTAGTAATCATTTCGTCTGGTCGCTTTGACATCAAAAAAATAGGTTCTTTTTCCTGCACGAACAACTTTCGAAAAAATTTCTTCCCTATCATTATTGTTGGGGGCATCATTCTTGTCTTTCTCCTCTTTTTTCTCCAGTTGTTCTTTTTTTTCAGATCCTTCTTCCATCTTTCTAGGTTTTGTTAGAGATGATTTTACGTTCAAATGTATAAAATAATTTTAAAACGCACATAGATATAGTAAATTAATAGCTAATGGATGCCGATGAATCCTGAGATTGTTGAAGTGAGCGCTTTGATCGGGTGGAAAAATAGCTTACATTTGTGCAAAAGAGGTTATTACCGGTTCTTTATCCGCCAAAGGGCGGATGCGGGTCAAATTTCTTGCCCCCTGGGTGGGGAGACAACAAGTTCCATTTGATACCCCATCTGCTTCCGGCGGGATTGTTCATTATCATGCTTAGCAGGAGAATACTACGCATAAAAATTTTACAGTCGCTTTATGCATATTATAAGGCAGGGGAAGAGTCTTTAAACAATGCTGAAAAACAACTTTTTTTCAGTATCCGGAAGACTTATGATCTTTATCATTACCTGCTTTTATTGATCGTAGAGATCGTCCGTTTTCTTGAATCACGCATAGAGCTTGCCAGGAATAAGCAGATACTTACTTTTGATGATCTTCATCCGAATACACGCTTCATTGATAACAGACTTGTAAAGCAGATCAGTGATAATAATCATTTTAAATTCTATCTTAAGGAGACCAAACTCAGCTGGGTTAACTACCCCGAATTGATCAGGGGGCTTAGCAAAAAGATCGATGAATCGGAGGATTACGTTGCGTACATGTCACAGGAAAATGTTGATTATGAAGACGATAAGAAAGTAATCTCAAAAATATTCTCGACGATGATCATTTTTTCCGAGGAGTTGTACCAAAACCTTGAGGAGCAGAGTATTTTTTGGAACGATGATGTTGAATTTGCGGTAAGCATGATCATTAAAACGGTAAAAAAGTTTACTAAAGATTCAGGACCTGATACTCCGTTGATGCTCATGTATCGAAATGACGACGATAAACAGTTTGTAAAAAGGTTATTTCGAATGGCTATTGCAAACGGGGATGACTATATTGCATTGATAGGGAAATATACAAAAAACTGGGAGATCGAACGAATCGCATTTATGGATATCCTGGTTATGCAACTCTGTATTGCTGAGATAGTTGAGTTCGAAGACATCCCGACTAAAGTCAGCTTCAACGAGTACCTTGAAATTTCAAAAAATTACAGTACACCCAAAAGCAGTTATTTTATCAATGGAATTCTTGATAAGATCATTCATGAACTGAAGGCGGAGAAGATAATCGTTAAAAAAGGCAGAGGGTTAGTTGGAGAGGAGAATGAAAACAAGGATCCGGTTTGATCAAATGGTAAAATTGTTCTTAATTTGCATGAAAATTATTCGGGCTATGAAAATAGAAGCTTTTATTATCCTGGTGATCTTTGTTATCACGGTTGGGCTTGTATCCTGCCAACGAACTTCCGGTTCCGGTAAAACGAACAGTCAGGTATTAAACGAGCAACGTAATGATGAAGGAACACCCGTTATCAAATTTACAGTTGAATCGCATGACTTCGGTGACATTGCCTCGGGGGAAAAGGTTTCTTATACATTCACCTATGCCAATGAGGGGGATGCAAATCTTGTAATTCTTTCGGCCACAGCCAGTTGTGGTTGTACTGTGCCCAAATGGAACAAAGACCCTTTGCCGCCCGGAAAAGAGGGATACGTTGAAGTTGTATTTGACAGTTCTGGCAGAAGTGGAAAACAGATCAAAAACGTTGCCATCCGATCCAACAGTGATCCAGCAGTAAAGGTGCTTCAGATACAGGCAAACATTGTAGAATCAAATAATTAATTTAATACATACAGCTAATGAACATGTCATTGTCAGTAATTTTAATGGCTCCGGCCGGTGAAGGACAAAGTCCTTATATGTCCTTTATATTTCTCCTGTTAATTATCCTTGTTTTTTATTTTTTTATGATTCGCCCGCAGGTTAGAAAGCAGAAAGAGCTTCGTACCTACAGAGAAGGGCTGCAAAAGGGTGATAAGATTATAACAACCGGTGGAATATATGGAAAGATCGTAGATGTTAAAGATAGTGTTGTTTTAATCGAAGTGGCTGATAATGTGAGACTAAGGGTAGACAAGAGTGCCATTGTAAAGGATTCAACAGATTTATCAGCACAGAAATAGCCCTGGTCTGCACATTTGATTTAACTGCTCAATATACCTATGTAAAACAATCTTTTTTAATCGATGGATCGTGGAAAGTGATTCCGAAAATAGTAAAAACTCATTCTTCAAAAACGTAAGAATTAAGTTAGATCGGAAATTACTTATCTTTCTGTTTTTTCTTCTTCTTTCCACGATCTTCTGGTTACTGAATGAATTGAGTAAAAATTCAAGCACAACCATAACCTGCCCGGTTAAGTATATTAACCTGCCAAAGGATAAAGTGCTGGTAAAGGAGTTGCCGTCCAGGTTTGAATTGACGATTGAAGCTCCGGGTTATACCCTGTTGAAATATAAGCTTAGTAACCGTTTGTTGCCCCTGATATTTGATCTCAATCAGTATGGTTTTACCATCATGGGGAATTCCAGTGCTCAGAAATTCTTTATTCTGACTTCAAGAGTCAGGTCAGGAATAGCAAGGCAGCTGAGGTCAGATGTACAGTTACTTAACATTTCTCCGGATAGTATTATTTTTGAATTTGGGGAAATTGTTCAGAAGAGGGTGCCTGTGGTTCCGGATTTGTCGATTCAATATGCCAAGCAATTCATGCTGACCGGTGAGATCACCATTGATCCCGACACGATTATGATATCGGGACCGGATCTGATAATTGATACTATACAGCAGGTTTATACACGAAAGGAATTGATCTCCGGTGTAAACCAGTTGACTACGCATAGTATCAACCTGGAGGAGATAAAAAATGTCACCTATTCCACAAAGAAGGTCACCATTACTATTCCCGTTGAGCAATATACAGAAGCGCTCCTTGACATTCCGATTGAGAAGGTTCATGTCCCTGATAGTTTGATACTGAAGACCTTTCCCGGGTCTGTAACATTAACCTGTAATGTTAGTTTATCCAACTACGAAAAGCTCACTCCTCATCAATTCAGGGCAGTTGTTGATTATGAGGCGATTGAAAAGAAACTCGGTAACAAACTCAAAGTAAGCATTGTAAAAGCTCCTGAATATGTGCGATCGATCCGTTTTCATCCGGTCAATGTCGAATTTATTATTGAGAAATAATGCTTAAGATCGGTTTGACAGGAGGGATCGGTAGTGGGAAATCCCTTGTTTGTAAAATCTTTTCCACTCTTGGCGTACCTGTGTTTCATTCAGATGAGGTTTCCAGGGATCTTATGGATCATGATCCGGAAATTATCAGAAAGGTTACCGGGATTTTTGGAAAGGGGATCTACCGGAATGGGATCCCGGACAGAAAAAAACTTTCAGAAGCTGTTTTTACGGATAGAAAAGCCCTGGAAAAACTGAATGCGATAATACATCCTGCTGTTTTGGAGGCTTTTAATAGGTGGCTGACGGGATGTAGTAGTCCACCTTATATCATTAAAGAATCTGCCATTATTTTTGAAAGCGGTACTGACAAAGGACTTGATTTTGTGATTATGGTTTCCGCCCCTGAAGCCTTGCGAATCTCACGTGTGATGGAACGAGCCGGTACATCGAGGGCAGAGGCTCTACGCAGAATGAGAAACCAGATGAATGATGCGGAACGTTCAGCCCGATCGGATGAAATAGTTTACAATGACGGTCATCAGCTGGTTATTCCGCAGGTACTTGAATTGCATAAAAAATTCACGAAACTCTCCGGTTAACCTGACTTTTTTATAGATTTGAAGCGTGAAAAGAATATTGGATTGAGAAAGGATGAAGTACTGTGAAGCTGGAGTACTTGGAAAAACATTAAATAATAAACAGATAGCATGGGTAAATTCGCAAAATGGATTGGAGGAGGATTGGGATGGGCTTTCCTTGGGCCAATTGGCGGATTAATTGGTTTTGCCCTGGGTTCACTTTTTGATAATGTTTCCAGTCAGCAAATGGTAGCCGGAGATGGAAGAACGACCTCCGGTGCGTTTGCTATGAGTTTGCTGGTTCTGGTTGCAGCAGTCATGAAAGCCGACGGTAAAGTTCTTCGGTCAGAACTGGATTATGTAAAGAAATTCTTCCTTCAGAATTTTGGGGCGGATACTTCAGGGGAAGCCATCGTGATGCTGCGGGATCTTTTAAAGCAACAGATCCCGGTTCAGGATGTTTGTCGCCAGATCCGGCAGAACCTGGATTATTCCGCACGGTTACAGTTGTTGCATTTTCTCTTTGGAGTTGCCAAAGCAGACGGGCAGGTACATGCTTCAGAGCAACGAACCATTGAACTGCTTGCCGGTTACCTGGGTATTTCTTTAAAAGATATAGAATCGATAAAATCCATGTTCGTTCCACAAACCGATTCTGCCTATAAGATTCTTGAAATTGTTAGAAGTGCTACTGATGAAGAGGTGAAAAAGGCATACCGGAAAATGGCGAACAAATACCATCCGGATAAGGTTAGCCACCTTGGTGAAGATTTTCAAAAGGCTGCCAACGATAAATTCAAGAAAGTAAATGAAGCATACGAAACGATAAAACGGGAAAGAAAGATTACCTGATCGGATGAGATTTTTTTAAAATACGAAATTATGGATCTAAAGGATATTTTAGCTATTTCTGGTTATCCGGGACTCTTTAAATTTGTTTCCCAGGGTAGAAATGCCATCATTGTTGAGAATTTAGAAACCAAGAAGCGCATGAGTGCATTTGGTTCTGAACGGATCAGCTCATTGGAGGAGATCTCGGTCTATACCGATGAAGAAGACCTGCCGCTTGTTGATGTGGTTAAAAAGATTTTTGAAAAGGAGGGGAATAAACCAGCCATTGATCCCAAATCCCCACCGGAGAAACTGAAAAACTATTTTTCTGAAATTATTCCTGGCTATGACAGGGATCGTGTATATACCTCGGATATTAAGAAAATTTTGACATGGTATAACCTGATGCATAAACTGAAGATGGTGAAGTTTGACAAGGAGAAGGAAAAGGAGGGAAAAGAGCAGGATTCGAAAGAGAAAAAGGCGGGTGATTCGGTCTCTGCTACCGGGAAGAAAACCGCCGGAAGTAAAGCGACAAGCCAGTCCCAAAAAGCCTCCGGAAGTAAAACGGCAGGCCAGGCAAAAAAAACCTCCGGAAGTAAAGCGCTAAACCAGTCAAAGAAAGCCGTGAAAAAAGGAACATCCGGAAAGTAACATTCCCATACCATGAAACCTGACCAAATTAAACCGGCACCAAAACGCATCTTTCTGCCGGACAGTCTCCGTGTTGAGTCGTGGAAGTCAATAGAGCCATACTTTCTAAAACTAACTGAACGGTCAATACATTCTGCCGAATCGTTAAAAAAATGGCTTCTTGACCGGAGCGAATTGGAAGCATTTCTTGAAGAGGAACTGGCATGGCGTTACATTCGAATGAATTGCGATACAATGGATGAGGGACTTGCCGATCGTTTTAACCAATTTGTAACAGAAATTGAGCCTCATATTTCCACCTATTCCAATATTCTGGACAGGAAGTTTATCGAATCGCCATACCTGAAGGATCTGGATCAGCAGAAATACCTGATCCCAATACGGGCAGCAAAAAACAGGATAGCGATCTTCCGGGAGGAAAATGTTCCGCTGTTAGCCAGGCTTCAGGTTGAGGAACAGGAATACGGGAGGATTCTTTCTCAGATGACAGTAACTTACCGGGGCAAGGAATTGACACTTCAGATGGCAGGGAATTACCTGAAGGAGGTGGATCGTGAGACCAGAATGAGCGTTTACAGGTTGATCAGCGAAAGAAGGGGTAAGGATTCCTCAATGCTTCAGGATCTTTTTTCAAGACTGATACAGACAAGGGATCAGGTAGCCAGAAATGCTGGCTTTAAAAATTTCAGGGATTATAAATTCACTGAACTTGGCCGTTTCGATTACAGCGTTAAAGATTGTGAGAGGTTTCATGAATCGATATCAGATGAGGTGATCCCACTCGTAAGAACCATACTCGATAAGAGAAGGGAATGTTTGGGCTTGCCGGAGCTGCGTCCATGGGATCTGGATGTGGACCCGGATCGGAAACCTCCCCTGAAACCATTCAATACTGTTGGTGAATTGATTCATCGTTCGGTCCAGTGCCTCAGCCGGGTAAAACCTGCTTATGGTGATTACCTTCATTCCATGGAACAAATTGGATTTCTTGATCTGAGTTCCAGAAAAGGAAAAGCACCCGGAGGATTCAACTATCCGTTATATGAAAGCAATATCCCGTTTATATTTATGAATGCCACGGGTAATCTCCGGGATCTTGAGACCATAATGCATAAGAGTGGGCATGCCATTCATTCCTTTTTATCTAAAGAGTTGGAGATCATTGATTTTAAGAACCTCCCTGCAGAAGTGGCTGAATTGGCTTCCATGACCATAGAGTTATTAAGCATGGATTACTGGGATGCTTTTTTTAGCAGTGAAGGGGAATGTATACGGGCTAAGAGGAGCCAGCTTGAGGGAATTATCATGATCCTGCCATGGATAGCATCCGTTGATAAATTTCAACACTGGATATACCTTAATCCAAACCATTCGGATGATGAACGAAACAGCAAATGGATTGAAATACTGGATCAGTTTGAAACAGGCCAGGTGAACTGGTCGGGATTTGAGAAACCGAGAGCGTTTTCATGGCAGAAACAGCTTCATCTGTTTGAAAGTCCCTTTTATTACATTGAATATGGAATAGCACAGCTTGGGGCAATAGCGATCTGGAAGCAATACAGACAAAACGCGAAAAAGGCTCTTGACCGGTACGAAAAAGCCCTTCAACTCGGCTATTCTGTTACCATTCCGGAGATTTATCGGAATGCAGGGATTGATTTTAATTTCTCGAGTGAGTACGTCCGGGAGTTGATGAAATTCATATCGGATGAACTGGACGAACTCTATCGCTAACGTTCGCGGTTAATTCAACGCTTTCTTTGCTTCTTCCCATAATGTATCCATCTCATCGGCACTGAGTTCCCTGAGTGTTTTGCCGTTTTGTTGAGCTGCGTTTTCCAGGTAATTAAAGCGTTGAATGAATTTGATGTTTGTTCTTTCCAGCGCATTTTCCGGATCAATCCCATAAAGCCGTGCAGCATTGATGATTGTAAAAAACAGATCGCCGAATTCCTCCTCAATTTTCTGGAAGTTTTCCGGATTGTTATCCCGAGTCCCTTTTGTTTTTCTCAATTCTTTTTGTAGCTCACTGACCTCTTCATCCAGTTTTTCCCAGATCTGTTCTTTCACTTCCCAATCAAATCCCACTCCCCTGACTTTTTCCTGGATACGGTTGGCTTTGATTAATGCGGGCAATGATTTGGGAACACCTCCCAGAACCGTCCGGTTCCCCTGTCGAAGTTTTAACTCTTCCCAATTCTGCTTTACCTCATCTGCATTACTAACCTTCACATCACCAAAAATATGAGGATGTCTGTAAACCAGTTTCTGGTTAATTGTTTCAATTACATCAAGGATATTAAAATCTCCCGTTTCAGAACCTATTTTCGAATAGAATACAATGTGCAGAAGAAGGTCACCCAGCTCATCTTTCATATCCTCGGGCTCTTCTTTTAAAATGGCATCAGCCAATTCGTAGGTTTCTTCGATGGTCAGTTTACGTAATGATTCAAAGGTTTGTTCTTTATCCCAGGGACACTCTGCTCTTAACCGGTCCATGATTGTCAACAGTTCTCCAAATGCCTCTAATGTTTTTTTCATTTCCTGGACTTATTGCTTTTTTGAGATGTTTGTTTATCCTTGAAAGATATTCTGATGGAAGAACCCGGGCTCAGGTTCAGGAGGCTTGCTGCATTGCCGTTATTAATAGCAATTTCAAGCAGGTTAAGGGAATTGAACAGAGCCAGGATCTCGCCGGTGGAGGTTTCACCATATTTTTTATTCAGCTTGTTGATCATGTAGTGATTGCTTGTCACCAGGATTTCGAATGGTCGTCTTTTGCCCACGCGATCGAACAGATCGCTGGTGATGTTGGTAATGGCATTCTGATAGGAATCGATGTAGATGACACTGCCGGTTATAACCGAATCGTCAATAGCTGCCCGTAAGGGGACACGTTTAGAAAGCTGGCCAAGCGGTTTCCCGAGTTCTGATATTTTTTTTCCTGCAGCGAGATGGCAAGCTGCTTTCGCAAATACAAAAAGGGATGGGAAGCTGGAGCCTTCATTTTCCGTTTTGATTTGTACGATTGCTTCCGGTTCCTTGTTGATGATCAGTCCGAATATTCCATTGTCGCAACTGATAAAGTAATGACCATCTGCTTTTACAGCAACGTAATGATTTTCTGATGAAGAAACCGTGTTTACTGCAATCACATGGACACTTCCATTTGGATAATGGTGATAACAGTTTTTCAGGATGAATGCAGCATGCGCTATATTGAAATTGGGTATCTGATGTGAAATATCAATCAAAGTAATGCCGGGATCGAGACTAATAATTTTACCTTTTAGGGCCCCGAGGTAAAAATCATTCAAATTCCAATCGGATGTGAGGGTAACAACTGGCATTGTTGCAAAAAACTTCAGTCAAAAGTTATTAATTCAGCGAAAAATCAGCTTACTTTGTACAGCTCAAAAGTAATCATTATTATGGATTTATCGTGAATGAGAAGATCATATATTTGGAGTCAATTGACCCGGTAGAGCTATTCGGAGTAAACAACGTGAACCTTGACAGGATCAGGGGTTTCTTTCCAAAATTAAAATTTATTGCCAGGGGGAATGAACTCAAGGTGATTGGTGCTGAAGAAGAGATTGTTGATTTCGAAAAGAGCTTCGGTGTGATTATGGATTTCTATCTTAATTATAACCGGCTTGAGAAAGAGGATCTTGAACAGCTTCTGTTTGATCCGTCCCATCGGTTGCTGGCATCAAATGGTGATTTTAAGGAGCCCCTTGTATATGGAAGTACCGGTAAGCCGATATTTGCCAGGACGGTAAACCAGGTGCGACTGGTGAAAGAGTATACAAACAATGACCTTCTGATGGCAGTTGGACCGGCAGGAACCGGGAAAACCTATACGGCGATTGCGCTTGCAGTAAGGGCATTACGAAACAAACAGGTAAAACGGATCGTCTTAACCAGACCTGCTGTTGAAGCGGGAGAACACCTTGGTTTCTTACCGGGCGATCTGAAAGAAAAACTGGACCCTTACCTGCAGCCCCTGTACGATGCACTGAATGACATGATTCCATCCAGGAAACTGGCAAGCAACATCGAAGATGGTACTATTCACATTGCTCCATTGGCATTTATGAGGGGCCGTACACTGGAAAATGCTTTTGTAATCCTGGATGAAGGACAGAATACAACCGTAAATCAAATAAAAATGTTCCTCACGAGGATGGGACAGGGCTCAAAATTCATTGTAACCGGTGATATTACACAGATTGACCTGCCCTTTCGGAGAGACTCAGGATTGTTGCAGGCTATGCGGATACTGAAGAACATCGAGGGCATTTCACTGGTTGAATTCGATGAGCGGGATATTGTCAGGCACCGTCTTGTGAAACAGATTGTCAAGGCCTATAACATTTCGGAAAATGATGAAAAGGAAAAAACATAAAAGCGGATTTTATGGAAAAAGCAATTGTGACAACCCATTTTAGTTTCCCGGGACAGCAACGTATATACCATGGAAAAGTGAGGGATGTATATAACATTCAGGATACCTATTTACTGATGGTTGTTTCTGACCGGATTTCTGCATTTGATGTCGTCCTGCCAAAAGGCATTCCGTTTAAGGGGCAGGTATTGAATCAGATCGCCTCTAAATTTCTTGACTCAACAAGCGACATTGTCCCAAACTGGAAAATTGCCAGTCCGGATCCCATGGTAACGGTTGGTCACTATGTTGAACCCTATGAAGTTGAAATGGTGATCAGAGGATACCTGACCGGTCATGCATGGAGAGAATACAGGTCTGGTAAACGGGAACTTTGTGGCATTCCGCTACCGGAAGGCATGAAGGAAAATGAGCAATTTCCGGAGCCAATCATAACCCCTACAACAAAAGCGAAAGAAGGACACGATGAGGATATTTCAAGGGAGCAGATCATTTCCCGGGGCTTGGTTCCGGAAGCAGAATACCGGTTGCTGGAGGAGTATACCCGAAAATTGTTTCAACGGGGAAATGAAATGGCTACCGATAAGGGTCTGATCCTGGTTGATACAAAATATGAGTTCGGAAGGAAAGATGGTCAAATTTACCTGATCGATGAAATACACACACCCGATTCGTCCCGCTATTTTTATCTGGAAGGATATGCCGAACGCCTGGCCAAGGGAGAACCCCAGAGACAGCTTTCGAAAGAATTTGTCCGCCAATGGCTGATTGATCACGGATTCCAGGGGAAAGAGGGACAGAAAATACCGGAAATGACCGAAGAATTCGTGAACCTGGTATCGGAACGGTACATTGAACTGTATGAGAACATTACCGGTGAACCGTTTGAACGGGCAGAATCGGCTTCCGTCCATGAACGCATCGAAAGAAATACCCGGGAGTTTTTGAAAACGTTGATATGAAATAAATAAATAGGGACAGCTACCGATTTTTTTATTTTTTAGAGATTTTCGCAAAATAGAATGACTTGAAGTGGTGAGAAGATTGTGGAACGCCCTTTGAGGTTTTCCCAATAGTTACGAACATACCTAAAAATTAACCTTTCTCAACAAACCGCTTGACAAATTTCCGGATGTATTCTTCGATAATGGGTAGTTCCCTGAACGGTTTTCTGCAGTACACCTTTTTTTCTCTCAACTCTTCAATGGTCTCTTCCTGGCCGGATTTAAAATTCAATTGTTTCTCTGTTACATGAAGGATCAATGGCAATTCTTCAAATGCAAAACCATAAAGTCGTTTCAACATGGTTTCCTTGTCTCCCATGATTCCAAGCTCCTGCAGTGCGGAATTGAATTGTTCTGATTCTTCGAAACCTCTTTCTTTCCTGTAATACAGATCTTTTCGCTGGTGAAACAGCTCGATCTGGATTGGGTTTAATGTCCTTGCCATATCCAGGATAAACTCAACAAAACGGTGATAGAGGTATTCAATTTTCCCGGTTTCACCGGGTAGTAGGAAATGAAAATTTGCGGAACTTCTGAACCACATTCGTTCTTTCTTGATGTATTCATACCGTTCCATATTCGGGTCAAGCAATTCCTTGGCTTTGGGCAGAAGGTTGCGCGGTTCTGTTATATCTTGTTTTTCAATATAGAGATCGATCAGTTTAATCAGGATGTCGTAATGGTCGTAATTAACATTTACTGTTTCGAGGTATTTCTCCAGATAATCAATAGCATTGTCGATGCTTTGAGACTTAATAAGTTCAGCCATGGTGATGTGCAGGGCAAGGAAATATGGATCACCCTCCGGTTTTTTTTGAATGATTCCTTCCAGGTATTGGTAGGCTTCGTCAAAAGGGATTGATTCATCCCTTTTCATGTAAGGGATAAGCTTATTCATGCATGTTACCAGAGCGGTATTTCCCTCTCTAAGGTACGCTTCAGCAATCTTTTTCAGGAAAGTCACGGCTTCTGAATAACCTTTTTCCTTTCTGATGCTGGTGGCTTTTATCATCAGTTTGTGTACATCTTCTTCCGGATGTTTATAGGTGGTGTGTGGAACGTCAGGTGAGTCTTCAAACTGGATTCTTACATCCTGATGAGTTTTAACAGCATCTTTATTTCCGGAACTCCATCGAAAAAGCTTTTTTAGAAACGAGATCATGTCGGGTCACGTTAAGTAAATGAAGGACAAATTTGTAAATTACTTCTGAACAGAAAGATACAAATTAATCCGGGTATAATCAAATAGTACCTATTGGATTTGGATTGATACTTTATTACCTTTGCTTTGCAACCATTATTCATTAAGGCATTGATAGAAAGCAGTTTATATCATAAAGTACAGTCTGTATTGTTTTTGTTGTTGTTATTACTTGCAGTTGAGCACCCGGTTTGTACCCAGGACATCCCGGTCGAGATTAAAAAATCTACAGACAAAGTGATGATTGATGGCAAGGTCTATTACATTCACGTTGTCAGGGAGGGACATACACTATACTCGATCAGTAAGGTTTATGGAATTTCACAGAAAGAGATATCCAGGGAAAACCCCACGGTAGTATTTGGGTTACGGGTTGGACAGGCACTTAAAATTCCGGCTGAACCAGTGCTTGAAGACGAGGAAGAACAGGTTGAACCGGAGAATTTTACCTATCATCCGATTCAGGAGAATGAAACCATTTACGCGCTGTCAAAGCGATACGGAGTGACTGAGGAGGAGATCCTTGATCATAATCCCGACCTGGTCATTGATGACATTGATATTGGAACCGTAATTAAGATCCCAAAGAAGATTTTCACACAGGAAAAAGAATCGTTCGGTGCTGAAAGGGAACCCTTTGTTTATCACCGCGTAGAGAAGGGTGAAACCTTGTATTCCTTATCCAGAGAATACAATGTATCTATTCGCCAGATCCGGAAAGCGAATGTCCAGATGAAAGGAAACCCGAAAGAGGGTGAATATCTTCGAATACCGGCCACCGAGGGGGATGGGGACGTCGTTAATCCTGTGCTGGAAGATGATCCCGATATTTTTTTAGTGGAGGATACAGCGCAATTTACAGACGAGACGCCACCCTCTTTCTATGGAAAATCAATAAATGTAGCTTTGATGCTTCCATTCTATTTGGATGAGAATGAGGAGCGGGTAGTGATAGATACATCCGAGGTGGATGATTTCGGTAATGTAATTGAAAACGTAACAGAGCGGGACGAGAATTGGATCTACCCGAGAAGCTTTAGCTACCTTGAGTTTTACGAGGGCGCCCTCCTGGCTGTTGAGTCACTTCAAAAAAGCGGGTTGTCAATAAATTTTTCGGTATTTGACACGGAAAGGGATTCTGCCACGGTCCAGGGAATTATCGACAATGGTGATTTGCGTCAGATGGACCTTATCATTGGTCCGGCATATACACATAACCTGCGCCTGGTGGCAGAATATGGAGAGGAAAGGAGGATTCCGGTGATTTCTCCTCTGGCTTCCAGGAACATTCTACTTGACGAATGCCCATACCTCTTTCAGGTGAGGCCAACCTTTGAAACAGAGATTGAAAAGCTTTCCGCTTTTATTTCGGGATTCTACGATAGAAATATTGTCATGATCCATCCGGGGGATAGTCTCGAAGCGCCGCATGTTGATTTGCTAAAAAGAAGGCTCTTTTATAGGTTATCCTTTTATACTTTTTTTAGTGAGGTGGTTTTCAAAGAAGTTGTATATAACGACGAGATTACAAAAAACGATTCGATAAACAGCATCGAACATGCACTGTCCGGTGATGTGAAGAACATTGTCATTATACCGAGTGATAAAGAACCCTTTGTCAGCAACATGGTGTCCACATTGAATACTCTGTCGACTGATTATGAGATATTGTTGGTAGGATACCAGTCATGGCAAAGATTCCGGAACATTGAGCTACAGCATTTCTACAATCTCAACCTTCATATATGCACGCCGTTCATACTGGATTATACCAGAGATGAGGTGAAGGAGTTTATCCGGTCTTTCAGGGAGTCTTTTCATAGTGAACCGGAACCGTTTAGTTTTGCATGGCAGGGACACGATATCACCTATTATTTTGTGACGGGTGTTGCACGGTATGGAAGGCGATTCAGAAACTATACCACCAGGCACCAGGTTGATTTGCTCGAATCGGAATACATGTTCCGAAGAGGAAACAATCGTGGAGGTTTCGAAAACAAACAGATCCATTTGATCCAGTACAATCCGGATCTGGAAATAACAAAAGTAACTGCTGAGGATCAGAGTGCATGGGGTAATTGGTAACTTTCAAGAGGGTGGAAACGTTTTCAAGTGCCCCGTCCACCTTTGCCGGCACCAAATCCAGGATCTCAGCAATCAGTTGATGATTACTTCTTTTCTGGCATTTACAAAGAGCATATGTCCCGTCTGATCATACCCTTTGAAGAGATTATGTTTATCATGTTTCAGTTGATCTCCAAGAAAACCAACGAGCGTAAGCGCGGCATCAGCTGATCGTTCATTGATCAGGTTTTTCATGCTGACTGTTTGGTCCTTTTTAATGATTTCAATGTTCTTTTTTGAGATGGGTAACCTTCCGGTATTCACCAGTTCGTATAGCTTGTCCTTTGTTTCCTCCAGATCTTCCTCTTTGCATACATCAAAGATCTTGATCACCCCCTTTCTCCAGTCTGGATGTCCCAGGATGATGTAGCTCAGGAGGATCATCAGGTTGGTATTTTCAATATCGTACCGGCTGATCCAGATGTGAATACCATTTTTTACATTGATTGTCTTTCGGGATGAGCCCAATACACAGATATCATAATCTCCGGATCGGCAAAGCGAATAGTTATCGATGATGTGGTCCAGGTTTTCAGGATTTTCCTTGTCAAATTCAAAGAGGATCATGTTATTATCCATCCCCGATATACTGGGAAGCTGAATTACCTGTGCAATGGCTGATGTATAGGATGGTGAGATCAGTGTGTCGAGGTATATATTTGAATGTTCCTTTTCAGATTTGCTAATGAGTTGTTTCAGGTACTCCTGTGCTTCAAGGTGGCTGGTTTTTGAGTAGTACCCTTCGATCAGATGGATATAGGTTCCAAAACCATATTTGTGCGATATCCAGCTGAGCAATTTAAATGCCTCATCCCGTTCAAATGTGTTTTGTGAGACACACACAACAGCGGGTCTCCATTTCTGGGATGATCCGATTTTTTTGGATTTCTGGAGGAATACCTGAAGTTTCCGGCTGAGCTGGGAAATGGCTCCCTGGAAGATGGCTTCAATACCCTGCCGGTCTTTATGATGAAAATGGATGAATGTATAGATTGCTGTCATAATGACCAGTGCAGCAGCAGCATATCCGGCATTTATCTTAAACATCAGCCATCCGCACATGACAAATCCAATGAGTGAAATATACCAGCGTGAGCGGAATGATGGCCTGTAGGATGGATCGGCACCAAAATGGTAAAGAAATGAGATCAGGCATATTGATCCGTAGGTTACCATAAAGAACATGGATATGATCTCTGCAACCATATTGACATTTCCGATCGCCACAAAAAAGAAGGCAATAATACAGGTAATGACTGATCCGTTAAACGGTTCATTGGTTTCACCCTTCCCTTTGGCAACCAGATAATTCAGTTTTCTGGAAGGGAAGGACCGGTCTACACCAAGCGCCTGCAATGTTCGTGGTGCAACCATAACCGATCCGAGGGCAGATGAGATGGTGGAAGCGGCCAGCCCTATCGGTATCATAATTCCGCCGTAAAGAGCTATTTTGCTCATGATCAATTGATCATTCAGTAAATCTTCCGGTGGAGCTGAGATTTTTAATTTCCACGAAACAAAAACATAGGTGATCATCCCGATTACTGTAGCTGTAGTTGTTCCCAATGGGATTGATCGGGCAGGATTCCGGAGATCTCCTGAAAGTCCAACGCCGGCGGTCATCCCGGTAAAAGCAGGAAAACAGATAGCAAAAACAATAAAGAAATCATTCATATTACGGAATGATCCGGTGAAAAAACCGGATTCATGGCTGTATGAATAATCCGTTTTGCCAATGAAAAACAGGGTTAATGAGATGAAAAGGATGGCGACGACGAAATAGAGGGTTTTGACTCCCAGGTTGGCTCCCTTTTTCAGGATCAGCAATGACAAACAAGCCATTGCCGGAAGACTGATTACCTGACGGGGCAGGGTAATGTTAAATCTTTCATGGACAAAATTAAAAAACGGTTCAAAGGCTTCGGTGAATGCAATGACATAAAATGCCACACTGATGGCTTGTGAGCAAAAAAGAGCAACGCCAATGGTGGCTCCTATATTCAATCCGAAAGAGCGCGATATGATGAAATATTCACCCCCTCCTTTCACCTTTTCGTTGGTTGCAATCTCCGAAAGCGCAAGGGCGGTTGGGATGGTTACCATGTGCCCGATCAGAATCATCAGCAGAACACCGAACATTCCGAGCGTTCCGACAGCGTATCCAAAGCGCAGGAATAAAATGGCACCCAGTATGGTTGATATTGCCGTAAAAAAGACAGGTGCTGTTCCAAACCCTCTTTTTTTCTTGCCGTTTGGGGTTGACATACAAATCCGGTTTTTATGTATATGTACGAATGATTATGAAGGATCGTTTTCCGGGATCTGCAAACGGATCAGCCTGAAGCGAAGTTGGAATGAGAAAAGGTTATTCTGCAATATCCCAGCCAAAATCAATGTATTCAGATGAAAATTGATCCCCTTCGACCCTGACGACCAGGAATCCTTCTTCCATATCTCCACGCGGACCTCTCCACCAGTTGGCACATACTGCACCACCGGTGATGAAATGGGTTCCTTTTGCAAAGATATCCTCAAAGAAATGGAGGTGCCCCTGCAATACCAGCTTCAGGTTATGATTTACGAACAGGTCCAATATTTCTTTTGAATTTGTGATCACGAGCCCACGGCTGTTTGGTGATGTTGCCCCCTGAACCAATTGTGTCTGAACGGTTACAAAAGGAATGTGAACAGAGATGCAAATGGGTGTTTCAGGATCAACAGCACCCAGATCATCCTTCAACCATGTTATCTGTTCCTGATCGACGTACCCGTAATAGCCACCCTCTTCCCACTCATCAATGGAATCAAGGATATAAAATCTCCATCCTTTGTGATCGAAGGCATAGTAGCGTTTTCCAATCCGCTCCATAAAGAAGCGATCACCATACAGGGAGTGTGTTGAATCAATACCGCTGCTTTCATAATATCCGAATACTTCATGATTGCCCATGGTATTATAAACAGGCATGTTGAACTCTTTAACAGTTTCGTTATAGAGGTTGTATAAAGAATCCGCCCTGCCATATGTCTGCCCCAATGCATCCATGATGAGGTCTCCGCCCGTGATAACAAAGTCGGGTTTTAATTCGTTTACTGTTGCAATTGCTTTTTTAAAACCTTCGGTGGCATTAAGTTCCGGTTGAATATGAATGTCGGTCAGAAATGCAAAGGAGAATGCCTCTTCTTCAGACACCTTTTGCTTGCAGCCAAAGAATAACAGTGTACTTATCAGAAAAACCAGGTACCGGTTCATGTTTGATGTGATCCTCTTTTTCATCTTAGTATATCTTTGTTAAAGAACAAACAAACTTAAAAAATTTGATTAACCTTTAATGCAGGAAAACCGGTTTTTATGAAAAATATTTCAACATGCAAAACTGGACCATATCATACCCAAGTTAAGTGCGCTGTTTAATATATATGGATATTATTTACTATTTTCACATACGGATCTTATATAACAAGGTTAATAAAATGGTTCGGTTCTGTATAAACACTGGTTTATCGATCCTGGTTTTTGGTGTGCTCTATCTTTTCACAGTTCTACTTATGATTATTACCCTCATACTGATCCTTTTTTCTTTTAAACGCACGGTTCCACATATCATTTATTTCTGGGCAAATTCCCTGTTTTTTATCATGGGGAAAAAAATCCACGTGACAGGAATTGAGAACATCGAGAAGGGTAAGAACTATATTGTTGTTGCAAATCATGCCAGTCTTTTTGATATTCTAGCCATTGTGTCATTTTTCCCAACAGTTACCTGGTTTGGGCACGAACGGTTACTCAGGATACCGTTCTTCAGACGGATATTGAAAATTACTGACTATATTCCCTTCAAAGAACGGAATATCCGAAATACCAGAGAGATGCTTGAACAATTGGTTCAAAAATCAAAGGAGCATTCTGTTGCTATTTTCCCGGAAGGAACCAGAACACTTGATGGTAAAATAAACAGGTTTTATAAAGGATTCATCTATTTGTTAAGAGCAACTGAGATTGGCATTTTACCGGTTACATTAAACGGATTCTTTACCCTTAAACCTAAGAACAGGGCATGGATCGATTTCACACCTAAACTGGAGGTCTTTATTCATAAACCAATTGAGAATAAACAACTGGTTGAAAAAGAGGACCATGAAATTCTTGAAATTGTGAGGGAAACAGTTGAATCTGAATACCATCCCAAATTTTACAGTCATCCATGAACCAACGATCATCGAACAAGCATACAATGAATGAAATAAACCATACTATGAATTTAAAAGATGATAAAAAATGGGTTTTCATCGTTAATCCAATTGCCGGAAATGGTTTTGCAAAAACCATTATTCCGCAGTTGAACGATCTGATTCATCACTATAAGATTGATGCAGAGTTGGTTATGACTGAATACAGAGGGCATGCCACCGAGCTGGCAAGGGCATTTCTGGAAAGAGGATTTCAGAATTTTGTGGGAGTTGGTGGTGACGGCACGATGAATGAGATGGTTCACCCACTTATAAACAAGGAGAATATCGTTATTGGGACAATCCCGGCCGGTACAGGAAATGATTTTATCCAGATCCTGGGATTCCCGGATAGATTTAAAGAGATGGACTGGGACATTTTTTTCGAGCAACATGTGATCAGCATGGATGCCGGTATATGCAATGGAATACCGTTTATCAACGGTATGGGGCTGGGTTTTGATGCACAGGTAGCGGCTGAAAATTACACGGAACCGGGAGAGGTTAAAAAAGGAGGGAAAAGCAAATACCTCTGGCAGATTGTCAAAACCATTCTTTTTTTTAAGGAGAAGAAAGCGGTTATCCTTACCAATGGAGAGCGGCAGGAAAGAAGTTGTTTCATCAATACCATTGCAAACGGAAGAAGATTTGCCGGAGGATTTTTCCTGACCCCAAAAGCAGTGGCAAACGATGGCTTGCTGGATGTATGTAACATCGAGGAACTCACCCTGTTCAGACGGTTAAAAATGCTTCCATCAGTACCTAAAGGAAACCATTTGAGTGATCCCAAAGTGAAGTATTACAATACGGATAGAATCCGTATCGAATTTCAACATGAAGTCCCGTTTCACCTCGATGGTGAGCTGTACTTCTCTTCCCGTTTTGATGTGCACATCATGCCCTCCGCTTTGCATGTTATTTTCAATCCGAAGGGGAATCATTTCTTCAATCTGTGAGCAGGTAGACCATCATGCATCCATGAAGACGAGGGAACGGTATATTGCTTTTTTTGACCTGGATGGTACCATACTGAAACAGAACAGTGGAAAAATACTGGTTTACCAGGCTTACAAATCAGGCATGATGGCCCGCAGGGAGTTATTCTTTGGAATGTATCTTTCGTTGTTGCATAAACTTGATCTGATGAGCCCTTTGAAGATAATAGAAAAGATGGCGGTGTGGGTGACTGGCTTCCCGGAAAAGGTTCTGCAGGAGTTTGCAGAAGAGGTGTTTAACAGTACCTTACAGGTTTTGATTCGATCTGAAATCCCATCTGAACTTCACTTTCATAAAGCCCGGAATGCTGAGCTGGTCATCCTTTCATCAGCGATCGGTGAAATCTGTTCCCCAGTCGCCAGGTTCCTGGGTATGGATGCTGTAATCAGCTCCAGACTTGAAGTTCATGAGGGACATTATACGAGCTATCCGGAAGGCAACTTTTGTGTCGGGACCGAAAAATTCCTGAGACTTCAGGAATATTGCAGCATGAAAGGATATTTACCCGGTGAAGCATATTTCTACGGTGATACAATTTCCGATCTTCAGGCATTATCGGCGGTAGGGCATCCGGTTTGCGTCAATCCGGACCGAAAATTGAATAGGGTGGCCAATGCTAACGGATGGGATGTTCGACAGTGGACCTGAAGGTAGGAGAAACCGGGTATACGGCCAGTGAATTAGGCAGGGGTCATCTCTTTGCTTAGTCGTTCAGGACATCATCCATAACCGCACGTAAACGGTCATAATTCTTTTCCATCAGATCCCTTTTTTCGGTATTGAAGAGCAGGGCTGTGGGATGGCGAAGAGGATAAATGAGTTGATCATCCAACTCGATCAATTTACCAAATAAGGTGTGGTAATCTTTGCTTGCCGGCCTATCCAGATCAAACCGCATCAGGATGTAACGCGTGGCATGAAATCCAAGTGGGACAATCAGTTTTGGATTTACAAGCGATATCTCCTGTTCCAGGTGTTTTGAGCACTCTGCAATTTCACGATTTGAAGGCCTGCGGCATTTTGGGATATAACATTTAATCAGGTTGGTCATATAGATCTCATCGGTACCGATCCGGGACTTTGTGAGTAATTGGCGGAATATCTTACCGGAGGGTCCAACAAACATCTGCCCTGCTTTGTTTTCGAGCTCTCCCGGAGCCTGGGCAATCACCATGACCTTTGACCGGAAGTTGCCTTCTCCACATACAGCCTGTTGACGGGTTGCTGCCAGCCCGCATGCCGTGCATCCCCGAACCTGTTGTTGCAGTAATGAGAAATCCGGATCCTTCACCTCTGATTTTTATCACAAAAGTAAGAAAAGGAAATATTTTAGCGCGTTTTATTGTCTAATGTATGGAAAATGCTGTAATTTAACTGATCCCATTCAATAGGGCCGCAGGGAATAAAATGTACTTTTCATTTGTCTAATGTAAAAAATAAGACTTTCGTGAAGGACTATTCTGGTTTTAGTGATCTGGATCTGATCTCTCAAACACGGAAGGGTGATAACGAAGCCTTCTCTGTTCTTATTTCCAGGTACAAGGATCAGGTAGCGAAAACCGTAATTAGCATGATGGGTAATTGCATGGAAGCAGATGACGTGGGTCAGGAGACCTTTATCCGGTTTTATCGTTCCATCGATAAATTTCGTGGAGACTCAACCCTGGGAACCTATTTGACCAAAATAGCCATGAATCTTTCCCTGAATGAATTGAAAAAACGAAAAAGAAACCGTTCGTTGTTCTCAGATAACCAGGAAAACAATGTTGAGATTCATCGTTCAGAGATAAAGGATCATCAGGATACGGATGATATTCAGGAGGAGGTACAGCTGGCAATACAGGAGCTTCCGTTCAAGTTCAGATCGGTCGTTGTTCTTCGCATGATCGAAGGGTATAGCACAAAAGAGACGGCTGAAATCCTGGACCTGCCAATGGGTACAGTGTTATCAAGATTAGCACGGGCACAGCAGAATTTGAAAGATAAATTAAAACATCTAATATAAACGGCCATGTTAGACCAACATCTATTAGATTTACTCATGCGATCACTGGATGGTGATCTGGATGATACGGATCGGACGATGCTTGAAAAAGCACTATCTGAATCGGAAGAGCTTAGAAAAGAAAAAAATAAGCTGATTCGCCTCAGAGAACTTGTTGGTTCCGGGGATTATCAGTTTAAACATGGATTTACGGATCGGGTGATGAACCGCCTGACAAAATCAAAGAACGGGAAAAGCATTGAATTTAATTTTGCCAGAGACCTGAACCGAATTTTCATGAGAGTTGCCATTACCGGAGTTGCTGCAATTATCCTGCTGCTCCTTAGCATTTATCTGACAACAGGTTCCGTTTCCCTCGATTCGTTAAGCGGAGCGGAATACTATTCAGAAGATAATGTGATCAGTTATTTGTTAATCGAAGAATAAACAGACCGACATGAAAATTAAACCTGTTCTTGTTATTTCCGCCACACTTATCATTGGATTTGCTATTGGTTTTCTTACCAGCGGCATGATAAACCATCAGCGGATGAAAAAATTCCGGTCGTTCAATTCTATGGAATCCTTTAAGCAGAGAACCATCCATATTCTTGAACCAACAGAAGAACAACTGAAGGAGATCCTGCCCCTGATCGATGAGTATGCAAAAAAAATGGATGGGATTCGGAAGGATTTCGGTAAAGAATTTTTTACCCTGATCAATGATTTCCATAATGAACTTAAACCACTCCTTACCGAGGAGCAAATAGAGAGGCTGGAATCGCTGCTAAGACCTCCATCAAGGAATTCCCGTCATAGGGGTGATCCGAACGAGAGGGATCGGGGGCATGAGGGCCGACCTCCTGAAAGGCGGTGATAATCCTCATCCGGATGGAATAATCGAACCGGTTCCGTTGTCTAACGGTTGAAAACAAGTAAATATGAACATAAAAACAGATCAAAATGAAAAAGATGGTTGTAACACAAATCATGATTTTTTTACTGGCAGTAACCCCTGGTTCGAATATTTTCTCCCAGCAGGGCAGGGGATTGGGTCCATGTGGATTGGGACTCGGACCGGGAAATTTTCCAAACTACCGGATATTGGACCTGACGGAGGAGCAGAAGACACAAATGAGGGAATTATGGCTTGAGCAATCGGAGGTTCTAAGCCCTCTGAATACAGAATTGCAGAAGCTCAGATTAGCCTATTGGGATCTTATTGCTGAATCAGATGAAGACCTGGATGCGATCAACAAGAACATAGACCAGCAAACTGATCTGCAGAAAAAAATCATGAAAGAAAATGCTCGTTTCAGAAAAAAAATGGAAGGGGTATTAACAGAAGAACAAAAGGAGTTGCTTGATTCGGAATTTCCTTTTGGCAGAGGCATGTATGGAAGATGGAATCCACCCGGACGCGGATACGGTCAGGGATACAGGGATGGATTTGGTAGAGGTTATGGCAGAGACTATGGACGAGGCTATGGCAGAGGCTATGGCAGAGGATTTGGACCGGGTGGAATCTGGTAGAACCCGGGAAGGCAAATTTTCATGGTTAGTTTTAGGTACGGGAAGGGTGTCTGAACATATGGTTGGGCACCCTCCTCTTTTTTTATGTCCCCTGGTTCAGGGAATACTGGAGATAGTCCAGTACTATGGGAATATCATCCTGATTTACCCCGTTTTGCAGTAGAAACTTTCTGTCATCATTAAAGGTCATCAGAAAGTTCTCAAGATTATTCTCTTCATGAATGATGCTCTTTTTATACATGTTTATTGCTTCCAGGGGATTGCCCAGGCACCATTCTACGTGTCCGAAGTTTATGTAATCATAAATCGATACTTCCTCCTTGAATAATTTACTGTAATATTTCTGCGACTGATCCAGTTTTCCCAGGACGAAATAGCACCAGGCAATTGGGCGTAAAACTTTTTTATTGGAAGGATCAAGATATTCTACTTTAAAGTAATATTTGAGTGCTGTTTCATACTCTTCCAGGTCCAGGTAGCAGTGACCGATTGATGCCTGTGTAAACAGGTTGTCAGGCTCCAGTTTTTCTGATTCAAGATAATATTCCAGTGCTTTTTCCGGTTGTTTCAGTTTTCTGTAACAATAGCCGATCTTTTTCACGTTCCAGGCACGGTTTTTATCATACAATTCACCCTGCAGGTAATAATCGAGTGCCTCTTCGATTCTTCCGAGCTTCTGATAACAAAAAGCGATCTTTTCCAGGATTTCGTAGCTTTTCTCTTCTGTTTTGTTCAGGTATTGATATATATCCAGTGCCTCTTCATAATATTCTTTTTCAAAAAGGTATTCAGCAATATTCCGGAGGGTACTTTTATCGGTTAACAACAGGTTAAAAAAGGCAGAATTATAGATATCGAGTTTCCCGGCAAAAACATCTTCAAATTCATTTTTATAGGGATATAGCTTATAAAACCGGTAGAGGTCCTGGAGGTACTGTTGATAGACCGCTTTTGTTTTTTTAAACTGGTCAAGGATTTCATCCTGTTCTGCAAGTTCATTCATTCCTTTCAATTCCGCATTGAACAGTTCAAGCATCATGGTTTTTTGAACTTTGGGCATGTGTTTTACGTTCAGAATAAAGGAGTATTTATCAGAATTACAAAGGAATGATGTTTGAAAAAGGCCTTCGATAAAGAGCTCTTTGTCAAAACTGGTTTCTTCCCCCATCAGGGAATGATCAATAACTTCATTCTCAGGATAAAAAGGTATAAACCAGTTGGTTATTTCCCTGAAAAAGTCAAATTGCTTCAACTGCGAGAAGGCTGTCAAAAAAACATCCGCTCCTTCCATTTGAAGCTGCGTAAATTCTTCCACCTTTTTGTATAGGTCATTTGAATCTTCAAAGACAATTTCCCAGTCAGGGTTCTTTTCCTCTCCAGGATCTTCGGGGACCAGTTTATCGAGGTCAAGCTTATCTTCCAGTTTTGGCCGAAGTTTTACCATTTCGGGAATGATCTCTTCACGTAGTTTACGGGATATCTTCTCTGTCTCCCTCGAGCGGATAATCTGAATGATGATCGCTTCAATCTCCTTCTGGATCCCTTTTTTATCCTGCAGGATCTTTAATTTCGCAGAGATCTCAGGATAAAGGTAAAGTCTTTTGTCATACCGGTACATGGAGAGGATCAGCCCGATCATAGCCCGTTGTGAAACCTCCTGCTGGTTGTCTTCATAAAAATTAAACAGGGCAAAAACTTTTCGTTCGTCAAAATGACGAAATAAGCTCAATGTTATAGCACTAACGAACAAGCATTTCTCATACCATCGAAACGGTTTTCTTCTCCTGATCAGATCAATCAGCTCCAGGTCAACATCGGTCAGTTTATTTGTCAGCCAGAAATGATTAAACAGGGTTATTACCAGGCTTTTAAATCGTTTTGACTGAGGGGATGTGGGATCTGAGCCTAATTCGAAGTTTTCATCCATGATTTCATCCAGCTCCCGTTTAAAGCTAAGGTCATCCAGTCGTTCAATAATGCTTTTGCCGGTCAGTTTCTGCTGCTGTTCCAACTCAGCCTGAATGGTGAACGTGTGCCAGCCTGAATCCTGGTAAAGGATGTTATACTGTACACGATCAGCTAATTCCAGGATAGAAGCCAGAAGGTGATAGTATATTTTTTGCCGCTCCGGATCAGCTACTCCTTCAATGGTATATTTCAACATGGATTCGTAGGTTGATTCCAGGTTATCGAATTGAACCCGCAAATCTCCCATTTTTGATACCACGATCAGATCCGATAATGCCTCCAACGCCTCTTTCACTCTTTTCTGGTAAATCAGGTAACAGATCCTCTCGTACTTCTTCTTTAATTCAGTTGTTTTCATACTCTTTTTTTGGCAAACGATCGCTTTATCATGAAGTACAGATCGATCTGCCTTAATTTTGTTGGGAACAAATCCTGAAGAGATCTACCAAATATTATTCCATAAACCGGAAAATTGACTTTTTGGCAGTTAAGAATAGCATAAAACCCACTTTCATGGAATAAATGTATCACAATTATCCGTCACATCAGTGCGGCATTTTTTTAAAAATTAAAATTTACTGAAAAGAATGGGAATAAATCGTTACAGTAAGTGGTCTAACAAGCGAATTGAAATTTACATTAAAACAATGCAAATAGCAGTGCGTTATTACAGTTATCTGATTTTGCCGTTCCTTCTCTCGGGTTGCAGTAATAAACCCATACATAACAGCACATGGAACAGCAATGAAATAATAATAGATGGCATTTTTTCAGATTGGGAAAAAGACCTGACATACGATAAAAAATCAAAACTGTTGTATAATGTAACCAATGATCACACCAATCTTTTGCTATGTTTAAAGGTTACAGAGCCGTCTGTAACAAACAAGATCATGATGAGAGGTCTTACGGTATGGGTAGATACAACGGGGAAACAGAAAAAAAATCTGGGCATTAAATACCCGATGGGTCGAAGTGGAAGTATGAGACCTGCGGACCAGAGGACACCTCGTCAGCCGATGCCGGAGCAGCAGAGAGAACGGCCTGTCAGACCCCAAATTCAGAACCGAATGGAATTGATCGGATTCAAAGAAAGGGGGAAATCTGAGGTGGTTCCTGTTGGAGATACAACAGGTATTGAAATAGCCGTAAAGGAAGATCCGTACGGTGGCATGCAATATGAAGCAAAGATACCTTTGCAGGTTATTTTGAAAGATCCGGACGAATTTTTATCGGCTACTGAGACGTTGATCAGCGTTGGATTTGAAACAGGGTATATTAAAATGGATAGCAATACCGGAGGTGGTCAGACCGGTGGGCGAGTGGGAGGTGGAGGAGGGGGGAGGCCCTCCGGAGGTGGAGGAAGACCAACTGGTGGCGGTCAGCCTGGAGGAATGACACCCCAACAAGGGGATATGGCAAACATGACTCAGGCAACCCGGTTGTGGATAAAACAAATAAAACTTGTAATTTCAGAATAACCTTTAGAAAGCTTTATACCCTCCTGCACTGAACAGAGCATTGGAGACAGGATTACTCCTGGATAGCGGATTTATGCAATCAAAAAACATGTTGTTATGAAAAAAATAATTATCGGCATATTGGCCATCTGTAACATCGGCTGGTCTTTCACTCAGGAAAACAAATGGACCCTGGCAGAATGCATTCAGCATGCCCTGGACCGGAATATTACGATAAACCAGAGGAAGCTAAACAATGAGTTATCTGAAATAACCCTGGAACAATCCAAAGCCGATTTGCTGCCTAACCTTACGGCTTCAGGAAGTCAGAGCTGGAACTTCGGACGGTCCGTTGATCCCTATACCAATGATTATGTTAGTACAAATGTCGGGAGCAATAATTTTGGATTAAGCACCAGCGTAACCCTGTTTGACGGATTGCAGAGTATTAATACCATTAAAAAGAACCAGATTGATGTGGAATCGGGGACACTGGATCTTGAGCAAACAAAGAACGATATCATTCTCAGTGTCACACAGGCTTACCTGCAGGTCCTTTTTGCCTATGAACAGGTCGAAAATACCTCCATCAGCCTGGAATCTACCGCTGCCCAGGTGGAGAGAACGCAAAAACTGGTGAATGCAGGAAGCTCTCCTGAAGGGGATCTTTTCAAGATCAATTCGCAGCTTGCGTCCGATCAGTACAGCCTGGTAAATGCAGAAAACCAATTATCCATGGCCAAAGTGAACCTGATGCAGATCATGGAATTGCCGGTCGAAGAGGAATTTGATGTTGTCATCCCAGAATTTGATGTTACAACAATCGGAATTGCCTATTCCGGAGCGTCTGATGAAATCTATGCAAAAGCACTGGAGGTTCAACCGGAAATAGAAAGCTCGCAACTTAAGGTTGCCAGTGCCGAGCAGAGCCTGAAAATTGCCAGGGGTGCCCTCTATCCGCGACTTTCACTATCTGGAAGCCTGGGTTCTGGATATTCCAATGCACGAACCCTGAGGCAATATGGAGAGCCAACTACAGTGATTCAGGAGGTTGGATATTTGCAAAGTGACCCTTCAGAAATTGTTGTAGCTGAACGGGAGTTTACTTCATCTTCAATCGCTGACTATAATTTTGGTAATCAGATCAGGGATAATTTGAACGAATCGGTGAGACTGAGCCTTAGCATTCCCATCTTTAACCGGTTCCAGGTGAGAAACAACATCAGCCGTTCAAAAATCAATGTCGAAACGGCTGAACTGAACAAACAGAATACAGAAAACCAGTTGAGAAAAACAATCGAACAGGCGTATAACGATCTTGTATCTTCCGCTAAAAATTATGACGCTGCAGTGGAGCAACTGAAATCCCTGGAGCGTTCCTATAATGACACGGAACGAAAATATGAACTGGGTATGGTCAATGCGACCGATTATCTCATTGAAAAAAATAACTTTGAGAATTCAAAGTATAGCCTCACGAGGGCAAAATATGAATACATTTTTACCTTTAAGATCCTTGATTTTTACCAGGGGAATCCGATTACCTTTTGATGTGGAAATAATGTTAATTTAGAAAACAATGAAAAAGAAACTTATAATTACAGCCGTTGTCCTGATACCGGTAGTTATTGCAGGATTTTTTATTCTCAGAAAGGATAAAACATTTGATATAGAATGGGAACCCAAAGAGGTTGAGAAAGGAGACATAAACATTGAGGTGACTGCAACCGGAACCCTGGAAGCAGTAACCGAAGTTGAGGTTGGAACTCAGGTTTCCGGTATCCTCTCCGAATTATATGTGGATTTTAATTCAAAAGTCAGGAAAGGACAGGTGATCGCAAGACTGGATACTACCACGCTTGCAGCCCAGGTATTCGATTCCAGAGCAAACCTTGAACGGGTAATGATCCGTTTGAACCAGGCTGAACGGGATTGGAAAAGAACCCAGCAACTTTTTGAAGAGAAAGTGGTAGCCCAGGTGGAGTATGACCAGGCACTCGATGACTATGAAACCGCCAAATCAAATGTACTATCGGCTGAGGCACAGCTAAACAGAAATATTATTAACCTGAATTACGCAACCATCACAGCTCCCATCGATGGAATTGTGATTTCAAAAAATGTCGAAATGGGACAAACCGTTGCTGCCAGTTTTAACTCACCCACGCTTTTCAATATCGTGAATGATCTGACAAAGATGCAGGTGGAAGCCAGTGTGGATGAAGCAGATATCGGTCAGATCAAGGAGGGGCAGAGTGTTACTTTTACGGTAGATGCTTTTCAGGATGAACAGTTTGAAGGAGTGGTCCGGCAGGTTCGCTATCAGCCGGTCATTGTTTCCAATGTGGTAAACTATACGGTCATTGTAGATGTAGCCAACCCGGATATGAAGCTGCTTCCCGGAATGACAGCCAATATAACCGTGAATATTGATAAGCGGGAAGATGTATTGAAGGTTCCCTCCCGGGCACTTAGCTTTACTCCTCCTACAGTATACCTTGCGCTTCTATATGCAGAACTGCCGGATTCAGTCAAACAGCAGCAGGAAGAGAGAATCGCTGAAATGACAGAACGGATGGAGTCTATGGGATTGTCACAGCAGCAAATCGACCAGATGGTCGAACGGGTGAGATTGATGGGAATATTTGGGGGTGGACAGCAACAACGCCCTGAAGGAATGGCCAGGAGGTTGGGTGGCGGTACGACTGGAGGTCAGAGAACTTCGGGAGAGATGCCTCAAACGGGCAATAGATCGCAACGTTTTGGCAATTTTGGGCAGGTGTGGATAAAAGATGGAGAAGGAGTGCGACCTGTACGGGTGCGAACAGGGATCACCGACGGCAGTAATGTGGAAATCATTAGTGAAGAACTGGAAGAAGGTACATTGGTTGTGATATCAGCATTGTATGATGAAGAGCAGGAAGAACAGGTAACCCAGACAAACAACCCATTTGCACCTGCCGGTCCGGGTAGAGGAAGAAGGATGAGGTAGGTTTGAGTTATGCCATAGGCCCGCCTGCTGCGGGCAGGCATCCCTTCGGGATAAGTTAATGGTTGAAAGTTAGTGGTGAGTAATGAGTCCCGCCTACTCCGTCAGCTGACGGATACGGCAGGCGAGGGGTGAGAGGTGAGATGGAGTGACTAAGAGACGAGGAGACTGTGTGACGGGTAACGGAGGATAGGAAGAATAAAGAAGCAAAGGGAAGGATGAAGGATGAAGGATGAAGGATTAAGGATGAAGGATGAAGTAGCAAAGAGCAAAGAGTATAGAGTAAGGGGAAAAAACCGGGAGCAGTGACGAGTGACGAGTGACGAGAAAAAATAGTTAACATCTATTCAAGGGAGTTAAAATTTATGGATAAAATCATTTCAGTACGAAACCTGACCAAGGTGTACGATATGGGGTTGGTGAAGGTGCATGCTTTACGTGGTATAGATCTGGATATTTATACGGGAGAATTCACCGCCATTATGGGTTCCAGCGGATCCGGGAAGTCAACCTTTATGAATATTGTTGGTTGCCTCGATCTTCCAACCGAAGGTGAATATTTCCTGGATGGCAAAGATGTGAGTAAATTGAACAAAGACCAGCTGGCCAAAACGAGAAACCTGAAAATAGGATTTGTGTTTCAAACATATAACCTGTTGTCCAGGACTTCAGCACTGGAGAATGTCGAGTTACCTTTATTATATAATCCTTCAATTCGAGCAAAAGAGCGTAAGGAGAGGGCCATGCAATCCCTTGAAATGGTGGGACTGGCCGATTGGCACCACCATTATCCAAACCAGTTATCTGGTGGACAACAACAGCGGGTGGCTATAGCAAGGGCTTTGGTTAACAACCCGGTAATAATTCTTGCCGATGAACCAACCGGTAACCTCGATACCCGTACCAGTTATGAAGTAATGGAGATTTTCCAGGATCTGAATAGCAGGGGAATGACCATAACCCTGGTTACACACGAATATGATATTTCCCAGCTGGCCGGAAGAGTTGTGAGTTTCCGTGACGGGAGGGTTAGTAAGGAGATGGTTGTTGAGAAGATAAGGAATGCGCGTGATGAGCTGGCAAAACTTCCTGTAGAAGATGAATATTAATAGTAAAATCATGAAAGCATGAAAATACTCAACTTATTTGTTGTCGCATACCGGTCGCTGAACAAGAACAAAGTCCGGTCATTACTTACCATGCTTGGGATAATTATTGGGGTGGCATCGGTGATCGCTATGATTGCTATAGGACAGGGTTCAAGGGATAGTATTGAAGAACAGATCTCCAGCATGGGAACGAATGTAATCATGCTTTTCCCGGGTGCATCGTTCCGGGGAGGTGTTGCAACTGCAGCCGGTGAGGCACAAAGCATAAATATGGAAGATGTTAATGCTATCCGGGATAATTGTCCATCGATTAAATACATCAGCCCGGTTTCCAGGGCAAGCGGACAGGTGATCGCTGGCAATAGTAACTGGAACACACAGGTGTACGGAGTATATCCGGAATATATGGGTATTCGCAATCTCGAGATCTCCTCCGGTGAGATGTTTACCGATGTTGATGAGCGAAGATCAGCTAAAGTTTGCATCATTGGGACTACAGTGGCTGAAAACCTCTTTGACGAGTATACAGATCCTGTCGGACAAAAGATACGGATCCGGAATATTCCCTTTACCATAATCGGAGTGCAAAAGAAAAAGGGTGGAAGCAGCATGGGATCCGATCAGGATGATATCATTTATGCTCCCTATTCAACCGTCCAGAAACGGATGAGGGGCGGAACCTCAACCAACGTGCAGCAAGTTTACCTTTCCTCTATATCGGAAAAGCATATTGAAAAAGCAAGTGAGGAAATTGACCAGCTGTTGCGGGATCGAAAGAAACTGAGCCGGTATGAAGATCCTCCCTATATGATCCGGACTCAAAGTGAAATTACAGAAATGTTTACATCCACTTCCGATACGATGATCATCCTGCTTGCCAGCATAGCCAGCATTTCACTGATCGTAGGAGGAATCGGGATCATGAATATCATGCTTGTTTCCGTAACGGAAAGAACAAGGGAAATTGGACTGCGTATGGCCGTAGGGGCAAGGGGAAGAGATATCCTGCGCCAGTTTCTCCTGGAAGCAGTATTGCTTAGCCTTATTGGCGGATTAATTGGTGTGGGAGGAGGAATAGGCGCATCCAAACTGCTCGTCTCTGTTATGAACTGGCCGGTTTCTGTAACATCCTATTCCATTATTCTTGCCTTTGCATTTGCTTTCGTTATCGGTGTATTCTTTGGGTGGTACCCGGCACGAAAAGCTGCCTTACTTGTACCAATGGATGCGTTGAGGTATGAATAAAGTGACGGGTGACGAGTGACGAGTGACGAGTTCCGCCTACGTCAAGACTGCAGCGGACAAGAGATGAGAAATGAGAGGTGAGTTTTGAGTTGTGAGAAATGAGTAGTGAGTTGACTTTGTAAAAGTGAGACTTTGTGACGATGAGAGGTGAGATAGAGCGACGAAGCGACTGAGAGACGGAGAGATGAAAGCTGTCACCAGTCCGAAAAAACAAGAACTAAAAACTGAAACCAAATTGTTGAACCACAAATATTCATAATAAAAACATCTATTAACATTCTTGTCACGCGTCACGCGTTACTCGTCACTTTTACACAATGTTAACCGAAAACTATTAACAATATCAATACTAATCCTTTAAAACTAAACAATCATGAAAAGAATCAGTACAATTATCCTGCTTATTGCATTTATTGCAGTAGGAAACGGATTTGCTCAGAGTCTTGAGGAGATCCTGAAAAGTCATGCAGAAATAATGGGATTTAACAAGCTTGCCGGCGCCAAGACCATCATCATAACCGGTAAAAGCCAGAGAGGGGAAAATGACAGCCCGTTCACCATTTACATCAAAGGTGAAAAATCCCGGTATGAGTCCGATTTTATGGGTAATAAAATGGTCAGGGCCCACGACGGTAAAACGGGTTGGATGAGGAATCCCCGCGATGGCAGTATCATGGAACTTGAAGGCAGACAGCTGGAACAAATGAGCCAGGCAACCCAGTTGGGTGGGATCCTGTACCAGTGGAAGGAGAAAAATTTCAAGATCGGATTGGAAGGAAAAGAAAAATTTGAAGGTACTGATGTATTTAAACTAAAGGTTACCAGGGAGGATGATGTGGTGACCTATGCCTATCTTGATTGCGAGAGCTATGTCCTCCTTAAGCAGACTTCAGTACGGGTTTTCCAGGGCAATGAATTTGAATCCACAACAGTATTCAGTAATTATCAGATGGTTGAGGGTGTAGCAGTGGCTTTTAATTCAGAGACAGCATCTGCCGGAGGTGGTGGCCAGGGCAGAGGTGGCAGAGGTATGGGTGGAACGCAGGTCATTGAGAAGGTCGAATTCAACAAACCCATTGATGATGCATTGTTTAAAAGACCGGAAAAATAAGCTATCTTTCGGTTCCAGTTGCAAATCCAACCATACATACTTACCCATGAAAAGAATTACTCATTTCATCAGCCGGTCAGGAGTTCTCCTCGTACCGGTTGTTTTTTTGTTCGTGTACCCACTGAAAGGACAGGAGGGTGTAACTATTGACAGCTATACTTTTGGGGCAATCGAAGCCAGGCACATTGGCCCGGCACGAATGAGCGGTAGAATTACCTCACTCGATGCCCTGTTTGATGACTACCGCCTTGTTTATGTTGGAACAGCCGGTGGTGGCATATGGAAGAGCACGAATGCAGGTGTGACCTTTAAACCGGTATTTGATGATTACAATCAGTGTATCGGAGCCATCGCAATTGATCAGCATCATCCCGACATAGTCTGGGCAGGTACAGGCGAACCATGGACCCGGAATTCCATTTCTGTTGGCGATGGGATCTACAAAACAACCGATGGCGGGGAATCCTGGAGTAAGATGGGCCTGGAAAATACCGAGCGGATCGGGAGGATTGAAATTCACCCGGAGAATCCGGACATTGTTTATGTTGCCGCTCTCGGACATCTGTGGAATGAAAACGAGGAGAGAGGTGTATATAAAACTACCAACGGTGGAGAAACCTGGGAAAAAATATTGTACGTTGATGAAAATACAGGGTGCTCGGATATCTCAATGGATCCCGAAAATCCGGATATTTTGCATGCAGCCATGTGGGATTTCAGGAGGCAACCGTATACCTTCCGTTCAGGTGGCCCGGGAAGTGGATTGTATAAAACTGCGAATGGCGGGAAATCATGGGAGAAGCTTACAAATGACCTGCCGGCAGATACCCTGGGAAGGATCTCTGTTGACGTTTCACCCGCTTATCCGAATATTGTTTATGCAGTGATTGAATGTGATTCAACAGGATTGTACCGTACAAATGATAAAGGAGAAACCTGGGAACGGATGACAACCGCTTCAACAATTGGTGAAAGACCCTTTTATTTTAATCTAATACTGGCAGATCCAAATAATCCGAATAAACTTTTTAAACCTGGCCTTAATCTGAACATTACCACTGATGGTGGAAAGAATTTCGAACGGTCAGGTGGATTCCATTCCGATGTTCATGCGATCTGGGTTAGTAAACGGGATACCAATTTTATTTACCTCGGAACGGATGGCGGAGTGTATGTTTCTCATGACCTGGGTGGAACCTGGAGGATCATGCGAAACCTTCCAGTATCTCAATTTTACCATGTCAGCGCTGACATGAAAATTCCGTATAATGTATACGGTGGTCTGCAGGATAATGGAAGCTGGATGGGGCCTTCTGCAGGTCCGGGCGGTATAAAGAACGGGGACTGGGATAACGTGGGAGGAGGAGATGGATTTTATGTCTTCCCGGATAGACTGGATGAGAATATCGTATACTACCAATCCCAGGGAGGGAATATACAACGCCTCTACCTTAATTCACGGGAAACGAAAAACATCAAACCTGAAAAAGATGAAAATACCGAAGATCTGAGGTTTAACTGGAATACTCCGGTAAGCTTCAGTAAAGATGGTAAAACCATGTATGTAGGATCTCAATATCTTTTCAGATCTAAAGACAGGGGTGATACCTGGGAGAGAATTTCTCCGGATCTGACGACAGACGATCCGGAAAAACAGAAGCAAAAGGAATCCGGTGGTGTAACCATTGATAATACAGGTGCAGAGAATCATTGTACCATCATGACCATTCATGAATCCCCGGTCGATCCAAAAATCATCTGGGTTGGTACTGATGATGGAAACATCCAGGTTACCACGGATGGTGGAAAGAAATGGAAAAATGTGGTTTCCAAATTACCCGGACTGCCGTCCAGTACATGGTGTTCATACGTTTATGCAGATCCGTTTGATAAGAATACCGCTTATGCAACATTTGACGGTCACCGGAATGGCGATATGAAACCATACGTTTTTATGACCCGGGATATGGGTAAATCATGGCAATCACTTGTAGATGGGAATATTACCGGGTATTGTCATGTAATAATGTCAGACCCGGTGAATACGAAACTTCTTTTCCTGGGTACGGAAACGGGACTTTTCATCTCTATTGACCAGGGTAAAGCATGGTCGAAATTTACCGGGAATATGCCGGATGTGGCAATCCGGGATATGTATATACACCCCAGGGACCATGATCTGATACTCGCATCACATGGAAGGGGTATTATCATCATTGACGATATCACCCCCCTGAGAAACCTGAAACATGAGATGGTGGATCAGGATATCGTATTTCTGCTGTCCAGACCTTTCACGGTTAGAAATTTTGGTTATCAGCAGGAATATGGTGGGAGTGATGAATTTGTGGGACCGAATCCCGGACAATCCGGTATCATTTCCTATTACCTGAAAAAACGGCATATTTTTGGAGACATGTATCTTGAAGTCTATGATGACCATGAAGAACTGATAAACACACTGGTAGCCGGTAAGCGAAGAGGAATTAACCGGGTTCCGCTGAGTATCAGAAAAAAAGCACCTCCTATCGGAGAAATGAGAAGCAGGTCATTCAGATCCTTCGGAGCCATGCAGGGACCTGCAATGCCGGCAGGTGAATACACCATTGTTATTGTGAAAGAGGATACCCGTGTCAGGGGAACTTTTACCCTGCTGGATGATCCCCAATCACCCCATTCACCGGAGGACAGGCAATTGCAGCGACAAACCGCCAATAAAGCCTATGATATGCTTATAAATCTTGATTTCCTCGATAAACGAATTAAAAAGCTGGTCGATGACGGAAAGGCTATTTCAGGAGAATTGAAAGATACCGTGCTGGTATCCCAAATAAAACGGTTCAACGAAACATTGGGTGCAATGCGGGACTCTCTCTATGTCTCTTCATCAGGGGAATCCTTTACCGGGGAAAAGAGATTGAGGGAGAAGTTAGTTGAGATCTACTCCGATGTCAACTCCTATATGGGAAAACCCACCTCATTCCAGGTTAGTGGGTTAGACAAACTCAATGTTGAGCTCAGGAAATGCGAAAAGGAACTGACAGATATCTCAGAGATCGAGCTGGTGAGGTTAAACCAGTTGCTTGAGGTAGCAGGAGCAAGGCCCCTGAAAATCATGACCCGTGAGGAGTACGAAAAGGAAAACAAATAGTAGATAAATTCCGGTAGATAATTGATCCAATACAGAGTAAAATCAGTATTTCGCCAATAATAAACATTCCCCATGCAAAACGGGCAGGAACGTATGTGGTGATGACACGCTGGAATTCAAGATTTTTAGCTAAATGGAGTATATCCGAAAGAAAACCTCCCCGGATCAGTATAAGGCTGTAATCTCTGATGAATGAAAGGGAAATGATAAAAGCTCCTGAAAGAAGAAAGATCCATTCACCGGTTTTAAGCTTCAGAGAAGCTATTTTTTCTGAGGGATAACTGGTTACGAGGGCAAAACAGATCATGGTCAGGGAACAGATGAGCGGGGCAAGAACCGGTCCGACCCAGGTTACTGGAATGAGAAACAGGAGATCCCAGGTTAACAGGGATGTCGGCCAATTCAGGAAGAGCTTCAGTGCGACATAATAAAAGATATCCCATACCCCAAAAAGGTAAAGGGAAAATCCGAATTTCTGCAGGGGAGTTCTTCCGGCAAGCAGTCCGACAGTTACCAGCATGACCAGTGTTGAGAATTCCCTCACCAGCTCAATGACAAGTAGCTTTACATCAAAGGTTTGGAGGGGGAACTCAAAACCAGCGGGATAGTACAATTCACGGAGGTAAACCACTACGATTGCTTCCAGGAATCCCATAAAGAGGGCGAAGATCCCGGTGATCAGGAGCCGGCGGGAGAAGTCAGATAATGTATGTTGCATTTAGTAAGTGTGTTATACCAGTTTAAAACAGCCGTAAAATCGGTTCACTTTTTATCCTTTTTTGCTTTTCCTGTCATTGGAACGAACCGGACAGGGTACTGGGACTGCTTTTTCAGATTTCCATTTTCATCTTTTGCCACCACGATCAGGTTCTGAACCCGGTCTTCTGCACCAAGCGGGATAACAATTTTGCCCCCGGGTTTTAACTGCCTGATCAGCGGGGGAGGTATTTCTTCCGGTGCACAGGTTACAATGATCCCATCGAACGGAGCATACTCTTCCCATCCTTCATAGCCATCACCGATCTTTACCCGGATGGTGTGATATCCAAGCTCTTTAAATCGTTCAATCGCTTGTTCGCCCAACTTTTCAATGATCTCAATACTAAACACATACGGGGTTAGTTCTGACAGGACAGCTGCCTGATATCCGCTTCCGGTGCCAATTTCCAGGATCTTATCACCCGCTTCGATTTCAAGCAACTCTGTCATGTGAGCAACAATAATGGGTTGTGAGATCGTTTGCCCCATACCAATGGATAGGGGATAATTCCCATAAGCACTGGATTGGTATTCCCGCGGAACAAACCGGTGTCTTGGAACAGCTTTCATCGCCTCCAGGACACGAACATCCTTTACCGGATTATAATAAGAATGTTGGATGTCCCGGACAACCATTTTTTCCCTCTCCGCTTTTCGTTCAGAAAATCTCGGCCGGTTCCATTTCAGGGTGTCGGCAAGGGAATCTGTGACGAATGTTCTCTCTTTCAGGGAGGTTTTTTCCCTGGAACTATGGCATGCACACGTTATCAACAAAGAGAGCATAAACAGGATCTTCAGCATGGGTAAAGGTTTTAATGAAACGTTGGTGCTCAGTCAATTCTTCTGTCCGAGGAAGTTATAAAAAAGATAGCAATTTGTCAATTTTTTTCATCGTCAGAATGATAGTGAGAATAGTCGGGTTTTTATTGGTGGTTTATTCATTTCATCCTATTTTTACTGAATAGGAAACATTGATAGTAAGTTCCGGTTATATGCAGTTTCTTGGTTATGATATTGGCAGTTCATCGATAAAAGCTTCCCTGTTTGATCTGGAATCAGGTACCATCTCTTCAACTGTTTATGCTCCTGAAACCGAAATGGAGATTATGGCAAAAAAGCCCGGATGGGCAGAACAGGATCCCGACCTCTGGTGGAATTATCTGGTTGAAGCAACCCGGAAACTGACATCAAACGGTAATGTTAACACAGATCAGATCAAGGCAATAGGGATCTCCTATCAGATGCATGGTCTTGTTGCAGTTGACCGGGATCTCAATCTGATCCGGCCCTCCATTATTTGGTGTGACAGTCGGGCGGTAGGCATAGGAGACCGTGCTTTTCAGGAGATTGGTGCTGAGAATTGCCTCTCAACGTTATTGAATTCTCCCGGTAATTTCACCGCATCGAAACTCAAATGGGTTCAGATGAATGAGCCCGATCATTACAAAAGAATATACAAAATCATGCTCCCGGGGGACTATATTGCCATGCGTCTCACCCGAGAGGTAAAGAGTACCGTTTCCGGTTTATCAGAAGGGATATTCTGGGATTTTCACCGGAACAGGCTTGCCGGAATGGTAATGGACCATTTTGGGTTTGACGGTGAGATGATCCCGGAAATTGTACCCACCTTTTCATCACAGGGTGCATTGCTGCAGTCTGTTGCCCGTGAATTGGGTTTGCCGCCGGGAATTCCGGTTACTTACAGGGCAGGAGATCAGCCAAATAATGCATTTTCCCTGCATGTACTCAACCCGGGAGAAGTTGCTGCGACAGCCGGAACTTCGGGTGTTGTATATGGTATAAGTGATGCGTTGAAGTATGATGAACAATCAAGAGTAAACAGTTTTGCCCATGTCAATCATTCTGAGAAGAACCGTCGCATTGGCGTACTGCTCTGTATCAATGGGGCAGGCATTCTCAATTCCTGGATGAAACGGCTGATTGGACCGGGAGAATTTTCGTATGATAGAATGAATCAACTGGCAGCAGAAATCCCGATTGGCTCAGGAGGAGTTACCATCCTGCCATTTGGAAACGGTGCCGAACGCATGCTTGGTAACCGGGAACCCGGAAGCATCATCAGTCACCTGAATTTCAATATCCACGATCGAAGGCACCTTCTGCGAGCGGTCCAGGAAGGAGTTGTCTTTTCTTTCCGCTATGGAATGGAAATAATGGAACGCGTGGGTATTCGGGTGAACGTGATCCGTGCCGGAATGGCAAACATGTTCCTAAGTCCGGTTTTCCAGGAAGCACTGGTAGCTACAATTAATTCAAAAATCGAACTGTTCAATACAGATGGATCTGCCGGAGCTGCCAGAGGAGCCGCTGTGGGAGCCGGTTTGGCAACACTGGATGAGGCGTTTGCCGGTCTTGAGAAAATCCGTGAGGTGTCTGTTGATAAAACGAAAAAACAGCAATATGAAGAGTCTTATCATTGTTGGAGAAACGATCTGCTCATGCATTTAAAATAAATAATCATGAAGAACTACCTAATTGGAAACCGGGAATTTTTCCCGGAAATAGGAAAAATTGAATTTGAAGGAAAGGAATCGAAAAATCCCCTTGCCTTCAAATGGTACAACGAGAGCCAGGTGGTAAATGGAAAATCGATGAAGGACCATCTGCGATTTGCCGTTGCCTACTGGCATTCGTTCTGTGGAACAGGCAATGACCCCTTCGGACCGGGAACAAAGAATTATCCATGGGATGAAGGAAACGATCCGCTGGTAAAAGCAGAACAGAAGATGGATGCCGCTTTTGAACTGATAACGAAACTTGGTGTTCCCTACTATTGTTTCCACGATTTTGACCTGGTGGAGGAGGGAGATTCCATCCAGGAGTCAGAAAAAAGACTTGAAAAAATGGTGGCTTATGCGAAAGAGAAACAGGATGCTTCCGGTGTGAAGCTGTTGTGGGGAACAGCCAATGTTTTTTCTCATCCGAGATACATGAACGGGGCTTCCACCAATCCCGATTTTAACGTTGTTGCCTGGGCAGGAACACAGGTGAAGAATGCCCTGGATGCAACCATTGCACTGGGGGGAGAAAACTATGTCTTCTGGGGAGGCCGGGAAGGGTATATGTCATTGCTGAACACCAATACCAAACGGGAAAAGGAACACATGGCAATGTTCCTGCATATGGCAAGGGATTATGCACGAATGCAGGGATTTAAAGGAACCTTCCTGATTGAACCCAAACCGATGGAACCGACGAAACACCAGTACGATTACGATGCAGAAACGGTCATTGGATTTCTGAGGTATTTCGGGCTGGATCAGGATTTTAAGCTGAATATTGAGGTAAACCATGCTACGCTTGCAGGCCATACCTTTCAACATGACCTCCAGATGGCTGCAGATGCCGGATTGCTCGGAAGTATCGATGCAAACCGGGGTGATTACCAGAATGGTTGGGATACCGATCAGTTTCCTTTGAACCTTTATGAAATCGTTGAAGCGATGCTGGTTATCCTCGAATACGGAGGGTTCTCTTCCGGCGGGATAAATTTCGATGCCAAAACACGGCGTAATTCAACCGATCTGGAAGATCTGTTTATTGCCCACATTTCCGCCATGGATGTTTTTGCCAGATCACTGCTTATAGCCGATACAATGCTTCAGGATTCCCCGTATAAGGAGTGGAGAAAAAGAAGGTATGCCTCCTTCGATTCGGGAACGGGAGCTGCTTTTGAGATAGGAGACCTTTCGCTGGAAAAACTGAGACAACATGCCCTGGAGACCGGAAAACCCGAACAAATCAGCGGTAAACAAGAGTTATACGAACAGTTGATAAACCTCTACCTGTAAGGATAAATTGCAAGATACAGGTAACAATCCAACATTATATGAAAAGATCAACGATTACCATTCTTATTGTCTTTTTTACCATGCCAATCCTGCTTCATGCACAGAATGGATGGAGGGACCTGTTTAATGGAAAAGACCTTCAGGGATGGGAACAGCTGAATGGTACAGCCAGGTATTTTGTTGAGAACGGGGATCTTGTCGGTGAAACCGTTCTCGGGTCTCCGAACAGTTTTTTGTGTACGATGGATCATTATGGAGATTTTATCCTGGAATTCGAGGTGAAGCTTGAAGCACCGATTAACTCCGGTGTGCAGATCAGGAGTCAAGACATTTCATCCTTCATGAATTTTGGTGGCAAAGTGCATGGATGCCAGGTCGAGATTGATCCTTTAGAGAGAGCATGGTCGGGAGGGATCTATGATGAATCACGCAGGGGATGGCTCTATAATCTGGAGAGGAATCCAGAGGGACGGGAAGCTTTTAAGATGGGGGAGTGGAACCACTTCCGCGTGGAAGCCATCGGAAATTCCATACGAACCTGGGTGAACGGAGTGCAATGTGCAGACCTGGTCGATGACATGACTCCTTCCGGTTTGATCGGACTGCAGGTCCACAGTATCGGCAAAAAAGAGGAAGAGGGGATGAAAATACGGTGGCGAAATATCCGGATCATGACTGAAGATCTTGAGTTACACCGTTCAGAAACCAACCCGGAGGTGCCGGAGATCAGTTACCTGAATAATCGTTTGACTAAACGGGAGGTTGAGGAGGGCTGGAAACTGCTATGGGATGGGAAAACCATGAACGGATGGAAGAATGCTTTGTCGGATCAGCCACCGGAAGAGGACTGGACAATCAGCGATGGCATATTAACGGTACATCCCGCTGGGGAGGCAGATATCGTGACCGAAGATTCATTCCGTAATTTTGTCCTTGAGCTTGATTTCAGCATTACCCGGGGCGCAAACAGCGGTATAAAATATTTTATCAATCCCGGATTTTATGGTGGTAATGGACACACCATCGGGTGTGAATTTCAAATACTGGATGACAAAAACCACCCTGATGCCTCTCAGGGAATAGGGGGAAACCGTACACTTGGCGCCCTGTATGATCTGATCCCGGCTGTACCCGAAAAACGAATAGCCAATACTAAACGGTTTAATGGAATTGGCAGTTGGAACAGGGCAAGGATTGTAGTAAAAGAGTGTCATGTTGAACACTGGCTGAATAACGAAAAAGTGGTTGAGTATGACCGCTGTACGGATGAATGGCGGGCACTCGTGGCAAAAAGTAAATTTAGACCCTGGCAGGGATTCGGAGAGGTTAAGGAAGGCAGGATACTGCTTCAGGAACACGATAGCACCGTATCATTCAGAAACATAAAAATCCTTGAACTTGATTAATAAACTAACACCCTGTAAAAATGGATAAAACAAGCAGAAGAGATTTTGTTAAGAAAAGTGCGCTCGGGGCAGCGGCACTAACCGTTGGTGGAGTCGGTTTTTCTGCACAGAGCTACAAGCGGATCATCGGATCCAACGACCGGCTGACCGTTGCACTGGTGGGATGCGGAAGAAGGGTTCGTGCTTACTTTGACCCCCTTGTGAAAAATAAGGAGAATATAACGGTTGCTTATGTATGCGATGTAATGAAGGATCGGCGGGATACCGTTACCGAAGAGATTTCTGAAAAACTGGGGTATTCACCTGTCAGTGAAAATGATTTTCGCAGAGCCCTCGCGGATAAACGGGTGGATGCTATATTCAATGCCACACCCGATCACTGGCATGCACCGGGAACCTGGATGTCCCTTGAAGCAGGGAAACACGTTTACCTGGAAAAACCGCTGACCCATAATCCCGAAGAAGCTGAATTGCTTATTCGCTATCAGAAAAAATTCGGCGGCATTATTCAAATGGGGACCCAGCAGCGGTCGGCTCCGGACTCCATACAGATCATCGAGGAGATCCATAACGGGGTGATCGGTGATCCCTATCTTGCCGTGGCTTTTTATACAAACCAGAGAGGACGGGTTAAAAATCCAACACCCGCTGCCGTACCGGAAGGTTTGGATTGGGACCTCTTCCAGGGTCCGGCTCCAAGAGTCCCCTACCATGATAACTACTTTGACTACGACTGGCACTGGTTCTGGAATTGGGGAACCGGTGAAACAGGGAACAATGCAACCCATGAAGTGGATGTCGGCCGATGGGCACTACAGGTTGATTTTCCGGAAAAGGTCATCGTGAATGCAGGTAAATACCATTTTGCAGACGATGGGTGGACCATGTATGATACAATGGACGCAAGTTTCGTTTTTCCCGGTGGAAAAACCATCCGGTGGGATGGGAAAAGCCGGAATAACTATAAAACATATGGAGCAGACCGTGGAACCATTATTTACGGATCGGAAGGATCAGTATATGTCGACCGGGGTGTCTATAAATTGTATGACCTTTCAGGGAAACTGGTAAAAGACAGCCAGTCAGAACTGGCTGAAGCAGGCACTGCTCTCGGTGGTGGCGGCGATATGACTACCCTGCATGTGGAAAACTTCTTTGATGCAATACGGGGTAAAGCCAAACCAAAATCACCGGTTGAGGAAGGAGCCATAAGCACCCACATGTGCCACCTGGCTAATATTGCCTACCGAACAGGCAAAGAGCTTATTTGCAATCCGGAAAATGGCCATATACTGGATGAAGATGCGATGAAGTTGTGGGGAAGGACCTATGAACCGGGTTGGGAACCAAAGATGTAATACGCAGCAAATCATTCAAGTATATTAAGTGTAATGCAATAACCTGATTTGAGATTGATCATCAAAACCGAAGATTTTATGTTTAAAACTGAAACTTACAAAAACAGAAGAGCACGGCTGAAGCAGGATATGCAGGATGGAATTATTCTGCTTCCCGGAAATGAAGAAAGTCCGATGAACTACACGGATAATCCTTACCGTTTCAGACAGGATAGTTCATTTCTCTATTTTTTTGGCCTCGATTATCCAGGACTGGTCGGTTATATAAATATTGACAGCGGGAAAGAGATCATTTTTGGAGATGACCTGACCATCGATGACGTTATCTGGATGGGAATGAAACCCTCGCTGCTGGAAAGAAGCAAACCGATTGGGATTAATACGGTGTTGCCCTTCTGCTGTCTTCAGGATTATGTAGATGAAGCCATTAAAAAAGACCGTAAAATTCATTTTCTGCCACCCTATAGAGCGGAGAATAAGATCACGCTCTGGAATCTGACCGGGATCCCACCCGGTAAGATCAATGAAGCGGCATCTGTTGACCTGATAAAAGCTGTTGTAAACCAGCGTAATTATAAGACTCCGGAAGAGATCGATGAGATTGAAAAAGCGGTTAACATTACCGTGGATATGCACCTTGCAGCCATGAAAATGGCTCAACCCGGAATGACCGAAGCCCAAATTGCCGCCAGGGTTCACGAAATCGCACTGGCTGGCGGAGGAGATATCTCCTTCCCGATAATCGCTACGATACATGGGGAAACATTGCACAATCATTATCATGGAAACCGGTTGGAGAGCGGACAACTATTCCTTCTTGATGCAGGAGCCGAAACAGCCATGCATTATGCCGGGGATATGTCAAGCACATTTCCGGTTGATAAAACGTTTACCGGTAGACAAAAAGAAATCTACCAGATTACACTGGATGCCCACCTGGCTGCTGTAAACATGTTGAAACCAGGAGTGAACTTTAAAGATGTTCATCTTTCAGCTTGCCGCACAATTGCCGCCGGAATGAAAGATATGGGTTTTATGAAGGGTGATGTTGATGAAGCCGTGGAAAAGGGAGCTCATGCACTGTTCTTCCCTTGTGGTACAGGTCATATGATGGGACTGGATGTTCACGACATGGAAGACCTTGGAGAGATTTATGTTGGGTACGACGGACAACCCAAAAGCTCACAGTTCGGATTGAAATCATTGCGGTTGGGACGCCCCCTGGAACCCGGGTTTGTATTGACCATTGAACCGGGAATCTACTTCATCCCCGAATTGATCGGACAATGGAAAGCGGAGGGCAAATTCAAAGAGTTCATAAACTATGACAAGGTGGAGCAGTACAAAGATTTCAGCGGTTGCCGGAATGAAGAGGATTTTGTCATTACAGAAACGGGCGCCAGGTGCCTGGGGAAACTGCTTCCAAAAACAATCGATGAAGTGGAAAAAGCAAGAGGATAGGGAGGAATGTAAATAATGAATAATGAATATTGAATACTGAATTTTGAAACAGGACGTAAGGAAGAATGGAGGAGTTCAAGGTTCAGAGTACAGAGTTGGAGAGGTGAGTTATGAGTTATGAGTGAAAAGAAATTGAATTATTACATAATGATGCCTGCCCGACGGTTTACCAGCCTGTGGCTGGCAGGCGGGTCTCTGGCATAACTTATAACGTATCAACTTATAATGTATTAACTTATCAACTTATACCCGTCCCATGCTATGCCTAAGTGCAGATGATATCCTGAAAGCCGCCTCCTGCCAGGAAGTTGTTATGGCAGTTGAGAAGGCGTTGATCATGTATGAAAAAAAGGAATTTTACATGCCTCAAAGAGTGCACCTTGACTATCAAGGCAATACGCTCCTGTTGATGCCCTGTTTTACCCGGGAAAGCATGGCTACGAAGCTGCTTTCGGTTTTCCCGGGTAACCGGGAAAAGAAGAAAATGGTTATGAATGGTATTGTTGTCCTGAATGATGCTGAAACGGGTGAACCCATTGCAATGTTAAATGGAGCAAAACTAACAGCTGTTCGCACCGGAGCTGTCGGGAGTGTGGGGGTCCGGTATATTACAGATCCGGGAATAACCACAGCAGGTATTGTCGGTCTTGGAGTCCAGGGCTTTCACCAGGCAATCTTCGCCTGCGCTGTCAGAAAAATCCAGAAGATCATACTCTATGATATTAATCCGGAAAGCAAGGATGAATTTATTGAACAATTTCATTTTTATTACCCTCGGGTTGAAGTTTGCATGGCAGAACGGATTGAGGACATGCTGAGCCAGACCGATCTGATCATAAGCGCTACTCCATCAAAAGTCCCGGTAATACCGGACGATGAGAAAATGATTTTGGGTAAAAAGTTTATTGGCATCGGATCGTTTAAACCCGATATGCGTGAGTTTCCCGAAGCACTATTCCGGAAGTTGGAATACTTATTTGTTGATACCGATCATGCATTGACCGAAACGGGTGATTTGATCGATCCTTTGAACCACCGTTGGATAGCTGAAGATCAGATCATCTCTGCCGGGAAACTTGTCCTGGGGGAGGTAAAGGTAGATCAGGATCAAACCTGCCTTTTTAAGTCCGTTGGAATGGCACTGTTTGACCTGGTGGTTTCTGATTATATTTTCCAGAAAGCCAGGGAAGAGGGAATTGGCAAAGAGGTGGACGTATAGTAGTACAATTTTCATTCAAATTAAACATGCGGATCAAATGCTTAAAAACTGGAAATGGAAACCGCCCGAGGGGTGGATGGTACTTAAGACCCTCGATATGCATACGGGAGGTGAACCCCTGAGGATCTTTGTTAACGGAGTTCCGGAAATCAAGGGCAACACCATCCTTGAAAAACGAAAATATTTCAGTGAACACTTCGATTACATCCGAAAGGGAACCATGCTGGAACCCAGGGGACATGCTGATATGTATGGTGCTATTATTACCGAACCGGTTACCGGGGATGGTGATTTTGGCGTATTTTTCATGCATAACGAGGGGTACAGCACCATGTGCGGACATGGGATCATTGCCGTGACAAAGTTGGTATTGGATACCGATATTATCATCAAAAAGGGTACTGATCCGGTTCTGAAGATTGATGGTCCGTCCGGAAGAATTACTGCAACCGGACACCGGAAAAATGGAATCGTAGAGAAAGCATCGTTCCGGAATGTTCCTTCCTTTGTATTGCTGGCGGATCAAATGATAGAAATTCCTGGGATCGGACGGGTTGCTTTTGACGTTGCCTTCGGTGGTGCCTTTTATGCTTTTTGTGAAGCGAAGTCGTTGGCATTGAACCTGGATGGTTCCGATTACAATAAACTGATTGATTACGGCAAGCGGATAAAAAAAGCGGTTGCAGGGAATTTTGTTATCCGCCATCCTTTTGAAGAGGATCTCAGTTTCCTGTATGGCACCATCTTCACCGGTGATCCTTATGATTACAGGCACCATAGCCGCAATGTGTGCATTTTTGCCGAAGGCGAGGTGGACCGCTCGGCAACCGGTTCGGGAATCAGCGCAAGAGCTGCCCTGCATTTTGCAAAAAAAGAATTAAACCTGAATGAGAAGATAACCATTGAGAGTATCCTTGGTTCCACGATGGACGTCAGGGTAGTGGAAAAAACCACCTTTGGGGATTATGATGCAATTGTTCCTGAAGTTACGGGGACGGCTTACATTACGGGACAGAATGAATTCTGTTTTGATCCCGACGATCCATTGAAGGGGGGATTCATTTTCCGGTAATAATTGTTAAGTAATCAGAGATAATAATTTGCTAATTTCAAGAAAAATATTTCCAATCTCTTTCATTCTATGCTGTATGCTTGCCCGAATTGCATGCCCACAGCAACCGGAATCACCGTTGGTATCCTCATTTGCCGAATACAAACAAATGAAAGAAAGTACACCTTTTGGGCTGGAGTGGATCAGCCTGGGCCCTGTGGTTAATTCCGCAAGGGTAGAAGCTGTGCAACTCGATCCCTCTCATCCCGGGACCATGTATGTTGCTTTCGGATCAGGTAATCTATGGAAAACGGTAAATAACGGTTTGACGTGGGAAGCGATTTTTGAAGATCAACCAGCACTGGGAATTGGAGATATTGCGCTTGCTCCCTCCAATCCTGAAATTATCTACCTGGGGACTGGAGAAAGCTTAAAGAAACCCCGGAACTTTACAATGCCGGGCACGGGTATCTATAAATCGGAAGATGGAGGAGCAAACTGGTTACACTGTGGGCTGAATGATTCCTGGCATATTGGGGAGATAGCCATTCATCCAACTAATCCAGACATAGTGTTCGTAGCAGTGCTGGGGCATTTTTGGTCTCCCAATCCAAACCGGGGATTATATCGAACTACTAATGGCGGTTTAAATTGGGAACATGTTTTATATATTGATGAAAAAACAGGTGTTAATGATGTAGTGATCTCACCCGGTAATACGGATGTTTTATATGTTTCTGCCTGGGAAAACTTTCCGGGAACCACTGGTGGTAATAGCGGTGTGTATACCAGCAAAGACGGTGGGGAAACATGGAAAAAAGTAACACGTGGATTCCCCCGGGGTAACCGGATTGGCAGAATCGGCATCGCTGTTTCCCGGGAAGATCCGGAAAAAGTGTATGCACTTGTTGATAACCTTGGGAACAGGAATCAGGGAGCAGCTGAAGTGTATAAAAGTGTTAACGGCGGAGAAGAATGGACCAGAACCCATGCCGAAGGATTACTCATTTTTTCCCGGATCGGATGGTATTTTGCAGATATATATGTTAACCCTCAAAATGACGACGAGATTTTTGCACTCGGTATACGGATGGCACACAGCACTGATGGAGGAACTACTTTTAATCTGGTAGGTGGGGATGTATTTCATATTTTCCCAAGTGATGCTGATCCACTCCATCTTGACCACTGCGAATTATTCATTAACCCCCTGAATCCTGCTCACCTGATGCTGGGAAATGATGGTGGGCTTTATTGCAGTTATGATAAAGGTGAAACCTGGATTCACTACAACAATATTCCTGCCGGTGAATTTTATGATATTACCGTTGATAACCAGGATCCTTACATGATTTATGGAGGGACACAGGATGATGCAACAGTTTTTGGCCCGGCAAATGAGTGGGATCCACGATATGCTGATGGATGGAGATACCTGTGGGTTGATGCCTGGAGTGGGGGTGATGGTTGTGTAACCCAGGTCGATCCGGAGGACCCGAATACCGTCTATTTTAGCTCTCAGAATGGCGGAATAATGAGAAAAAATTTGAAAACCGGACTATCTAAACTCATCCGGCCACGCATATCCCGAAATCAATCGGGGAACCTTCAGTTCAACTTCGTTACACCATACATAATCTCGCCGCATGACTCAAAAACTCTCTTTCTTGCAGGTAATTATGTATTCAAAAGCATGAACAGAGGCGATAGTTGGGATATTATCAGTGAAGATTTATCTGTCTCAAAGTATCCGGATAAAAAATCTGTTGCTGCGGGTGCACTGGCAGAGTCTCCTCTGGATACCGGACTTATTTATATGGGAACTGACAGGGGGGCATTCTGGGTCTCACGGAATGATGGGGAGACATGGGAGGAACGGTCAAAAGGACTGGCAAACAATTATATACGCAGTATCGTTGCATCCAGGTATTCTCCCTCCCGGGTGTACCTGGCGATGACGGGTATAAACTACGATGATCTCCATCACTACCTGTACGTGTCTGAAGATTATGGCGATAACTGGAAGAAAGTCAAAGGAAATATGCCCGATGAAATCGTTTATGTCATATGTGAGGATCCCCTCTTTGAAAAAATCCTGTATGCAGGATCATACCGTGGTGTTTATGTCTCAATGGACAGGGGAGAATCCTGGTCATTGCTGGGCAGGAATATGGCTGCAGTGGCTGTTTCAGACCTGTTAGTACAGGAGCAAACCATGGATCTTGTGATTGGAACACATGGCCGTGGGATCTTTAAAATCAACCTTAAACCTCTTCACGAAGTATTCAAAATGGGCTATCCACTGGATGAGAATTATCTGTGTGAAATTGAAGTGGCCAAAAGACCCTGGATCAATGACACACATCGTGATCCGGATTTCAGTACTGTTCGGAAAGTTCCCATTGCCTTTTGGGTACCCGATCCAAAACTGGTTAAACTGAAAGTCATTAACAATAAGGAAGAAATTTTCTGGTCGAAAGAAATTGAATCTAAACGTGGATTAAACCAGTATCGATGGGACCTGGTGATCAAAGAAGAGGAAAGTATGGACCCGTATTTTATTCATTACAAACGGTTCCTGGATAAAGGGACCTACAGGCTTCTGCTGGAAACTGATGATCAGCTATTGGAAAAGGAATTCATTGTTTCGGAAGGAGAAAAACCGGGGGAATAAGTAGGTAGTATAGTGTTCAGGTTTTAATAAGAAATGAGAATACCGAACACCAGTTAATATTCACCTATAGCGCGAACTCTCATCCCAAATGCCTTTTCAGGATTTTTAACCAACAGTAAATGAATTTCTTTTTCAGAAAAACCTGATTCCTTCATCTTTGGCAGCAAGATCGTTTCAATGGATGTAAAAGACCGGAATGTCCCGCCATTTTCCTGTCCAGGTTTATACCACCCGGCATCATGAGAAAGCAATACTTTATGCAGCAGGTTGGCTTCCTTCATCTCAAGCAAATGATCCATGAACAGATCCAGTGTATGGGGCTGATCATCCATCTTGTCATAAGAGATCCACATCCCCTGATTTGCCAGTGCGATATTGTCCCTTACATCTCCTTCAAGAGCATGAACCCAGATAAATGCTTCCAGAGATACCCCCTCTGACCTTATTATTTCTGCCTCCCTGTATGCCCCGGCTGCAGGACCTGTATGTGAAGCGATTGTCAATCCTGTAGCCAGATGCGTCCGTGCAGCTGCCCTTACCAGCTTCTCGTGCATGTCAGATACCACAGAATCGCGCTCAACGGCAATTTTAATAAAACCGGGTTTAATACCCGAATCTTCAATGCCATGGTTAAATTCCTCAATCCATCTTTCAGCTAACTGGTCCGCTGTTTCGGTGAAAGCATGAGCAGGAAGGAACCTGTTATTTACCGCCCCATAATAACCGGTGTTTGTAATGATATTCAATCCCGTTCTGGCGGATAATTCTTTGTATAGTAAAGGATCCCGTCCCAGGTATGCAGGAGTACATTCAAACAGGGACTGGTAACCATACTCTTTGATCTCTTCCAGAAAAGGGATCACCCTGGCAATGACATCTTCCCTGTTCCACCGATGGTATCCCGTGCTGTCAGCACCGATAAAATCGACCAGGATGTGTTCATGTGTCAGGGTTTTTCCAAGATCCCCTGCTAAGATCCCTCCCTGGCAAGTCTGTATTGTATAACTGCTTTCCCGGCTGCATGAGGCAATCATCATGATGATTAGGACAGCCAGGAATTGAATAAACGTTGATCTGAAGTTCATCTTTTCGCTGTTTGGTTAACTATTCCTGTTTGTAGAAAGTTGAATGATCCGAAGGATCACTTTTACTGCTTTCATCATGGAAGGTATGGGGATGAATTCATACTTTCCATGGTAATTATGACCACCTGTAAACAGGTTGGGACAGGGTAATCCCATAAAGGACAACCGCGCCCCATCCGTTCCCCCTCGGATCGGTTTAATAATGGGTTTAATCTCTTCAGCCTTCATCGCATCTTTTGCAAGGTTTACGATGTGCATGACCGGTTCAAGTTTTTCCCTCATGTTGTAGTATTGATCTTTCAATACGAGATTAAACCGGTCCGGTCCGTATTTTAGATTAAGAAGCTTGGTGCAATCTGTAATCAGCTTTTTTTTCTCTTCGAATTTCGTTCGGTTGTGGTCTCTGATGAGGTACCTGATTTTTGTCTGTTCGACGGCTCCGTTAAAATCAATCAGGTGAAAGAATCCCTCCCGTCCGGTTGTGAATTCAGGTCGTTCATTCACCGGAAGCATCTGGTTTAATTCCATTGCCAGGTGAATGGCATTGATCATTTTGTCTTTTGCCGTTCCCGGGTGAACATTTCTTCCATGAATGGTAATGGTTGCAAGAGCCGCGTTGAAATTCTCGTATTCCAACTCACCCATCTCTCCTCCATCGATTGTATAGGCAAAATCAGCTCCGAACTTTTTTACATCGAAATGATCTGCTCCACGGCCAATCTCTTCATCAGGTGTAAACCCGATTCGAATGGTGCCATGTTTCATGTTGGGATGCCGGACAAGGTATTCCATGGCAGTCATGATCTCTGCAATCCCTGCCTTGTCATCCGCCCCGAGCAGTGTGGTGCCGTCGGTAGTGACCAGATCCTGTCCTTTGTAATTGAGGATTTCCGGAAAGTCTGCAGGGGAAAGAGTAACTTTCTGTTTTTCATCCAGAAGGATATCCTTACCGTCATAATCCCTGATCACCTGCGGATTGACATTTTTACCCGACATGTCCGGTGAGGTATCCATATGAGCTATGAAACCAATGATTGGGGTTTTGTTGATGCAGTTTGAAGGCAATGTTGCCATAACGTATCCCTTTTCGTCTAAAGAGATGTCCTGCAAACCCATGCTTTTCATCTCTTCTACCAGGAGTTTGGCAATATCCAGTTGTTTTTTGGTACTGGGTACAGAATCGGAATTTTCATCCGATTGTGTATCAATCCTGGCATACCTTAAAAACCTGTCAAGAAGCGCTTTTTCCATCGGCAAAGAAGATTATCCGGAGATTGTAAAAATAGTAAATTAAAAATGAATAAATTTAAAATCAAAACCCACAAACTGATTCTATGGATAGGATAAGGTTTTTAATCATTCTCCTGATCATTTTCTGTTCGTGCAATCAAACAAAGCAAAAGTCTCTGGATACGAATGACCTGAAATTATACGGTTTTGAACCGGTTGAAATTCAGACAACGGCACATTTCCGGGGGATATCTGTGGTTGATTCCCTGGTCTTATGGGTATCCGGTAGCCGTGGTACCTACTTGAGAACGGTCGATGGAGGCATTTCGTGGCATGTGGATTCGGTTTCCGGGTATACCGGTCTTGATTTTCGCGATATTGAGGCGTTTGATGCAAATACGGCTGTTATGATGAGTGCCGGAAGACCGGGAGTTATTCTGAAAACTGAAGATGGTGGTGAGAATTGGTCGACCTGCTACTATAATGACATGGAAGGGATTTTTCTTAATTCGATCGGGTTCTGGAACAGGAAAGAGGGAATAGCTGTCGGTGATCCTATGAATGACCGGTTTCTGATCCTGACCACTCGGAACGGTGGAGAATCATGGACAGAAACAATCCCGGAAAGAAGACCGGAAGCTGCTGAGGGTGAATACCTTTTTGCAGCCAGTGGAACAGCGCTTGTTATTGCCGATAAAAGACATGCATGGTTTGGTACCGGAGGTACCGTTTCGCGCGTATACTTCTCGAAAGACAATGGGATTAGCTGGCAAAAGTCCGATTCTCCCATGATTAGTGGAAATCCTTCTTCCGGGATCTTTTCTCTCTATTTTGCTGATAAGAAAAATGGTTGGGCAGTGGGGGGAGATTATGCCAGGGAAGAGTACACTGACCGGAATGCAATCCTTTCCTGGGATGGTGGAAAAACATGGCAGCTGGGAAACGAGTTTCCATCCGGATTCCGATCCTCAGTTTTGGAATGTTCACCGTTTGGTATGAAAATTCTTCTTTGTACAGGTCCTTCGGGGACCGATTATTCTCTCAATCATGGAGTTTCCTGGATCTTCCTTGAATCTCCCGGATATCATACAATGGATGTCGGCAATCGTGGAGAAACGGTGTGGGCTGCAGGAGCGGATGGGAGAATTGGAAAGTTAGAATACAGTGTAACACCTTTTGGAAGGGAAGGGGATTGAGAATAATGGAACAAATTGATAAATAACAGAATACAAATTCCAAATCACAAATAATGCCCAACTCTCAAATTCCAACTTTCTTAAAGTAGGAAAAAGATAATGAAAAAGATTGTATTTATTGGATGATTGGATTTTGTACATTGATATTTGTTTGTTATTTGTTTTTTGGTTTTTGTGTTTTGGGAGTATTTCAAAATATAAAACGAACTTCAAATCACCGATGAAACATAATGAGAAACTAATTTCATTAAGGGCACTGATGAAAGAGCATCAACTCGATGCATACATCATTCCTATCACTGATCCTCATATCGGAGAATATGTTCCGGATCACTGGAAATGCATTGAATGGTTAACCGGTTTCAGCGGGTCGGCTGGTACGGTTGTAGTAACTCCCCGTTTTGCGGGATTGTGGACCGATTCAAGGTATTTTATTCAGGCAGAGGAACAACTGAAAGGAACTGGTTTTCAATTGATGAAATTGACCGTCCCCCATACTCCTGAATTCATTAATTGGCTGTGTACCAGCCTCACGGCAGGTAACCGGGTAGGGTATGACGGTAAGGTAGTTCCCATTGGATTGCATCGGAAAATTTGCTCCATGCTTGAACCGAAAGGGATCGTTGTAGATATTCATACAGATCTTATCGGCCCATTGTGGAAAGATCGTCCTCACCTGCCGGATACGAAAGTAGTTGAACATGAAGTGAGATTTGCCGGTTGTGCAAGAGAAAAAAAGATCGATAATATCCGGAACAAGCTGCTTGAAACCGGATCAGATTACCACCTGCTCGCAGCATTGGATGACATTGCCTGGACCTTTAACCTCAGAGCGGGTGATGTTCGCTATAGCCCGTTGTTTATAAGTTATGCAATCATTGGCATGAACGATGCATACCTTTTTGTTCACAGGGAAAAACTTCCGGATGGCATTTACCGGCAACTGACCGGGCAGGGAATTTCCGTTCTTCCTTATCTGAAAATAAACGATATCCTTCAGGAGATACCGGATGGGGCAACGATCTATCTCAGCCCGGGAACGGTAAATTGCTGGATCTATCGTTCTATTCCCGATCGGGTCAGCATCCAGGAGGGCATTAGCATTCCTACCCGTTTGAAAGCAGTAAAAAATCAAACCGAGATCGGTCACATCAGAAAGGTTATGGTTAAGGATGGTGTAGCCCTGACCCGGTTTTTCATGTGGCTTGAAAACACCATAGGAAAAGAGAAAATAACAGAGATGTCTGCCAGCCGGAAACTTGCTGCATTCAGGGCTGAACTGGAATATTACCGGGGCGATAGTTTCGCTACCATTGCTGCATACGGACCACACGGAGCAAGTCCTCATTATGAGCCTACCCCGGAGAGTGATGTTGAACTGAAACCGGAAGGCCTGTTTTTACTCGATTCGGGAGGGCAATACCTGGATGGAACAACCGATGTGACCAGGACAATAGCCATGAGCAAACCCTCAGCACAACAAAAGAGGGATTTTACGCTGGCCCTGAAAGGGACCATCAACCTGGCAATGGCTCGGTTTCCGGAGGGAACCAAAGGATACCAAATCGAGGTCCTGGCACGAAAAGCCCTCTGGGAAAACGGATTGAACTACGGTCATGGCACAGGACATGGCGTTGGTTTCTTTCTCAATGTACATGAAGGCCCGCAGACCATCGGAACAGCTGCATCCGGTAATATGAGTGTGAATCTTGAGCCGGGAATGCTAACTTCGGATGAACCGGCTATTTACAGGGAAGGTGAATATGGAATCAGGACGGAAAACCTGATGCTCTGCATCCCGGGCACAAAGAGTGAATACGGACAATTCCTCGAATTTGAAACCGTTACTCTCTGTTTCATCGACAGATCACTGATCGAAAAGTCATTGCTGGTGGAAGAGGAGGTCAGGTGGATCAACGATTACCACAAACGGGTTTATGAACAGTTGTCTCCCAAACTCAGTGAGGAAGAGAAAAAATGGTTAAACGAAAAAACAAAACCGATATAGCTAAAACAAACCCTGACCATGAAAAGACAACTACCTGTTAAACACCGGAGCCTTCTTGCCTGCTCAATGGTGTGTCTTATACTGTTTGGATCCTGTGAGAGCCGGATCCTTTCATTGCAGGAGAGACTGGATACCCTTCCGGATGCTGAAGTGACAGAGATCGAGGGTGATTCAATGTTTGTTTCATCCTATAAAATACTTCTGCAACAACCGCTGGATCATCAAGACCCGCAGAGTGCCACATTCCCGCAAAAGATCTATATCTCCCATGTTGATTCCACATTGCCGGTTGTGCTGGTGACAGAGGGGTATAATGCGAGAGGAAACCAACCAACTGAAATCACCCGGTTGTTGAATTGCAACCAGATTGTTGTGGAACACCGTTATTTTGGTGAATCCGTTCCCGATTCAATCGACTGGCAATTTTTGACCATTGAACAGGCAGCCAATGATCACCACCGGATCATTAACCTCTTTAAACAGGTATATCCCGGGGAATGGATCACAACCGGTATCAGTAAAGGGGGGCAGACTGTCATGTACCACAGTTATTTTTTCCCTGAAGATGTTGATGTGCGTATTCCCTATGTTGCACCCTTGAATTTTTCGGAAGAGGATCCACGGATCTATGATTTTCTGGAAACCGTTGGAACAGAAGAGTGCCGCCAGAAAATCCATGATTTTCAGGAAATGATTCTCAAGGAACGGGATATCTTTTTCCCGGTGTTCCGGGATTACTGTTCAAGCAACGGACTAACCTTTACACGCATTTCAGAGGAAGAAGCCTTCGAATATTCCGTTCTTGAGTACTCCTTCTCGTTCTGGCAATGGGGATGGGAGTGTTATGGCATTCCTGATGGCGACAGCCCGGATTCCGCTATATCCAGTCACTTTTCAAAGGTGGGTGGATTTGATTATTTTTCAGATTATGGAATTGCAACCTATGAATCCTTTTTCTACCAGGCCCTGACAGAAATCGGGTATTACGGGTATGATTTTACTGAATTTGATGGATTACTCCAATCGGTAACGAATTCCACCTTTACGTTTGCTGCCCCTCAGAATGTTGAACTTGTCTATAATTACGACCTGATGCAGGAGGTCGACCAATACATCCGGCATAGTGCATGCAATTTCATTTTTATTTATGGAGAAACAGATACTTGGTCTGCCACTGCAGCTGAACTGCTTGGAAGTACAAATTCGATCAAAATTGTTAAACCGGGAGGGTCTCACCGGACCCGGATCAGAAACCTGCCCGTGGAACAGAAAGAAACGGTTATATCCACCCTGGAACACTGGCTTGAAATAGAGATCGACCGGTCACGGATCTGAAATGGATACCGGGCTAAAGCCCGTTTTTTCTTAACACAATATCCCCGGGATTCCCGAAGGGACTCAAATGGGGAAATCCCGGGGTAACTGAAGGATTACCAGGATAACAGATGACTTACCCCGGCATTCATGCCGGGGGTACGAGGAATTTTAAAAACCGGGCTTTAGCCCATCATTTTAACATAAAACATAAACCTGACAATGAAAAACACATTCTGTATTCTATTATCAATTCTCCTTTTTCTTTTTTCATGCACAGCTGAGAATCCAAAACCGGTTAATCCGAATGCAACAAAGGAAGCCAGAAAACTGCTTGATTTTTTATATGAAATTCAAGGGGCTTACACGCTATCCGGGCAACATAATTTTAATGCTACCGGATCAAAATACAGTGAGATCATAAAGGAGATGACCGGGAAATATCCAATTGTATGGGGATCTGATTTCAGTTTCTGCTATGAGGGCGATGAACCGTTCAGGTATCAACACTGTGGTCCGCTGAATTTATCAGACCCGGGGAGCATCACTTCTGATGAGGATAGGAAATCTCATGAAAAAATTTTTACCAACCTGAAACCTCCTGAAGCGCGACAAAACATGGTGGAGCATGCCATTAAAAAACACAAAGAGGGTTTTATCATTACGCTCATGTGGCATGCATGCCCTCCAGGCTCAGGTGATTGTTGCAATGGCGATGAGATTTGGACCATGGAAAACCGCCCGTCGCAGGAAGAGTGGGATGAGCTTACAACAGAAGGGACACCGTTAAACACAGCATGGAAACAGCAGGCCGATACCATTGCCTTTTATTTAAAGCAACTTAAAGATGCCAACGTGCCTGTCCTGTGGCGCCCATATCATGAAATGAATGGTGTATGGTTCTGGTGGTGCAATAAGAAAGGGGGAAACGGATTTAAAAAACTCTGGGTTATGATGTATGATTATTATGTTTATCATCATAAACTGGATAACCTGATCTGGGTATGGAATACCAATGCACCCAGAAACACCCCCGGCGATGAAGCATTCGCCTATGAAGAATTCTGGCCCGGATTGGAATACGTCGATGTTTTAGCTGCCGATGTATACAGGGGTGATTGGAAGCAGTCCCATCATGATGACCTGCTTGAGCTTGCTAATGGTAAACCCATAGCACTGGGAGAATGCGCTCCTCCACCAACCCCTGAAGTATTGACAACTCAAAACTATTGGACGTGGTTTATGCCCTGGGGTAACCTGGTATTATGGGGCAACGGGCCTGATATAATCAAGGAATTGATTGATGATGAAAAAGTCCTGACAAAAGAGGATGTGATTATCGATAAAAATGGCAATTACCGGATTAACCGAAAATAGAACATAAAACAGATTGATAATTATTCATATAATAAAACGATTTGAAAATGAAACAGGTTCTGTTAATTACTATTGCCCTGCTGGTTCTTTCTGCATGTACCCCTTCATTAAATGAAGAAAACCAGAGAATAATTGACGAGATGGATAAGTCGCTGAAATTTGAGCTGTTAGATGCCTGGTATCCGGTTACCATCGATTCTGTATACGGAGGATTCCTGAGCGATTTTACCTATGATTGGCAGCCTGACGGCCCTCAGAATAAGATGATCGTTACCCAAACCAGGCAGGTGTGGACAGCTTCAAAAGCTGCTGTTTTTCTTGATGAAGATCGTTACCGGGAAATAGCCGAACATGGATATCGTTTTTTGAGGGAAGAAATGTGGGATAGCACCAATGGTGGCTTTTTTACGCTGCGTAACCGTGAGGGGGAAGCTCTTCCGACAACCTTTGGGGATAATAAAAGTGTGTACGGTAACGCATTTGCCATATATGCCCTGACAGCGTATTATGCAATGTCCGGCAATCCCTCTGCTCTCCAACTTGCCAGGGAAACATTTTTGTGGCTGGATAAGCATAGCCATGATCCTCAGTACAAAGGATATTTCAACCGTATCATGGAGGGTGATTCCACCTTGGTCGAAGGTAGTTCGATAATGAATGCGCGTGATTTCGGAAGAAATGGCTGGAAAGATCAGAATTCCTCCATTCATTTACTGGAAGCCTTCACCGAGTTATATCAGGTCTGGCCGGACAGCCTATTGTATCATCGCCTTCTTGAAATGCTTCAACTTATAAGAGATACCATCACTACCGATAAGGGATACCTGACATTGTTTTTGGAGAGGGATTGGACTCCTGTCTCTTTTCGTGATTCGTCGGATGCAGTAAGGCAGGCGAACTATTTCATGGACCATGTTTCTTTTGGCCATGATATTGAAACTGCTTACCTGATGTTGGAAGCTTCCCATGTTCTGGGACTGGATCCTGATACAAAAACAGTGACAATCGCAAAAAAAATGGTTGATCATGCCCTTGCCAGAGGGTGGGATGATGAAAACGGGGGATTCTATTATCAGGGATATTATTTTGATGACTCGGACTCTATCTCTATCATCAGCGAAGTGAAAACGTGGTGGGTGCAAGCAGAAGGGTTAAACTCTTTACTCCTGATGTCAGAATTGTTTCCTGAACAGGAAGAGTATTATCAGGCTTTCAGAAAACAATGGGAGTATATAAACCGGTATCTTATCGATCATGAACACGGAGGCTGGTATGAAGAGGGTTTGGATAAGAGTCCGGAACAGGCAGATGCACCAAAAGGGAAAGACTGGAAAGTCAACTATCATAACATGCGGGCGTTGATGAATTGCATAAACATGCTGAAATCATAAGTGATATATGGTAGATGGTGGGCTAAAGCCCCCTTTTTACAGAGCGCAATGCCCCCGGGATTAATCCCGGGGTAACTGAAGGATTGCCAGGATATTAGCTGACGTACCCCGGCATTCATGCCGGGGTACGAGGGTTTAAAAAAAACCGGGCTTTAGCCCATAAACGAAACTATTAAATATGCCATATGTAAGAATTTGGGTTCATCTTGTTTGGACTACTCATAATCGTGAACCTTACCTGTCAAAAGATATCAGGAGGAAACTCTTTATCCATATAAAAGAGAATGCTAAAGCGAAAGGAATCTACCTGGATTTTATAAATGGATACCTGGAACACGTTCATTGTTTGATTTCAATGAATGCTGAACAGAATATTTCTAAAATAGCTCACTTACTTAAAGGTGAATCTTCTTATTGGATAAATAAGAATCAGTTGACCAAATCTAAATTTTATTGGCAGGATGATTATTATGTAAAATCAATTAGTAATGCAGAGATCCACCATGTACGTGAATACATTAAAAATCAAGAAGAACACCACAGAACGAAAACATTTCAAGAGGAATACGATGAGTTTATTGAAGGAATTGATTTACTGGAAGAAAAGTAGTGGGCTAAAGCCCGTCTATTGGTTATCCTTTAACCCCGGCATCTCCTAAGGGACCCCAATGGGGGAATGCCGGGATAACTCATTCAATTTCAGTAGATTAGATGAATGCTCCGGCCTTTAGGTCGGGGCTTTGGACAGGCGTTATCAAGGTCTTTAGGCCAGGACTTATGGGCTAAAGCCCCTTTTTTACAAAGCGCAATGCCCCCGGGATTAATCCCGGGGTAACTGAAGGATTACCAGGATAATAGCTGACTTACCCCGGCATTCATGCCGGGGGTACGAGGATTTAAAAAAAACCGGGCTTTAGCCCATAAACGAAAGCCAGCTCCGCGATCATTTATAATCCTCCCTGGGGGGGCAAAAAATATCCAGAACCCTGCAGTCTGTCAGCGCTCTGCCGGAATGAACTGCATTGGATGGTATGGTCATAACCATCCCTTTTTCCAGCGTCCTGGTTTCATCATTCATGGTCAATGCCAGTTTCCCCTCCTGTACAATGGTGACCTGTTCATGCGGGTGGGCATGCACTGGTAGCTCACTTCCCTCACGAATTTCCCAGAAAGCAACGGTCATTTTTTCCATGTGAATGAATTTTCCGGTAAAACCAGGCAGGATTTCTTTTGCTTCTAACCTGTCAATTTCGTGTATTGCCATTTGTTATTTTCTCCTTGTTTTGTTATTTGCTCCAAAGTTTCTCAGACTTAACCGTTATCTCCCGACCGGACAAACCGCCACACATATTCCACACAACCGCTTATTCTCCCCGATTATCCAATTTCCTTCCAAGTACAATGGCATAGTGGTATCCATTGAAATCAGCAGATAGTTCCCCGGAAAGATCCGCAATACCATAGAAAAGATCCGGATTACCATCAATAGCTTCTTCTACCATTTCTCCAATTTGCATACCGATACTAATCCACTGTTTATCCAAATATAACGAAATAAGTTCTATTTTTGTGGCTTCAATTTCAGTTATCGATTCATTTTAAATTAGTACATTTTACAAACGTAACCCATGGATATTGAAGTTTTTTTTGAAGAGAAGATGAAAGTGAATGCCCGGATGATTTTCCGGATAAGTATCGATCTGCAATCATCAATGTAACCAACCAGTGCTCCGTAAAAAAACACCTGTTTGACCCTCCGGAATTTGATATCAGAACAAGGTAGCTCATTATTATTTTTATCACTAACTACCACATTATGTTTTAGTTGTGTGCTTTGTTGCAAAAAATATTAAAAAATACTATAAAAATAGTAAAACTATTATAAAAATAGTATTATATTTGTAGAAGAGAATTCTGATTGGACCCACCGTATTAGCATGTACGTGCAATTTTTCATGTTATTCAGACTATTTATTTAACATTATGAAAGAGAAGAAGACAAACATTAAGCGTTTGACAAAGGCAGAAGAACAGGTAATGCAGATCCTCTGGGATTTAAATGAAGCGGTTGTAAAGGATGTAGTTGATCATTTCAGTGATCCTAAACCGGCTTATACAACGGTTGCAACGGTATTAAAGGTCCTGGAGAAGAAGAAATTCGCAACACACAGGAAAATCGCCAATACTCATCTCTACATGCCTGCCATTAGTAAGGCTGAGTACTCAAAATTTCAGTTATCAAACCTGCTGGTTAATTATTTTAATGGATCGTATCCCAAGATGGCAACGTTTTTTGCCAGGATGAATGATCTTTCCATCCAGGAGCTGGAAGATATGATCAGTCAGACGGAAGAAGAGTTACAGCATGAAAAGAAGAACAAAAAATGAATGCAATCATTGATTTTCTGATCCGGGCATCAATCAGCCTTTCGGTATTATACCTCGTTTACTGGTTTTTCCTGCGTAAAGTAACATTATTCAGGGTGATCCGTTACTATCTCATTTTTTCACTGATCATGTCTGTTACTCTTCCTTTCATAAGGATCCGGTATGAGGTTGGCATGCCAGTAAATGGATTCATGGAACCTGGAAGCGGAGTGTGGGGGCAGACAGGCTTTATGGGGGCTCTTGATGGGGTAACCCCGACAGGGATCATTGGGATAGTCGTTGTGTTCATATATGTTCTTGGAGCAACTTTTTTTCTAACGAGGTTAATCTGGCAGGTAACAATTCTATTAACAAGCATCCGTAAGAATGGTTTTTATGTGAAGGAGCAGGTGAAGGTTGTTGAAAACAGCAAATACAATGTTCCCTTTTCCTTTTTCCATTTTGTTTTCATTAATCCCCAATATATAAGCACAGACGAACTGGATAATATCATCGCTCATGAAAGCGTGCACATTCATGAGCATCACTGGTTCGATCTGTTAATTCTTGAGTTAATCAGCATTGTTTTCTGGTTTAATCCATTTGTCTGGCTAATTGACAGATCGATTAAGCAGAATCATGAATACCTGGCCGATGAGGGAGTCATTGCGCAGGGCTACAGCATCGGCCGGTATCATTCTATTTTGTTAAACCAGTTGTTGGGAATGGAAGTATTACGCTTGACAAACCACCTGAACTATTCCCTCAACGCAAAACGATTGAAAATGACAAAGCAAAAGAAGACCCCCAAATTGCGCGTGCTTAACCTCATCTGGACCATACCGGTTCTTGCTCTATTGCTTGTTGCTTTTGCCAAGCCTGTTTATACCCGTCCCTCTTCGCCTGGTGTTGTATCTGATATAACCCTGGGGGATGTTGAACGGAACATCAAGCTAACCATCGTACTGAATGATTTGAACGGAGATCCGATCTCCGGAGCCAATGGTGTTATAAAAGGTTCTGAAATCGGGGCAATCAGTGACATGAACGGAAAAATAGACCTTACAGTTTCGGAAACGGATGTGGTTATTATCTCCTTTCTGGGATTTGAGGATATTGTGATTAATATGGAGAAATATGGCAAGAAGATGAAAAGTGAAAATGAATATGGTATTAAAGTTGTTATGAAGCCAAAGTCGGGTGAGCTAAGCGACATGGAGAAAAAGGAGATGATGAAGAAAAAGGAGGCTGCTTTAAAAGAGAAGCAGGCTCAGCAAGAAAGCGTTTCGGATATGAATGAGCTTAAGGAGCTTGAGATGAAAATAAAAGAAATGGATAAACTGATAAAGGAGTTGACCCTGAAACAGGAAAAACTTAAGCAGATGGAGGAGGATGAATCCGTGAATAAAGAAAAACTAGCTATTGAGCAGAAGAATTTGCAGAAAGTGATGCTTGAACTGAAGCAAAAGAAAGCAGCTCTTGAGAAGAAATTAGAGGATCAAAAATGATCGATCCCTTGACTTTAATCATTCAGGCTGAAGTTCCCCTCTTCTTCGGTAAAGGTAAGGAACTTATACTTCAAGGTTTCCGCAAAAAAGAAAGCATCATTTCCTTTGCCCAGAGATGATTCGGGTCGAGTTGCAGGGCTTTTTCAAACAGGGCTGATGCTTTTGCATTACTTCCTTTCCCCAGATAACCCAATCCCTGCATGAAATATGCGGAAGCCTGCCTCCTGTTTGCTTCCATGTCCTCACCGAACTTGGCGAAGAAATCAATCTCATTTGTCTGTGAAAGCGACTCCGTCCCCAACATGATAAGTTGTTCGTATATCCGGTCCGCGCGTTCAGCATCGCTGAGTTTCTCACTGGCGAGTCCCACATAGTATATGTATTCGTTGTTCATCCGTTGGTCAGAGGCAGCTTTCTGATAATGCATTTTAGCTTTTCCCGGTTGATTGGTCAGGTCATAACCCAGTCCAGTATAATATTCGATCTGGGCATTTCGAATGTAATTTTCTGCACGGCCCAGCTGGTGGTTTTCGGGGTACTCATCTGCCATGAGAAAATCATCCAGAGCTTCCTTGTAATTACCCATTCTCATCCGTTGCAATCCTCTCAGCAGGTGGGCATTTACATGGATCTCATGAAGGTCCCGTGAGCCCTCCTGGCTATGGAAAAAGTAATCTGTCAGGTAACGAATGGCTCTGTTGTATTCTTCCGCATGGACCAGTACCTTTATTTCACGTATCAGCGCATCTTCCCGTTTCATCAGGTATTGATGGTTCTCAGTCAGTAGTTTCAGCCTTTTCTCAATTGGAGCACCCTGTTTTTCATACAACAGGTCAAGTTCATAATAATACCGGGGTTCCTCCCTGTTATGCTGAATGGCGGATTCATAGGCTTCAATGGCTTTTCCCGGATCATCCAGGTAATTGGAATAGCCCCATCCGAGATTCCGGTAAGCTAAGGAAAGATCCATCTCCAATCGTACTGCCTCTTGCCAGTCTTTCATCGCTTTTTCAGGTTGTTTATCAAAAAGCAGGTTTCCGCGGTAATAATGGGCACGGGAATCATCCGGTGCATATTCCAGGGCAGTCTGATAAACCGGCAATGATTCCAGGCGATAGGGGAAACAATAATCCGTAGGCAAAGTTCGTGCTTTTCGGAAACTCTCCCGGGCCAATGTTTCGTTTCCTTTCTGATGGTACAGGTATCCCAGGTAATAATAGATGGTGGGGTAGTTTTGAACTTTTTCTGAGCCGGATTTACCAGCAAATGTTAACAGGGCAATCGATTCATCATAGAGCCCTGAGTTCAGGTACTCCACTGCCAGTTCAAGATACGATTCCGGATTATTACCCATCCTTTGGGTCGGCAGTTCCGGCCGGTAACCCTCCGGATCCGGTTTGGTTATGTTGTTTTGAAGCAGGTATCTTTCATTCAAGGCCCTGAAATTCAATGGATCGAAGGCAAGGACGCGGGCTGCGATCACTTCCGCTTTCTCCTTCTCACCAGTTCTGCGAAGAATTGCACATTTCAGATTCAGTGCATTGAGGTTTTGCGAATTGGTAATCAAGGAGTTGTCCAAATGTTGAATCGCTTGTTGAAAGTCGTTTCTGACAGCGGATATTTGGGCAAGGTGATAATATCCTGCAGAACGGAATTCATAATCCCACAGGGCACGATAGAGCGTGTCAATAGCTTCCTCATATTTCCCCTGTTTCTGGAGGATCAATCCCAGGTAATACAGGGGTTCACAATCTCTTGGACGGGTATAATCTTTTGTTAACCGTTGAATGGCTTTGCGAAAATACCCTGCGGCAATCTCATAGTATCCTCGTTCTTTATAGTGGAGCCCCATCTGGTTATTGCAACGGATATCTCCGGGGTCCCTTGATAATGCTTCACGAAAATAATCGGTTGGATCCATTCGTGCATTATGAAACTGTTTAATTCGTAATCCAGTCAGGTAGAGCTCCTCTATGTTTTCGATCTCTTCAGGCTGCAGGGGAGGTTTCACTGCTTCAGGAAGTTCAGTTACCTTCTCCAAACGTATCGGCTGATAACGGATCAATTCCCTGTTTTGGCTATCCAGCAATATCAGGCTCAGATCCTCATCATCAATGGGATCATTCAGATGAATTTCACGCGAGTATGGCTCAGAAGGATCAATGGTGATCCCTTCTTCAAAGAGGAGTTCTGAACCATGCATTACCTTAATTTTCGCACCCCTGTATCTTTCAGTTGTATTTGCCGCGATGAAGACGGTATCTCCGGGTCTTGTTTCCAGGTTCAGGAGACCGTTCAGGTTGGCAGTTTTCGCTCCTGAAGTTTCCCGGATCGGATACCAGTGCTGTTTGAATTCTTTGATTTCGTAAGGTTTGATCCAGCTGTAATCGGGTTGGTTATCAGAATATGCTCCTGTCATCAGTTCGGCATAGGGAGTGTCATTATCTGTCAGCACACGGGTGTCCCACATGGCACCCCTAGGTCCCGGCCCCCATTCCCATAATTTTGCCCCGGTTACAATGTGTGGATTGCCAACGTGCATTGTACCGGCGTTTTTACCATGATCATAACCGGCAAGAAATCCCTCCTTCAGATCGTGTGCAAAAAAAGAAACCGGTTCGGGGTGATTCTTCCACCAGCTTGCATCGATACCGCCGGAATAGTATTCCCTGCTTACGTATGATTCACGGGTTACGGGCCAGTGACTGAAACTGTTCTTTGCATGATAGGTGGCAATCTGAGTGCTGGGAGGGAAAATGATCTGGTAATCGGCGTTGGCGTGTGTGGCTACGTTTGCCCAGTACAATATGGAATGAATATTCTCAGTCTGGTTCATCAGGGTTCCGCTAACTTCGATATAGGATTTATCAGGATATAGCGTGATGCCTATGATCCACCTCATCCGGTGCCTGGGTTCCGTTTCACCAATCCATATGGTGCTGCTGCCATTTTCATTCTGCACCATTGTATAGTCAACCGGTAAAAAGGTGGAAGCCCTGTGGTGATGAAAGACACAAAATTCGATTCCACCGGATATCCATGCTCCGAGCATGCCGATAATAGCTGGTTTGATAACACGCTGACGGTAAAACACCTCATAGCCATTCGTTTTATCCGTGGCATAGAGAAGCTTTCCACCGATCTCCGGCAGGACACATAATTTTATGTACTTGTTTTCAAGATAGAGCGCATTGTAAACGACATCTTCTTTATCATTCGAAAGGTTATCCTGCAATGGGTAAGGATAGATTACCCTGCTGGCTCCCTGGTAGGATTGATTGCGGAAGAACATTGGATTGACATCCGGTGGGTGGATCAGGTAGGTTGGCAGTGTAAGGGTATCTTCCCAGATGTTCACCACACCATCAAACTGACCCTTTACAGGTAAACTGAGAATCAGACAGATAATGAGAAGGATATTAACCCTGATATAAACTGTAATCCGCCTGAAGGGAAGAAAAGTAGCCATCACTTGTTTATTTATTCCGGTGGTATGAGATCATTCAACGATCAATCCTTCCCAACTGAACGTTGTTCGGACGGGAATGATCTTTATCCGAAAGATAAGTACAGCGTTAAAGATAATACCCATAAACCGGAAGAAAAAAATAGCAGGCGCATTAATTTTATCTACTTTTATGAAGCAAAGGTATTATCATGACCGACAAACAATGGCAAACACTGGTTAATGTAATAAACGGGGAAACTTTTGATCCCCTTCCTGTCGGTTTTATCATTGATTCTCCCTGGTTACCCAACTGGTATGGCATTCCAATTCTTGATTACTTTTCCAATGATGATCTGTGGTTCCGGGCAAATATAAAAGCGATTGAAACGTTTCCTGAAGTGATGTTCTTCCCCGGATTCTGGTCTGAATTTGGCATGTGCAGCGAACCGTCTGCTTTTGGTGCCAGGTGTTCCTTTCCGCAAAACGAATTCCCTCATGCTCATAAATGTATTCATTCAGTGGAGGAGATAAGCAGGATGGCTAAACCGGATCCACAAACGGACGGTTTGGGCCCGCTTATCCTTAACCGGTTAAAGATCAACAGGAAAAGAATTGAAGATGCAGGTCACAAAATACGCTTTTCCGTCTCAAGGGGACCGTTAAACATTGCATCCTTTTTGATGGGAACCACGGAATTCCTGACAGCTCTGTTGACACATCCCGAAGAGATACATGCAATGATCCGGATCATTACTGATTATTTGATCGAATGGCATGAATTACAAAAAAGCAGCTTCAGTGACATTGATGGAATTTTGGTCCTTGATGACATCATCGGTTTTATCAGTGAGGAGCAGTTCAGGGAATTCGGCCTTCCTTACTTTTTGGAGATTTTTAACAGGAATGTCACCATAAAATTTTTGCATAATGATGCAAATTGTATGGAATCCATCCGCTGCCTGCAGGAAATGGGAGTGAACCTGTTTAACATGGGGTACGAAACCGATCTTAATCAACTCAAAGAACTGACTGACAATCAAATCACCATGCTTGGTAATATTCCACCCCGGGATGTCCTGGCAAAAGGGAAACCTGGGGATGTTATGCGTTCAGTTCGGGAATCAATAGAGGGACTGAATGAGAAATCACGCGTGATATTATCCTGCGGGGGCGGAATGCCACCTGGTGTTTCAACAGAAAACATAAATGCTTTTATTCAGACTGTATGATCATTCGGTCGATCCCTGTGAAAACAGGAATATTGCAGAAGAGAAACCGGAAATTGTGGATAGCCTGATGATCATCCTGGAAAGAGGGAATACAAGTATTTATGAATAGTGAACAGGATAAGAAGAATTGGCGTGGTATTTGATAATGAAAATACGAATCGATTGAAGGCGGATATTGTTCCTGTATCCGTTTTATTCCTTATTTTCACAACCGGACTCCGGATGCTTGAACTAATTTTACATTCATCAACAAACAAATGGCGAAAATGAAAAAGAGGAAAAAGATTAAAAAGCATGTAATGATGGGCTCAATCCTGACCGGATTATTGTTAATCCAGTTTACCGTGAATGAAGGGGATTTTGAAAAGGCTCTTTCAGAAAAAATGGATGCGTATAAAACAAATTATCCGATGGAGATGGTCTATATCCATACGGACAGGGATGTTTATTCCCCGGGAGATGAGCTCTTTTTCAAAGCCTATATCAGGGATCTCTATTCATTTATACCATCGGAGCAGAGTGAGATATTGAATCTTGCACTGATGAATTATCAGGGAAAGATCGTTTTGAATAACCTGTTTGAGATTAAGGGGAGCCAGGTAGCTGGTAAACTCCTGTTTGCTAATACAATACCCGAAGGGAAATATTTCCTTATCGGTTTTACTGAACTGATGCGTGAATGGAAACCTGAACATGTTTTTATTAAGGAGCTGTTTGTTAAGACCATCTCCTTTCCCAGCACCATCATTCATCTCTCCACTCCCCCCGATACAATGTATAACCCTGGTGATGAGGTAGAAATAGATGTTACTTTGCTTTCCGCGGAAGGTAAAACCATTCGAAATTCGTTCACTTATGACATCAGAAAAAATGGCGCCTCATTTTTTTCTGGAGAGGGAAAAACAGAGAGAACGGGTAAATCAGTAATTCATGTGCAACTTCCCGAATTTCAGGATCCTGCATTAATCACACTTGACATGACTGTAGAACGTTTAAGAACCAGTGAGAAGAGTTCTATCGTTATTCCGACTACCGGGTTACCCTATACTGTTGATTTTTTCCCCGAAGGGGGGAACCTGATCGATGGTGTTGAGACAAAAGTTGGATTTGTTGCAAAGGATTACTTTGGCAATGTAGCAGAAATTGAAGGTCAGATCCTTGACCCGGACAATAATGTTCTGACCCATTTCAAAAGCTGGTTTAACGGACTCGGATATTTTAACTATACCCCGGATAGAAACAGACCTGCCAAAGTTAAACTCACAAGTCCCAGGGGTGTCGATGATCCAATTGATCTTCCTGAGGTGTCTTTAAAAGGAGCAATGATCGCTCTAAGAGGAAGATCAGATGATCATCTCTCATTTGATATCGTGAATACGGTTGATGGAAATGACAACCCATTCCATGTTGTTGCGGAACAGAATGGTGAGATCATCTGGTATCGATCCTATCCGATTGATAAAACGATACAGTTTACCATACCCGTCTCAGATCTTCCGGGAGGGGTGATCCATGTTACGCTCTTTAATTCCCGGGGAGATGCACTGAGTCACAGGGCAGTATTTCTTAAAAAAACCAATTCAATAGTTCAGGTAAAAACAGATCAAAATGAATATATCCCGAAAGAGGAAGTGAAACTGAACATCGAAATGCAGAACGCTGAGGGAGCTATGATAGCGGCAGACCTCAGTGTTTCAGTTACCGATGCAAACCTTAATCCCGATTGGAACCAGGATCCTGATATCTTTTCCTACTGCCAACTTGGCCCCGGGATTGGAAAATTCCCTTTGCCGCCGGGCTATTTTAATAAGAAAGCCAACGAAATAGAAGCAGATCTTGATATTATGATGCTGGCAATCCGGGATGAGAAATTCAACTGGATCACCCTGATGGGTGAAGAAACCGGTCCGCCTGAGAGGAAAACCAGTCAGAATATACTTGGGGTAATAAGGAATTCGTACCGGTTGGATCACATTGGAATGTTGTATTCTCAGATTGAGAATTCCCAGTTTTTTAATCGGTATATTTTAAAATACAATCTGATATTTCCTGAATATTATTTGGTTAACCAAAGGTATTTTACAGAAACAAAAAAAGAAGAAGACCAGCACTTTCGTGATAACTGGGTTCAGGATCAGCTGGCAAGTGGAACACCCATCCTGGATGTCATCCGGAGGATTAAAAACTTCCAACTCATGGACAACAAGATTGTCTTTTATGGTCCGAATTCAATATTAAATCAGGAAGGAGCGCTCATTGTGTTCAATGGAATAAAAATGGGAACGGATGTCAGGACCTTAAGCAACTTAAACCCTCATGATATTGGGAATATCAAAGTTATCACAAATCCTTCTGAAGTGCTTATGTACACTGGATTTAATCCCGTAGGTATTATAGAAATCACCACCAAGGGGGGAGTAGGACCTGAGGAAGATACGGCTGATGAAATCCAGGAATACAGTCCAACATTGTATTGGAATCCGTTCGTTTATACCCTGGAAGAGAGGGAGACATCCCTGTCGTTTAAAAGTACGTTTATGAAATCAAGCTATACTATCGTGGTGCAGGGTATCGATGAAAACGGAAATCCGGTATATGAGACAAAAGATTTCTCGGTATATTAGGCCTTAGTGTTCTGAAGCTTTCGGTTATGTGGTAAAGCATGCAGCTCTTTTACCTGTGCGACATGCGGTCCCTTCCAAATACTTACTTTTTATCAACATCTACCAAATTAACGGCACTTTTCTTGATTTGCTGCCAATAATTTGATTATCTTTGGTGCAAAATAATTTAATTATCGAAACAAAGTTTAAAATACAGGAGCTTAAACGTCAATTTGCTCAGAATAGTGTATTTACAACATCTGAATTAGTTGATTTTTATTCAAAATATGAACCGTACATTCCAAGAGCGACAGTAAACTGGAGGGTATATGAACTGGTGAAACAAGGTGTTATTGATCGTATCGGCAAGGGTAAGTTTAAGTTAGGGCAATCTGTTTTTTTTATACCGGAAATCCCATCTAAGATTTTTAAAATCAATAAAACCATTAAAACTAACTTCCCATTTTTATTATACTGTATTTGGCCACAACAATGGATAAATGAGTTTTCACAGCATATATCAAATTCGGGTTTAATTTTAGTGGAGATTGAACGGGATAGCGCTGAATCGGTATATCATTATTTGAAAGAATTTTCACAATCTGTATTTTATAAACCAGGCAAGGAATTATTACAGGATTATATTCATGGTATTGGAAGTGCATTACTGGTAAGGCATCTGGTAAGCGAAGCGCCTGTCCAGATTATACAGGGAGTTCCCACTGTGAGTATTGAAAAATTATTGGTGGATATTTCCTGTGATACTGAATTTGAGTATCTACAGGGAAGGGAAACCGGCCATATTTTTGAAAATGCATTTAACCGCTACAGTGTAAATCGGGCAAAGCTTTTGCGGTATGCCAACAGGAAGAAGAAGAAAATAGAAGTAATGGAGATAGTTGAACGTAATAATCTTATTTAGAACATTTGATTAAAAAGATCAAGCAAAATGATTTCAAATGATTGCTTAAGTATCGAATGGATTAATACAGTATCTGTAAAGAACAACAAGGCAGATAAAATCCTGGTTGAAAAAGTTATAAGGGCATTACGATTATTGGAAGGGCTGGCTGAAGCTCAACTGAAATTTGTTTTTAAAGGAGGTACTTCCCTGATGCTTCTGTTTGATTCAACCAAAAGATTGTCCATTGATATCGATATAATTATGGAGAATAAAATTGAGCTTGAAAAATATTTTGATGAGATAGTAAAAAATAAAGGATTCACCCGGCAAAAATTACAAGAAAGAAATAGTATCATACATATTGAAAAAACACATTATAAATTTTTTTATAAACCAGTATATAAAACTTCACAAAGTGAGGAATACATTCTTTTAGACATATTATTTGAAAAACCACTATATAATAAGTTGATAGAGTTACCTATCGATTCAACATTTGTAAAACAAGACAGCCCAACTTTAAAAGTTAAAACCCCTGATTTTGATAATATCCTGGGCGATAAACTTACGGCTTTTGCACCCGAAACAGCAGGCATACCCTATGAAAGAAATGGCCAGAGCATGGCCATGGAAATTATGAAACAATTATATGACATCGGTTCATTATTTGATCATTGCTCTGATGTTAAAGCTATAAAAGAAGCCTTTTCAGATTTTGCCATTCACCAGTTAAAAATCAGAGAATTAGGTGATGACAAAAGCATTGTTCTGGATGACATTTATGATTCAGCTCTTACTATTTGCACCCGGGGTAAAGATGGAGGTGCAAATTTTGATAAACTTCAACAGGGAATCAGGCAGGTTAATCCGTTTATTTTCTCTGAAAATTATCATATCGAGAAAGCGATTGTAGATGCTTCAAAAGCAGCTTACCTTGCAACCCTTATAAGGCATAATAATACAGAATTTGAGAAATTCTCTAGTCCAATGCAAATTAAAAATTGGATCATAGAGCAACCTTTAAAAACCAGATTAAATAAATTAAAAAAATCAAATCCTGAAGCTTTTTTTTACTGGTATAAAATATTTGAAATTGAGAAAATAAAACCACAATCATAAAAAAATGACACTTGCTGAAATAATAAAAGATTCAAATTATAGATTGACACAGTTCAATCTTATTGAGATTTCTAATCTTGAAAGGAAAATTGTGACAAAGACAGACAAGAAAGGAAATATCGTTCCTTATATCTAATGTGTTGTACGGAACAAAAGCATTAAACTCATACCCGAAGAGGCTATGCGTCAATTATACCTGCAAGTGCTTATTGAACAGTATAATTATCCTGTTGAAAGGATGGAACTGGAATATGCAGTATCATTCGGGCGTGAAAAAAAACGTGCCGACATTGTAATTTTTGACAAGCAGCAGACAACCTCCCCATACATCATGGTGGAATTGAAGAAACCAAAGTTGAAAGACGGAAAAGAACAGTTGAAATCCTATTGCAATGCAACAGGAGCACCTATCGGCGTGTGGACAAACGGGGAATCCATATCGTATTACCACCGTAAAGACCCGAATTTCTTTGAAGATATTCCCGAAATCCCTAAAGCAAGTGAAAAACTGTCCGACATACTTTCAGAACGATGGTATATCAAAGATTTAATTGATAAAGACAAGCTTGTAACTGAAAGAAAATCGCTGAAAGACTTAATCCTTGAAATGGAGGATGAAGTATTGGCGAATGCCGGGGTTGATGTGTTTGAAGAAGTTTTTAAGCTAATTTTTACCAAGCTTTTTGATGAACTTGAATCCGGCAGGAACAAGTTACGACACCTTGAATTCAGAAATTACGGCGATACAGAAACCGAGTTGAAAGAAAAAATCCAAAATCTTTTTAATCATGCAAAAAGAAAATGGGAAGGCGTTTTTTCTGACAATGACCGCATAAACCTTACCCCATCACACCTTTCAATTTGCGTGTCATCCTTACAGGATGTTAAATTGTTCAATTCAAATCTTGAAGTGGTGGACGATGCCTTTGAATACCTGATCAATAAAAGCAGTAAAGGTGAAAAAGGGCAATATTTCACTCCCCGCTTTGTGATTGATATGTGTGTAAAAATGCTGAACCCGCAGGAACATGAAACAATGATTGATACTGCTGCCGGAAGCTGCGGTTTCCCGGTTCACACCATGTTTCATGTTTGGGAACAGATTATGAAGGATGAAGAATTGGATAAAAGTCACTTGTTTACACTGGAACAAAAACCCAGCAGGTGCGAGGATTATATAAGAGACAATGTTTTTGCAATAGATTTTGATGAAAAGTCGGTACGTGTTGCCAGGACATTGAATTTAATTGCTGGTGATGGACAATCCAATATAATGCATTTAAATTCATTGGATTGGGAACGATGGGACGACAGGATAAAAGACGAAGACTGGCAATCAACCTATCACGAAGGATGGTTTAAATTTATAAAACACAGAATCCTAAAAAATGAAAATCACGAATTCGATTTTGATATATTAATGGCCAATCCGCCATTCGCGGGGGACATTAAAGAAAGCCGGATATTGGCTAAATATGAACTTGGTAAAAAATCAAATGGTAAATACCAAAGCAAAGTCGGGCGCGATATTCTTTTTATTGAACGTAATCTCGATTTTTTAAAGCCGGGCGGAAGAATGGCCATTGTATTGCCACAGGGGAGGTTCAACAATTCATCCGACAAATACATCAGAGATTTCATTGCAGAAAGATGCAGGATTTTAGCTGTAGTAGGCCTGCACGGCAATGTTTTCAAACCTCACACGGGCACCAAAACCAGCGTACTTTTTGTACAAAAATGGAACGATAACCCCCACCTGGGGCCGCTTTGCAGTAAAAAAGAAGATTACTCCATCTTTTTTGCCACAATGCAGGAACCAGCCAAAGACACAAGCGGGGATAAGATTTTCCTGCGTAAAAAAGACTTTGAACAGTTCCGGGTACAGCCCGAAACACCTGTTCCCCAGCAGCAGGAAATGAATTTAACAGAAGACCAATGGTCATTTTATGTAAAAACAGCCAAAAATCTGGATGAATACATTTTGGATGAACACGACCATCTGGTAGTAAAACATGACCTGTTCAGTCAATCCCTCAAACACGGGCTGAAAACCAAAGAAGGTATAGCGGAGGCATTTACTGAATTTGCCAGAAAAGAGGGGCTGAGTTTTTTCGTGTAGGCCCCTTCAATGAAGAAAAATACAAGGCTTTATTGGAGGGGCTGGAAATTTCAGAGATATTATTTTCTATTCTCACAAAAAAAAATGAAAGATTTAGAATTGATTCAGAATTTGTAAAAAAAGAATATCTGAAAACGGAATTATTATTGGAAAAGAGGGAACATAAATATCTTAACGAAATAAATGCAAAGATCATCCATCCAACTGAAATAAAAAGGGAATTTGTAGAAGAAGGTGTGTGGTTTTTTAGAACTCAAAATCTCAGACCTCTTAGAATAGAAGATTCGAATAATGTTTTTATTTCAAAAGAAGACTCAAAACGTCTAATAAAAAATGAAATAAAGAAAAATGATATTTTATTAACAAGAACTGGCGCAAATTTTGGTCAATGTGCAATTTATAAGAAAGAATGTCTTACTATTGGGTCTTCACATGTTCTCATTATCCGTAATACTTATTTTAATCAATCATATTTGGCAGCTTTTTTCAATACGAAATATGGTCGTTTAATGATAAATAAGGGCATGTATGGAGGACTTCAACCTGAGGTTGCTCCATATTATCTTTTCAACATACCTATTCCATGTCTTTCAAAATATTTCCAAAACAAAATTGGATGGTTGGTAGATCAATCTGCGAATCTTGAGAAATATTATCAACAAACATACACCCAAGCCGAAAACCTACTCCTCGAAACCCTTAGCTTAAAAGACTTTAAACCCATCCGGGGAAAAATAAATATCAAAAGCTTTTCCAATTCGTTTAGAGAAACCGGGCGCTTGGATGCAGAGTATTACCAGCCAAAGTACGAGCAAATAGTAACACAGATAAAGAAAGTCAAAAATTCAGTCTTAGAGGATGTTGTTAATATTAAAAAATCTATCGAACCTGGCTCAGATGCATACTCTGATGAAGGAATTCCATTTTTAAGGGTTGCTGATTATAATAAATTCGGAATATCAACTCCCCAGAAATGTTTATCTGATTCATATTATCAGGAAAACAAAAAAACATTAGAGAAACTAAAACCAAAGGCTAATACAATTTTATTTTCAAAAGATGGAAGTGTTGGTACAGCATACAAATTAAGGCAAGATGAAAACTTAATAACCTCCGGCGCAATCTTGCATCTTATAATAAGAAATAATAATGAGATTTTGCCAGATTATTTAACATTGGTTTTGAATTCCAAGTTAGTACAAATGCAGGCTGAAAGAGATGCGGGTGGTTCAATAATTTTACATTGGCGTGTAAATGAAATTGGAAATGTTTTATTACCAGTTATAGATTTTTCTATACAAAAAGAAATTTCGGAGCTTATTGAAAAAAGTTTCCTGCTTAAAAAACAATCTGAACAACTGCTGGAAATAGTCAAAATAGCTGTGGAAAAGGCTATTGAAACGAACGAGAAGCTCGCAGAGACATTCATTAATGAACAATTGGAGAATCTCAACTTGAATGGAGAATAATCTTATACAAATAAGGTTTAACAAGGCACTAACCTTTGAACCTACTCATATCCGTTCATTAATAGGGCTAACGGGATTATATTTCATTTTTTCAGAAAACTTCAGAATAAACTATCCGTTTGGCGACTCGAAATTGCTGTACATTGGTATGAGCGAGAAAAAGACAAACAGCATGGGCAACCGCCTCATGGGGCATTTTGAAGGCACTTCGGGAAATCTGGGCCTTATGAATTACAGGAAGGTTGATTCTTTGTTTTTTACATACATCAACTTTGAAATGGTGAAGCAATTCTGGAAATACCGGATTGAAGACCTGGAGAGTTATTTTATACTTGATTTTGTTAAGAATTTTGGAGTTTATCCGATCTGCAACAACAAATCAGGATATGATGTACTGGAAAAACAAATTGAATCAGAATTTATAATTGATTGGCAGTATTTTAATTAAAAACGATAATCATGTCAGACAAAATTAAAAGTGGTAAGGTTGTTATTGATGATTTTTTCGCTGAAATATTAAATATTCCTGATACTCATGAAAGTACAGTAAAAAAATTGATTTCATTGTATTCAACCGGTAAACTTACCGATATAAATTTACAAAACGTCCTTGATGGTATCATTGAGGAAGAACTCAAACAAATCGAGTAAGAAAATGATGAAAATTAATTCATTAACCTTAAAAGGAATAAGGGGTGTTAAAAACATATTGCCGCTGGATTTGAATAAAAAGTCCATTCTTGTTTTTGGAGAGAATGGCTCTGGTAAAAGTTCAATTTCCGATGCTTTAGAGTGGTTCTATACAGACAGTATTGAACATATTTCGAGCGAAGAAATTGAGAAAAGGGGGAAAGGGGCAATTCGTAACATGTTTATTAACCAGAATGATGATGCATATATTGATATTCAATTCTCTGAAAGCAAATTAAATGCAACAAAAAGCATTGATAATGCCGCAAAAGCATATATTTCAAATAATAACGAAGATTTTCAACAGTACATTAAGGATTCTCAATCAGAAAGATTGATCCTGAGATATTATCAATTGGTTGAATTCATTATTGCCACAAAAAAGGAAAAATTGGACAAGCTTCAGGAAATCATCGGATTTAGTGAAGTAGGAAAAATACGGGACCTTTTAAGAAAAACAGGCGGCAGGATCAAACGGAATATAAAATCAGAACAATTTGACAATCAAAAAAGTGCAAAACAATCCACATTAATAGAGAATCTATGTCATCCGGTATATACACCATCCGAATTTATTAATGCCTGCAATAAATTAATAAAACCCTTAAAACTTAATAAGGAAATAGGAACGCTTACTGATGTTGGCAAAATAATAAAAGAAATTGAACAGAAAGAAGACAATGCACTCTCAGGCCAGATTAATTTCTATAGTAAAATTGCCGAAACATTAAGCATTATTCAAGAGAATTCAGGCCAAATATATGCCGAATACGAGGAATTCTACCACGCTTTTAACCTTATTCAGAAAGAACCGGAAAAAATAAAAAAACTAAAACTTTCCAGTTTACTGAATGAAGGTGTTAAGGTATTAAAAGATGAAATAATCAAAGAAGATATATGCCCTCTTTGTCAACAGGCTAAAAAAAGGATAGATTTAATAACAGAGTTAAATGAAAGAATAGAAGAACTATCAGAAATTACCGAAGAAAAGGAAAATCTTGACGAAATAACAGCAAATTCAGAGAGCACTCTCAAAAGAAACATGGACTACATGCGGTCATTGTTAAGCGAAAAACTCTTTAGAGATGAAGGTTTTATTGATTTAAAAAACAAAGTACAATTTTTTGAGATCAAATTGAAAACCTTGGACGAAGAACTAAACAAGAATGTCTCTCAATCTGAACCTCTAAAAGAAACATCATCATTGCAAATCCCAGGAAAAGAATTTGAAAATCTGATTGAGTTATCTCAAAAAAAGGTTAAAGAATTGACGGAAAGTCAAGAAAAGAATATAAGGTTACAGATATACACCAAGCTTCTCCTTGCAAACGAAGCCTTTTTAGATTATTTGAAAATAGAAAAGAAACAAGAAATTTTAACAAAACAGCAACGAACATTTGATTTATTATTCTCCGATTTCATCAGGAGACAGGAAGAAGCAATTAACAATTTCCTTGATAGGTTTTCTCATGATATCAATGAGTTTTATTGTATAATGAATCCAAATGAAAAGGTGCAAAACATAAAACTTGTGCCCATCAAAGATAGAAATACTGATGATTTGCTTGGCATAACAATCGAATATGACTTTTTTGATAACACAACAACACAACCAGTTGCCTATTTAAGTGAGAGTCATATTAATTGTCTTGGTTTATCATTCTTCTTAGCTTCAGTGAAGGCATTTAACAAAAGGAATTCATTTTTTATTCTTGATGATGTAGTATCGAGTTACGACCGTTCGCATAGAACCAGGTTTGCAAAACTGCTTCTTGATAAATTCAATGATGAATATCAAATAATCCTCTTGACACATGAACAGGAATTTTTCGAATTAATATCAAATACAATTAAAAGCAAGGGCTGGCAATTACAGGAGATAGGCTGGAACAAAGATGATGGAATATTCCTGAAAACTGCTCAAATTGATTATAAATCGCAAATTGAAAACAAATTGAAAGAACGAGACAAAAATGAATTGGGGAACCTGATAAGAAAATATCTTGAAAGACAATTAAAGATAATCGCCAATAACTTGGAATCTAAAGTTATTTTTAAATTCAATAATACGAATGAAAAAAGAATGGCTCCTGAATTACTTGATTCAATCCAAAGTACTTTAAAGAAACATAGTAAAGAAATTAGCGAAAAAGCTGATATACCTGCATTTAATGGTATTCCGGCTTTTATTGCAAACACAACATCACATGATAATACATTTCAGGAAAGTATCGAAGATTTAGAAGTATTTTGGGAGGAAACGATCAAGCTGATTAAAGTATTTTACTGCAAGGATTGTAATAGATACCTCTCTACTAAGAATATTGACAAAGTCAATAAAAAAATAAGTTGTGGTTGTCCGGGATTAAATTATGAATGGAAAATTTGAACGATAAATTAAATTTTTAATGTACCCTTGTTACTATATATTGCCTGTATTGCTAATGGGCAATCCGAAAAGACCGGTAAGACGAAGATTATGTAGGTTGTCTCTCCTGAGGCGACTGTAATGGGGTTCAGGAGACCTGCATGACCGGCAGGGTCAAATCGCATATCGTTATGTATGCTGCATATTATGAGTCATACTTATGGTAATGCACCAACCCTGCTGTTCCGAAGGGCACGTGAGGAATACCAGGTAATGAACACAAAACAGAGTAAAGGAACCAGGTAAGCCATGTTGATCCCGGCAGGAAGTTTTATACCACCAGCAACCCTGATTCGATCAATCCATGTTGAAACCAATCCCTCGAGTTGAGTGATCACCGCTCCGCCAACAATAGCCATGATCTGTAGCGATGATGCAATTTTTGTGTCTTCTCCAAGTCCCTTTACGGACATCCCGAAAATAGTCGGGAACATCAAAGACATGCAACCGGACACACCCACCAGTGCAAATACACCCGGATATCCACCGACAAATACAACGGCAAGGCAGAGAACAGTAGCTACTGTGCTCAGGACAGTTAACAGTTTTTCTGGCCTTATGTACTTCATCAGAGCCGTACAGATGAATCGTGAAGAGACGAAAAGAATAAGGGATGCCAGGTAGTAATTGGCTGCTACCTGTTCTGCTGTCTTTTCTGATCCTGCCAGAACCTCTTCAAGGTTCAGTTCTTTCATTGCATACCGGATGGTAAAAGACCAGATCCCGATCTGGGCACCAACATAGAAGAACTGGGCCAGTGTACCCAGCACATAATTCCGGTTCTTAAAGAGGCGTTTAAGGGTGGGGCCCAGGTCAATTTTGCCTGATTGATCGCCCGTGCGGGGCATTTTCACAAAATAGATCACGATCCATAGTGTCAGCAAAATGGCTCCAATGGTTACATAGGTTGTAGTAACGGCATTGAGTTCACCGTTTTGAATGATCTTTAATTGCTCTGCTGTCATGGATGCCCTTTCCTCGGCTCCAGCTTTGTCCAGGTATGCCAGGATAAATATCTGGCTCAGGAACACCCCCGTGATGGACCCGATGGGATTGAACGATTGGGCAAAATTCAGGCGCCGCGTAGCCGTCGAAGGATGTCCCATGGCTATGATGTAGGGATTGGCTGCTGTCTCCAGGATTGATAAACCTCCGAAAAGAATCCACAATGCTCCAAGGAAATGATAATAATTTGCGGTATATTTTGCCGGGAAGAAAAGAAAACAACCAATCAGGTAAAGTCCCAACCCAAGCAAAACTCCGGATTTGTACGAAAACCTCTTGATATAAATGGCTGCCGGGAGGGCGAATATGAAATATCCCAACCCATAGCAGGAGATCTGGATCAATGCGGTCCGTGAATCCGACATGCTCATTATTCGCTTAAATGCAGCAAGCAGTGTATCGGTCATGTTGTTAGCCAGACCCCATAAGAAAAACAGGGAAGTAATCAGAACAAAGGGTAACCAGATGCCTTTCGGAACCAATCTCTCTTTTTTCTCCATCGTATGAAATGATATCTTGTGAATTACTGCAAGCCAAAATTTCAGGTGTAGTAAATATAATTATATTTCCCAACAATTTTTGCAGACTTGCAACCCCAAAATAATAGTCATCCGCTGTATTCGTTTCCGGTATGATTTTTGAAGTAATCTGAGACGTAAACCTAAACCTATCCGTATGAAAACAAAATACCTCTTTATCCTGATGCTCATTGGTGTATTAGCAGGATTCATTTCCTGTGAAGAGAATGCCATTGAAGCGGATCCGGAAGGATCATTGTCCATTGGAATTATAGTCGACCAGGATAATCCTGCAATGAAATCGGCTGATGTTGACACTGCTGTCACCAACCTGTTTATTGCAGTCATTTCCATTATAAACGAAGAGGGTGAAATGGTTTTGCAGGATGAGAAGATCGAATTGTACCGGTTCAATGACCAGTTTGTCAGTGAAGAGATCCGGCTTTTAGCCGGGCATTATGACCTGGTGCGTTTTCTGGTAATCAGTCCGGAGGGCAATGTGCTGTTTGCTGCACCCATGGAAGGATCTCCACTGGCGTATCTTGTGTATGATCCTCTTCCAGTCCATTTAAGGATCTGGAAGGAGGAGAGAACCTTTGTTAGTCCTGAAGTTCTCCCCACCTGGGAGCATTCACCGGAGGATTTCGGGTACCTTAGCTTTGGCGTTTCTGTCGTCCGTCCGCTGGTGTTCTTTGCTGCAGCCTATATGTGTTACGAAAATTCAACAATCGTCGCTCCTTCCCTCATTACTTCAGCTGAGATGCTGGTTATGGCTGATTCAACCTGGAGGCATGGATATAAGCTCGAACCCAAAATTAACCGGATCATTATACGGGATGGCTTTCCTTACTATTACATTAAGGTGAAGAAAGAGGGATTCCTTCCGTTTGAAGGAAGATTCCTCCGGGATGAGCTGAAGAAACATACACAGACAAATCCGTTGATGTTCCCCCTGGTATATGAATTAACTGACAGTACTGTTACACCAGGAGATACCATTTGGTCGGGGAACGGCAAATAGGGATAAAGGACATATTAGTGTCCCTCTTTTCTTAATTGATCATCATAATACTATAGTCATGAATAAAAAGACTATAATTCAACGCTATTGTCAGTTGGTTTTAATGGTTTTCCTTGTAGTAAGTTGTGAAAAAAATGAAAGCATAGATGATTTGACGGAACAAGCTATATTCTATGAATCAAATTACTTCGGGACATGCTTTTCTGGTGTTTATGATAAAGGATATCAAGAAATCATTATAACCGATAATGAATCTTATAAAAAATTTGGAGATTCAATCAGGATACATCCCTATAATTTAGATTGTGATACCGCTGTTCTGCCATACATAGATTTCAATAAATACATATTGATAGGAAAATTTACGGATGGTGGTGGGTGTGAGGCAAAATATAAAAGACAAATTATTGACGATAAAAAGAATAAAAAGATTATTTACAATATACGTGTTGAATATTTTGGCACCTGTTATATGTATATTGTCAATATGAATTGGGCTCGTATTCCCAGGATACCCAACGACTATACTATTGAATTTCAAGTGAAATAAGTAAGATAAACCGAATAAAACTGGCCTTAACAGACGGCTCAAATGCAATCTGCCGGCTTTCGGATGGCATTTAGCAGTGAATGACTCTTTCTATAAAGCAGAACTGATTTTACACTTTTCCCACAGTTCCTCACCGGGCTGGAGTGGGATCAGCCAGAATTCGTAACTGTATTCCTTATCTTCGAGGCGATACTGCTCATGGGGTTTGGCTCCCCATGCGTTGTCACCACCCACACCCCGTTGTTTGTAATCCAGGTTAACCGAAATAAAATCCCGCTCTACCAGTTCGTATTCATGCATTGATCCGCGGGATCCCTGTGTGAGGTCTTCGTTTGTATAGGGGAGGGCAGAGGCGCTCAGGAGCGGACTGCCGACTGCAAGAAGACCTGCACCTTCCCTGTTTCTGAAACTGATCCACCGGATATCAGTACGGTTTCCGTTTTCCTGAGGGCTGATGTAGGGATAATACATCTCCTGAGGAGTGGTGGTATAGTGTCCCACAAACGAAGAGGTGTACCTGTCCTGGTAGTTCTCATGCGGTCCCCGACCGAAATATTCAATCCCGGAAAATTCTTCCGGAAGAAACATGTTCATACCGAATCTAGGTATTTCATTGAGGGTTGAATCTGCATAGGAAAAGCTGTTTTTGATCTTAACTGCACCACTACCCAGGATGGTATACTCGATAACGTGTGTTCCACCCACATCCGGAATATCATAACGAACGGTTATGATATGCATATTACCAGTCTCTTCCCTGACGGAAAGATCCCTGAATACCCTGTTTTTAGAAGCATTCCGCCAGGGAGCAAGCTGCACGTGCATCCGGTTGCCGAAATCGTTGTCTGTCGGGGGCCTCCAGTAATTGGGTGCTGGCCCTTTGACAAACATTTCCAGACCATTAAAGCGGTATGAAGCAATGTTACCGGTGAAGATGTTGATTCTCATACTAAAATTCTCCCCACGTACAGAAATTTCATCACCTTCTGTAATAAATTCCAGGTCAGGGATTTTTGAGAGATCAAGTTCCGGAAGTTCGAAATGGAACGGGAGCTTAAACTGCTCTTTTGCTATTTCATATCCGGCAGGTATCAGCGGTTCTGCTTCCTTAAGCGTGACACTGAAGTTTGCGAAATATTCAACTCCGGGAACCGGTTCATCAACAGGGACCGGAATGATAAATTCTCCGGATTCGCCGGGTGCAATCTTTAGATCAGATATGATCCCGGTTGCGATCCGCTTATTATTAGCAAGAATTTCCCATTGAAAGTCAAGGTTTTCGAGGGTAATGAAATGATAATTATTTTCAATGCTGATTTTCCCCTCTTTCAGATCAACGGGCAGGATTTTGATATGCTGATACACTTTCTTAACCTCGTAAAGGCTGGGGTGTGCTGTACGGTCGGGATTAACCAGTCCATTTATGCAGAAGTCATCGTCACTCGGAATATTTTCCGGTCCATAATCACCTCCGAATGCCCAGAACTCCTCTCCATGCTCATTTTTTTTCGCAAGTCCCTGGTCGACCCAATCCCAGATAAAACCACCCTGCAGTTGATCGTTTTTTTCGATAACATCCCAGTAATCCTGTAAATTCCCGACACTGTTTCCCATGGCATGGGCATATTCGCATAGGATAAGGGGACGTTCCTGTTTCTCCTTTGCGTACTCTTCCATCCGTTCGATCCGGGCATACATGGGACAGTATATGTCGGTATTGGGTCCCAGTTCAGCCCGTTCGTAATGAACCGGTCTGGAACCGTCACGTTGATGGATCCACTGGTAGCAGGCAGAAAAATTGATGCCGTCTCCTGCTTCGTTTCCCATAGACCAGATGATGACGGAAGGATGGTTTTTGTCCCTCTCCACCATGCGTCGTATGCGGTCAAGGTGCGCTTCTTTCCAGGCGGGATCTTTAGCAAGACTTCTTTCACCGTACCCCATTCCGTGAGATTCAATGTTGGCTTCATCAATCACGTAAATCCCATATTTGTCACACAGGTCGTACCACCTGGGATCATTCGGATAATGACAGGTCCTGACTGCATTGATGTTATTCTGCTTGAATAGCCTGATATCTTCCAGCATACCCTCTTCAGGGATGACATGTCCGGAGTACTGATCGTGTTCGTGGCGGTTTACCCCTTTCAACAGAATGGCTTTTCCATTGACCATCAACTGGCCATCCTTGATTTCCACTTTACGGAATCCCACCCGGCACCCGACCACCTCCACCAGATTTTTATCCTGGCCCTTTATGTGAAGGGCCATAATGTAAAGATTGGGCGTTTCAGCACTCCATTTTGTTGGATTTTCAATGGTGGTTTCAAAGACAATCGTGGCATTGCCTTTCCTGAGTTTTATATCCTGTTCAGCTTTGTACAACAGGTTCTGCTCTTCGTCACCAAACATGATCTCCAGGTAATATCCATTGTATTTCTTTTTCGGGGAATAACTGGTAATATCAGCAGTCACCTTCAGGATCCCGTTCCGGTAATGATCATCCAGTGTTGCAAGTGCAAAAAAATCGCGGACATGCAAGTCGGGTGTGGAAAAGAGATAAACATCCCGTTCAATGCCGCTGATCCTCCAGAAATCCTGGCATTCCAGGTATGATCCGTCTGACCAGCGATACACTTCCACTGCAAGATCATTCTCTCCATCCTTCAGATAGGGGGTTATGTTCCATTCGGCAGGAGTTTTTGATCCCTGGCTGTATCCGACTTTCTTGCCATTTACCCAGATATACATGGCGGATTTTACCGCACCGAAATGAATAAATACCTGGCGATCGTTCCAATCATCAGGGATAGTAAACTTCCGCTTATAGGATCCAACCGGGTTCCAGTCGCTTGGTACATCCGGAGGTTTTGGATTTTTTGTCCATTCATAGGACTCGTCTTCATAGATCGGTATACCGTAACCCTGCAGTTCCCAGTTTGAAGGCACCGGAATATCCTTCCAACCAGAAACATCATACTCCGGTTTATAAAATTCTCCTGGCCGGTCAACGGGTTTCCGAACCCAGTTGAATTTCCATGTCCCGTTGAGTGATTTGTAGAAGGGAGAATCTTTGGGATTATTCCATTTTATTGCCAGGCAATCGGCATGTGGGATGAGTGTGGCATGGGGCTCCTCTTTGTTCTGATCAAACATGGCCGGGTTGACCAGATCAGCTGGAAAATCTTCCTGGGAGAATCCGGGAATTGTCATGGATAGTATCAGAATCGATTGGATGACGAAGGTTGATTTCATATCGACAGACTGTTGGTTTTTTAGATAAACAGAGTAGAATGGACTAATATTAAGGATGTGGTTTTTACTCACCGGGAGTCACCCGGTGAGTGGTACATTTCACTCATAGAGATCATCCAGGTCTGCCTGAGCCAGTTCGATCAGAAAGCTTGCGATTTTCTGCGTGACATCATGAAGAAACCGCTTCCCCTTTTCTGCAGTTGCCTGCTTTGGATTCCCCACTCCTGTATCTTCTGAAATTTTTGTCCATTCCCTGGGTGCCCAGACCCACCCCTCTTGAATTCCTTTCAACCTGAATTTCTTTGCTTTCCCATCCCCTGCCTGGTCGAGGGGCAACATCAAATCCGGGTCGATAAACAGGATGTTACTGGTCTCCATTTCACCACCATGATCCCCCGGTTCATCAAAGAATTCTGCGTTATCGAAGATCTTCCACCAGTCAAGGGTGCAGATGAACAGTTCGGGAAACCGGGGTTGCATTTCACGGATTATCTGCTTAAAATCATTTCCTCCGTGCCCGTTTACAATAAGCAGTTTATCCATTCCCTGAGTGATCAGGCTTTCAGCAATATCCTCAAGGATAGCATGATGGGTTGAAGGATTCAGGTTTATGGTAAATGGTATATCGAGTTGACCGGTATTGACCCCAAAAGGAACACAGGGTAAAACGATTGTTTTTGATCCCTGTTCCCAGGCAATTCGTGCAGCTTCAGTAGCGATATAGTCAGACTGGATAGTATCCATCCCATACGGCAAATGGTAATTGTGTGCTTCGGTTGCACCCCATGGAAGTACTGCCACCCGGTACTGTTGCTCTTTTACAGTTTTCCAGTTTGTTTGGGCAAGGAGATAGGGTTTATTTGTCATTGTCTAATTTTTGGGGTTTTAGTCATGCATTTCAGATTTCCTATTCTTCTTCATAAATCTTTAATATCCATCCTTTTCCTGGTTCCACTGGTATTAATCCGCTCGGTGAGAAGCTTTGGTATTCCTGAAAATCCTTAATATAGGGAGCCTCAACGTGTGCATTTTCCATGTTGATCCCCAGTTTTTGCCAATCGACTAAAAGGTGAATGTATTCGGTTGATTCTGCCCAGCTGCCGATAGCAACCAGGCATCCATCCTCCCTGACATAAGCGGTAGCAAGAACAGTTGGTTTGTCTGTATTTATGGGGCAATCGGGTGACCAATAACCGATCATTTCACTCTCCTCCATACCGAACTCATCCCATATCTTCCATAGGCTTCGGGGGTCCCCTGCCCAGGGTAAACGAGAGGTCATTCCATACACCATACCACGATATTTATTCCCTCCATCCTGGAGCATTTCTCCCATCAATCCGAATGGAATGCCGGACATTTCAACCAACCAGAAATCAGGTGGTGAATCTTTGTCAAAATATTCGCCAAACCAGAGACGATCAATATACGGAAAATGTTCCATATAGAGGCAAGCGCTGTTAATGAATCCATCCCGAACATTAAACTGGTTCGCTGAGTGAAGATCAATAAGTGCTCCATCCCTGTTCCGGTCCAGGGTTTTTCTAACCCTCTTCATGGTTGTCCGGTCAAAGGCTACATCATCTATATATAATCCGTCTATTTCCATATTTCTGGCAAGCCAGTCAAGTCCTTCAATATAATAGTTGTGCCAGCGTGACATGCCGGAATTAATAATGGCTGCATCGTTAAGGTGGGGTACAAACCAGGCAGCAATATAATCATCCACAAGGTGTTCCTGTAACCAGGAATATCCATTTCCCGGGCCGGGTGAAAAGATCTCATGACCAAGACTCCGTATAGCGAACAGCTCAGGTGCATGGTTCGACAACTCCCTGATGGTGTTGTATATCTTTACCTTAAGCCCTTTCTGATGCGCTTCGGTAATGTATTCCTTCATTTCCTGTTGATGGAGAAACGGATAGTTGATATATGGATTTACTTCATTTGCATGATGCACATTTACCACCGTTGCCCCGGTGGCGAGAATGCTATCCACCGGGTTATACCTGTGGTAAAATCGTGTGCTCCATTGAAGTTTTGTGTCCAGGAGTTTGAATGGCGTAAGCAGAAGGGAGAAATCAAAATGAAGTTCCTGGTTTTTCTCAAGTTTCCGGGGACCTGAGTAAGCGTTAACCAGTACGATGTTTTCTATATTCCTGCGTATCTCAATTCCTCCATTCCCATCGTTGTACCAGGATTCTGGCATATTCAGGGGTTTCGAGAGGTAAAAGTTGGTATTCAGCGGACGGGCATAATTTTTGCCTCTGAGAGCGAACTGAAGACCTCCGTGTACATTTCCGATCCATGCTCCCTCCTGGTTTTTTTGTTGATCCCATTTCCAGGAATAATCACCTGACCGTCTTCCTCCTTTATGTCCAAGCCCCATAAAGTATGTGGCAAATTCCTCATTTATCGGTATTTCAAGTTGAATATTGCTGAGTTCAGTCTCTTCCATTGCCGTAAGCACTATATGGTAACCAACATACCCGTCAAATTCCATTTTCCCGTTATACTCAATCTCCAGGCTTCCTGCACTGCTTTTTGTCTGCCAGCTGATCAGTCCGGGTTCCGATACCTGGAATGTCAGATCGGTTGACGATCCATTCATTTTTTTACCATACTTATCCATAATGATAAAAGTGAACGGGTGGCTTATAACTTCTTCACCTTTTTCCTGAATGCGGGTAACGGCAGGATTGAAATAGGTAAGGTACTTCTCAGGCAAACCCAGTTCGTCCAGAATAATCGTTCTCCCAAGGCAGGAAAGGATATTCCCATTCCTGACCAGCGGAGTAAACGGTTCAACAATGTCAGTATCTGACGCTATCTGAGAGTTCAGCCAGCGCAACCGTGAATGTTTCCATGGCTCACCATCTCCACGATCTTCAAGTGTCCGGTTCTGAATATCCAATTCCAATTCGATTGTTTGTTCAGGCAGTTGATGTGGTTGGATCGTAACTTTCCCTCGGTATGTTCCGGGTGAAATAGTATCCGGTATATCGATCCCAAACCACAGAGCCTGGATTTTTCCTTCATCTACGGCTATTTTTTTTCTAAAGTATTCACCGTCCCAGTTAATTCCTTCCTTATTGAAGCAGGTTATACTTTCTGCCGGTATCATTTCTTTACCGGATTTTTTTGATAAGCTGGTAAAGAGGATGTCTATATCTTCAATAGGGGATTTCACTGCATATAAGCCAATCTGGAAAGCGAAATATTCATTGATACAGGGTTCACCTTTGAAAATTTTCTGAATGCCGTTCTTAATCCAGCGATAGGGCAGGTCTCCGGTCATCCTGATAGGAAATTCCCTGCTTTCAGGAAACAGCAGGTAGTGTGAGTCGGGAAACATGGAGAGCAGCTCTTCCGTCTCTTCTTTGGTGGCTATTACTTCCATCGGGTAAAAACTGTTGAACTGATCAATGGATTGGAATTCCACAATCTCCGCCTCTGGTAATTGCATCCAGCTTTCCTCTGTGAGTTCAGCCACCTCAAGATGGTTCTGGCTTATCCATGAAGAATCAATACGGTAAACCGGTTTCGGGTAATCAACTTTCGGATAATTTCTGCCCGATATTTGATACGGGAGGTAGTAGAGGTAATAATAGCCGGGACCGGTAACCGGTTCAAAGACAATCTTTCCATATTCCCTCCTGATATCTACAGGCATCATGTTCAGAACCTGTTGACCTGTCTTTTCATTGACCAGGATCATTATTTTATCGCCGGGATATTGATCTCTCCTCCGCCATGGAATCTCTGCTTTTACAGCCTTCTCATTACCCGTAACATGCAATACAACCCGATGATTACCAAGAGTATCTGGTTGCCACGATCCGGTTCTATAAGGTATTGTTTCCACCTTGGTTTTGGAAGGGGAACAGGCAGATCCGGCAATCAATCCCATGAGGATGATGAACCACCATTTTTTAGCATAAACAGTTAGCATGATATTTCTGTTGATCATGACAACCTGGAATTTATTTTATGGTTCAGTTCAGGTAAATATAATCATTCACCAGGAAATTCAGTGGTCTGATGTATACGTCTTGCCAATCGCCTCAACCATGGCAATGAAATTTTCCATGGGGGTATCGAGTTGGACATGATGCGTTGGACCGATGATAAGTCCTCCCTGCTTTCCCAATGTGGCAACCCGGTTAAACACCTCCTTGCTGACATCATCCGGTGATCCGAAAGGAAGTGTATGCTGTTCATCGATTCCTCCCCAGAAGCAGAGGTTATTACCAAACTTACGTTTCAACCTGGAGGGATCCATTGCTCCGGGCTGTATTGGATTCAGCACATCCAGCCCGATCTCGATCAGGTCCGGAATGATGGGATAAAGGTACCCATCTGAATGATAGGCAACTTTCAGATCCGGATTCATTGATTTCAACAATTGAATGAATTCCGCCATTCTATTTTTTAGAAATCTTCTCCACTGGTCAGGCGCAATGAGCATGGCGTGTTGTGCACCAACATCATCACCCAGCCAGATCATATCCACTCCCATTTCAACCAGTTTTTTAGCCATGGTAAGATGGTACCCGAAAGGAAGATCAAGTAGCACATCTACCAGATCAGGGCTTTTTAGCATATCCAGCATGATCTGTTCAAAACCTCTCAGCGCCCAGGCTTTTTCAAACATAGTAGTTACTGTTACACCGACAATCCAATACTCGGATTTAAAGTCCCGGATGACCTGTTCTGTTTCGCGATACAATTCATTCCGGTTCGGATCGGGTGGCCTGTAGGTGCAGATATCCTCATCTCTTTTCAGCGGGTGATCGATCATTTCGGTGTATATTCCAGTTCCGAATTTTGTTGAATAGGGAATGGCTTTCCACCCGATGCCCCATTCATCGGTAAACTCTTCTCCCGGTTTGTATTTTTGAAAATAGGAATTATCCCATAAACCGGTTAATAACATGTCCTGCTCCAGTAACCGTTCCAGTTCAAAGGATTTGCTGCGTTTACGCGATTCGTCAGGATTCAGGACCTCCTGCTTATAACCCTCCATTAGTCGGGTGGCAAATTCCGGAGTGAAGCTGATCTGCATGGGGCAGCGATCAGGGACCTGGTGGTTTAGTGCCACTTCAACTCGTTCTCTGTGGGAAAGGTGCACGCAGTTGGATTAAAATATTTATGAATAGTGAATTGTTAATAGAAAAATGTTAAATGTTAATGGTAGGGATGAATGTTGATCCATTTAACCATTAACAAATAACCATTAACAAATAACTTATTTCTTTTCAAAAGCCGGATTCTCCAGGGGAAGCTTTGCTCCGGTTTCTTCAAACCATCTGTATAATTTTTTTTCCAGTTCAGCAACTTTTTCCGGCATCTCTTCTGCAAGGTTATTCTCTTCATACATATCCTTTCTCAGATCGTATAGCTGGTATATGCCGTATTCCCAATGTTTGATAAGTTTATAATTACCGGAACGAACGATGCTATAGGGTTTTACAGACGGGCTCCACCAGTAGTGAGGAAAATGCCAGAAAAGATCTCTTTGCTCAAGGTTTCCACTTTGCTCGAGCAAGGGTTCCAGTGTTACACCATCAATGAGTAAGGAATCGGGCAGCTGAATATTTGCTGCCTGGCAGAGCGTCGGAAAAAAGTCGATGCTTGAAACCGGAACTTCGCTTTTGGTACCTGGTTTGGTGACACCGGGCCATTTAATGATCAGCGGTTCCCGGATTCCTCCTTCATATGGAAATCCTTTTCCCAGTTTCAACGGACTGTTATCGGTTGATACAACGTGTCCTCCGTTATCAGAAAAGAAAACAATGATGGTATTTTTTGATAACTTGAGTTTGTCGAGTGTTTGCATGATTTTCCCTGTTGCCTCATCAACACTTTTGATCATTGCGGCGTATTTCGGGTTTCTTTGACCGGTCAGGGGGTTTCTGTGGTAGGATATGGCTAATGCATTTTCCGATTCAGACAGGGGTGGAATACCCAACTCTTCCGCTTTATTGATAAAGTAAGTGGTGATTTCCGGTTTTGCCTGGATGGGAGTATGGACGGCATAGTGGCAGAGATAAAGGAAAAAGGGATGGTCTTTGTTTTCCTCGATAAAGGATACCGCTTCATCCGCCTCCCTGTCGGTCAGGTATTCTCCCGGATTCCTTGACGGAAGCGATTCGATTGAAAAATCACCCCGTGTATAGGGATCAAAATAGGAGGGGGGCTGCCCATAATCTTCTCCTCCGGCATTGAAATCAAATCCCTGAGTGAGGGGTGACCACTCCTTGGGACCCAGGTGCCATTTACCAACATGCCCCGTTACATAGCCTTTGGTTTTCAGCATTTCTGCCAGGGTAACCTCCTCGTGCTCCATCCAGTATGGATTCTTTGGAGTAAGTAATTTCCGGGAAGGAATGGTATCATATCCCGATGGATTTTTCTTATTTTCAGGAACAACCACACCGGAATACCTGCCCCTGATCCAGTCTGTAATGCCAACCCGTACAGGATACCGGCCGGTAAGGATAGATGCGCGTGTGGGTGAGCAGACCGCACAGGCTGCATAGGCATCTGTGAAAATCATCCCCTCATCTGCTAACCGGTCGATGTTGGGTGTTTCATAAAATGTACTACCCATGTAGCCCACATCTTTCCAGCCGAGGTCATCAACGAGGATAAAAATGATGTTGGGCTGTTCCGGTTTTTGCGGTTCCCGCTGGCAGGACACCAAACACAGAAGCATTATTCCAGCAAGTGATAAACCTAATCGTTTCATTTCAATTCAACTTTATCCGTTACACATTATGATTTTTGACTTTCAAAAATATAAAAAATGCAACATGCATGTAAGATCCATGTCTTTTAAATGCTATTTTTTCATTAATCCACTTCTGGATAGGTTAAATTATGAATATTCATCCATACTGTTTATATTTAATCTCCTAATCCAATAACACATTAATGATCCGGAATTACATTCTGACAGCCCTGAGAAACCTTTTCAAGAATAAGCTTTTTGCTTTGATTAATGTATTGGGCCTTGGAGTAGCCCTGGCAATCTGCATTGTTGCCTATTACAATCATATGTTTGGTGCTGAATTTGATATGATGCACAGCCGGAGCGATGAGATCTACAAGATCAATTCGATACGTGATCTTCAGGGCCGTATGCAGGAATATGGGATCACCCCAATGGCACTTGGACCGATGATATCCGGGGGTATCAGTGGAGTGGAATCCGTAATCCGGTTTAACATGATCGGATTGCCTGTTAAGCATGGGAATGAGGTTTTCAACCGGACGATTGCTTGTGCTGATCCGGATTTCTTTGATGCGTTCGATCTACCCCTTATTTCAGGAACTTATGAATCGTTTAAGGGGAAAGGCAACATCATGATCAGTGAACAGCTGGCCGGGATCCATTTTGGGGACAAGGATCCCGTTGGTGAAATAATAACGGTTTATGACAGTGAGGGAAATCCATTTGACTTTATAATAGGAGCTGTGTTTAAAGAGATTCCTCAAAATAACAGCATGCAATATGATGCTCTTCTTCTTTTTGAAAATTTCATAGATATTTATGATTTGGATGAACAGAACTGGAGTAATTTTGTTGCAGCAACATTCCTGTTTATTCCTGACAAGAACAACCTTCCACAGATCGATCAGAAGATAGATGAAGTCATACCTGTACAGAATAAAGGGTATGAAACATTTATTATTTCTGATTTCAGATTATTACCCTTAAGGGAAATTGCCGATAACAGCAGGGAAATCTGGAGTAACTGGTTATTTCCAGGATTACATCCGGCACATAAGGTCTCTCCAACCATTATGGCACTGCTGATTTTGCTGATCGCCTGTTTTAATTTTACAAATACCGCTGTTTCTGCCTCGAGTAAAAGGTTAAAAGAGATAAGTATGCGCAAGGTCGCCGGAGCAAAACGAAGCCAGATTATCGCTCAGTTTTGGGGAGAAAATCTCTTCATTTGTTTCCTGGCGCTGTTTGTGGCTATTTTCTTCGCAAAGATACTGATCCAGGCCTATAACAAACTCTGGGATTATATGACACTGACCATGAGTTTCAAAGGGGATATTCACTTCTGGATATTTTTACTTGTCATTTTAATCCTGACAGGTGTTATTGCGGGAACATACCCTGCAATTTATATCAGTTCATTCCGGCCATTGAATATCCTCAGGCAAAAGGTGAAACTGGGCGGAGCAAGTCTCTTTTCAAAAATCCTTCTATTTCTTCAAATAACCATTTCTGTTGTATCCCTTGTCGGAGGGATTGTCTTTTCAAGAAATGCGTATTACCAGGAGACACTCGATATGGGGTATGATAAAGATATGCTCATCGTTACAATTGTGCGTAGCCAATCGGATTATGAAGTCTATAGGCAATCACTCCTGCAACATCCGAAGATCATTTCTGTTGCAGGTACTACTTATCATATTGGTTGGGGAAATTACAGACGGGGAGTGGATTACCAGGTGGTGAAACATGAAGTGGATGTGATGAATTTTGGGTTGGGTTATATGGAGACGGCGGGACTCGATCTTATCCTGGGCAGGCTGTTTGATCCCGAATATGAACAATCGGATGCTGAAAACTCCATCGTGGTGAATCAAAAATTTGTTAAGGATTTCATGATGGAAGATCCGATTGGGAAGCAGGTTACCATTAATGATACCATCATTCTAACCATTGTTGGGGTTGTCAATGATTTCTATGTTAACGATTTCTGGGCATCTCTTGAACCAACAATGCTTCTTCTTGACGATGATGATTGGTTTCCTATCATTGCTGTCCGATCTGAGAATGAAGACCGGGAAGAAGTTTTTAATTACATGAAATCGGAATGGGAACGATTGATCCCATCAGTTCCGTTCAATGGCAGATACCAGGAGGAGACCCTGGCAGAGGCAAGGGAGATAAACAATAGTATAAAAAAAATATTTGTGTTCCTGGCGCTGGCTGCAACCCTTCTCTCCCTGATCGGTCTGTATAACCTGATCCTGCTGAACATCATAAGCCGGACAAAAGAAATTGGCATCCGTAAGGTATTGGGAGCAAGTATCCTGAACATTGCCGTACGCATTAACCTCTCATTTGTGATCATTCTGATTATTTCATCTGCAGCGGGATGTGTCGGAGGGTATTTTTTAACAAAGGCATTGATGAGCAGCATTTGGGCTAACCACCTTGGTTTCGAGCTTTTCAACTACCTGGCAGCATTCTTCGGGGTGATCCTGGTTGCCCTTCTGACTGTAAGCTGGAGAATATATACTGCTGCAACGACCAATCCAGCTGACTCACTCAGGTATGAATGAGACACATTTTTCATGAAGCAGGGCTGATATGAAAAATGCATGTCGAATTCATCCCGCTGAAAGCATGGCGAGTAATTTCGGATTTGTTTGGTAGCGAATTGGGATTTGTGATTTTATAAAAGCAATACCTGTTTCAGTCGTACCACGAATCCAAATCGTAGTACGACTGGTGTTCGTGCTACGATTGATAGAGTTTTCGCTCCACCGGAACTCATTTAACTTCAATAGAATCATTCAACATCCTGTGTGAATTATATTCAGGATTCAGCTCCGTTGGGACGGGTGCGTTGATACTCTCCCACCATTTTAACAGGTCATTGTGCAGTTCACGGGTTTTTTCCGGATAGGTTGTGGAGAGATCATTTGATTCTCCAATATCTTCCTTGAGATTGTAGAGCTCGATTGTACTATCCTCGAAGAACTCAATGAGTTTCCAGTGATCTTTCCGTATTACACTGGCGGGGGTGGTTCGGAATTTTTGGTCCATTCCTGCATACCGTTCCAGGTATACCGGGAAATGCCAGAAAATAGCCTCCCTTTTCCAACGCTTCTTTCCGCTGAGCAGTGGTACGATGCTTTGTCCATCCAGTACCTGGTCAGAAAGATATTTTATTCCGGCCAGTTCAAGAAATGTTGGAAAAAAATCGATTCCTATGACGGGTATATCACAGCTCGATCCTTCTTTTATCCTGCCTGGCCACGAAATGATCAGCGGTTCGCGGATTCCTCCCTCATAGAGCATGCCTTTTGATCCCCTTAGCGGTTGAGCGCCTGAAATGGCTCCTTGAGGTCCATTGTCAGAGAAGAAAATAACAAGCGTTTGGTCCCTGATCTTCAGATCATCAAGCAGTGAGATGATCTTTCCAACTCCTTCATCGAGACTTTCGATCATGGCGGCATATTCGGGATTGTTGTGCCTTCCGTATGCTGGTTTATTCTTGTAATGATTTACCTTATCCACCTTTGCCTGAATGGGAGTATGAACGGCAAAATGTGGCAGGAAGAGAAAGAAGGGTTGATCCGCATGATCCTGAATAAACCGAAGTGCCTCATGGGTAAGCCTGTCTGTAAGATATTCACCTTCAGGGCCGTCTGTAATAAAATCGTTTTCATATGGGCTGAAGTAGGATTTCGGGTGTCCCTGGTGATCACCGGCTATGTTCAGGTCAAATCCCTGGGCTATGGGTCCCGATTCCGGATCACGCCCCAAGTGCCATTTCCCAATGGAAGCAGAAACATATCCTTTCTCTTTTAATGCTTCAGCAATGGTAATAATATTTGTGTCTAACACGGTGGTATTGGGAACTGGAATAAGTTTACGATCTTCGGATCTTCCCCTTGCAGAGCTGTTAACCGTGTATACACCATGCCGGGGAGTGTATTGACCGGAAAGCAAACATGCCCGTGTAGGTGCACAATTTGGCGCATTGGCATAGGCACTTGTAAAAACCATACCTTCACCGGCTAACCTGTCCAGTGCAGGTGTTTCATAGAAATCACTTCCCATAAATAAAAATAATGTTGGGTTTCTGATTTCTTAAACTGTGCTCCTTACAAGCGACCAGAATACCTGGCATTAAAAGGATAACCAGAATTCCTGGAAGGACAAAACGGAACTTCATCTTTTTCATATCTCCTATTTAAGTATTCCTTCCAGATACTGTACGATACGGTTAGCATAGCGCATGAACCCCAGGTCGGTATAATGAACTCCATCTACCGTAGCTTCCCTGTCATATCCCAGTAGTTTTTCCTGTGGAACATAATAGATTTGCTCAATACCCTGTTGTTGAAGTTGCTGGAAAGATGAGAACAGGTTTTTATTCTTCGCCTCAACCTCATTACGGCTCTCCTGGTTGAAAAATGCTTTTTCGGGAATGGCAGATTCGATAAGGAGGAGAGGAATGTCGGGGTGTATGCTTTTCAGAAATTTAACGAATGGAATCGTTCTTTCAATAACCTGTTCGCTATTCAGATTGGGCAGGCAATCAATAACATAACATGCCGCATCGATCTCAGCCATCAGTTCAGCAAGCTCCGGCTCCATTCGTCCGTTTCCTGAAAAACCAAGATTAATAACTTCCCGGCCGAGTTTTCGCTCTATGATGGATGTATATGACATACCGGGACGGGTTGCACAACCACCCTGAGTTATGGATGTGCCATAAAAAACAATGGGTTTGCCGGTGAATTTACTCTCCTCCGGAGATCTGATTTCTGATTCCCGGTCAATCCCGATGAAGAGTGAATCGATACCGTCATACAGGGGCAGGTAAAGGAGAAATTCTTTCCAGGTGGAATCCATCCCTGAGATCAATTCCGATTCATTTTCTTCACCAGACGGACGTCCACAATTTATAAAGTGCCACTTTCCCTCATTCCAGGCATAGAGATCTACTCCTTTAACCCCGGTTGCTGCCATATGCGGCATTTCATTATTGTATCTCAGGTTCCATCGGACATGGATCGAGGTGGCATCAGATGAAAAATAAACTACAAGACCGGATGAATGGGTGCTCAGACTCCATACTTCGGGCCTGACTCTCTCTTTGGCATGGGAAGGCAACCGGTCGTATTCATGAACCAGATCGTGCCATCCCTGACCCAAAATGGTACATTGTTGTGCACTATACCATTGTATTGAGCCTTGAAATTGATTCCCAGCCAGTTCATAAACCCCTAAAATGCATATGACCGGAAGAAGAATGAAGCGCACGATACCGTTCGGTTTCAATGGATTTGAGGTCTTCATTTTGTTGTATCGTTTTTAATCCTTTTACAAACATACTAAATCCGTTAAACTTTTCGGGAGTGCAATATTTTGCCTGATTTTTTGTATTTTCATGTAATGGTAAAGCAGTAGTAAAACGAATCGGGTATAAACATACAGATATGAAAAAACGTGAATTTTTAAAAATCGGTTTATTCGGCATCGGATCACTGGCAATCGCAAGGAAGGTTAAAGCACTGGAATACTACCCCAATCCTTCTGATAAGAAATGGGCTGTGTTGTATGCAACCTGGTGCGGTTCGTCCCGCGATGTCGGAGTCTGGATTTCTGAAGGGATGGGTGGAATTGCCAATGTTTTTGATGTCCGCGAAAACATGGATCTTACCGGTTACGATCACCTGGTCGTTGGCGGATCGATCCGAAGCGGGAAGGTATCCCCCTTGTTGGAGGAATATCTTGAAAAGAACAGGGATTGGATGAAAGATAAAATCAGGGGACTTTTTGCTGTCTGTGGCAACATGCAACGCCCGGTCGGACCGCAACAGATAGACGCGTTCATTAATTTTCACCTGGCTAAACTTTGTGGGGTTACCGATGTTCCATCAAAGGTCTTTCTGGGAAGAATGACCTTTGGATTGCTGGAACCGGAGATTAGACCACGGATGGAAGAATTAACCAATGGGGAAGAATATGACCACCTGAAACGGGAGGATTGTCTTGCCTTTGGAAAGGAGATCCTGGAGATTGCAGGATAGCTATTTACAACTCTGGGCTAAAGCCCTGTTTAACTGTATTATATAGTCCCCAGCCTAAAGGCTGGGGTAATTACAACACTGGGCTAAAGCCCTTGTATTTTATTTCGTATAGCCCCCAGCCTCAAGGTTGGGGGAAATTGAGATATTGCAGGAAACCTAATTTAGCGCCCCTTATTACCCTGCCCTTCAGGGCAGGGGCTAAGCTTACCCAAAGAAGGCGGGCTTTAGCCCAATCCCTACAACTCTTTTACCCTGATATTCCGGAATTTTACTACAGAACCGTGTCCAAGGAATCCGATGTGTCCCTTTTCCCGTTTGAGACCAGGGTGTTTATTCCCATCAATGGTACCATTCTTACTTGCTTCAGTAATATTCCCATCCACAATGACGGTGCCGTTCAAAATGATTTTGATATCCGAACCCCGGATAATCACCTCTTCGGAATTCCATTCACCTGCCGGTTTTAGAAAACCACGTTTTGCAGGGATGACACCGTAAACGGATCCATGGTACTGCCATTGCTCGAGCCTCCGGTAAATGGGAGCGGTATTATCCAGTATCTGTAATTCCATGCCGACGTAAGCCGGATCTCCCTCCATGGGTGTTCGTATTCCGAGGCCGTTGTTTGCACCCGGTGTCAGTTGAAATTCAAAACGAAAAATGAAATCGGCATATTCCTTTTCCGTATACAGGTTCCCGTGGCCACCCTTGTCGGGATAAATTACGATCACACCATCTTCCACAACGTAATCGGTTGTATTCCCGGTCCAGTTTTGAAGATCTTTTCCATTGAATAGCTGGACGAATCCTTCCTGCTTCTCCTCATCTGTCAATTGATTATGATCTGTTTTTGGTATCTCCCGGATATAAATATCCCTGAATCCCAGGTTTGTACCATGAGCCTGAAGTTCAATCTGCTCAACCGGGAAAATGGGCTGACTCCTGTCCCAGTAGTTTTCCATAATGACGTTATCCACCACCAGGTAACCATTGAGCCAGACAGTCACCCGCTCTCCGATCATGATGATCCTGAATGTATTCCAGTCTCCGACCGGGTTATCGGCAATCAGCAGGGGCTTGCTTGGGTGTTCCTGGTTGTTATACAGACCTCCCGAACCGACCTGTGCTCCGACTTCTGTTCTGGAGGTGTCCCATATCTGTACCTGTGGTGAACCCCTCAGGTAAATTCCACTGTCCCCGTTTTTCGTGATTTTCCAGTCCACCACCAGCTCGAAATCCCCGTATTTTTTCACGGTGCAACAATTGGCCCCTTCACCGTTAAACCAGATTACGCCGTCTTCAACCTTCCAGCATTCATGCATTTTCCGATTGGCTTCCTGCCGGGCTTTTTTCAGGGCTTCAGGATCCATCTGCGCTCTTGCAATTGGATTTTCAACCAAACCCTGCCATCCGGTCAGATCTTTTCCGTTGAAAATCGGAACAAATCCCTCGTCATCCGGCATCGATGACAGATATTCCCTGATTCTTTGCTTCTCTTTTTCGTTTTCTTCCCCTGAGATTACTTTTTCCGCTTTCCGGAGCAGGTCTGCGACAATCTTTCCGGTCATACCATCATTCCCTACTTCTGAGGGTAATGCGATTTGAGCTATAGTCCTGGCGGCTTCCTGCTGCAGGTCCGGATCATCCAGGTATTTACCGGCAAGAATGAGCGTCTGAAATACCGGGAGGGAGGATAATTGTTTAAGGATTTCATCCTCACGATCGCTACACGGCGAAAGCTCCAGCAGTTGCCTGTAAAACAACACTTTTTGCGCATCCGGAATCCGGCTTCTTTTTGTCATTTCAAGGTAGTAATCCATTGCCGGATTTCGGTAATAATTCATACGCTCCTCCAGCAGAATATCATACAACCGTGGGATTGCATCCGGTGTCTGCCATCTGCCCAGTGTTTCTAATGGTAATTCTTTCTGATTCTCTTCACAGGTGAAATAGTCTGTCATAACCATATCAAGCGCTTTCTTTCCACCTATTTCAGGCAGGATCTCAAAGAAGTATTGTTTGTTTTCAGGACTCAGTCCTGAAAACATGCCTAAAAAACTTGATTGTTCGGCGACATCCATTCGTTTTGCCAGGGAAAGTATTGCGTTCTGGAGTGCTTTCCGTTCCTCCGGATCCTTCCGGGTGATAAACTGTTTAAAGATTACTTCACCATCTTCCGGTGTAGCCAGTATGGCGAAGGCGGAATAGGCTGCCAGCCTGATCTCTTTTTCGGGATTTCCCGACTCCAGGACTGCAAGATCATGAAATCCATCCGGATCACGGTTTACCAATACTTCAAACAAAGCTGCTTTGCTTTTGGGCGTCATTTCATCCAGTGCATTATAGATAGCAGGTACCAGTTGGTCGCTGTCTATAAACAGCAGGGTTCCCTTAACGGTATTGATATCCTCAGGTGTGCCATCATGCATCACATCAAGCAGTGGGACGATCGCTGCTTCCCCTGCCAGTAAACCGGCAGCAATGACCGCCGATAGGCGAACAACCTGATCCTGGTGCGTTAGACAGTCAAGTATTGATGGAATGGCAGTTTGATCCCCACGCTCTCCCAGAGTACGTATGATATCAGCCTGAACGACGGCTGGTGTTTCATCCAGCTTGCTCACCAGTTTTTGGGTAATATCCTTACCGGGATACCTGTTTGTAAGCTGCAATGCGGTAGCCCGGAATTGTGAATCCGGGTCTTCTAAAGCATCCAGCAGGATTTGATCTCCTTCATCTTTTTTGAAATAAATAAGCAAAGAGAGAGCCTGACTGCGGATGTTGGACGGGGCATTATCCATCAGGTAATGACACATTCTTTCCACAACCTTCGTTTCACCCGCTTCACCGATCCGCTTAATAAAGAGCATATACGATTGTGTTGCTCCTGTCTGTTCGTACTGAAATCCTGTTTTATTTGCAGCTTCGAACAGGATTTTTTCAGCATCCGGAGATCCGGAATTAGCAAGTGCATAGAGACTAACTTTTCGAAGCTCACTCTTTTCGGAAAGAGCCAGTTTCTCGATCTCCTTCCCGGCTTTCGCTGAACCCAGATCCCCCAGAGCTTTCACAATGGTAATTTGATTTGCCCCGGAGGATTCTCCGAGCGCTTTCAGCAGTACTTCCTCTGATCCTGATGATTGGATGGCAATCAGTGTTCTGGCAGCCGGTTCACACAGGAAATCATCCATGAGAAATTTCCCCAGGAAGGGCACGATAGCATCTGTGCCGGAGAATTGTAGCTGGCTGATGAGAAAGGATCGGATGTAGTCATTCTCGTTCCTCTCAATAGCCTTCATGATGGATGAATTAAAGATCTCACACTCATCCTCATAACCTGCATTTGTTACATACTTTGCCAGCCCGCTGATTGCAAGCCGTACCCTGGAATCATCCTCTTCTCCCGGTGGTTGCAACATATCGGTGAACATGAGGATACCGGGTTCACCAAGAATGAGCATATCTTCCATTAATTTTATATAATGACCTTCATCCTGTGCGGGCATTTCGGTGAGCACATCAACAACTTTTGTTTTCAGTGTTCTTTGATCATCTGACCCGGCTGCTCTGGTCTGACACAGAACGATACTACCTGTCAGCATGAAAAGAAGAATAAGAATTGTTTTTCTATGGTTCATGATTTGTTATTTTTCTGGTTACAGAATGGTCATTTAAATGATCCAGGGGGCTCTCATGGGCTGATGGATCAGGCGGTTGGCAAGTTCATCATCAATAACCACCTGATTCTCCGGATCGAATTTCAGTGATCGACCAAGGCGGAGGGCTATTTTCCCCAGGTTAACAAGTGTACAGGAACGGTGACCGTTCTCTTCGTTAAGTGCAAATTTTGTCCTGCTTCTAACAGCGCTTGCAAAGTCTGTTACCTGGGGTTCAGGATCGGGTAATGTATTAACTTTTTCCCACAGGCCTGGAATATCTGATTTGAAGCCCTTGAACAGTCTTCCATCTGGTCCTTCAAGGAATGCTGCATTCGTTTCCCTGTTTTCACCATCGAGAATTATTTTACAGCCATCCTGATAGGTATATTCAATTCTTCTCCATGAGCTTACTGCATCCGGATGCTGTTGTGGTGCGTCAACCTCGATCAGGACCGGACTGGTAGAATCTTTTCCGAGCAGGTATTGAACCGGATCAATGTAATGCTGTCCCATATCCCCCAGTCCTCCACCATCATAATCCCAATACCCTCTGAAACTAGAGTGTACACGGTGTGGATGGTACGGTTTATAGGGTGCAGGGCCAAGCCACATGTTATAATCCAGGTGATCCGGGATCGTTTGAGGGATGAGGTTTGTTCTTCCGCTCCAGTAGAATTTCCAGTCAAAACCTGTGGTTGCATTTATCGTTGCGGTAAGAGGCCATCCGAGGATACCGCTTTCAACCAGTTTTTTGATCGGTTTAACGGTTGTCCCGAAACCGTAAAAACTGTCTGCAAACCGGAACCATGTGTTAAGGCGGAATATACTCCCGTTTTGTTGAACTGCCTGAACCACCTTTTTCCCTTCCCCGATGGTCCTTGTCATTGGCTTCTCACACCAGATGTCTTTGCCTGCCTGAGCCGCTTCAACCGCCATAATACCATGCCAGTGTGGGGGTGTGACAATATGGATGATGTCGATATCGGATCTCTGTAACACTTCCCGGTAGTCGGTGTATGAATCCACATTACTTTCGCAAATTTCCTGAGCCAGCTTCAGATGTTCTCTGTCCACATCACAGATGGCAAGGAGTTTTGCACCTTGGTATCGGATATGTCCACGGCCCATGCCGCCAACACCGATAATGGCTTTAGTAAGCTGGTCGCTGGGAGGAATAAATCCCTTTCCGCCAAGGACATGACGGGGGATAATGGTAAAGGCTGCAGCTGAAGTGAGAGATAGTTTAAGAAAATCCCTCCGCTTAATCTCTGATTTTTGTTTCATGGCGTATATTTTTTAATTATCTGCTCGTAGTACGACTCAGGTGCTACGAATAAACCGACTGCTTAGTCGTACCACGAGCTTTAGTCGTAGTACGACTTTGGTTCGTCAGCCTACCGGCTGGCAGGTGCTACGACTAAGTTAATTCATTCTGTAAAATAGTAACGTCCTTTATTAAGATTTATTAATGGTTTATCAATGAGACCTAAGTATTCCTGCAATGATGAATATTTCCATTTCTGTGCTTGTTTAGCATAGCCATCTACAAGTGGATTGTTATGAATATATCGCATACAGGCAAATGGATATTCTTTTTCTGGAGAAGCAGGTGTAATAACCGTAATACCATGTTGCATATACCAGGCAGGGACCAATTTTGGTGGTTGAGAAACACAAACTGCTTTTGTATGTTGCTGAAACAGTGAACCGGTTCTTTTCTCCTGCTTATTAATTGCCCTTGTATAGGAACTTAGCATCCTTCCTATGGATTGGTTCAATGATATTCCATTAATTATTGGTTGAATCACCTCAATCATAAGGTGAAAGTGGTTAGGCATTAAACACCATGCAAGGAAATCTGCGTGAGGTGAAATATATTTTTTTAACTTTTTTTGGAAAAAGGTATAATTAGCATCGCAATAGAAGATCCTTTCTTTATTGTTCCCTCGATTAAATACATGATAAATTTGATTTTTTTCAAATTCCATCTATGGGAGTTTACGTTAGTTTTGCCATGAATCAAAGTCGTTGCCGAAATTATCTACTCGTGCTACGATTAGAATTCGTGGCACGAGTAAACTGACCCTCTTAGTCGTACCACGAACTATAGTCGTAGTACGACTTGGGTTCGCCAGCCAGCCGGCTGGCTGGTGCTACGAGTAAACCGACCTTCTTAGTCGTACCACGAGCTGGAGTCGTAGTACGACTAAGTGTTAATACGCCGGATTTGGTGTGGGAAATCGTGCCTCCACCTCAGCCTGCCAGGTGTGTAGCATCTCAAGCATCCGGTTACGAATGTCCGGAAGGCTGCCCGCCAGGTTTTTCTGTTCACCAATATCTTCAGCAATATTGTATAATTCAACGGGTCGGTTTTCCTCAAAAAATTCGATCAATTTATAATCCCCTTTCCGGATAGCAGCACCGGGACTGCCTCCCTGGTTTCCATAATGCGGATAATGCCAGAAAATAGCTCTTTCTTCCGTTCTTCTTTTCCCTTTTAACTGATGAATAAAACTAACCCCATCCAGGTGCTGTTCCGGTTTCAGAGCTATTCCGGCCATTTCCAGAATTGTTGGATAAAGATCCGTACTGATGACAGGTTCTGTACATGTTGAGCCGGGAGAGGTATTTCCCGGCCATTTAACCACCATGGGTTCCCGGATGCCTCCCTCGTAGAGCCAGCCTTTGCCGGATCGCAGGGGTAGATTGCTGGTTGGATGTCCTTCAGAAGTTGACAATCCGCCGTTATCAGACATAAAGAACACAACGGTTTTTTCTTCCAATCCGGATTCCTGCAGGGAATGAAGGATTTTGCCAACTGCCTGGTCCATCGCTTCAACCATTCCTGCATAAACGGCATGGTTTTGTACCAGTCTGACCTTTCGGTCTCCTTCTTCTCCCCATGTATCTCCGGGAGCCTTCTCTCTTTTTGCCTCATATTTCACCTGCAGGTCTTCCCGTGCCATCAATGGAGTGTGAACCGAGTAGAAGGAAAGATACGCCAGGAAGGGTTGATCCATATGTTCCTGAATGAATTTTACGGTTTCTGTCGCGAGGCGGTCAGGCAAATGTTCACCTTCCGGTCCATCTGTCATCCTTGGATTTTCATAGGGTGAAAAATAGCGGTTACCGCCATAGGGACCTCCACGTTCACAACCTCCAATATTTATATCAAAGCCCTGGTTTTCAGGCCAAAATCCTTCGGGACCAAGATGCCACTTACCGGCAAAAAAAGTTGCATATCCTGTCTCTTTTAGCGCTTCGGCAAGCGTAATTTCTTCCAGGGGCATGCGGTTTTCATATTTTGCCGGCAGCAAGGGTTTGTTTCTTGTCCAGTGTGTACCAACCGTTTCTGGCTGAGGTGCACCGAAATAATCGGTGGTGTTCAACCGTGCCGGATATTTTCCGGTCATGATGCTGGCACGTGTCGGACTGCATACCGGACATGCTGCATATCCCTGCATAAAACGCATCCCTTCAGATGCAAGGCCGTCAATGTTGGGCGTTTCGTAGAATGTTTCCGGGTTATTGAAACCCACATCGGTCCAGCCAAGATCATCAACCAGGATGAAGAGAAAGTTGGGTTTGGGTGGTTCAGGATTGCAACCTGAGATGACAGACAAAAGGATTACCCATGTTATCGTTGCAAACATGAATCTTATTGTTTCACATTGTTTTGCCATAGGCATCCCTGCCCGTCCCTGCCTGCCGGCAGGCAAGGCGTCAGGCGGGCCTTCGGGACATATTGTTTCGGGTTGTTTCAGAAAATTACCCTTATTGAAAAATATTTGTATTTTCATTTAATTTGATAAGAAGGTCAAGTGTCATGTCCTTTCCTCTACGGGAATCATATTTTGATTTTTCAAGGATTTCCACAGCCAGCTTAAATTCTCCATTATATATTGCCAGACACCATTGTAAAGCCAGGTTTTCGGGAAGGTTTTCAAATTTGTTCATTATATGATCTGCCTCTTTTTTTAGATTTTTCATTTTTAATGTCCATGCTGTAATGAAATCTTCAGCAGACAATGTTTTAGATAACGGAAAATCAATAATCGTTTGTTGAACAGCTGATAATTCTTCTTCCCGGCCGGCGTATTTATGTATTGCGACCAGTAAAAAATTTTCCAGTCGCTCGTCCACACCATACGGTTTACCAACACCCAGGTTTTCCGGCCACTGCCGGGCCAGATCAATATGATCACGTGCAACCTGGTAATCCTGCTGAATCATGGATTGGACGGCTTCCCTGAGGTTGGATTCGCGCCAGATCAACCTGCCTGAGGTGGCCCCTTCATTAGGAAGAACAGTTAGATTTTTCAATACATTTATGCTGCTTGCATGCTGACCTGTTTTGTTAAACAGGTCAGCACATTGAAGACCCAGGTAGTAATTTTCTGGGAATTTTTGAAAATACTCCTTTGATATCCTTGATGCCTCTTCCAGTTTTCCATTCGTCATATAAAAATGGGCAATTCGATATCCTGCTCTCCAGGAATGAGGATCCAGTTCAAGTGCCTTCAGGTAGTTGTTTTGAGCGATTGGGAAATCCATTTCCGAAAAAAAATTTCCTCTGGCAAGGTAAAAAGCAGGATAGTCCGGATCATTTCCACAATCTTCGAATAATAATTTGGCCATCCGGATTTGGCCGTTGTTCCAGTAGATCAGTGAGAGGTAATATTTTGGTTTCCATGATGTTGAAGAGGCAATGGCCCATTTTAGCAGTTCAACCGATTCTTCCCTGAAAGGAAAAACAAGGTATGGGGAGAGCTGGTTTGCTTTTTCCAGGAATTGATTTGCTGCGACAGGTTTACCCGAGAGTGCATTCAGGTATGCTGACCAATAAAGGACCATGGGATGTTCAGGAGCCCGCTCCAGAACCCAGATCGCTTCCTGGTAATAACCCAGGTTAACATATTTTAAGGCTGTTTCCAGAAACGTTTCCTGTGGGAGCTCATTTCTGATCAGCATGGCAAGTTCATCCTTTGCCTTTTCAACTCCTTCAGGAAGGAATTTTTCAAACCGGCCAAAATGATTCAACGGGTCAATATTCAACAGATCAACCAGAACAGCAGATGCCTGATCGTTCATTCCCATTTTCCTGTATATAACCGCCATCAGCTCAAGACCTGGTAAATTCAAACGATTATAAAGCATGCTTTTCTGGGAATATTCTAGCGCTTTACCCATATCACCTTCCCTGAAATAAATCTTTGCCAGTTCGTTATAGGAACCGCACCGGTAACCAGCAGATGCTGCTGCAATGGAAAATCCATCTTTTGCATCAGCCATCCGGCCTGTTTTCAGGCTTGCGATTCCATAGTAGAAATTTGCTTCAGGATCGTAGGTGTCGATTGCCAGGGATTTCCGGGTAAATTCCCATGCTTCCTGAAATTCAAGTTGTTTCAGTTTAACCTGCGCAAACCCGTTTAATGCCGGCAGGTAATTTGAATCCTTTTGAAGACATTCCTGAAATAAACGCTCAGCTTCAGAATAGGAACGCTGGCGAAATTTTTCTTTTCCAAGCAGGTATAATCCATACACAGAATTCCAATCAAATTCTGATAATTCAAGTGGTCGTGAAAGAACCTGTCCGGATGTTCCTCCGGGACCAATGATATATTTTTGTCCAAGTTTTATCGAGACATTTTCAGGATTACCTTCAAAGGCGAAGCTGTAATGTGCTGTTTCGGTTGGACGTAATGTTACAAATTGCTCAAAGATCGTACTTGATTCGGAAAGGATGGTAAGCGTATCGCGGAGATATGTGTTGGAACAGACCCAGGTATGTAAAGAATCATTCATCATCTCAAGGTTAACTGATGCTTCAGGAATGGCACGGTCAACTCCTTTGGTATTCTTTACCGGGAACCAATGCTCTGTCCAGATATCGGCAGAGTAGGGAGGGAATCCCCGGTGTTTAAAAGGGGTATAGGTACTGGATGCTGATTCCTGGTTAAATAAGCGCCCGGATTGGATCTCAATGTACTGACCATCCCTGTCGGTTAGGAGATCTTCCCAAATCATTCCTTGCCTTGAAAGCCCCCAGATCCATATCTTTTTTCCTGGTTTGTCATCGTAATTTGCATATCGTCCAAAGCCGAAATCATCATCATGCCAGTATCCTCCAAAAAAGTTGGTGTATTCTCCGAGTACATGATATGACTTATAACTTCCGAAGTTGTTTTTTTCGTAAAAAGAGATCTCTCTGCCCTCCGGATCTACAGGCCAGGAGGAGGAGATACCATTATGCCCGATATAAGCATTTCCAGGATAGGCAAATTCAAGATTGCCATCGGCTTTAACGGATCCATTCATCCAGTGGTAATAGGATTGTTCCTGTGAAGTAGGATTAATCCAAAGTGCATTTGTGGTGAAATAGGATCTGTCCGGATGAAGGTTTATCTCAACCCTCCACTCAGTCCTGGAGGAAAGGTCGGTAGCCCCAATAAAGCAACTGGCGCTTCCATCATCGAATTTTCGAAGATAATAATCGACAGGTGTTGAGCATGTTGGAGCATGCCCGATCACACCAAAGTTGATCTCTATACCTCCTGAAGTCCATGGACCGCGCATGGCTATATCCCGGAATTTTACACTATGATTGAAGTAGATGAACTGCTTTCCCGAAGATTTCTCAATGGCACCCCAGATCTTTCCCCCAATCTCAGGAGTGATGTATACTTCGATAAAATCATTTTCCATTTTCACCAGATTCCATTCCCCGGTAACTGGTTCCGATGAGTAACCATCATACCGGAAGTAAGGATAAATCCTTCCCGGGTGTGGAACCGGATCAGGAGAAGAATACGGATAGGTTGGGAGAGAGACCGGCTCTTCTATAATATTTGCCGTTTGGGAGTTTACCGGGGAAGTTAACAGGTAAAATGCCATTGCATAAAGAAGAGTGAAATGCTTTTTCATCGGAAACAACATTATTCAGGGTCAGTAGTTACACGGGTGGTGTATTCGACGATATAATACCCTTCCTTAGGGAAAGCCGGTTGAATGGCAGGTAAATGTGTTACGGTTCTGCCTGCCGGAAGTACAATATCCGTAACTTTCTTTTCAAATACCAACCGTTTACTCATGTCCAGTATCCGGATTTGGAGATCTACTGTTTTTCCTTCTCCCAGGTTTATAATGACCGGTTGTATGGAGTCTACAGGACCATACACCACATCGACATTATTACTGCCTGCCACTACTTGTTGAAAGATCATTTGGTTTACATAATAGGCCAGTTTTGCATGACCCAGGCAATCGATGAGGGGTTTGCGGTAGGTTCCCATGTTGGGACCTCCATGAAGACAACACCAGGAAAATCCATCATAATCACACAACCGCTGTTTTTTCATGGACTCCCACGCACTGAATGCCTGCCAGGCTTGACTCTCAAGCCATTCATCATAATCAAGCCTGCGACCGATGCTTCCTTTGTCGTAATCCCACTCGTAGGATGGGATCTTATACCATGGTTTCCCTTTCATTAAAGACCAGTTTGGCTGGCTTGTAGATTCTTCATGTTCAAAATTAAAATATGCCCTTTCAGGGCTGTTTAGAAAATCCTGATGATAGGCAGATGGTATCTTTCGCAACAAATCCCAGGTCTTGCCATAGCCCGTATAGGAATCCTGGTTCCCCCTGGTGACCATGGAAGCCGTATATTCCGGGATAGCACGAATGGTATTTCCATCGATATCGATGGTACCGGCATCATTGCCGAACCTCGTCAAAATGTTTTCAGAAGCGGGGGAGATCAACCGGCTTTGATCGACCGGAAAGATGGTTTGATATGCCTTGCGATAGAAGGAATTGGATTCTTCAATGGTGTACGGTTTGGCTGCGTAAGGATGATTGGTCACCTCCCACATGACAATGCTTGGATGGTTGTATACCTGTTTCATGTATTTTGGATACCCTTCAAAATCAACATTCCACCATCCGCCGTTACGGATCCATGCTGAAGTGGACCAGATAATCATCATTCCAAGCTGATCAGCCATTTCGGCATAACGGGGATCGTTGATACCATCCGACATGTTGGTCTCTGCATGCACGTGAATACGCAACAGGTTTCCATTCATCTTCTTTATCATCAGGAGTTCTTTTGCCACCCATTCATCCGTGGGACAGCGGTTCCACATTACCAGCTTATCGGCTGGCATCCTGTATCCCATGATCTGGGCTCCGTTTAGCATTTCGGGTTTGCCATTGATCCTGAACGTACCACCCTCCTGACTGATGGTCCGTATTCCTGTTGTGATTACATCATCGTCAATCACCAAGCCGTTATCCTCTTCCAGTGATACAACGATTTTATAGAGATGAGGATGATCGGCTGTCCATAACCGGGGATTTTCAATTTCCATTATTTTGTCGAAAACAACCCTGCTGGTTGGTTTTATTGCAACGGGGAACTCTGCTTCTGCAACAACCCCCGCTGTTTCATCCGGATACCAGTGGTAATACCTAATACGGAGCTTCCCTTCCAGGGGATTTATACCCTCATTTTCGACAGTTATGCGGTGCCGCATGGTTGCCGCTCCATCTATAGCTGTTGTATTCACCAGGATATCATCGATATAACTGTTGCTGGTAAGGTCAAGGATTACCCTGCCCATAAACCAGCCTATGTTATGATCGGTGGGGGCATGGAGCATGGGAAATTCAAGTTTATGGGATCGAACCTTCACAGCAATCAGGTTGGTCCTGTTTTTTTCAAGAAAACGGGAAATATCCAGCTTTACGGGATGACGGTTGGATAAGACTGCTGCTATTTCCCCGTTAATCCAGATCTCACCACCCGGATCGATGGTCTCGATACGGAGAATTGCCTGCTTAAAATCACCGGGCACAATGGTTTTCCTGAAATAGAGGTCTTCGCCTGCAAACCGCTCTCCACCATGTACTCTGGGAAGGGTTGTTTCTTCCCAGGCACTATCGTCATATTCCCGGTATTTCCAGCCTTCCAGGGAAAGTTTACACTCAAAATTCTCATCCAGGAAGGTGTTGATCTCGTAAGGAGCCCTGATGTTTCCTGACGGTTTATAACCGACAGCCCGGATATTATCCAGTACGATGCCCCTGTTCCCTTCAAATAAAAAATGATCCACTGTTTTTACCGATCCACCCTGCAGAGAAACAAAATCTCCAAGCAGGGAGTCATTGATATACACATTATATCGCTGATAAACCAGGTCTGCCTCGATTTTTATACTGTACATGAGCCCGGGCTGGCATTTCTGCAATGTTTCCGTTCCCTCAGCGGATAGATAATAGAAGCGGCCGCTCTGGTTCACACCGATTGTTGCCAGAGGAACTTTCTGGTTCATCAGTGAAAAGGTGAACTCCTTGCCGGATGCAGGAATTTCCATATCCCACCGGACGAAAAAACGCCAGGTTTGTTCAGGTATTGGTTTGCTGAATACCGTCTCTTCATCCCTGAACCGCAATGATGAATGGTCTATTTCAATACCGCTTATTTGCTTCCACCGATCGATCTGTAATGAGTCCTCTATTTTCTGACCGGGTTTGTAGCCAAGGCATTTCCACGTACCCATATTCAGGCGGATGCGGGTCGCAGGTTGTGGTTGAGGTTTTAGCTTTTTCAAAAAATCTTCTACTTCAGCCTGGCTAATAACCATTTTGTTCAGTAAAGGATCTCTGAAATAATTTTTCGCAACCTCTCCATATGCTTTCAGAAAATCAATCCTTTCTTCTGTGTCAAACCGTTCTGTTTCACCACGAAAATCGGTAACCCCATTTGCAGCAGGATGGTTTGAAAAATACCGGAGTTCAAAGGATCTGTATGTTTCCTGGCATCTTATTCCAGTGTTAATAAGGGTTATGATAAGAATAAAGAGAAGGGTCGATCTGCTGAACGACCCGGGTAATAGTTTCTCAGGGGGTGTCATGTTATCCGGTTTTATCTTTTTACGGTTACTTTTTCAAGCTCCTCAAGGGATTTCCCTTTGGTTTCTACCAGGTACTTTTTAAAATAAAAGAAACTGAGAAAGGTAACGATCGCATAGAATCCGAAAATATAGCCAATTCCCTTACCGCTGCTGAAAGCTCCGACAACGACAGGGAAAAGGAATGAAGTCAGTCCATTGAAAAACCAGTGTGAAAAGGATCCGATAGCGGTTCCCCTGGCGCGAATGTTGTTAGGAAACATCTCAGACAGCAATACCCAGATGACGGCACCCTGCGAGGAAGCAAAGAAAGTAATGAAGCCAATGAGGAAGATTAGCAGAATAAAACTTTCGAGTGCTCCGGAGATATAAGCCCAGGCAAACAATCCCAGGAAAACGGTCATTCCCAGGGAGCCCACAAGGAGAAGGTTTTTGCGTCCGAATTGATCGATAACCTTCATGGCGACAAGGGTAAAAACCAGGTTGGTGAAACCGATGATAACGGTTTGTCCAATGGCAGAATCGGTGGAGAATCCTACTGAACGGAAAATATCGGTAGCATAATACATAATGATATTTATCCCCGTGAACTGATTAAAGAAACCGATCATTATTCCGATGATCACCAGCTTTAAAAAGGGCTTTTTGAACAGGTACATGCTTCTTGAAATAATCTCTTTATCAATGGATTGTTTGATCTCTTCCAGGACAATTTTCGCATCGGCCTCCGGATTGACTTCCATGATAACCTGACGGGCACTCTCCAGATTACCGTTCTTAACCAGCCACCGCGGGCTTTTACTAACCATGAACAGAAGAGCAAAAAATACAATGGCAGGTAATCCTTCCACGATGAACATCCACCGCCAGTTGTTTGCCCCGGTGTTCAGCAGGAGATAGTCGGAAAAAAAAGCAACCAGTATCCCGATGACGATCGCCAGCTGGAAGGTAACGGTTAACCTGCCCCTGAACAGGGGAGGGGCGATCTCGGAAATATACATCGGAGACAGAACGGAGGATCCGCCCACTGCCAGGCCACCGATAAAGCGGAAAAAGACAAACCAGTTGAGGTTTGGTGCCAATCCCGTACCGAGTGCAGAAACCAGGAACAGCAATGCCAGGAAACGAAGCATCCTTCTTCTGCCGAAAACATCCCCGGGTTTCCCGATAAACAGGGCCCCGATAATACAACCAATCAGGGCTGAACTGACAGCCCAACCCTGCATGGCTTCTGTTAAATGGAAATAATCGGTAAAGAAGGGCATAGCCCCGTTGATCACAGCGGTATCAAAGCCAAACAATAACCCTCCAAGGGCGGCAACAAACGTGTAGGTGTAGAGTTTTTTATGCATGTTCCAGGATACCCAGCTTTCTCTCTTTCGTCCATTCTCCCCGGGTAAAGTCGGGAAATTTTACCGGAACGGATCCCAATTCAACCGATATTTCTGAGAGGGGTCCCACTACACTCCAGGAGGCTCCATCATAAACATCCATATCAAGGGGAAGACCCCTGTTCAGGTTATCGATCAACCGGTAGATCTCTACAAAATCCATCCCGCCATGTCCACCATACCTTTCTATCGGTTCTTTCAGGCTTTCCCAGATCGGGTGCTGGTATTTGTTGCGGTACTCTTTATATTCTTCATCCGGAAGCCATCCGTGGCCCTTCCCTTCAATGGAAAGACGGCTGGGATAACCTTCGTGGAAGGCATGTGTCCCGGCCAGGGCATTAATCCGGCTGTAGGGTCTTGGTGTAACTACATCGTGCTGGACCAGAATGGATCTGCCCAGTGAGGTTTTTATCAGGCTGCTGTTCATGTCACCGTGCTTGAAATTCGTACGGTTGTAAAACTCGTTATCGGGATCTACGGTTTTAGAGTGCTCTGACAGGGATGCCTGCAGGGAACTCATCGATACCATGTGTTCGAACCGGTCACCCCGGTCGATGTCCATATACTGGGCTACCGGTCCTAATCCATGTGTCGTGTAAAGGTTACCATCCCTGTCTACATGGTGCCTGATCCTCCATTTGTTGAAATAAGCATCACTGAAGAGGTAACCCGTCCGCAGGTTGTGTATATAGGCTGCTTCGGCATAGGTCAATGTGCCAAACACTCCGTTTTTGACCATATTCAATATCCAGAGCTCCTCGGCTCCATAACATACATTTTCGAGCATCATGCAATTTTTCTGTGTCTCTTCTGCTGTGTTTACCAGTTGCCAGCAACCTTCCACCGTGTATGAAGCAGGCACTTCAACAGCCACATGTTTTCCACGTTGCATGGATTCAACGGCCATGGGAGCATGAAGATCCCAGTGTGTGAATATCAAGACCAGGTCAATATCATCCCTTGCCACCATCTCTTTCCAGGCATCCTCAGTGCCTCCATACAGAGCAGGATTTTGCCCTCCCTTTTTCAGAAACTCGAAGGTACGGTCAACTTTATCCTGCTGGATATCACATATGGCAGTGATGATGGCTTTATCCGGGCAGAGAGCATTCACGAGCCCTGTCATTCCAAATCCCCGGTTTCCCAATCCAATGATTCCGACTTTTACCTGGGAAATGGGTGGTACTGTCAATCCAATTACAGATGTACCTTTTCCCGGAACATTCTTACTGATATTTTCCAGGATCTCTTCTACTCCGGGTTGTTTCTCTGGTTTGCATCCAATCCCGGAAATGCCCAGCATGGCTCCTGACAGGGCGGAGATCTTAAGAAATGACCGGCGACTGAGTTCTTTTTTCATGCTGTTTGTTTTAATGGTTATTGGTTCTTTCCTTTTGTTTTAAAACTAATGATTTTTCACTGCATAATCAATGAATTGCAGGATAAAAATGTATATCGAATATACGGTATGGCAATTTCCTGGTGACTTATTCGAGAAGTAACAAAATACTCTCCGGTACAAGATGGAAGGATCCTTTTTTGAAATAGGGCATTGTATCGAACTGATCACCTTTACCCAGTACTCTTGGATCCTCAGTTTTTTTCATTTTTTACTGAGATCCAGCAGTTCGATCTTCCGGAAATCAGTAGGATGACTCTCTGCCTGCAGGGCAATGTATCCTTCCGTTAATGGTGTGCCATCGGGTACCGGGTAATCTTCTG